>NZ_JAIFKB010000001.1:0-736332 GCF_019641445.1 Rhodococcus sp. DMU2021
CGGCCATAGCGACAGGGAAACGCCCGGTCCCATTCCGAACCCGGAAGCTAAGCCTGTCTGCGCCGATGGTACTGCACTCGACAGGGTGTGGGAGAGTAGGACACCGCCGAACACCCGTTCCGAAAGGGGACCCACACTGTGGGTCCCCTTTCGTGTTCTCCGGGCTCTCTCCGGACCGTCGGATGATCCCATCTCACGGGAAAGTACTCACGCTCCGAACGGTTCTCGGGTACGGTGCGCCCCTTTTCCATCGCCGGCGCCCGGCCGATCACGACCTCGTAACAAACACGCCCTGTTCCAGGCTATGCCTACTTATGTCGGTAACGTCCGCTCATGCACGATCGCACGGTTCGTGTGGGTTCGGCGTGTGAGCGCCTGTCGGGGGCGTTCTCGTCGACGACGAGGAGGGGCGAGACGATGACGAATCGATCGACTACGGGTACCGCCGGCAAGTTCACGGCGGTGATCGCGGGACTGGGACTCATCGGCGCGGCCATCACAGGATGTACGAGCGTCGACACCGACACCGAGGGCTCGACCCTCGAACGGCTCCAGCAGGAAGGCACCGTCACCGTCGGGTTCGCCGGCGAGGCACCCTACAGCTTCATGCAGGACGGCGAACTCACCGGCGCCACCGTCGCTCTGCACCGCGAGATCTTCAAGAACCTCGGCATCGACAACGTCGAAGGTGTGGCCACCGACTTCGGTGCGCTCATTCCCGGCCTGCAGGCCGGACGATTCGACGTGGTCAGCGCCGGCATGTCGATCCTCCCGCAGCGTTGCGAACAGGCACTGTTCAGCGAGCCGGAGTTCAACTACACCACCGCACTCATGGTCCCGCAGGGCAACCCGGAACAACTCGCCGACATGCAGTCGATCGCCGAGAGCGGCGTCCGGATGGCCGTCATGACCGGCGCGATCGAAGCCGACTACGCGTCCGCCCTCGGCATCGACGCGATGCAGGTGGCGTCTCCCCAGGACGGGATGGATGCCGTCGTCAACGGACGCGCCGACGTCTTCGCCCTGACGGGTATCTCCTTGAACTGGATGAAGCAGAACAACGAGGGTGCGCCCGTCGACGTCACCGAGTCGTTCGTCGCGGAGATCGACGGGGTACCTCAGGTGGGCGCCGGCGGGACGGTCTTCCGCAAGGAGGACACCGAACTGCGCGACGCCTACAACGAGGAACTGGCGAAGATCACGTCCGACCCGCAGAAGTACCTTTCGATCGTCGGCGACTTCGGGTTCACGGAGGCCGAGATGCCCGATCCGGGGCTGACGACCGAGATGCTCTGCGAGGGCGTTTCCTGATCTCGGCTGCGTCGTAATGGATTTCGGTTCGAAGATCGAACTGCTATGGAACTCCTTCCCCCAACTGTTCGACGGTCTGCTCGTCACCGTCAAATTGACCCTGGGGAGTGCGGTCTTCGCGTTCCTGCTCGCAGTGGCCCTCGGACTGGCGGCAGGCGCGAAGAACCTCGTCCTGCGTGGCAGCGCGAGAGTGTTCATCGAGTTCTTCCGCGGCACTTCGCTTCTCGTGCAGCTGTTCTGGTTCTTCTATGTTCTGCCGTTATTCGGGTTCCGGCTCGAATCGATCGTGTGCGGGATCCTCGCGCTGTCGCTCAACTACGGCGCCTACGGAGCGGAGGTGGTGCGCGGTGCGATCGCCTCGGTGCCGAAGCCGCAAATCGAGGCGGCGACAGCGCTGAATTTCGGCTACTGGCAACGCATGCGACGGGTGGTCTTCCCGCAGGCCTGGGCTGAGATGATCCCGCCGTTGACCAATCTGCTCATCCAGCTGCTCAAGGGAACAGCACTGGCGAGTTACATCCTCCTGCAGGACCTCACGTTCCAGATCGAGCAGCTCCGTAGAGGCAGTGGCGACACCATCTTCGCGTTCGGTGTGGGGTTGGTGCTGTACTTCGTGCTCGGCTATCTGCTGACGCTGCTGATGAATGCGCTCGAGGTGCGTGCGAAGAGCCGACTCGGGACCGGTCCGACGCTCCGTGAGATCTTCGGGCTCGCCCCGGTCTTCGATCAGCCGGTGGGGGCACGCTCATGACCGTCGACTGGAGTTGGCAACGCGCGGCCGACGCGCTTCCGGTACTGCTCGAAGGATTCCGGATCACCCTGCTGGCCACGGTCCTCGGATTCGTGGTCGCCGCGGTGCTGGGGCTGGTCGTGGCCGTCGCCCGCCGCTCGTTGCCGAAGGTGCTCGCGACGGCGCTGTCCGCCGTCGTCCAGTTCATCCGGCTCACACCACTCGTGGTGCAGCTCCTGTTCGTCTACTACCTGCTCCCGCAGTTCAGTGCGCTGCAGATCGGCATCGCGGTACTGGGGATCCACTACTCGACCTACATGGCCGAGGTGTACCGGGCGGGCATCGACGCCGTGCCGAAAGGACAATGGGAGGCGTGCCGCGCCCTGTCGTTGTCGCCGATGCGTACGTGGCGTGCGGTGATCCTGCCGCAGGCCGTGCGCCGTGTCGTGCCCGCGCTGGGCAACTACGCGGTGTCGCTGTTCAAGGACACCCCGTTCCTGTTCACGATCTCCGTCGTGGAGATGGTGACCGCAGCCCAGCAGTTCGGTGCGCGCAACTTTCAGTACCTCGAGCCGCTCACGCTGGCCGGCCTGATCTTCCTCATCGCCAGCTACCCGACGTCGTTGCTCGTCCGCCGATTGGAGCGTCGCCTTGCCTATTGAGATGCACAAGGAAGCCGGTGCCGACGGCGACTCGCTTCCCGCCGCCAGCTCCGATGGATCCATGATCCGTTTCGACTCCGTGGTCAAGAGATTCGGCGACCACGTAGTACTCGACCACTTGGACTTCACCGTCGCCCCGGGGGAACGGGTCACGTTGATCGGTCCGAGCGGTTCGGGCAAGACGACCATCCTGCGCCTGCTCATGACCCTCGAGAAGATCGACGACGGTGTGGTGTGGGTCAAGGGCGAACCACTCAGCCACGAACGCAAGGGGACGCGTCTCGTCCCGGCCTCCGAGCGCTACCTGAGGACGATGCGCCGAAGCATCGGCATGGTCTTCCAGCAGTTCAACCTCTTCCCCAACATGAACGTGATGGAGAACCTCACCGAGGCTCCGGTCCACGTCCTCGGTCGCAGTAAGGCCGAGGCACGCGACCGTGCGCGGGAGCTGCTCGCGATGGTCGGTCTGTCCGACAAGGAGACCGCTCACCCCACACAACTGTCGGGTGGTCAGCAGCAGCGGGTCGCGATCGCCCGTGCCCTCGCGATGGATCCGGAGATCCTGCTGCTCGACGAGGTGACCTCGGCCCTCGACCCCGAACTCGTCGCCGATGTGCTGGACGTGCTGCGGAGGATCGCCGAGACGACCGACATCACGATGCTGATCGTGACGCACGAGATGCACTTCGCCCGCGACGTCTCCGATCGTGTGCTGATGTTCGATCGGGGTCGCATCGTGGAGGAGGGGCCGCCCGAGCGCATCTTCACCAGCCCCCGGGAGGAACGCACCCGCAAGTTCCTCGACGCGGTGCTGGCGGGGGAGTGAGGCCGGCCGTCAGTCCGCGCGCGGAATCGCCAGGCGCGTCGGCTCGGAACGACCGCGCAGGGTGATCTCCTCACCCAGTTCCCACCGTGCGCGTTCGTCCTCGGGGGCGAGCTGCACGGTGCGGGCCGACGCCGCGACGTAACCCGGAACGGTCTTCGCGAGATCCGACAGCCTCGCTGCTTCGTTGACCGGATCGCCGATCACGGTGTACTCGAAGCGTTCCTGCGCGCCGATGTTCCCGGCGACCGCGCGACCTGCCGTGACCCCGATGCCCGCGCGACACTCCGGCACTTCGTCGGCGAGGCGTCGCGCCATCCTTCTCGCGGCGCCGAGCGCGGAGCCGGCGGCGTTGTCGAGGGCGACCGGCGCGCCGAAGATCGCGAGCGCCGCGTCGCCCTCGAACTTGTTGACGAATCCTTCGGCCGCGTGGACCTCTTCGACGACGACCGCGAAGAAGCGGTTGAGCAGCGCCACCACCTCGGACGGCGGGCGACTCGCGGCCAACGCGGTGGACCCGACGATGTCGACGAACAACACCGCGACGTCCCGTTCTTCACCGCCGAGGACACCGGGATTGGCCAGCGCCGCAGCCGCGACCTCCCGTCCGACATGGCGGCCGAACACGTCGCGCAGTTTCTCGCGTTCGCGCAGGCCTTCGGCCATCCGGTTGAACCCCGTCTGCAGCTGCCCCAATTCGGTTCCGTCGTAGACGACGACCGCGGTATCGAAATCGCCCGACGCGATGCGCTGCATCCCGGCGCGCACCGATTCGATCGGCGCGATCGTCGACCGGATCGTGAGGAACATCAGCAGCGAGCCGGTGAGCAGACCGAGTCCGCCGATGGCGAGGATCGTGATCGCCAGGCGCGTCGATGTGACGGGACGGATGAAGCTGAACACCGCGATGAACAGCAGACCGACAACGGGCACCGCGCTGCCCAGGGCCCACGCGAGCATCACGCGTCCGGTGGTGCCGGCCAGGCGCGGGCGACGAGGCGTCCCGACCTCGAGTGCGCGCGCCGCGATGGGGCGCAGCGCGAAATCGGTGAACATGTACGCGAATCCGCACACCGTGACACCGGCCAGGGTGATGGTCAGCGCGACCTTCGGGATCGTCTGCGGGTCGATGACCCCGAACCCGACGGTGAACAGGATCAACCCGATGAACCACAGTGCTCCCTGCTGGAGGGTGGTACGCCAGGGCATCCGCAACGCGATCCGCTGTTCCTGCGGGGTGGGCGGCCGGTTCTCCAGCGCCCACCGCAGCCTGCGGAGGGTCGCCCGGGTACCGAGCACCGATCCGACCACGACGGCCGAGACCACGTAGACAGGAGCGAGGATCGCGGTGATGACGAGGAAGTCGGAGGTCAGTACGGACGGGCCCGGGATCACGACGTTGATGAGAGCGGCCACGATCAGGGCACCGACGAGATGCGTACCGATCAGGGAGAACGTCAACAGGGTCTGGATCCTGATGCGTTGCCGTCGGATCGGTTCGGCAGGCTCTCCCAGGATGGCCGATCCGAGCGGGGCCGTGCGGTGACTGCGTGCGGGCATGGTCGTTCGAGACTAGTCGAGTGGATCCTCTAGGGTGGCTGTGTGCGTCTTGTGATTGCCCGTTGCCGTGTGGACTACATCGGACGCCTGACGGCTCATCTGCCGACGGCCCGACGTCTCCTCCTCGTCAAATCCGACGGTTCGGTGAGTGTCCACGCCGACGACCGTGCCTACAAGCCCCTGAACTGGATGAGCCCACCCTGCTGGCTCGAGGAGGAGTCCGTCGAGGACGCCGAGGCCCTGTGGGTGGTCACCAACAAGGCAGGCGAGCAGCTGCGCATCACTCTCGAAGAGATCGACCACGATTCGAGCCACGAACTCGGTGTCGACCCCGGTCTGATCAAGGACGGTGTCGAGGCTCACCTGCAGGAACTTCTCGCCGAGCACGTCGAGACCCTCGGGACGGGCTTCACCCTGATCCGGCGCGAATACCCCACGGCGATCGGCCCCGTGGACTTGTTGTGCCGTGATGCCGACGGAGCGACCGTCGCCGTGGAGGTGAAGCGCCGCGGCGAGATCGACGGGGTGGAGCAGCTCACCCGTTATCTCGAACTGCTCAACCGGGATCCGCTGCTCGCGCCCGTCAGTGGCGTGTTCGCGGCCCAGCAGATCAAGCCGCAGGCGCGGACACTGGCCACGGACCGCGGCATCCGCTGCCTCGTGCTCGACTACGAGGCGCTGCGGGGCACCGAGAGCACCGAGTTCAGATTGTTCTGATCGTGCCGCGCCGCAACAGATCCCGCACCGGCCGCAAGCGCGGCGGGGCGGCCGAAGAATCCCCGACCTACTTCGGGGCGACGGTGCGCACCGAGAGCGGTCCCGCGGGGGCCGAAGGTGAGCGTTTCACCGTGCGCACCGTGCCGGGTTCGCGTGCCACCAAGCCGTACCGGTGCCCGGGATGCGATCACGAGATCGCGCCGGGAACACCCCATGTCGTCGCGTGGCCGACCGATGCGCTCGGCGGTGCGGAGGACCGGCGGCACTGGCACAGCGGATGCTGGGCGGGTCGCGGGACCCGCCGACCGACCCGACGCTGGTCCTAGCCACCACGGACCGGTCGCTGCAAGCCGGTCGGAGTGGACCCGTCAGCGGGCCGTGCCCGGCGCAGACGCTCGCGGCGCCGTATCGCGGTCGGTGATCGCCCGACGCACCTCGTGGACGGCCGTGCGGATGGTGTTGCCGTAGGGATCGTCGGGGAGTGCGGACAGGTGGTCCTGCGCGCGGTCGAGATGTTCCGCGGCCGCCCGGAGCGATCCGAGTCGTCGGAAGTCGTCGGCCAGGTTCAGGTACAGGCTCGGATAGAAGCCTGCGACCCGGAGGGTGTCGTGGTGTCGCTGTGCGCGCTCGTCGGTGAGGGCATCGGCAGCGTCGAGGGCGCGGACATTCCAGACCAGGGACTCGGCGGGGTCGTCGTGCAGGTCGGATCGGTGGGCGCGAGCGTCCGGGTGGCGAGCCGGTACCGGTCTGTGGCGGTCAGCCTCACGCAGCCGGATCCGGTTTCCCTGTGCACGCCGTTCAGTACCGGGATATCGGGGTCGTGACCGGTGGCGGCGGAGACCTGATCGACGGCGCTGGCGAGGACGGGTCCCGGCACCGTGCAGATCACGCGGCGCGATTCGGCGCGCAGGGACGCCGCGAGGGTCGCGGCCGCCCGTCGGAGCCGCTCGGCCTCCGTGGTCATCCCGGTGACGTGGTCGTCGAGCAGTCGCGCGGCCTCGTCCGTGTCGGCGGCGAAGAACTCACCGATGGCGGGCAGCGGCATCCCGATCTCCCGCAACTGCCGCAACCGGCACGCACACGGGACCTGGGAGCGGGTATAGAACCGGTATCCCGTCGACGGATCGACCTGCCCGGGACGCAGCAGGCCGGCGTCGTCGTAGAACCGCAAGGCGCTCGCGGTCAGTCCGACGAGTTCGGCGAACACGCCGATCGACATCATCTCCGGGTCGGTCACCGGCCCATCATGGAGCTTCGACCGACTCGAAGGTCAAGCCCGAGGGTCGGCGACGGTCAATTGCGGACCTTGCTGGCCACGGCGGGGGAGCGGCCCTGCACACCGGAACCGACCGAGGGTGAGCGATGCGGTGCCGAGGCGTTCGGCGTGCGTGGAGTGGACTGGGATCCCTGTGCGCCGCTGTTCGGCTGCGCGGCCGAGTTCGGGCCGGAGGCCGAGCCGGGGGCATCGCTCTTCGGGATCCGCACCGTCCGGTCGGCCTGCGGCATGGGCGTGGTCTTGTCGGTCTGCGGCAGCGGCGTGGTCTTGTCCGCCTTCGCGTCGGCCTCGGTGGATGCCGGCTCCGTCGGGCTCTCGTCGTCCGAGCCCTGCTTGTCGCTGCCCTGCTTGTCGCTGCCCTGCTTGTCGCGCGCCGTGCCGAGGACGGTCGTGCGGGGCTCGTCGAGGGAGATCTCCCGGTCGAGCAGTTCGCCCTCGCGGTTGATGCCCGCGAGCAGCGTGGGGACGTCGTCGAGCTGCTCGCGAACGGCGTCGAGCTGGCCGAGGATGCGTCCGCGCAGCACGCGGAGCTCCTCGGTGAGGTCGCGCGCGTTGGCAACCTTCCGCTCGGACTGTTCGGTGGCGCGGGCGAGCCGTCGTTCGGCTTCCTGCGTGGCTTCCTCGATGCGGCGCTCGGCTTCGGCCTTACTCGTCCGTTCGAGTTCGTCGAGGGCTCCGAGCAGCTTCGTGCGACGCTCGGACATCGTGATCTCGAAGTCCTGCTGCACCTGCTCGCGCTTGGCCTCGGCCTCGGCGTCGAGTCGCTCGGCCTCCGCGCGGGCAGCAGCCACGATCCGCTCGGCCTCGGCGCGGGCCGCAGTCATCGTCCGCTCGTGCTCGGCCGCGAAGGCGACGCGGGTGTCCTCGAGTTCGGCGAGCTTCTTCTCGTAGTCGCCCCGGAGGCGGATGCCCTCCTGCTCCGCCAGCGAGATCATCTCGGCGGCGTCGGCCTCGGCGCGGGCCCGCAGCTCGGAGGCCTCGTCGGAGGCGAGACGCAGCATCCGGGAGATGCGGTCGCTCATGCCCTCGGCGGTGGTGGGCGGCACCGACAGACGGTCGACGTCCTTGCGGAGTTCGTCGATCTCGTTGCGGGCGTTCTCGAGCTGACGGGCCAGATCGCGGGCCTGCGCGGCGGCGGCGTCGCGGTCGGTGGCAGTCACGCGCAGCTCGGCCTCGAACCGGGCGAAGTAGTTGGTCACCTCGTCGCGGTCGAATCCCTTCCGCACGATGGAGAACGGCAGGTGGCTGGGTGCGCGATCACGATCGAAGACCATGGAGACAATCTACCCGGTCCCTGCGGGTACGACCCGGATGCGCTCCCGCCCCATCCGTCTTCGGGAGCGCACCGGAACGGCCGTCAGTGAGCGGGATGTGCAGCCGGCTCGACGAGCTCGACGAGGACGCCGCCCGCGTCCTTCGGATGCAAGAAGTTGATGCGCGAATCGGCGGTGCCGCGACGGGGTGCGTCGTACAGCAAGCGGACGCCGCGCTCACGAAGCGCAGTGGAGACGGCATCGATGTCGGAGACGCGGTAGGCAAGCTGCTGCAGACCCGGGCCATTGCGGTCGATGAACTTCGCGATCGTGGATTTCTCGTTCAGCGGGGCGAGCAGCTGGATCATGGTGGACCCTTCGAAGGTCCCCGGAACGGCCAGCATCGCCTCGCGCACGCCCTGCTCCTCGTTGACTTCCTCGTGGGTGGACACGAGACCGAGGTTCTCGGCGTACCAGGTGAGAGCGGCATCGAGGTCGGGCACTGCGATGCCGACGTGATCGATGGCGGTGACGAGTCCGGAAGCGAGAACGGACGCCGCCGGAGCGGATGTGGGAGAGGTCTCGGTCATGCTCTAGACGGTAGCGGTACCGTTGAGTGCACTCCTATCGGGATTCAGGTGAATATCCGAGTGGAGTTTTCCGATCACATGCCGATCTTTCGGAGGAATGTCCCGTGAGCAGTTCTGTCATCGTCGCCGGAGCCCGTACGCCCATGGGGCGTCTTCAGGGCTCGCTCAAGGATTTCTCCGGATCGGATCTCGGTGGCGTGGCGATCTCCGGTGCGCTCGAGCGCGCCGGTGTGGCTCCTGAGCAGGTCGAATACGTCATCATGGGCCAGGTGCTCACCGCCGGCGCCGGCCAGATCCCGGCCCGTCAGGCGGCCGTCGCCGCCGGCATCCCGATGGACGTCCCGGCGCTGACCATCAACAAGGTGTGTCTGTCGGGCATCAACGCGATCGCGATGGCCGACCAGCTGATCCGCGCGGGCGAGTTCGACGTCGTCGTCGCCGGCGGCCAGGAGTCGATGAGCCAGGCCCCGCACATGCTCGAGAAGTCCCGCGCCGGCTTCAAGTACGGCGACGTGACCCTGCGCGACCACATGGCCTACGACGGCCTGCACGACATCTTCACCGACCAGGCGATGGGCAACCTCACCGAGTCGGCCAACTCCGGCGACCGCTTCGTCTCCCGCGAGGAGCAGGACGCCTTCGCCGCCGCCTCGCATCAGAGGGCCGCCCGCGCCTGGAAGGACGGCCTGTTCGAGGACGAGGTCGTGCCGGTGTCGATCAAGCAGCGCAAGGGCGACCCGATCGTCTTCGCCGCCGACGAGGGCATCCGCCCGGAGACCACCACCGAGTCGCTCGGCTCGCTGCGTCCGGCCTTCTCGAAGGACGGCACCGTCACCGCCGGTTCGGCCTCGCAGATCTCCGACGGTGCCGCCGCGGTCGTCGTGATGAGCAAGGCCAAGGCCACCGAGCTCGGGCTGAGCTGGATCGCCGAGATCGGCCGCCACGGCGTCGTCGCCGGACCGGACTCGACCCTGCAGTCGCAGCCGGCACGGGCGATCGCCAAGGCCTGCGAGCGTGAGGGCGTCGACCCGAAGGACCTCGACCTGATCGAGATCAACGAGGCGTTCGCCGCCGTCGGCATCGTCTCAGCCCGTGAGCTGGGCATCGATCCCGCGAAGGTGAACGTCAACGGCGGTGCGATCGCGCTCGGCCACCCGCTCGGCATGTCGGGCGCGCGCATCGTGCTGCACCTGGCGCTCGAGCTGAAGCGCCGCGGCGGCGGTGTCGGCGCTGCCGCCCTGTGCGGTGGTGGCGGCCAGGGCGACGCGCTCATCGTGCGGGTGCCCGAGAACTGACCCCTTTCTCTAAAGCATGATCACGGCCCCGGCGCAAGCATGCCGGGGCCGTGATGTCTCTCACTGAACTACGGCTTGTCGTAGGCCTTTCGGCACAATGGCCGCATGACCAACATCCTCGACGTGTCCACGCCCGCGAAACGATTCCGGCTGATCGCGATCTGGGAAGCGGTGACCTGGCTCGCCCTCCTGATCGCCATGTTCTTCAAGTGGGTGCTCGGCTACGAAGAGGCCATCGCGATCCCGGGCATGGTGCACGGCGTGGCCGGCTTCATCCCGTTCGTGCTCATCGCGCTCCTCACGGCGTGGTCGTTGAAGTGGGATCTCAAGACGACCTTCCTCGCCCTCGTCTCGAGCGTGCCCCCGTTCGGCACGATCGTCTTCGAGCGCTGGGCCGTGCGCACCGGTCGCCTCGGAGAGCTGTCCGCTCCCGCCACCCGCGAGGACGCCACCGCGACCGTCTGACCTCACGGCGACGTCCCCCGGTCCGCGCAGCACGATTCGGACCACTCGTGACAAAATGGTGGACGTGACTCGACCCGGTTCCCGTCCAGCACGTTCTGCCGCCGTCGCCGCGGCGATGTCCGGCGCGGTGGATCTCTCACCGCTCAAGGAGAGGGCCTCCGCGCCGCCGCCTCCGCCTCCGTCCGGTGGCGACGGCGCCGCACCCGGTGCCATCGCCCCGATCGTGGACGTCACCGAAGCGACGTTCGAGACCGAGGTGCTGCAGCGGTCGATGCAGGTGCCCGTGATCGTCGACCTGTGGGCGACCTGGTGCGAACCGTGCAAGCAGCTCTCACCCGTTCTCGAGAAGCTCGCGAACGAGGCAAACGGTGCGTGGGTCCTTGCGAAGGTCGACGTCGACGCGAACCCGCGGATCGCCCAGGCCTTCGGCGTCCAGTCGGTGCCCACGGTCGTCGCGATCGCGGCCGGCCAGCCGCTCGCCGACTTCCAGGGCGTGCAGCCCGAGCCCGCGCTGCGTCAGTGGCTCGACGCCATCCGGAACGCCGTCGCAGGCAAGCTGTCGGGCCCGCCCGGCGCCGAGCCGGAGGAACAGCCCGCCGACCCGCGTTTCGAGGCTGCCGAGCAGGCACTCGAGAACGGCGACTTCGAGGGCGCCGAGGCGGCCTACCAACTCGTCCTGAACTCCGAGCCGAACAACACCGAGGCGCAGGCCGCGCTGCGCCAGGTGCGTTTCCTGGCCCGCGCGAGCAAGATTCCCGAGGATGCGATCGAGCGCGCCGATGCCGCTCCGAACGACCTCGAAGCCCAGTTCACCGCGGCCGACGCCGAACTGTTCGCGCAGCAGCCGGAGGCGGCCTTCGGTCGTCTCATCGAGTTCGTGCGTCGCAGCGCCGGGGACGAACGCACCGCGGCACGCACCCGGCTCCTCGAACTGTTCGAACTGTTCGATGCCGCGGATCCGGTCGTGGTGTCGTCGCGCCGCAAGCTCGCGATGGCCCTCTACTGATCCGTACCGATCCGCCGGACCGGCCGCTCACCACTCGTGGTGGGCGGCCGGTGTCGTCTCAGCGGTAACGGCCGGTGCAGCCCGCCTCGCCGCCGAGGACGCCGGTGCGGAAGGCATCCACCCGCGCGAACCCGCTCGGCACCGTGTTGCCGTTGACGTCGCTCGCGGCCAGACCGTCGGTGAGCAGGCCCGAGACCGCCTCGTCGAGGTCGCCGGGGGACAGCCACACCAGCACCTGGCTCGGGTCGACGGTCGAGGCGAGGGTGCTGTCCGGGCTCAGCGCGGCACTGATGACCCCCGACAGGCACGCCGCCCGCAGCGCCGTGCGCGGCTCGGTGAGCGACTGGCCGGCCTCCTTCTGCACCGCGAGAGCGTAGCGGGAGGCGACGAGCACGTAGGCGTTGTAGTCGCCGCGGACACCGGGATCGAAGCCGCTTCCCGGCGGGGCGGCCGTACCGCGCTCGCTCAGTGCCTCCATGTCGACGCCCACGGTGTTCGTCGCGGGGCAGTACGACACCGGTGAGGTGGCCCGGGCGTCCGAGCACCCGAGGTCGGCGCCCGACAGATCGAGTTGCGGCAGGGCGTCCAGGTCGAAGACCTGGTGGAACGACTCGAAGATCGCCTCGACCGACTCGTCGGTGACCGGCAGTTCGCCGTCGTCTGCGGAGTTGTAGTACTGCGGCAGGTCGGCGCGGCGCGACTCGATCTCGGCGGCGTCGATGCGTGCACATGAGCCGGCCCCGTCGGTGAATCCGATCTGCACGGCCGTCACGCGTTCGAAGGCCGAGCCGTGGATCGAGTCGGGGTCGTTCGGATCGGCGTCGCGGAAGAGCACCATCGACGCGAGCACGTTGTTCAGCCCGTCGGAGGTGTCGAGCTGGAAGTGCGTCGACCGGCCCTCCGCGACGTGCCGCATGAACGCACCGGCGAAACAGTCGGCCTGCTGCTCGAACACGATGCCGGGGTCGTCCTCGGCGACCAGCCCCGCCGTGTGCTGGACGGCGTGCCCGTATTCATGAGCGAGGACCGTCACCGCGGCCATCGGTCCGAAGCTGTCGATGAGCTGCGGCATCAGGTAGGTGCGGTCCCATCCGATCTCGTCACCACCGCTGCAGTAGGCCGCGTTGATGAAGTCGTAGGTGGGTTTGCCGCAGAAACGCGGGCCCCGTCGCTCGGACGGATCCCACGACACGATCGTCTCGACCGGGCGGAAGGTGCCCCGGGCGACCGACGCGAACTCCTGACGCCAGTACTCCTCGATGTCGGCGATCGCGTTGCCGGCCAGGACGTCGACGGGACCGCCGTCGGTGTTCTCGATCTCGATGTCCGCATCGGGCACCCCGCTGCGCGGACCCGACGCCCCGGAGGTGACGGGCAGCCCCGCCACGGTGAAGGGGTTGTCGTAGATCGACACCGCCGTTCCTTCGATCCGCTGGGCGCAGCCCGCCAGCAGGACGACGGTCAGTGCGGGCACCACCAGTCGCGCGAACCGGTGCGTCCGTCGCATGTCGTTGTGCTCCTGTCGTCGGGCAGCGTCACCTCCGCAACGACAACCAGATGGCACCGTGCGCAGGCAAGGTCACCCGAGCCGAGGCGGGACGCCCGTGCCACGAATGTTCGTCGGCCTCCACGGCCCCGAAGTTGCCCGCTCCGTTGCCCTGGTAGGCGGTCGCGTCCGTGTTGAGCACTTCCTCCCACGTGCCCGGTTCGGGCAATCCGACACGATAGTCGCCGTAGGTCGTGCCCGAAAAGTTGTGCAGGCACGCGACCACCGAGCCGTCGCTGCCGTAGCGCAGGAACGACAGGACGTTGTTGTGCGCATCGTTGGCGTCGATCCACGAGTATCCGCCGGGCGTGGTGTCGAGCGTGTAGAGCGCCGGGTGCGAGCGGTAGATGCCGTTGAGATCGCACACCAGGCGGTGGATACCGGCGTGGAGCGGTTCGTCGAGCTGCCACCAGTCGAGGCCGCGTTCCTCGGACCACTCGGCGACCTGCCCGAACTCCTGGCCCATGAACAGCAACTGCTTGCCGGGATGCGCCCACATGTAGGCGAGCATCGACCGCAGGCCGGCTGCACGCGTGGCGTCGTCGCCCGGCAGTCGCGTCCACAGCGTGCCCTTGCCGTGGACGACCTCGTCGTGGCTGATGGGGAGTACGAAGTTCTCGCTCCACGCATACACGAGCGAGAACGTGATCTCGTGGTGGTGGTAGGTGCGGTGCACGGGATCGCGGCCGAGATAGCCGAGGGTGTCGTGCATCCAGCCCATGTTCCACTTCATGCTGAAGCCGAGCCCACCGACGTTCGTCGAGCGGGTCACGCCCGGCCAGGAGGTCGACTCCTCCGCGACCGTCACGATCCCCGGATAGTGCTTGTGGACGGTGGCGTTGAGTTCCTGCAGGAACTCAACGGCCTCGAGGTTCTCGCGCCCGCCGTAGATATTCGGCGTCCAGCCGCCCTCGGGGCGCGAGTAGTCGAGGTACAACATCGAGGCCACGGCGTCGACGCGCAGACCGTCGATGTGGAACTCCTCGATCCAGTACAGGGCGTTGGCAACGAGGAAGTTCCGCACCTCGGGCCGGCCGTAGTCGAAGACGTAGGTGCCCCAGTCCAGCTGTTCGCCGCGGCGCGGATCGGGATGTTCGTACTGGGGGCTGCCGTCGAAGCGCGCGAGCGCCCACTCGTCCTTCGGGAAGTGGGCGGGCACCCAGTCCATGATCACGCCGATCCCGGCGGCGTGGAGACGGTCGACGAACGCGCGGAACTCGTCGGGAGTGCCGAACCGGGAGGTGGGAGCGTAGTAGGAGGTGACCTGGTAACCCCACGACCCGCCGAAGGGATGCTCGGCGACCGGCAGCAGCTCGACGTGCGTGAAACCGGTCTCGAGGATGTACTCGGCGAGCTGATCGGCGAGTTCGACGTAGTTCAGGCCCGGGCGCCACGAACCGAGGTGCACCTCGTAGACCGCCATCGGTTCCTGCCAGGGCTGCGCTTTCTCGCGGGTCGCGACCCAGTCGTCGTCGTTCCAGGTGTAGCGACTCTCCGTGACCCTCGACGCGGTCGCGGGGGGCACCTCGGTGGCGAACGCCATCGGGTCGGCCTTGTCGCGGACGGATCCGTCGCGGCCGTGCACCCGGTACTTGTACAGCGCGCCCGGTTCGACACCGGGAACGAAGACCTCCCAGACACCGCTCGAGCCGAGCACCCGCATCGGGGCGGTGCGTCCACCCCAGCCGTCGAAGTCGCCGACGACGGTGACCCCGCGTGCGCCCGGTGCCCACACGGCGAAGGACGTGCCCGTCACCGGGCCGTCCGGGGTCTCATAGGTCCGCGGATGGGCGCCGAGCACCTCCCACAGCCGTTCGTGCCGGCCCTCGCTCAGCAGGTGACGGTCGAGCTCGCCCAGCGTCGGCATGAAGCGGTAACCGTCCGCGACGACCTCGACGTGATCGAACGGGTAGGTCACCACGAGCCGGTAGTCGGCGAGATCGAAGACCGGGATCAGGGCGCTGAAGACGTCCTCGCCCACGGGTTCGAGCGGATGGTCGCGACCACCGATCCGGGCGGCGACCTTCTCGGCCCCGGGGCGCAGTGCCCGGATGACCGTCCCCTCCGGATGCGAATGGGCCCCGAGCACCGCGTGCGGATCGTGGTGCTCACCGGCGGCGAGCAGGTCGAGGTCCTCCGGTCGCGGGCTGTGGCGCCGGCGCGGAACATCGGCGCCCGGCGTCTGGGGCGGCACGGTCACGACTGCCTCCTGTAGGCGAGCGTTGTGCGGGTGGGGATGCCGATCGGGGGCAGGACCAGGATGTGCGCCACCGCCCGCCACGGCTCGAGGCGCACGTAGTTGGCCTGTCCCCACGAGTACTGTTCCCCACTCACCTCGTCGTAAACAGGGAAGTGGTCGTGCCAGTCGTGCCCGATCGCCGGCATGTCGAGCCAGACCGTGCCCTGTTCGGCCCCATAGGGGTTGAGGTTGATCACCGTGAGGACGCAGTCCCCGGTGGACGGATCGAACTTCGAGTAGGCGATGAGCGCGTCGTTGTCGACGTGGTGGAAGGCGATGTTGCGCAGTTGCTGCAACGCCGGATGCGCGCGCCGGATGCGGTTGAGGGTGGTCAGCCACGGTTCGAGCGACTCGCCGCGCCGGCGTGCCTCGTCGTATCGGCGCGGCCGCAACTGGTACTTCTCCGAGTCGAGGTACTCCTCGCTGCCCGGCCGCACCGCGAGGTGCTCGAACAGTTCGTACCCCGAGTACACGCCCCACGAGGGAGCCAGGGTGGCGGCGAGCGCCGCGCGCAGCGCGAACATGCCCGGTCCGCCGTGCTGCAGGGTCTCGTGCAGGATGTCGGGGGTGTTGACGAACAGGTTCGGCCTGGCCTCGTCGGCCTTCGCGGCGATCTCGGTACCGAACTCGGTGAGCTCCCATTTCGCGACCCGCCACGTGAAATACGTGTAGGACTGCGTGAATCCGCGTCGCGCGAGCCCATACATGCGGGCGGGCCGGGTGAACGCCTCCGACAGGAACAGCACGTCGGGATCGGTGCGCTTGATCTCGGCGATGAGCTGCTCCCAGAAGTTCGGGGGCTTGGTGTGCGGATTGTCGACGCGGAAGATGTCGACGCCCAACCGGATCCAGTGCCGGACCACGCGCAGGACCTCGGCGTAGATGCCCTCGGGGTCGTCGTCGAAGTTGATCGGATAGATGTCCTGGTACTTCTTGGGCGGGTTCTCCGCATACGCGATCGTGCCGTCGGGCAGCACGGTGAACCATTCCGGGTGCTCACGCGCCCACGGGTGGTCGGGGGCGCACTGCAGGGCGAGATCGAGGGCGACCTCGAGCTCGAGTTCCTTCGCGCGGGCGACGAAATCGCGGAAGTCCTGCTCGGTGCCGAGTTCGGGGTGGATGGCGTCGTGGCCGCCCTCGTCGGAACCGATCGCCCAGGGCGACCCGACGTCATCCGGGCCGGCGACGAGGGTGTTGTTCGGTCCCTTGCGGTTGACCTTGCCGATCGGATGGATCGGGGGGAGGTAGACGACGTCGAAGCCCATCGCCGCGATGCGCGGCAGATCTGCGGCGGCCGTGGCGAAGGTGCCGTGCCGCGGGGTTCCGTCCTCGTACCAGCCTCCGGTGGACCGGGGAAAGAACTCGTACCAGGAGCCGAACAGCGCGCGGCGACGATCGGCGAACGCCGTGAACGCCTTTCCACGCGTGATCAGCTCGCGGAGCGGATGGGCGCGGAGGATCTCGGTGACGTCGGGGGCGAAGGCCGGGGCGATGCGCTCGGCCAGCGGACGGTCGGAGCGCAGGGACGCAGCGACCGCGAGGAGAGCGGGACGGTTGCCGCGCGGTGCGCCTTTCGCGGCCTTCTCGAAGATCCGTGCGCCGACCTCGAGGTCGTTCGCGAGTTCGGCGGCGTCCTGCCCGACTTCGGTCTTCGCGGTGACCGCGTGCCGCCAGGTCGCCACCGGGTCGCTCCACGCCTCGACCCGGTAGGTCCACGCACCGACGCTCGTGGGGGAGAAGGTGGCGTGGAAGGTGTCGGGTTCGGTGCCCGGAACCATCGGGATCCGCACCAGCCTGCCGGCGGATTCGGGATCGTCGGCCGGTCCTCGAACGGCGAGTGTCGCGGCGATCGCGTCGTGGCCCTCGCGCCACACCACGGCGGAGACCGGCACCACCTCCCCGACGACCGCCTTCGTCGGATAACGCCCTCCGTCGATGGAGGGTTGTACGTCGTCGATGGCGAGCCGACCTGTCACGCTAGCTCCGTTCCGTGCGGGTCCGGGTGGACGAGCAGGGCCGATGGGGGCAACGACCGTGTCTCGAACCACCGTAATGGAGGTCGCGCCGCGCGGCTGTGCATGCGGCGGGACCCGCGAAGGATCCCCTCTGCAGCGGCGAAATTATCTGTAACTCACCGTTCACTTCAATTGACCGGACGGCAACACCCCGCTCCCTACTGTTTGTTCTGCAAGACGACAACAGCCTCCTCGGAGGCACGACGAAGGGAAGAACACATGGGTCTGGTTGCCGGGCTGATCGGAGTCGTCGGAGACCTGCTGCACCTGCTCCTCGGCGGACTCTGAGTCCACCGGTCGACGGGAGGTCGGCCGCAGGAGAGAAGGCCCCGCGGTGTGGCCCTCTCCGGGTGCCGGGCGATCCTGTCCGCGACCGGCATGGATCCGGGCACATGAGATCCGCCGCCCGGCCGTCACGAAGCTCGGTCGGTCGGTAGTGTGCACCCCGTGAAAGCACTGCGCCGGTTCACCGTACGAGCCCATCTTCCCGAGCGGCTGGCTGCGCTGGGAGCCCTGACGGCCAACCTCAGATGGTCGTGGCACCCGCAGACCCAGGACCTGTTCGAATCGGTCGACCCGGACCTGTGGCGCCGGTGCAGCAATGACCCTGTCCGACTGCTCGGCGAGGTGCCGCCGGCCCGACTCGATGCGCTCGCCGAGGACGGCGACTT
Organism: Rhodococcus sp. DMU2021; assembly: GCF_019641445.1. Taxonomy (NCBI): domain Bacteria; kingdom Bacillati; phylum Actinomycetota; class Actinomycetes; order Mycobacteriales; family Nocardiaceae; genus Rhodococcus; species Rhodococcus sp. DMU2021. The sequence goes on from NZ_JAIFKB010000001.1 coordinate 18,160, forward strand.
CCTCGCCCGGCTCGACGCCGCTGCCGCCGACCTCGAGCACTACCTCACCCGCCCCCGCTGGTTCCAGGAACAGCAGGAGCGCGGCACGACACTGCCTGCCGGCATCGCCTACTTCTCCATGGAGTTCGGTGTCACCGAGGTGCTGCCGAACTACTCCGGCGGCCTCGGAATCCTTGCCGGCGACCACCTCAAGGCCGCCTCCGATCTCGGCCTGCCGCTCATCGGCGTCGGCCTGCTATACCGGTCCGGCTACTTCCGGCAGTCGCTCAGCGCCGACGGATGGCAGATGGAGCACTACCCCTCCTACGACCCGCAGGGCCTGCCGCTGCGACTGCTCACCGAGGCCGACGGCACCGCCGCGCTCGTGCAGGTCGCCGTGCCGGGCGGGCGCACACTCGACGCGCGAATCTGGATCGCCCAGGTCGGGCGCGTCCCGCTGCTGCTGCTCGACTCCGACATCCCGTCCAACGACGAGGAGCTGTGCGGGGTCACCGACCGCCTCTACGGCGGCGACCAGGACCACCGCATCAAGCAGGAGATCCTCGCCGGCGTCGGCGGTGTCCGCGCGGTGCGCGCCTACACACGCATCCACGGCCTGCCCGACCCCGATGTCTTCCACATGAACGAGGGACACGCGGGCTTCCTCGGCGCCGAACGCATCCGCGAACTCGTCACCGGCGCCGGACTCGACTTCGACGAAGCGCTCGCCGCCGTGCGGGCCGGCACGGTCTTCACCACCCACACCCCCGTGCCCGCGGGTATCGACCGCTTCCCGATCGATCTCGTGCGCCACTACTTCTCGGGCACCAACGGCGAGAACGAGTCGGCACTGTTGCCCGGCCTCACCGTCGACCGCATCCTCGCGCTCGGACGCGAGAGCAACCCGAACGTGTTCAACATGGCACATCTCGGTCTGCGCCTCGGCCAGCGCTGCAACGGTGTGTCGAAGCTGCACGGCGAGGTCAGCCGCGGCATGTTCGAAGGACTGTGGCCCGGATTCGACGCCGCCGAAGTGCCCATCGGCTCGGTCACCAACGGTGTGCACGCCCCCACCTGGGCCGCGCGCGAATGGATCGCGCTCGCCAACCGCCTCGCCGGACCCGACCGCGTCGAGGAGGCCCGCGGCTGGGAACTGCTCCAGACCATCGACCGCAAGGAACTGTGGTCCACCCGGAACGCGCTGCGCGCCCAGCTCGTCGCCGAGGTGCGTCGCCGGCTGCGCGAGTCGTGGCTCGAACGCGGCGCCACCGAGGCCGAACTGGGCTGGATCGAGTCGGTCTTCGATCCGAACGTCCTCACCGTCGGGTTCGCGCGGCGCGTGCCCACCTACAAGCGCCTCACCCTGATGCTGCGCGACCCCGAACGGCTGCGCGCCCTGCTGCTCGACGACGAACGGCCCGTGCAGCTCGTCGTCGCCGGCAAGAGCCACCCCGCCGACGACGCCGGCAAGGCGCTCATCCAGCAGGTCGTGCGGTTCGCCGACGAGTACGACGTGCGGCACCGAATCGTCTTCCTGCCCAACTACGACATGTCGATGGCCCGCTATCTGTACTGGGGTTGCGATGTGTGGCTGAACAACCCGCTGCGCCCGCTCGAGGCGTGCGGTACGTCGGGCATGAAGTCGGCTCTCAACGGCGGTCTCAACCTGTCCATCCGCGACGGATGGTGGGACGAGATGTTCGACGGCGAGAACGGCTGGGCCATCCCCACCGCCGACGGGGTCGACGACACCCGCCGCGACGATCTCGAGGCCGCCGCGCTGTACGAGTTGCTCGAACGCTCGGTGCTGCCGCGCTTCTACGACCGCGACTCCGACGGTGTGCCGGCCCGCTGGATCGAGATGGTGCGCCACACGCTCGAGGATCTCGGCCCGAAGGTGCTCGCCTCGCGCATGGTGCGCGATTACGCCGTCGACTACTACATCCCCGCGGCCGCGGCAGCCTCGAAGGTGACCGCCGACGACTACGCGGGTGCGCGGGCGCTGGCCGACTACCGGCACCGCATCGAGGCGGCGTGGCCGGGAGTGCGTGTCGCGCAGGTCGATTCGACGCCGATTCCGGACGTGCCGCAGATCGGTCTGCCGCTGGGGCTGACCGCGCACGTCCAACTCGGCGACCTGACCCCGGAAGATGTCGAGGTGCAGGCCGTGGTCGGGCGCGTGGGCTCCGACGACACGATCGGCGACCCCGTCACCGTGCCGATGCAGCACATCGGTACCGACCCGCTGGGAGAGGAGTTCACCGCGACCGTGCCGCTGCCGCTCGCCGGCGCCGTCGGCTACACGGTGCGGGTGCTGCCCAGGCACGGGCTGCTCGCCTCACCCGCCGAACTCGGCATGGTCGCGCTCCCGTAGGAGATCAGGACCCGCCGGGTGCTCAGCCGCGCAGACGCGTGAGTGCCCGGCGGACCACCGCCGGATCGGCCGTCTCCCAGAACGGCGGCAGCGACGCACGCAGATAACCGCCGTACCGTGCGGTCGCCAGGCGCGAGTCGAGCACCGCCACCACGCCCCGGTCGTCGGTGCTGCGCAACAGTCGCCCGACACCCTGCGCCAACAGCAGAGCGGCGTGATTGGCGGCGACCGCCATGAACCCGTTGCCGCCGCGAGCCTCCACGGCGCGTTGCCGGGCGACCAGCAGCGGATCGTCGGGGCGGGGGAACGGAATCCGGTCGATGATCACCAGCGACAGCGACGGGCCCGGAACGTCGACGCCCTGCCACAGCGACAGGGTGCCGAACAGGCTCGTCGCGTCGTCGGCTGCGAACTTCTCGACCAGCGCGCCGGTCGCGTCGTCGCCCTGGCACAGGATCGGCGTGTCGAGACGCTCGCGCAGCGCCTCGGTGGCGGCCTTCGCGGCGCGCATCGAGGAGAACAACCCGAGCGTGCGCCCCTCGGCGGCGGTGACCAGTTCGGCGATCTCGTCGAGATGCGAGGGCGGCAGACCGTCGCGGCCGGGTGGCGTCAAATGCTTGGCGATGTAGAGGATGCCCGCCTTCGCGTGATCGAAGGGCGACCCCACGTCGATCCCATTCCACGCGAGATCGCCCTTGTCGGAAGGAGGTTCGGTACCCGACGCGGAGGTGGTGTCGCTGCGGGCCGGCGACTGCGGCGGCAGACCCCAGTTGACCGCGAGGCCGTCGAACGACCCGCCGACCGTGAGGGTCGCGGACGTGAGGACGACGGTGGACTCACCGAACAACCGGCTGCGCAACAACCCACCGACCGACAGCGGCGCGACCCGCACGGTGCGGCGCACGTTGCCGCGGAACTCGTCGGCGGCAAGCCACACGACGTCGGGTCGCTGCGAAGGGTCTCGCTGCTCGAAGGTCGTCAGCACCCGGACCGCGCAGTCGTGCACCTCGTCGATCTCCGCGAGCGCCTGACTGCGGGCCGCGGCGACCTCGGGATCGGTGCCGGGCTTGGCCGGTCCGATCGCCGTGTGTACGGCCCAGGCGGCATCGCGGATCGAGGCCAGCGCGGCCGCCGCGCCCTCGGGCAGTTCGTCCCAGCGCCCAGCCGGCAGTTCTTCGAGGAACGACTCCCAGTTCTCGGCGGCACCGTCGAGCCGGTCGATCTCCTGGTCCTCGACGAGCTTGACGCAGCGCCGCGCAGCCGCCGACACCGTGCCCGGCGACAACTCGGCCGTGGCGACGTTCGTGATCCGATCGACGAGTTCATGGGCCTCGTCGACGACCACGACATCGTGCTCGGGCAGGATCGAGATGCCGGTGATCGCATCGATCGCGAGCAGCGCGTGGTTGGTGACGACCACGTCGACCTGCGCGGCCTCGGCGCGCGCGATCTCGGCGAAGCAGTCTTCTCCCACCGGGCACCGCGACTTGCCGAGGCACTCGCGGGCGGTGACGGACAGCTGACGCCACGCCTGATCGGAGACACCGGGGGACAGGTCGTCGCGGTCGCCGGTCTCGGTGGTGGACGACCACTCCGTCACCCGCCGCACTTCGCGGCCGATGCGCGAGAGGGCGAACGCGTCGAACAGTTCGGCGTCGGGCGTCTCCTCGGCGAGACCGGTATGGATCTTGTTCAGGCACAGGTAGTTTCCGCGACCCTTGAGGATCGCGAAACGCGGGCGACGGCCGAGCGAACCGGCGAGGGCGTCGGCGAGTCGCGGCAGGTCGCGCTCGACGAGCTGCCGCTGCAGCGCGATGGTCGCGGTGGAGACCACCACGGTGCGACCCGTCTTCACCGCGTAGCGGATGCTCGGCACCAGATAGGCCAGCGACTTGCCGGTACCCGTGCCGGCCTGCACGGCGAGGTGTTCGCCGGTATCGATGCTGTGCGCGACGGCCGAGGCCATCGTCAGCTGGTTGCGCCGCTCCTTACCGCCCAGCGCGTGCACCGCGGTTCGCAGCAATTCTGGGACTTCGGGGAGATCCGGCACCGGCACAGGCTATCGGTCCCCACCGTCACCTTCGGTCTGCGGCCCAGCTACCTGTGACTTCGGTGATATCGGTGACGCCGGGAAGGTCGGTGACCAGCTCGACACCGGCCTCGCGCATCCGCTCGAGGGCTGGGCGGATCGTCGTCTCCGACACCCCGGCGGTGTACGGCAGCAGCACCCGGGCGCCGAAACCCTCCGCGATCGCGTCGAGCGCGGTGGCCCGCACACAGTGGTCGGTGGCGATCCCGACGATGTCGACGTCCGTCACGCCGCGGTCGCGCAACCACGACGCCAACGTCGTGCCCTCGTCGTCGATTCCTTCGAAGCCCGAATAGGCGGCGTCGTCGGCACCCTTCGAGAAGACGGCCTCGAACCGGTCCGTAGTCAGTTCCGGGTGGAAGTCCGCGCCCGGCGTCCCTGCCCGGCAGTGCGGCGGCCACGAGTCGACGAAATCGGGTTCGGGAGAGAAATGGTCTCCGGGATCGACGTGGTGGTCGCGGGTTGCGGCGATGTACGCGTAGTCGTCACCGTGCGCCTGCAGGAACCGGGTGATGTCGGACGCCACCCGCGAGCCGCCCTCCACGGCGAGCGAACCGCCCTCGCAGAAGTCGTTCTGGACGTCGACCACCAGCAATGCGCGCATGGCACTCACCCCTCACGGACGAAGCGGGTGGGGATGGCGGGATCCCCGGCCGAGAGCGTCAGGCCCTCCCACGGCAGACGCACCATGCCCTGCCGGAGGTGCTCACGGCTCTCCTCCAGGGTAGGCAGATCGCCGACTGCCTCGCCGCCGCGGACCAGCGGGATCATCAGTTCGTGGACCTGTGAACCCTCGCCCGGCGGGACCTGCTCGGTGCGGGCCGGGTACACGACCTCCTCGACGAGCGTGCCCGTCCTCCGCGCGTACCGGACGGCCCGCTTCGCGCCCCCTCGGGACTCCTTCGACGCACTGCGCTTCTCGACCGCGAGACCATCGACCTCCACGAGCTTGAAGACCATGCCCGCCGTCGGAGCCCCCGAGCCGGTCACCAGCGAGGTGCCGACGCCGTAGCCGTCGACCGGTTCGGCGCGCAGACCCGCGATCCCGTATTCGTCGAGATCACCGGACATCACGATCTTCGTGCGGGTCGCGCCGAGTCCGTCGAGTTGTTCGCGCACCTGGCGGGCGAGCACACCGAGATCGCCCGAATCGATCCGCACGCCACCGAGTTCGGGGCCGGCCACCGCGATCGCCGTGTTCACGCCCTCGGCGATGTCGTAGGTGTCCACCAGCAGGGTCGTGCCCACACCGAGACTCTCGACCTGGCTGCGGAAGGCGGACGCCTCGTCGCGACCAGCCGTCGTGGTGTGCAGCAGGGTGAACGCGTGCGCGGCGGTACCCGCTGCGGGGATGCCGTACCGCTGTGCGGCCTGCAGATTGGACGTCGAGTCGAAGCCCGCGAGATAGGCCGCGCGCGCCGCGGCGACCGCCGCTTCCTCGTGGGTACGCCGCGACCCCATCTCGATGAGCGCGCGGCCGTCGGCCACACTCACCATGCGCGCCGCCGCGGAGGCGATCGCGCTGTCGTGGTTGAAGATCGACAGCGTCAGCGTCTCGAGTAGCACACACTCGGCGAAGGTGCCGCTCACCGACAGGATCGGTGAACCCGGGAAGTAGAAGTCGCCCTCGCGGTAGCCGTCGATGTCGCCGGAGAACCGGAAGTCGCGCAGCCACTCGACGGTGCGCGGAGCGAGAAAACCGGCGGCGAGTTCGAGTTCGGCCTCGTCGAACCGGAACGATCCGAGTGCCTCGATCAACCGCGCGGTGCCTGCGACGACGCCGTACCGCCGGCCCGGGGGAAGACGCCGGGCGAAGACCTCGAAGACGCACGGGCGGTCGCCCGTGCCGTCCGCCAGGGCAGCCTCGAGCATGGTCAACTCGTACTTGTCCGTGAACAGTGCGGTGCCGGGACGACCGGCACGGTGAATGACTTCGGGCACCCGATCACTGTAGAGCCACGGCCTCCGAGGCGGGTTTTTCGCCGTGCTCCGAAGTCGTACCCTGGGAACATGGCGCCGTGTAGTACGACCACTCCGCTCGACGTCCGATTCATGGCCGGCCAGGCCGTTCCGGCCATGGCGGGACAGGCCGTTCCGGCCGAGGCCGAAATCGTCGAGGAGATCGAAGCGGTCGACAGGCCATGGGTGACCGTGGTCTGGGACGACCCCGTCAACCTCATGCACTACGTGACGTTCATCTTCCAGAAGCTGTTCGGGTACAGCAAGGCCAAGGCCACCGAGCTCATGCTCAAGGTCCACAACGAGGGCAAGGCCGTCGTGTCGAGTGGTTCGCGTGACAAGATGGAACACGACGTGCAGCGTCTGCACGCCGCCGGACTGTGGGCGACGATGCAACGCGACGAATGATCCCCACAGGAGGGCCCGACCGACGTGCGGCAGTGGACCAGGAAGAACTCGCTCAGCGGCCCCAAGCTCCGGTCGGAGATGGACGCCCACGAAGCGTCGGTGCTGCGGTCGCTCGTGTCCTCCGTGCTGGGCATGCTCGAGGAACGCGCCGGACAGGCCCCGCAGGACGACCTCGCGGCGCTGACCGGCCTGCGCACCGGTAACGCCACCCCGCCCGAGATCCCGGCGCTGCGACGACTCCTTCCCGACTTCCACCGCCCCGACGCCGATGCCGTCGCCGATGTCGGCGACGACGCCGCCGACCTCAACGGTGCGATGCGGAGCCTGCACGAACCGAGCATCATCGATGCGAAGCTCGCCGCCGGCGCGGTCATCCTGCGCACCGTGCCCGAAGGCGGCGGCAAGGTGGTGCTCAATCCCGAACAGGCCGAAGCCTGGCTGTACGGGCTCAACGACGTGCGGCTCGCGCTCGGCACCACCCTCGGCATCGACGCCGACACCCCCGACGTCCTCGACGACGACGATCCGCGTGCCCCGCATCTCGACGTCTACCACTGGCTGACATGGATGCAGGACTCCCTCGTCCAGGCGCTTCAGCCGTGACCGTGCCGGGGCCGACCGATTCGCTGCTCGACGTGGCGGGTCTGAGTGTCGGTCACTGGCAGCGCCTCGATCCCGAGGTCACCGTCGGCACCCCCGAGATTCCCGGTACGGGCGCCGCCACGGGATGCACCGTCGTGCTCGCCGACCCGTCCGCCGTCGCATCGGTGGACGTGCGCGGCGGGGGACCGGGCACCCGGGAGACCGACCTGCTCGATCCGAGTCATTCCGTGCAGCGTGTCGACGCGGTCCTCCTCACCGGTGGCAGCGCATACGGGCTGGCCGCCGCCGACGGCGTGATGTGCTATCTCGAGAAGAACGGCAAGGGCATTCCGATGGGCGCGCCCGGCGCGGTCGTCCCGATCGTCCCCGGCGCCGTCATCTTCGACCTGCCGGTGGGTCAGTGGTCCGCGCGCCCGACCGCCGATTCCGGATGCACCGCCGCGGCCACCGCCAGCTCCACGCACCTCGAGCGCGGCAGCGTCGGCGCCGGCACCGGTGCCCGCGCCGGGGCGCTCAAGGGCGGCATCGGCTCGGCGAGCGTGCGGATCACGGACGGTCCCGCGACCGGGGTGACCGTGGCGGCACTGATGGTCGCCAACCCCGTCGGCTCGGTGTTCGACCCCGTGACCGGACTGCCCTGGGGCGTCGACGCCGCGCGAGCCGAAGAACTCGGACTGTCGTCGCCCTCCGCGGCGGATCTGGCCGCGGCCCGCGCGCTCGGCGACAAGGGCACCGTCCTGAACACCACGATCGGTGTGGTCGCCACCGACGCACCGCTGTCGAAGGCGGCGTGCCGTCGCGTCGCAGTCACCGGGCACGACGGTCTCGGCCGCGCGATCCGTCCCGCGCACTCACCGCTCGACGGCGACACGATCTTCGCCCTCTCGACCGGCACCGCCGACGTCTCCGACGCACTGGGCGACGCCCCGTCGATCCTGGCCTTCGCCGCCGAACTGCCGATCCTCGCCGCGGTGTGCGAGGCCGCCGCGGTGGTGGTCGAACGCGCGATCGTCGACGCGATCCTGTCCGCGACCTCCGTGGCCGACATCCCCGCCTATCGCGACGTGCTGCCCTCGGTCTTCGGCCACTGACCGGTACGTGACGGCAGAATGGTGCCATGACCATTCCCAGCGGCACCGGCACCGGCGCCGACACCCGCATCCGGCCGATCTGGCAACGTGCCGGACTGTGGATCGGCGGGTTCGTCGCGATGCTCTACGGCATCGAGACCGTCGATGCGGTGCTCCCCGCCGATCTCGACGCGGCCGGTGTCGAACCCCGCACCGCCGACGGGCTGTGGGGCGTGCTGTTCGCGCCGATCCTGCACGCCGACTGGGCCCACCTCACCGCCAACACCGTGCCCGCGCTCGTCCTCGGCTTCCTGGTGCTGCTCTCCGGCATCGGGCGCGGCCTGGCCGCGACCGCGATCATCTGGGTCGTCGCAGGAGTGGGGACGTGGCTGATCGCGGGCTCGGGCGAGACCCACATCGGAGCGTCGAGCCTGATCTTCGGGTGGCTCACCTATTTGATCGTGCGCGGAGTGTTCACCCGCAAGGCCGGGCAGATCCTGCTCGGAGTCGTGGTGCTGTTCCTCTACGGCGGCATGCTGTGGGGGGTGCTGCCGAGCGAACCGTGGATCTCCTGGGAAGGGCACTTCTTCGGTGCGGTCGGCGGCGTTCTCGCGGCGTGGGCGCTGTCCGCGGACGCGCGTCGCGCCCGTCGCACCACCCCCTCGGTCGTGCCGCGCTGACCACCCGCGCCGACAACCCGCCGATCGGCCGCGCGAAGTGGCCGAACGATCCGCGCGTCACACCTTCCCGGCCACTGTGAGTCTGCGCCGCAATACGCGCGTTGGCTTCATCGAGGGACCTTCGGCATGGCAGCATGGCTGATATGCGCATGACCGTTCTGGGGTGCTCGGGCAGTGTGGCCGGGCCGGATTCCGCAGCCTCCGGCTACCTGCTGACGGCACCGGACACCCCGCCCCTGGTCATCGACTTCGGTCCCGGCGTCCTCGGCGCGCTCCAGCGCCACGCCGACCCCGGCGAAGTGTCGATCCTCCTGTCCCATCTGCACGCCGATCACTGCCTCGACCTGCCCGGTCTGCTGGTCTGGCGCCGCTACTCGCCGTCCCCGCCGCAGGGCCGCGTCCTCACCTACGGTCCCGCCGGCACCGCCCACCGCATCGGTGTGGCGTCCGCGGAGATCCCCGGCGAGGTCGACGACGTCAGCGACACCCTGGACGTCCGGATGCTCGGCGACGGCGAGCAAATCCGGTTCGGGAGCCTGACCATCTGCCCCGGCCGCGTCCACCACCCGCCGGAGGCCTACGGCTTCCGCATCACCAGCGACTCCGGCCGCACCCTCGTCTACACCGGCGACACCGGCATGTGCGATTCGGTCGTCGAACTCGCCCGCGGCGCCCACGTGCTGCTCGCCGAGGCGTCGTGGACCCACGCGCCGGGGGAACGCCCCGAGGGCGTGCACCTCTCGGGCACCGAGGCCGGTCGCGTCGCGGCCCTCGCCGGTGTCGGCGAACTCCTCCTGACCCACATCCCGCCGTGGACCTCCCGCGAGGACGTCATCGCCGAGGCCAAGGCCGAGTACTCCGGACCGGTCCACGCGGTCACCGCCGGAGACGTGTACCGCATCTGAAAGGCCCGCCCCCGGATCGCCTAGGCTCGGACGAGTGACGACACGAGAAGACGGCAGAGCGGACGACGAACTCCGGAGCATTCGCATCACCCGGGGTTTCACCAACCACCCGGCGGGCTCCGTGCTCGTCGAATTCGGACAGACCCGCGTGATGTGCACCGCCAGCGTCGAGGAAGGCGTGCCGCGGTGGCGTAGGGGCTCCGGTCTCGGCTGGCTCACCGCCGAGTACGCGATGCTTCCCGCCGCCACCCACACCCGCAGCGGACGCGAGTCGGTCAAGGGCAAGCTCGGCGGCCGCACCCAGGAGATCAGCCGCCTGGTCGGCCGGTCGCTGCGCGCATGCATCGACCTCGCCGCCCTTGGCGAGAACACCATCGCGATCGACTGCGACGTGCTGCAGGCCGACGGAGGCACCCGCACCGCGGCGATCACCGGCGCCTATGTCGCACTGTGCGACGCGGTGACCTACCTGCGTGCCGCGGGCAGCCTCGCCGACCCGCAGCCCATCTCGTGCCAGATCGCCGCCGTCAGCGTCGGCGTGGTCGACGGACGTGTCCGTCTCGACCTGCCCTACGAGGAGGACGTGCGCGCCGAGGTCGACATGAACGTCGTCGCCACCGAGACAGGCACCCTCGTCGAGGTCCAGGGCACCGGCGAAGGCGCGACCTTCCCGCGTTCCACGCTCGACGCGATGCTCGACTCCTCGCTCGCCGGCATCGAGGAACTGTGCCGGATCCAGCGCGAGGTGCTCGCCGAGCCGTACCTGGGCACCCTGCCCGAGCCGGTCGAGGCGGAGGTCGTCAAGAAGAAGTTCGGAGTCTGACGTGCGGGTGCTGGTCGCAAGTCGCAACGCGAAGAAGCTGCGCGAACTGCAGCGCGTGCTCGACCGCGCCGGGATCGACGGCATCGAACTCGTAGGTCTCGACACCGTCCCGCCCTACCCGGAGGCACCCGAGACGGGGGAGACCTTCGAAGCGAACGCCGGAGCCAAGGCCCGCGACGGCGCAGCCGCCACAGGGATGCCCTGCGTCGCCGACGACTCCGGTCTCGAGGTCGACGCCCTGCGCGGCATGCCCGGCGTGCTCTCGGCGCGCTGGAGCGGACGCCACGGCGACGACGAGGCGAACACCGCACTGCTGCTCGGCCAGATGCAGGATGTGCCGGACGAGCGTCGCGGCGCGGCCTTCGTGTCGGCGTGCGCGCTCGTGGTGCCGTCGGACGACGGATTCGTCACGACCGTCGTGCGCGGCGAATGGCGCGGCAGCATCGTGCGCGAGCCGCGCGGCGAGAACGGTTTCGGCTACGACCCGGTCTTCCGCCCCGAAGGCGAGGAACGCACCGCCGCGGAACTGTCCGCGGAGGAGAAGGACGCACAGTCGCATCGAGGACGGGCGCTCGCCCAGCTCGTGCCCGCCCTCGCTGCGCTCGCCGCAAGCGCCTGATTCGCGGCTCGCCGCGAGTCGCTAACGCGCGCCGGCCTGCGTCCCACGTTCCTCGCGCACGGGTTCCGCGGCGTCGGTATCCGATGCAGCAACAGCGTCGGATGCCGGCGCCGCAGTCGTCCCGGTCGTCGGTTGCGTATCCGGTTCGACGGGCTCGGCCGCCTCGTCGCCGCGGGAGAGTTCACCGCCCACAACGGGCCAGCCCGCAGCGACCAGCTGCTCACGGACGCGCTCGACGTCCTGCGGGTCCGGTTCCTCGTGGATCACCCCTGCCACGATCTTCCGCAGGGTGTCGTGGTCGACCTGCCGCTCCGGGTGCTCGGACGCGGTCGCCGCCGCCGTCTCGATCGCCTCGAGAAGTTCCTCGTCGGTGAGCCGACGCTCGAGCACGGCAAGCAACGCGAAGTGATCCTTGGCCGGGATCCCCTCGGGATATCCCGCACGCAACCAGTCCAGTACCACCCGTGGATTCCAACGCGCCATCGCCGCCTCCTCACTCACCGTCCCGCATCGGACCCTTCGAACCGAAGGGTCCGGCGGAAACCCCCTGTCAGGGTCACAGGGTTCCCGCCACGATAGCGAGGAACACCTGGTTCGCCCCGTCAGGGGAGCGACATGTCCCGCAGATACGCCGTGACCATGGCGGTGAGCTCGTCGGCCACGACGTCCCGATCCACCGGGGGACGGTCGAGAACACAGGAGACGGCCACGTTCTCGACCGTGCGCACGAAGATCCACGCGATCGCCTCCACAGGGCGGCTACCGCGTCCGCGGAGATGGAAACGCAGCCACATGGTCCTGACGAGATCGGCTCCCGGGCGCCGGTTGCTCGAACACCTCGGCGACCGTGCGGCACGCCGCGAACTGGCACCGAAGTTCGGTCCCGCGAAGCCGGACGTGGGTGCCCTGCAGGTATGACGAAAGCGGCCGCGGGAGGAGCATCGTGCTCCTCCCGCGGCCGCTTCGATCGGGAACTCGCGACGCGCGCCTACCGCGCAGATCAGCTCGCGTCGTGGGACGAGAGTTCGTCCCCTGCCCTGTCGTCCCCTACCCTGTCGTTCTCTGCCCTGTCCGTCTCCTCGAGGACCCAGCGCATCTCGACGACCGTGCCCTTCGGGCCGGCCGAGACCTGGACGTCGCTGGCCAGATTGCGGATCAGCGTCAGCCCGTGACCGCGTGAACGTCGGGCGTCGCTGTCGACGGCGTCGTGCCAGGAGCCGTGGTCGACGACCCGCACGACCACCTCACCCTCGTTGGGCAGATACGTCGCCTCGTAGTCGAGCGTGCCGTGCGCGTCGTCCGGCGCATAGGCGTGCTCGACGGCATTCGCGAGCGCTTCGTAGCTCGCGAGCAGTATGTCCTGTCGTTGGTCCTCGCTGAGGGGGAGCTTCGCCAGCCACCGCCTCGTGACGACCCGCAGGCCTGCAATCTCGGTCGGGTCGGCTCGCACACCCGACGAACGGATCTCGTCGGGAAAAAGCAAAGCTGACTCCTCGGGCGCAGACGACATGGCTCCTCGGTTCGTCGGGTACGGCGGTCTACTCGGAGACGCCTTCCGGCGAGTTACCGAGGCCGACGAGCGCGTCGTCGAGCTTCGGATGGATCGCCAGGACCTCTCCGAGGCCGAGGAGTTCGAGCGGGCGTGCCGTGGCGCTGCCATGTGCCACGACGGCGAAACCGGTGTTGTCGCCGGCTCGCTTGGACAACTCGACCAACAGAGCGATACCCATCGAAGCGAGGAAATCAACCCCGCTGAGGTCGACGATAAGTCCGGAGATGTCGGTGTCGAGGAGTGCGAGGGCTTCCTGCTCGAGGAGCGGGGCACTCGTCATGTCGACTTCGCCGTTGACGGACAGTACGGCCACGGAGCCGATACGGCTCGTGGAAACAGTCATATGCGGATGCGCGGTCATGGGATCGTTCACCTTGCCATCATGCAAGATCGTGCCGATAGATGCACATATCGGTCCGTCGGCCGTGGCCGCGACCCGCCGTGACCACCCTGTGACCATGCTGTCGTCGAGTCTGTAATGTTCCCTTTCGAGCAGGGAGGGAGGGGCGCCGAGTGGACATGCACCGAGCGCAGAGCGAGTCGGTCGAACCACCGTCGTTGCTCCTCATCGAGGACGATCCGGGCGACGCGCTCATCGTGGAGGAACTCGTCGTCGACAGTGCCCCCGAGATGACTGTCGTGTGGGTGCAGACACTTGCGCAGGCCCGCGACGAACTCGCCACGTCGGCTCCCGACTGCGTACTTCTCGACCTCCACCTGCCCGATGCGAGCGGCCTCGAAGCCGTCGCCCGCATCCAGGAAATTACCGATTCCGTCCCCATCGTCGTCCTCACCGGCCTCGCGGAGGAACAGACCGGCCTCGCCGCGCTGTCCGTCGGCGCCCAGGACTATCTCGTCAAGGGACGCGTCGAACCCGATCTGTTCGGCCGCGCCGTCCGCTACGCCATCCAGCGAAAGCAGACCGAGATCGCTGCGGCGGAACTCCAGGCGAGCCAGCTTCACGCGCAGGAGAACGCCCGACTCGAACGCGGCCTGCTCCCGTCCCCACTCCTGCGCGACGGGCAGGACTTCGACGTCGTCGCCCGTTACCGACCCGGCCGGTCGTCTGCTCTTCTCGGCGGCGACTTCTACGACGTCGTGCAGACCGGCGACGGCACCGTCCACGTCCTCATCGGCGACGTCTCCGGTCACGGCCCCGACGAGGCCGCCCTCGGCGTGGGCCTGCGCATCGCGTGGCGCACGCTCGTGCTCAGCGGGGTAGACGGTCCCCGCCGCTTGCACCAACTCGAGGAACTGCTCGTCGCCGAGCGCACGGAGAGTCGCTTCTTCGCGTCGATGACGAACCTCACGATGTGTGCCGACCACGGCACCGTCGAGGTCATGCGGGCCGGTCATCCCGGGCTGCTGCTCCGCCACCGCGGAACCATCGACTGGATCGAAGCGCCCGGTGGTCCCGCTCTCGGCCTGCTGCCGGGAGTGGCCACCTGGCCCGTCCACGAGTTGGATCTGCCCGAGGACGGCGCGATCGTGTTGTTCACCGACGGATTGTTCGAGGGTCATCGAGGCGACGGCCCGGAACGACTCGGTGAGGAAGGACTCCTCGAGCTCGCGCGCGAACGCGCCCATCTGCCGGCTGCCGAGTTCACCGACTCGCTGATCGACGGTGCCGAGAAACTCGCGGACAGTAGGGGAGGGCTGTCCGACGACGTGGCAGTCGTCCACGTGCAATGGAACAGGAAGTGATCATCACCGCATGACGAACAGCGACGCAACGGCGGAGACGGGGGACGTGCGTCGCCCTCCCTCTCGCAGGATGACGGTCCAGGCATGGTTCCTGCTCGTACTCGGCGTGATGGGTGTGTTGGTGGTCGTCGGCACCGTGGTCGGCAGCCACTTCCTCCGTGAGACGACCGAATACTCCAACTACGTGCGCGACCGGATCCAGCCCGCCCGCGTCGAGGCGTACCGGTTGCAATCGGCGCTGATCAACCAGGAGACGGGCGCACGGGGCTACATTCTCGCCGCCGATCCCGATTTCCTCATGCCCTACGAGGAGGGACGGCGGGAGGAGGAGGCTGCCGCCGCCGAGTTGCGCGCTCTCGTCGGCGACGAGGAGAAGCTGATGGCGGACCTCGACGCGATCGAAACGCACGCGGCGCAGTGGCGACGCGTGTACGCCGAACCGCTCATCTCCACCGTCGTACCGGGGGAACCGCAGTTCGTGGATCCCGCCGTCGTCGATGCGGGCCGCGTCGCGTTCGACCGGCTCCGGGCGGCGTTCGAGGTCCAGAACGCCGATCTCACGCAGGCCCGAGAGGACGGCATCGCGACTCTCGAGGACACCCGCACCACGCGCGACCGCATCCTTGCCGGCATGGTCGTGGTTTTCCTGCTCGCCGGCGTGGGCCTGGCAGTCCTGCTCCAGATGATCATGGTCCGTCCGATCCAGCGTCTGCGACAGGCATCGCGCAGCGTCGTCGCGGGCCAGAACTTCGAGCGCGAGATCGAGCCGCAGGGCCCCGCCGACATCTATGCGCTGGGTCGCGACGTCGAGGACATGCGCGAGCGGATCGTGCGCGAACTGCAGGTCGCGCACGAGCGTGAGGAGCAACTCGAGAACCAGACGACGGAACTGCGGCGCTCGAACTCCGAACTCGAACAGTTCGCCTACGTCGCCTCCCACGACCTGCAGGAGCCGCTGCGCAAGGTCGCGTCCTTCTGTCAGCTACTCGAGAAGCGTTACGGCGACAAGCTCGACGAACGCGGCACCCAGTACATCGCCTTCGCGGTCGACGGCGCGAAGCGTATGCAGGTGCTCATCAACGACCTGCTGACCTTCTCCCGCGTCGGACGCGTCAGCGACGCGCACGTCCGCACCGAACTGGACGTGACCCTCGACGCGGCTCTGACGAACATCTCCCAGGCGGTCGAGGAATCCGGGGCGGAGATCACCCGGCCCGAGTCCCTGCCGACGATCGTGGGCGATCCCACACTGATGATCATGTTGTGGCAGAACCTGATCGGCAACGCGATCAAATTCCGCCACGAGGACAGGCCCGTGGAGATCCGGGTCGACTGCGAGGAGATCGTCGACGGGGACGACGAGTTCTGGCGATTTTCCGTGCAGGACAACGGAATCGGTATCGCCGAAGAGTTCGCCGACAAGGTCTTCGTGATCTTCCAGAGGCTGCACGGCCGGGACGTCTACACCGGCACCGGCATCGGCCTGGCCATCTGCCGCAAGATCGTCGAATACCACGGTGGAGAGATCTGGCTCGACCCGCAGTATCGGGAAGGCAGTCGATTCTGCTTTACGATTCCCAAGGCAGGCGACGACATGTCTGCAACCGAAGTCGCTCTGAAAGGGGCATCTGCATGAGCGTTTCCGGGCGGCCGATCGACGTCCTCCTCGTCGAGGACGACCCCGGCGACGAATTGATGACGCGCGAAGCGTTCGAGGACAACAAGATCGGAAACACCCTTCACGTGGTCCGCGACGGCGAGGAGGCACTCGACTTCCTCTACCGGCGCGGAGAGTACGAGAGCGCCCCTCGGCCCGACCTGATCCTCCTCGACCTGAACCTGCCCAAGTACGACGGACGGCAGGTCCTCGAGCAGGTCAAGTCCGACACCGACCTCACCGACATCCCCGTCGTCGTCCTCACGACCTCGGCAGCGGAGGAGGACATCCTCCGCAGCTACAAGCTGCACGCCAACGCGTACGTGACGAAGCCGGTCGACCTCGATCAGTTCATCCACGCGGTGCGCCAGATCGACGAGTTCTTCGTGCAGGTGGTGCGCCTGCCGCGACGCTGAGCGCGCTCGTTCGCAACGAAATCGGGCGGATCCTTCGAAAGGATCCGCCCGATTCGTGTTCGTAGAGGTTACCGGCTCAGACGCCGAAGTCGGCCTTCACCTGCTGGGTGCGCTTGTGCTCGACGAAGAAGGACAGGAACGGGATGGTGCCCGCCAGGAGCGTCCACACCGTCCGGGCGATCGGCCAGCGCACCTTGATCGACAGGTCGAAGGTGAGGACCAGGTACACCGCGTACACCCAGCCGTGCACGATCGCGATCCAGGCCGGCACGTTCTCGACACCGATGATGTACTTGGCGACCATCTCACCGGTGAGGATCAGCAGCCAGATACCGGTCGCGTAGGCGAGCACGCGGTAACGCAGCAGAGCCGACCGGATCTTCTTGCGGTCGGCCTCACTGACGACGCGCGGCGTGGTGGCCTGGCCGGACGCCTGCTCGGGGGTCGTGCTCACTGAGCGCTCCTATCGGACCTGCGCGCAAGCTGCGCGAGGTACTCGTTGTACTCGTTGATCTGTTGTGCGTCGGGATCCGCGGCCTCCTGCTCGCGTGCCTCGGCGAGCGTGCGCGGACGGGTGGGAAGAAGATCTTCGGGGATCTCGGTGGGCTCGTCCGGCTCGGACGGGCGTCGTCCGCCGGTGCTTTCGGCTTCCTGCTCCTCGGCCTCGAGGCGGACGAAGCGCCGGTAGGCGTAGACGCAGAAGAAGGCGAAGGCCGGCCACTGGAGGGCGTAGCCGAGATTCTGGTAGGTGCCGCCGACCGCTTCGAACCGGACCCACTGCCAGTAACCGAGGCCGAGGCATCCGGTCGCGGCCACCAGGACCAGGATGATCAGGGCCAACCGGCGGGGAGGGCGATGCTCGGACACGCCCTCGACGGTACCCGAACGGTGCACCGACCTGCCAAGACCGGTCGGTGCACCGTGGGTGAGGTCACGTGGTGCGCGAGGGGGGACTCGAACCCCCACGTCCTAAGACACGGGTACCTAAAACCCGGGCGTCTGCCAATTCCGCCACTCGCGCCAGACCTCAGCAGGATACGGCATGGCCGTCACTCCGGCGCCATACGGAGTTGTACGTTTCGTCCGGCCCAGGTGGGCGTCTGACTGTGGCAGTTGGGGCACAGGAAGCGGAGGTTCTCCGGGCGGGAGTCGTTAGGGTTTCCGTCGATGTGGTCGACGTGCAAGGTGAGCGGTCTCCCGTTCCACTCGGGCTCGGTGCCGCATCGGCTGCACCGGTAGGGGCGTCCGTACTCGACGAGCGCCCGTCGGAGCTGATCCGGTTTCGTGCGTCTGGATCCGCGCGGTTTCTCGATGAGGAGGTCCTGCCACTCGTGACGGACGTACGGTCTGCGCTCGGTCGTCCTGGGCCGTCCGGTGAAGTGGGACGTGTCGATGCCGAGGGCGCGGATCCGGCGGCTCAGATGCGTGTGGTGCCCGCCATTGGGTTTGAGGCCGAAGTACCGCATGACCTCGGCGAAGTTGACGCAGTTCCGAACCGCTTCCTGCAGCATCTCTTCGGTGTACTTGACCGGTCGCGTCATAATGCCGCCTCTTCGGGTTCCGCTCCGATCCGGCCGGGAGTCCGCTCGGGGGGCTCGCCGAGAACGCGACGTGCGTTCCTGCCCGCCCAGGTCGGCGTCTGACTGTGGCAATTCGGGCACAGGAAGCGAAGGTTGTGCGGGCGGGAGTCGTTCGGATTGCCGTCGACGTGATCGATGTGGAGCGCGAGCGGAGATTCGAGCCACTCCGGTCCGATGCCGCACATCTCGCACTCGTGTGCACGACCGTGTTCGAGGAGTGCGCGCCTGAGCGCTCTGGTCTCCTTCCGGTTCGAGCCGGCCGGTGCGACCGTGAGCACGTCCGACCAGTGCAGCCGGTTCCGGGCCGGTCGTCCCTTCTGGTGGGCCATGCCCCGGAAATGTGATGTGTCGATTCCGTAGGCCTCGATCCGTCGTTTCACGACGACGTAACTACCTCCGCCTGCTCGAAGCCCCAAGTAGCGGAGAACACCTGCAGTACTGATCGACGCGGTCACTGCTTCCTCCAGCAGTTCCCTCGTGTACTCGATCCGCTTCCCCATCTCGCCCCCATCTCGAATGTCTGTTCGATCCGGCCGAAGGCTAACCGCGGGCGCCGACACGTTTTCGATCTTGCGATGCACGATCCGCGACGCTCGTCAATAGGTAACGATTTGATAACGAAAAACGTGAGGGATTCCTCGGGTTCGTGGACGTCCACGCATCGGCGCAGCCAGGAGCGATTCGGGTTACCGACCAGTTACTTTCGAGGAAGCGTGTGAGCGAAATCACTGGTGGGAGAGGTGTCGAGCAAACTGCGCGAAACAAAACATGAGGAACCCCTCATGATTTTGTGCGAACCTGGGCGTGCCCGAACAGCGGACCACTAGTCCAGCAGCACACCGGCGCGCAGCGCTGACACACGAAGCCTCGACGCCGGGGTGTTCAGGAGAGGAACCACACGCGTGACGATCGACGAGACCACACCAGGCGACAACGGACGGAACTCGAAGGCATCACGACGCACCACCGATCGGTCCACGGCAGCCGCTCCGGCCCCTGCCCTGGTCGACAAGCTCCTCGCGGGTGAGCCCTACGCGCTCGCCTTCGGCGGCCAGGGTGCCCCCTGGCTCACCTCGCTCGAGGAGCTCAGCCGCGACAACGGACTCGAACCGGTCCTCACCGACCTGGTCAACCGCGCCACCGCGCACCTCGCCCCGGTCGCGGGCGACCTCGTCGTGGTCCGCCCGACGGGCTTCGACCCCGTCGCGTGGATCCTCGAGGCCGAACTCGTCGACGAGGACGACGCGCCCGCCGGCCCCTCCGAAGCAGCTCTCACCTCTGCCGCCGTGTCGCTGCCCGGCGTCTTCCTCACCCAGGTCGCCGCGCTGCGCGCGCTCGCGAACCAGGGCCTCGACGTCGACTCCGTCGCACCGAGCGCGGTTATCGGCCACTCGCAGGGCGTCCTCGCCGTCGAGTCCGTCGCCGCCGCCGGCCGCAAGGACGCCGAAATCCTCGCGATCGCCCAGCTCATCGGTGCCGCCGCGACCCTCGTCGGTCGCCGCCGCGGCCTGATCTCCGGCGCCGGCAAGTACCCGATGCTCGCCGTCGCCAACGTCGACCCCGAGCGCCTGCGCGCGATCGTCGCCGAGGTCTTCGAGGGCCAGGACCCCGAGCGCAGCGCCGTCGTCGCGATCCGCAACGCCCGTCGTCGCGTCGTGCTGTCGGGCCCGCCCGCCGCTCTCGAGCGCGTGCAGCAACGCTGCGAGCAGATCTCCGCCGCGGAGACCCGTGAGCGCGAGGCCAAGAAGCGCGGTGGCGCCGTGTTCTCCCCGACCTTCGAGCCCGTCGCGGCCGAGGTCGGCTTCCATCACCCCGCCTTCGCGGATGCCGTGGAGCAGGTCGCCGACTGGGCCGCCCGCTGCGAGCTCGACTCCGAGCTCGCGCGCAGCCTGGCGCAGGCCATCCTCGTCGCCCCGATCGACTGGGTCGAGCAGGTCGACTCCGCCCTCGCGTCCGGTGCCTCGTGGATCCTCGACCTCGGTCCGGGCGAGCTCCTCACCCGCATGACCAGCTCGGGCCTGCGCGGTCAGGGCGTCGGCATCATCGCCGCCGCGACCCGCGGCGGTCAGCGCAACCTCCTCACCCCGGGCGCCGAGCCCGAGGTTCCGCGTGCCTGGTCGGAGTTCGCTCCGAAGCCGGTCGCGCTGCCCGACGGCCGCATCGCCGTCGAGACGGCCTTCACCCGCCTGACGGGCCGCTCGCCGATCCTGCTCGCGGGCATGACCCCCACGACCGTCGATCCGAAGATCGTCGCCGCGGCCGCGAACGCCGGTCACTGGGCCGAGCTCGCCGGCGGCGGTCAGGTCACCGAGCAGATCTTCGCCGACCACGTCGCCGAGCTCACCGAGCTGCTCGAGCCGGGCCGCGCCGTCCAGTTCAACTCGATGTTCCTGGACCCCTACCTGTGGAAGCTGCACGTGGGCGGCAAGCGCCTCGTACCCAAGGCCCGCGCGGCCGGTGCGCCCTTCGACGGTGTCGTCGTCACCGCCGGTATCCCGGAGCTCGACGAGGCCGTGCAGATCATCTCCGACCTGCGTGAGGCCGGCATCGAGCACGTCGCCTTCAAGCCGGGCACGGTGGCGCAGATCCGTTCGGTGATCCGTATCGCCAACGAGGTCCCGGACTATCCGGTCATCGCCCACATCGAGGGCGGCCGCGCCGGTGGTCACCATTCGTGGGAGGACCTCGACGATCTGCTCCTCGACACCTACGCCGAGCTGCGCACGCGCCCGAACTTGGTGCTGTGCGTCGGCGGTGGGATCGGCACGCCGGAGAAGGCTGCCGAGTACCTGACCGGTCGCTGGTCGACCGTCTACGGTTTCCCGGCGATGCCGCTCGACGGCATCCTCGTCGGTACCGCCGCGATGGCGACCCTCGAGGCCACCACGGCTCCCGAGGTCAAGCAGCTGCTCGTCGACACCCCCGGCACTCCCGACTGGGTTGCCGCCGGCACCGCGACCGGCGGTATGGCCTCCGGTCGCAGCCAGCTCGGCGCCGACATCCACGAGATCGACAACGCCGCTTCGCGCACGGGCCGCCTCCTCGACGAGGTCGCCGGTGATGCCGACGCCGTGGCCGCGCGCCGAGCCGAGATCGTCGATGCGCTGAACGGAACGGCGAAGCCGTACTTCGGCGACCTCGACACCATGACCTACCTGCAGTGGCTCGAGCGCTACCTCGAGCTGGCGGTCGGCGCGGACAACGGTGCCGAGTTCGACTGCGGCACCGATCTGGCGGACGTCCTCGCCGAGGCGCACACCAGCCCGTGGCTGGACGTGTCGTGGCGTGAGCGTTTCCGCGACATGCTGCAGCGCGCCGAGGCCCGCCTGCATCCCGTCTGCCGGGGCCCGATCCCGACGTTGTTCGACGACGACGCGGTGCTCGAGCGCCCGTACGCCGCGATCAAGTCGCTGCTCGCGCAGTATCCCGACGCGGGTGACGTCGTGCTGCATCCCGCCGACGTGCCGTTCTTCGTGTCGCTGTGCCGCACCCCCGGCAAGCCCGTCAACTTCGTTCCGGTCGTCGACCAGGACGTGCGTCGCTGGTGGCGTTCGGATTCGCTGTGGCAGGCCCACGATCCGCGTTACTCCGCCGACCAGGTGTGCGTGATCCCCGGCACCGTCGCCGTTGCCGGCATCACCCGTGTCGACGAGCCGGTCGGTGAACTCCTCGACCGTTTCGAGAAGGCCACGGCCGACGAGCTCGTCGCCGAGGGCGCGGAGCCGGTGGAGCTCGCCGCGCGTCGTCACCGCGACATCGCGCCGGGTCTGCTCGACGCCGTGCTGTCCTCGCCGGACGTCTCGTGGGCGGGTCGCCAGACCCGCAACCCGATCCACCGTCTCGGTGATCTGGACGAGTGGACCGTCGAGTCGGAGACCGCTGCTTCGCACGCCCCGACGGGTGCGACCCTGACGATCCTCGACGACGAGCACGTCGGCCTGCGGGTTCCGCTGGTGCGCGACAAGGCCGTCGAGATCCGCCTGACCGTGCCCGCCTCGGTCGTCTCCGGTGGCGCGCCTGTCGTCACCGAGGCCGACGCCGATGCGTCGATGTCCGCTCTGCTCGGTGTCGCCGCCGGTCAGGAACTGCCCGAGGTCAGGAAGGGCGCTGCCCGTATCACTCTCGGCTGGCTGCCGGAGAAGATCGCCGACCACGCCGGTGTCACCGGTTCGGGTCTGCCCGCCACCCTGACGCCGAGCGGCAATGGTGTGCCCGATGTGCTCGTGGGTGCCTGCTGGCCGGCCGTCTTCGCCGCGCTGGGCGCCGCCCGCACCGAGACCGACCTGTCGGTCATCGAGGGCATGCTCGACCTGGTCCACCTGGACCACGCGATCGACGTCAAGAACGGTCTGCCGACCGATCCCGCCTTCCTGGGCGTCAAGGCCGAGGTCACCGGTGTCTCCGACACCGACCTGGGTCGCGTCGTCGAGGTCGACGTGGTCATCACCGCCGACAGCGGTGACGGCTCGGGCGACCGGGTGGTCGCCACCCTGGCCGAGCGGTTCGCGATCCGCGGCCGCACCGGCACCGCCGATCTCGCCGATCCGGTTCGCGCCGGTGGCGCTCTCACCGAGGCCGTCACCGACACGCCGCGTCGTCGCCGCCGCGATGCCGTGATCGTCGCGCCGACCGACATGAGCGCCTTCGCGAAGGTCTCCGGCGACCACAACCCGATCCACACCTCCGACAACGCCGCGCTGCTCGCTGGTCTCGGAAGCCCGATCGTCCACGGCATGTGGCTGTCGGCTGCGGCGCAGCAGGTCGTCACCGCGATTGAGCAGGACGCGAAGCTGCCGGTCCGTCGCCTGACGGCATGGACCACTCGCTTCCTGGGCATGGTCCGTCCGGGTGCGAAGATCGACGTGCGCGTCGACCGCATCGCCACCGACGGTGGTGCCGAGGTCGTCGAGGTCGGCTGCCGCGTCGACGGTGATCTGGTGATGGTCGCGACCGGCCGTATCGCCGCGCCGAAGACCGTCTACGCGTTCCCGGGCCAGGGCATCCAGCGTCCCGGCATGGGCCTCGACGCCCGTGCCCGCTCGAAGGCCGCCCGCGAGATCTGGGAGCGCGCCGACAAGCACACCCGCGAGGCGCTCGGCTTCTCGATCCTGGCCGTGGTCCGCGACAACCCGACGGTCCTCAAGGCCCGCGGTGTCACCCACAAGCACCCCGACGGCGTGCTGCACCTGACCCAGTTCACGCAGGTCGCGATGGCGACCCTCGGTGTCGCGCAGATCGCCGAGCTCGAGGAGGCCGGTGCGTTCGTCGACGACGCCTTCCTGGCCGGTCACTCGGTGGGCGAGTACAACGCGCTCGCCGCGGTCGCCGGTGTGCTGCCGCTCGAGGCCGTCCTCGAGGTGGTCTTCCAGCGTGGCTCCGCGATGCACGCTCTCGTGCCGCGCGACGAGCACGGCCGCTCGAACTACCGCATGGCCGCGATCCGGCCGTCGCAGTTCGGTGTGGACGATGCGGACCTGCAGGCCTTCGTCGCCGGTGTCGCCGAGGAGACCGGGGAATTCCTGGAGATCGTCAACCTCAACCTGCGCGGATCGCAGTACGCGATCGCCGGTACGGTCGCCGGCCTCGAAGCCCTCGAGTCCGTGATCGAGCGCAAGGTCGCCGAGTTCGGTGGCAAGCGCGCGTTCATCCTCGTCCCGGGCATCGATGTGCCTTTCCACTCGACCGTGCTGCGCGGCGGTGTCGACGACTTCCGTGAACGTCTGCTCGCCCTGCTGCCGCAGGAGATCGACCCGAACATCCTCATCGGCCGGTACATCCCGAACCTCGTGCCCAAGCCGTTCAACCTGGGTCGCGAGTTCATCCAGGAGATCGCCGACCTGGTGCCGTCGCAGCCGCTCGCCGACGTCCTCGCGGATTTCGACAGCTGGTCGGCCAAGCCGGTCGAGCTCACCCGCGTGGTGCTCGCCGAGTTGCTGGCCTGGCAGTTCGCGTCGCCGGTGCGCTGGATCGAGACCCAGGATCTGCTGTTCGCCGACGAGACCGACGGTGGTCTCGGTGTCGAGCGGTTCGTCGAGGTAGGCCTCGGTGGCGCGCCCACCGTCGCGAACCTCGCGTCGCAGACGCTGAAGCTGCCCGGTCGTTTCGGTCAGCCCGTCGAGGTGCTCAACATCGAGCGCGAGGCGTCGATCGTGTACTCGACCGACACCGATCCCGCTCCGGTCGAGGACGACGAGCCGGTCGCACCGGCTGCCGAGTCCGCTCCCGCCGCTGCTGCGGCCCCGACACCCGCCGCGGCTCCCGCTGCGCCGGCCGGTGGCCCGACCCCGGACGACATCGCGTTCAAGGCCGCCGACGCCACCAAGGTGCTCATCGCCCTGTGGACGAAGCTGCGCCCGGATCAGATCGGCCCCGCCGACACGATCGAGGCGCTGTGCGACGGCGTGTCCTCGCGTCGCAACCAGCTGCTCGTCGACCTCGGTTCCGAGCTCTCGCTCGGCGCGATCGACGGTGCCGCCGACGCCGACATGGGTGCCCTCGCCGGCACGGTCGACCGTCTCGCCCGCACCTACCGCCCCTTCGGCCCGGTGCTGTCGGACTCGATCAACGATCACCTGCGCAAGGTGTTCGGTCCGTCGGGCAAGCGTCCCGCCTACGTCGCCGACCGCGTCGCCAAGGTGTGGGGTCTGGGCGAGGGCTGGGCGTCGCACGTCACCGCCGAAGCTGCTCTCGGCAGCCGCGACGGTTCGTCCGTCCGCGGCGGCGACCTGGGGGGCCTGACCGATGGTGCCCTCGCGGATGCCGCTTCGGTCGACAAGCTGATCGACGCCGCCGTGCAGTCGGTGGCCTCGCGTCGCGGAATCGCCGTGTCGATGCCGTCCGCCAGTGGCGGCGGGGGAGCGACGGTCGACGCCGCTGCCCTCGGCGAGTTCGCCGAGCAGATCACCGGCCGCGACGGGGTTCTCGCCAGTGCCGCACGTCTCGTGCTCGAGCAGCTCGGCCACACCGAGCAGGTCTCGGGCCTGGCCGACAAGGCCGACGACGAACTCGTCGACCTGGTCTCCGCGGAGCTCGGCTCCGACTGGCCGCGTCTGGTCGCTCCGGCCTTCGACGAGCGCAAGGCCGTCCTGATCGACGACCGCTGGGCCACCGCCCGTGAGGACCTGGCCCGCGTCTGGCTCGGGGAAGGGGCGAGCGGAGCGACGGGGGATTCGAACAGCTTCGACGTCGAACGCTTCATCGGTGCGGGTCGGACCGTGGCTGCGCACGCCGAGTTCTGGGGCCGCAAGGCCACCGAGGCCGGCCGTACGGAGCTCGCGCAGACCTACGCGGCGATCGCCGAGACCGCCGTCGTCACCGAGGGTGCCGAGTACGCGGACGAGGTCGCCGTGGTCACCGGCGCCAGCAAGGGCGGTATCGGCGCAGCCGTCGCCGCGAAGCTGCTCGCCGGCGGTGCGACGGTCGTCGTCACCACGTCCTCGCTGAACGACAGCCGCCTGGGCTTCTACAAGGAGCTGTACGCACGCAACGCTCGTGCCGGCGCCGCGCTGTGGGTGGTTCCCGCGAACATGGCGTCCTACAGCGACGTCGACGCCCTGATCGAGTGGATCGGCACCGAGACCGTCGAGGTCGCCGGTGGTGCGAAGAAGCTCATCAAGGACGCGCTCACCCCGACGCTGCTCTTCCCGTTCGCCGCGCCGCGCGTGGCGGGCTCGCTCGCCGACGCCGGTGCGCGGGCCGAGATGGAGATGCGGGTGCTGCTGTGGTCGGTCGAGCGACTGATCGCCGGACTGTCGAAGATCGGGTACGACCGCGACGTCGACACCCACCTGCACGTCGTGCTGCCCGGTTCGCCGAACCGCGGCAAGTTCGGTGGCGACGGTGCCTACGGTGAGGCCAAGGCCGCACTCGACGCGGTCATCAACCGCTGGAGCGCCGAGCGCACCTGGGCCGAGCGCGTCACCCTCGCCCACGCCCTCATCGGCTGGGTGCGCGGCACGGGCCTGATGGGCGGCAACGACCCGCTGGTCGAGGCTGTCGAGGCTGCCGGTGTCCGCACCTGGTCGACGGACGAGATGGCCGACGAGCTGCTGAAGCTGGTCGGACCGGAGGCCACGCGTCTCGCTGCCGAGGCTCCGCTCGTCGCGGACCTGACCGGTGGACTGTCCGAGGTGGACGTCGACCTGCCGGCGCTCGCGAAGCAGGCGCAGGAGGCGGCCGACGCCGTCGAGGCCGACGAGGACGGCACCGCGACCATCGCGGCGCTGCCCGAGCCTCCGCGCGCCGAGGAGCTGCCGACCCCCGAGTGGGGCACGGTCACCGCCGACCTCGCCGACACGGTCGTCATCGTCGGTGCCGGCGAGCTCGGCCCCTACGGCTCCGCTCGCACCCGCTTCGAGATGGAGGTCGACGAGGAACTGTCGGCCGCCGGTGTGCTCGAGCTGGCGTGGGTCACGGGCCTGATCGGCTGGGAGAACGATCCCAAGCCGGGCTTCTACGACACCGAGACCGGTGAGCTGGTGCCCGAGGCGGAGATTGCCGACCGCTACCACGACGCGGTGGTCGAGCGTTGCGGCATCCGCCGCTACGGCGACGACGGTGCGATGATCGACAACACGGCTCCGCTGCTGACCTCGGTCTTCCTCGACAAGGACCTGTCCTTCGTCGTCGGTTCCGAGGCCGAGGCCCGCGCGTTTGTCGACTCCGATCCGGAGAACACGGTCGCGTCGGTCGACGCCGAGTCGGGCGACTGGACGGTCACCCGCAAGGCAGGCACCGAGATCCGCGTGCCGCGCAAGGCGAAGCTGACCCGCACGGTCGGTGGCCAGATCCCGACCGGCTTCGACGTCACCAAGTGGGGCATCCCCGCCGACATGGCGGACTCGGTGGACCGGGTGGGTCTGTGGAACATCGTCACCACGGTCGATGCCTTCCTCACCGGTGGCTTCACCCCGTCCGAGCTGCTGCGCTGGGTACACCCGTCGATGGTCGCCAACACGCAGGGCACCGGCATGGGTGGCATGTCCTCGATGCGGTCGCTGTACATCGACACGCTGCTCGGCGAGTCGCGGGCGAACGACATCCTGCAGGAGGCCCTGCCGAACGTCATCGCCGCGCACGTCGTCCAGTCGTACGTCGGTGGCTACGGCGCGATGGTGCACCCGGTCGCGGCGTGCGCCACGGCTGCGGTCTCCGTCGAGGAGGGCGTGGACAAGATCAAGCTCGGCAAGGCCGATCTGGTCGTCGCCGGTGGTTTCGACGATCTCGGTATCGAGGGCATCGTCGGCTTCGGTGACATGTCCGCGACCGCCAAGTCGGAGGACATGCAGGCCAAGGGCATCAGCGATCGTCGCTTCTCCCGCGCCAACGACCGTCGTCGCGGTGGATTCGTCGAGTCGGCCGGTGGCGGCACGATCCTGCTCGCCCGCGGCGATGTCGCGCTCGAGATGGGCCTGCCGGTGCTCGGTGTGGTCGCCTGGGCCGGATCGTTCGCCGACGGTGTGCACACCTCGATCCCGGCGCCCGGCATCGGTGCGCTCGGTGCGGGTCGCGGTGGACGCGAGTCGGGTCTCGCGAAGGAACTGCGCAAGCTCGGTCTCACGGCCGACGACATCGCGGTGATCTCCAAGCACGACACCTCGACCGCCGCGAACGACCCGAACGAGGCCGAGCTGCACGAGCGTCTGGCCGGTGCGCTGGGCCGCAGCGAGGGCAACCCGATGTTCGTGGTCTCGCAGAAGTCGCTGACCGGTCACGCCAAGGGTGGCGCCGCCGCCTTCCAGCTGATCGGCCTGTGCCAGGTCCTCGCGCAGGGTGTGGTTCCGCCGAACCGCAGCCTCGACTGTGTCGACGAGAAGATGGCGGAGTTCGAGCACCTGGTGTGGCCGCGCACGCCGATCCGGTTCGGCGAGCAGCTCCCGCTCAAGGCGGGTCTGCTCACGAGCCTCGGCTTCGGGCACGTGTCGGGTCTGATCGCGGTGGTCCATCCGCAGGCGTTCGTCGAGGCGATCCCGGCGGAGCGCCGGGAGGTCTACCTGGCGAAGGCGGCCGAGCGCACCGTCGCCGGCAAGCGTCGCCTGGTGGACGCGATGACCGGTGGAGCGTCGCTCTACCAGCGGCCCGCGGATCGTCGTCTCGGTGACGATCACGTGCTGGCTTCGGCCACGCGTCAGCTCGAGGCGGACATGCTGCTCTCGCCGGAGGCTCGCCTCGGTGAGGACGACGTGTACCGCTCCGGTCTGCCCGGCTGCAAGTAGGCACGGGTCTCGGGATGGGAGTTGCGGGTGTCGGGTTCGACCTCGTGTCGGTGCCGGAGTTCGCGGAACAGCTGGGTCGGACGGGAACGACGATGCTGGCGAACTTCACACCGGGTGAGCGTCGCGACGCGAACACCCGCAGCTCCGATCCCGCCCGGCACTTCGCCGCCCGGTGGGCGGCGAAGGAGGCGGTGATCAAGGCGTGGTCGGCGTCGCTGTTCGGCAGCCCACCGGTGCTACCGGAGACGATCCATCAGCAGATCGAAGTGGTCTCGGACGCGTGGGGTCGCCCGAGCATCCGGCTGCACCGGCAGGTCGCCGAGAAGCTGACCGGCGTCCGGATCCATGTGTCGTTGACCCACGACGGTGACATGGCCGGCGCGTTCGTCGTCCTCGACGAGGTCGACGGCCGGCGTACGTAGATGTGGGGACTCAGGCCGAGGGAGCGCTGGCTTCCTCGGCCTGATCCGTTTCGGTGTCCTGCCGGCCGGCCTGTCCGCGTGCGGATTCCTCGCGTTCCTCGCGGCGTTGGCGTCGCTTGGCCTGAGCGCGTGAGTCCTGTTCGGCGATCTGCAGGTAGGCGACCATGATGCGCTTGAGTTCGACGACGGCGTCGGCGTGGGTCTGGTCGTCCTGCACCGAGAAGTTGAGCATCGAGTACACGATGTGGACGAGCACCTCGGCCATGAGCTTCCGGCGCGGTCGCGGGGTGTCCGGGGTGAGCGGTGCCAGCATCCGCGCGACCTGCTCGGCGAACTCGCGTTCGTGGATGGCGCCGGTGGCCCGGGTGGACGGGGTGGACTGCATCGCGAGCCACACCTCGCGGCGGGACGGATCGGTGGTCCACAGTCCGGCGAGGTGGTCGACGAAGCTGTTGAGGAAGCGCAACCAGTCGACGGACGGGATCTTGCCGTTGAACTGGGCGAGTTCGCTCTGGACGCCGACGAGGTCCTGCCGGTTGAGCTCGCACACGATCACGTACTTGTTGGCGAAGAACTGGTAGAGCGTGCCGATGGGGACGTCGGCGCGGGACGCGACCTCCTCACAGGTGAACGACTCGAAGCCGACCTCGGTGAGCAGTTCACGCGAGGCGGCCAACAGGGCGTCGAACTTGCGGCGGCTCCGTTCCTGGGTGGGCCGCCGACGCGGCACGAGCTCCTGGGGCTCGGCCTGAACCTCGAGCGCCGGATCGATCCGGCGCGGGGCGCGGCGGCCGTTCGTTGCTGACTCCACGCGCCCAGGCTAGCCGGACGTCCGTGCTTTCCCGAATACTTGTTGTGAGTCAGAGTGTCACAAACCGGGCAGCCACAGGTCAGCGTGCGGTCCGCTGTCGGAACAGTGCTGTGGCGGCGACCAGGCCGATTGCGGTGAACGCCGCGCACCACCCGATCGCGACGATCGCGGACGACCCGATCCCGGTGCCGGTGAGCAGTCCCCGGACGGTCTCGATCACCGGGGTGACCGGCTGGTGTTCGGCGAAACCGCGCAGCCATCCGGGCATCGTCTCGGGCGGGACGAACGCGCTGCTCACGTAGGGGAGGAAGAGCAGGAGGAAGGTGAACCCGCTCGCGGCCTCGTCATTGCCCGCGAGCATCCCGAGCGCGGCCGAGACGGCGGAGATCGCCAGGACGAACAACGCGATGACACCGGTGGCGGCCACCCATTCGACGAGGTGGGCGTCGGGCCGGAATCCCATGAGTGCGGCCACCACGAACACCACGACGGTGCTGGCGAGATTGCGGACCAGACTCGCGACGACGTGCGCGGTGAGCACGGCGGAGCGGGCGATGGGCATGGACCTGAACCGGTCGACGATGCCGCGGTGCATGTCGGAGGCGACCGCGACGGCCGTCTGTGCCGCCCCGAAGGACGCCGACAACAGCACGATGCCGGGCACGACGTAGTTGAGATAGTCGGTGCCGGTGTCGATCGCGCCACCGAAGACGTAGACGAACAACACGAGCAGCAGGACCGGCAGTGCGAGACCCATCAGCAGCGCGTCGGGGCTGCGGAGCATCCGCCGCAGGTTCCTGCCGGTCACGGCGGCGTGGTCGCGCGCGGCGAAGCGGAGCGGGGTGGGGTGCGCGAGGAGTGTCATCGGACGACCTTTGTTTCGTCGGTGGAGCCGGTGAGGGTGAGGAAGACGTCGTCGAGGGTGGGGGAGTGCAGCCCGAACTTCTCGACGGGGACCGCCTCGGCGGCGAGGCGGTCGAGCAGGGCGGCGACGTGGGGCAGATCGCCCTTGGTGTGGACCTGCAGTGTCAGTGCTGCCCGGTCGATCTCGCCGTCGAGCACCGACGCGGCATGGGTGAGGTCGGCGTCGGTGGAGAAGCGCAGTTCGAGATAGCCGCCGCGCACAAGCGACTTGAGTTCGTCGGGTGTGCCCTCGGCGACGATCCGCCCGTCGTCGAGGACGGCGATGCGGTCGGCGAGTCGGTCGGCCTCCTCGAGGTATTGGGTGGTCAGGAAGATGGTGACGCCGTCGTCGGCGAGTTCGCGGATCGCCTCCCACATCACGAGGCGGCTGCGCGGGTCGAGCCCGGTCGTGGGTTCGTCGAGGAACAACACCTGCGGGGACGCGACGAGACTCATGGCGATGTCGAGGCGTCGCATCGTGCCGCCGGAGTACGTGCCGGCGCGCCGGTCGGCGACGTGCGCGAAGTCGAAACGTTCGATCAGGTCACGGACGCGACCGGGAATCGCGGCCGACGGCAGGTGCGCGAGGCGCGCTGCGAGACGGAGGTTCTCCGTGCCGGTGAGGACGTCGTCGATCGCGGCGTACTGGCCGGTGAGTGCGATGTTCTCGCGCACGGCGTGGGCGCGGCCGGGGAGGGGCAGGCCGGCCACGGTGACGGTGCCCGCGTCGGGGCGCAACAGGGTGGTCAGGATGCGGACGGTGGTGGACTTGCCGGCGCCGTTCGCGCCGAGCAGTGCGAAGACGGATCCGGTGTCGACCCGGAGGTCGACGCCGTCGAGAACGGTGGTCGGGCCGAACGACTTGCGTAGGTCCCGGACGTCGATGGCGGGAACGGAACGAGTCATGACATCTCACTAACTGTGTATGCAATATACCGATGTGTATAGCGTACGCAGTTTTAGGATGGCGGAAAGACCCGAAATCTGGAGGAGCATGAGCAGTCCCGAGCCCGACGATCCGCTGCCGCAGAGTGTGCAGCTGGCATGGGGATTGAGCGATACCGGCACCCGGGGCCCGCGACGGGGACTCACGCTCGAACAAGTCCTCGATGCGGCGATCGAGGTGGCGGGCGCCGAAGGGCTCGAAGCGCTCTCGATGAGCCGGGTGGCCAAGCAACTGGGTTTCACCACCATGTCGCTGTACCGCTACGTGAGCAACAAGGACCAGCTCGTCGAACTCGCGTGGGACCGCGCCATCGGGTCGCCCCCCGAGCTACCGGTCGGATGCGACTGGCGGGAACGGCTCGAGGCATGGGCGATGGCCGAGTACCGGAGTCTGCGCGCGCACAAGTGGCTGACGCAGTACCCGATCCGCACGGCGCCGTACTATCCCAACAACCTGCTCTGGCTCGACGCGGGACTCGGCGCGCTGTCCGCCACCCCACTCGACGAACCTGCGAAGGTGCAGGTGGTGATGATGATCTCGCTCTACGCCATCGGTCGCGCACGCTTCTCGTGGGAACTCGGAACCGATGTCGCGGACGACCCGTCCGACACCCCGGCGATGCTGCGGCGCATCCTCGATCCCGAGAAGTACCCCTCGGTGCTGGCGGCGGTCGAGGGCGGCGCGTTCGACCCCGACGGGAGCGACGCCGACGACGAGGCAGTATGGCACGAGCAGGACTTCCGTTTCGGTCTCGAACGATTGCTGGACGGAATCGACGTACTCATCCGACGTGCGGAGGACGGATCATGACAGCGACAGACACCGACGCGACGCAGCGCATCCGCGAGCGGATCCGGGAGGCGATGCCGGCTGCGCGCGACGATCTCGCGCGGCTCGTCGCGTTCCGTTCCGTCGCGGATCCGCGCCAGTTCCCGGTGGAGGAATGCGTCGGTGCAGCGAACTGGGTGCGGGATGCCTTCACCGAGGCGGGAATCGAGAGCGTCGAGACGATCGAAACCGCCGACGGCTCACTCGCCGTACTCGGACATACGCCCGCCCCCGACGGCGCCCCGACGGTTCTGCTCTACAGCCACTACGACGTTCAGCCGCCCGGCGACGAATCACTCTGGCGCAGCGAGCCCTTCACGCTCACCGAACGGGACGGCCGCTGGTACGGCCGCGGCGCCGCCGACTGCAAGGGCAACGTCGTTATGCACCTGCTCGCACTGCGGGCGCTGTGTGCGGACGGCCCACTGCCCGTCGGTGTCCGCATCGTCGTCGAGGGCTCGGAGGAGATGGGCGGCGCCGGCCTCGACCACCTCGTCGCCGAACGACCCGAGATGTTCGACGCCGATCTCATCGTCATCGGCGACAGCGGCAACGCCGAGGTGGGCCGGCCCACCCTCACCACGACGCTGCGGGGCATCGCGAACGTCGACGTCCACATCGAGACGCTGAAGGGCGAGATCCACTCCGGGATGTACGGGGGAGCGGCCCCCGACGCGCTGGCCGCGCTGATCCATCTGCTCGGCACCCTGCGCGACGAGCACGGCAACACCGTCGTCGACGGACTGGACTGCACCGCGACCTGGGACGGTGTGCCCTATCCCGAAGACCGTTTCCGCGCCGACGCGGGCGTGCTCGACGGTGTCTCGCTCCCCACCTCCGGAACCGTCGCCGACGCGGTGTGGGCGCGACCGGCACTGACCGTCCTCGGGATC
Organism: Rhodococcus sp. DMU2021; assembly: GCF_019641445.1. NCBI lineage: Bacteria > Bacillati > Actinomycetota > Actinomycetes > Mycobacteriales > Nocardiaceae > Rhodococcus > Rhodococcus sp. DMU2021. The sequence continues at coordinate 51,595 of NZ_JAIFKB010000001.1, forward strand.
GACGCTCCGCCGATGGTCGGATCGGCCGCCGCGGTCGTGCCACGCGCGTCCGCACGCCTGAACCTGCGCGTGCCGCCCGGCATCGACGCCCGCACCGCCCAGGACGCGCTCGTTGCCCATCTCGAGGCCCACGTGCCGTGGGGAGCGCATCTGCGCATCGACCGCGACGTCCTCGGCGAACCCTTCCGGGCGGCGACGGACGGTCCGGGTTACGCCGCACTGCGCGCGGCGCTCGAGGCCGCCTACGGCCGGGAGGTCGGGACCGCCGGGCAGGGCGGATCGATCCCGCTGTGCACCGCGCTGCACCGCGCCGTGCCGCGGGCCGAGATCGCCCTGATCGGCGTCGAGGAACCGCGCTGCGTCATCCACGCGCCGAACGAGAGCGTCGACCCCACCGAGATCGAGAATCTCGCCGTAGCCGAGGCGCTGCTGCTGACCTCGCTGGCGCCGCGGTAACGCTGCCGGCCGGGCACCCGGGCGTCAGACGGACAGGTCGCGGCGCAGCTTCGCCACGTGCCCGGTCGCGCGGACGTTGTACTGCGCGACCTCGATCTTCCCGTCCTCGTCGACGAGGAAGGTCGAGCGGATGACGCCGGTGACGGTCTTGCCGTACATCTTCTTCTCGCCGAAGGCACCCCATGCCTGGAGGGTGATCTTCTCGGGATCCGACAGCAGCGGGAAGGTCAGCTGTTCGGCGTCGCGGAACTTCGCGAGCTTGGCAGGCGTGTCGGGCGAGATGCCGATCACCTCGAGGCCCGCCTCGTTCAGCTCGGCGAGACTGTCGCGGAAGTCGCACGCCTGCTTCGTGCATCCCGGGGTGCTCGCGGCGGGGTAGAAGTACACGATGACCTTGCGTCCGCGATAATCCGACAGCGACACCTCGTTGCCGTCGGCATCGGGAAGGGTGAAATCGGGTGCGGGATCACCGGGGGCGAGTCTGCTGTTCTCGGTCATGGAGGCGACAGTAGTGGACCGTGCAGCCATTCCCGGCGCGCGTCCATTACCGTGGTCGCAGCACACTGCAGCGACCTTCTGGAGGACACGTGGCTAGGGACACCGAGGACATCGAGCGGGAGATCGAGAAGGCCCGCAATCAGCTCGCGAGCACACTCGACGAACTGAGCGTCCGCGCCAACCCGAAGAATCTGGTGGCAAGCACGAAGCAGACCATCCTCGCGAAGGTGAACCAGCCGCAGGTGAAGAAGTACGCGGCGATCGCGGCCGGCACGGTCGTCGGATTGCTGGTACTGCGCAGAATCCTGCGCTGATCCCCGGCTGCACACAGGAACACCCACGCGGACCCGGCGTGGGTGTTCCTCGTTCCGGGGCCGAACCGCCGCGAACGACGAAGGCCGGACACCGTTTCCGGTGTCCGGCCTTCGTGTTGTGCGCCATCAGGGACTCGAACCCCGAACCCGCTGATTAAGAGTCAGCTGCTCTGCCAATTGAGCTAATGGCGCTTGACGATGTGTCTCCCGGTCGTCGCCGGGCGACGCGGAGGACGGTGTCACCGCCAGAACGAAGGCCGGACACTGGGTGTCCGGCCTTCGTGTTGTGCGCCATCAGGGACTCGAACCCCGAACCCGCTGATTAAGAGTCAGCTGCTCTGCCAATTGAGCTAATGGCGCTTGACGATGTATTCCCGGGATGCCGTCCCAGCAACGAGAAGAACATTACACACCGTCGCGCGACGCGCCAAATCGGCTGGTCAGAATGTTTCTGTAAGGTTGTGGAGGTAACGGATCGGACGGTCGGAGCGATTGTCATTCGAACGTTACCGACGTACGGGGGAGTCGCGTCGGGTCGGCCGCAAGAGAAGCTGGCATCATCGTGTTCGGTGTTGTGACGTGCGTTTTCGGTGCCTTGGGGGAGGCGGGATCGGAGTATGGAAGTGACGGAGTCGAGTGCGGGGAACCCCCGGGGGCGTCGGGTACGGGGAATCCTCGGAGTGGTCGTCGTCGGCGTTGTTGCGTTCGTCACGGGATGCGCCGGCGGTTCGGGAACGGGCGCCGAAGAAGTGCCCATCGATTCCAATCCCGTGGCGGCGCTGATCAAGCCGACGGTGTCGTCGAGTGTCGCCGACGGATCGGTCGGCTTCTCGCCGATCGACCCGGTGACGGTCTCGGTGGTCAACGGCAAGCTCGACTCGGTGACCCTGCTCAACCCTGCAGGGGAGCCGGTGCAGGGCGAACTCGCCGACGACGGACTCACCTGGGTGAACACCGCACCGCTCGGCTACAACCGCTCCTACACGCTCGAGGCCGTCGCGTACGGACTCGGCGGCGCGACCACGTCGACGGCGGCCTTCACCACCTCGTCGCCGGCCAATCTCACCCAGCCCTACGTGTTGCCCGGTGAGGGTTCGATCGTGGGTATCGGCCAGCCGATCGCCGTGCAGTTCGACGAGAACATCCCGGATCGGCTCGCGGCCGAGGCGGCCATCACCGTCACCACGAACCCGCCCGTCGAGGGCGCCTTCTACTGGGTCAACAACCGCGAGGTGCGGTGGCGGCCGGAGAACTACTGGGTGCCCGGCACCGCCATCACCGTCGATGTGAACGTCTACGGCAAGGATCTCGGCGACGGCCTCTTCGGTCAGTCCGACGTCCACTCGTCCTTCACCATCGGCGATGCGGTGGTCATCACGGCGGACGACGCGACCAAGCAGGTCACTGTCACGCGCAACGGCGTCGACGTCATCGCGATGCCGACCTCCTTCGGCAAGGACTCCACGCCCACGCCCAACGGCGTCTACATCATCGGCGACCGGTTCGAGTCCATGATCATGGACTCGTCCACCTACGGCGTCCCCTCCGACTCGGCGCAGGGTTACCGCACGCCGGTCGAGTGGGCGACGCGGATGTCCTACAGCGGCATCTTCTTCCACTCCGCCCCGTGGTCGCTCGGCGACCAGGGTGTGCGCAACGTCAGTCACGGCTGCCTGAACCTCAGCCCCGCCAACGCCAAGTGGATCTTCGACAACACCAAGCGCGGCGACATCGTCGTGGTCCGCAACACCGTGGGCGGCACTCTCCCCGGAACGGACGGACTCGGTGACTGGAACATCCCGTGGTCGACATGGAAAGCCGGCAACGCTGCGGCGTGACGGGTGAAGGGGGATCGATGGCCGTTCGGGGGAGATGGTGGAGCGCTGCCTTCTGCTGTGCCGTGCTGCTCGCGGCGCTGACACCGGCAGGGGCGGCGGCCTCGCCGGTCGCGTCGTCCGCTCCGGCACCGGGTTCGGTGGTCTCGCAACAGCCGCTGCCCGACGAACTGTCGGTGCCCGGTGCCGCGACGGCCATCAAGCTCGAGTACGCCACCGAGTGGCGGTCGGGGGAGCCGACCGTCGCCACGGGCGCGTTGTTCCTGCCCGGGGGGGATGCCCCCGAGGGTGGCTGGCCCGTCATCGCGTGGGCACACGGCACGACCGGTGTGGGCGACGACTGCGCGCTCACGACCCGCACGCCGCGTTCCGATCTCGAGCGGACCTATCTGCAACACTGGCTCGATTCCGGGTACGCGGTCGTCTCGGCCGACTTCCCGGGTCTGGGCTCCGAGGGTCTCCACCGTTATCTCGACGGCCCCAGCGCCGCGAACAGCATCGTCGACATCGTCCGGGCCGCCCGCGACGGTGGGGCGCCGCTGTCGGAGCGCTGGATCGTGATGGGGCAGTCGCAGGGAGGACACGCGGCGCTGCACACCGCTGCGATCGCGACCTCCCGCGCTCCCGAACTCGACTTCCGCGGAACGGTCGCGACGGGTGCTCCGGCGAACCTCGAACGGGCCTTCACGATCGGCGTCCCGGGCTTCCCTGATCCTGGACTGTGGGGCCTCGTCAGCTTCAGCGGGTACATCTTCGCTGGGCTGCGCGACGCCTACCCCGAGGCCGACGTCGAGGGCTACCTGACCCCGATCGGCCGTGAGGTCGTCGATCGCGCCGAAGAGCTCTGCTACGACGATCTCGAGGAGTCGGTGCGCGACATCCCGGTCGGGGATCTGCTCGCGCGCCCGCTGGCCGAGGGTCCGATGCCGTCGCTGCTGGCCGATTATCTCGCCGCCCCGGTGGACGGCTACGACCGGTCGGTCTTCCTCGCGCACGGCATCCACGACGTGATGGTCCCGTTGCCGCTGTCCGCGGCGCTCGCCGCCGATATGAAGGTCGCAGGGGCGGACGTCGACTACCGCGTCTATATGGCCGGGCACTACACGACGGTGGAGCGCTCCCGGGCCGACGTCGACGCTTTCGTGACGCGCTCGTTCGAATAGACCGGCCTGCGCGTGAGGAACCGCTGTGCGTGAGGATTCTTCCGGGAACGAGAAAACCCCCGATCGGAAATCCGATCGGGGGTTCTCTTCGGGGTGCCTCGCATCCACGTTCCCGACATCTGGACGCTTGACCGAAGCACTGCGGAACAGCTCGCTGACGCAACAACCCGGCTCGCCGCAGCGGTCAAACGTGCAGTCAATCCGGACGGGCTCAATGTCATCCAGTCCAACGGCAGTGCGGCGAGCCAGACCGTCTTCCACCTGCACATTCATCTTGTGCCTCGCTGGGAAGGCGACCCCATCGGACACATCTGGCCGCCCGAAAGCAACTACAGCGAGAAGGAGAAGGACGACGCGTGGGAAGCGCTGAGAGTCGAGTGTCGGAAGGCGAGCAACAGTAGAGCACGTCGAGCGCACCCTCTGAAGAAGATCGGCGGAAGCACCTCGACTTCATCCAGGCAGTCGTCACTCGCATGTCCGCTGCGTCATCAAGCGCGAAGGGGTGGCTGCTGCCAGTTGCGACGGCCACCTATGGGTTCGCGCTGATCCAGCACTCCCGGGCGGTAGCTCTGCTCGTACTCGCCGCGGTCGTGCTCTTCATGTTCCTCGACGCCAACTACTTGCGACAAGAACGCGCCTATCGGCGCCTGTACGACACAGTTGCACGGGGCACGCGGGCCGTCCCGCAGTTCTCACTCGACCCATCATAAGCTGACGATCCGATACCGGCGTCGGCCGGATGGCGTGAGCGAGTCAACACTGTTGTTGGCCGATGGGTACCGACCTGGAGCGTTTGGTCTTCGTGGTCGATTCTGCCCTTCTACGGCGCGCTCTTGCTGATGGGAGTTGGCATCTTTATCCGCGCAGTCCTCTCCTAGCTGCGGCCCAACCGGGGCCGACCGTGTACCTCGTCGGTAAGTGAAACGCCGAGAGGAACCGACGATGGCCAGCTTGAGTGATGTCGCGAGCGACGAGCGCACCGCGAGGATGGTGCTGTCCATGCTGGTCGAGCCCAATGACCCGGTGACAGGTCGCATCCTGTCCAGGCTGGGAGCAGTCGAGACGCTTTGGCTCGCTGAGCGTGACGGGGCGGTGGTGGGGCTGAGCCCCGTGGACGCGCAGGTCTGGCGCGACCACCTCAGCGTGCCAGACGCGAAGGAGCTCGCCGCACGTATCGACCAGGTGCAGCAATCGGGGGTTCGAGCACTGATCCCAGGCGATAGCGATTATGGCCCGTCTGCCGATGCAGCTGTCCGAACTCAACGGACGCGGTGCGGGACGATAGGCCCCCGACCGGGTCGGCGAGGTGGCGTCGATCGGAGTGCCCTTCTGGGTTGGGCGCGCTGCCGACGACTAAGCGTGGCCGTTCGACGTGCAGGTAGAGATGGCCAGTCGGCTCGGCACCGAAGTCGTCGTCGCGCCATCTGCCGCGCATGTCCCCACCGTCGAGGCGCCTCGGGAGTTCGTCGACAGCTTGCGCCTGCTGAGCATCATGCTCGAGGGAGAAGGTTATGCCCCTGACGTCAGCGTCGCGGCCTCGGCGAGGGCGGCGGCGAGATACGGTGCTGAAGCGCTGTTTCTCGACGCGGCGACCTCTGCTGGCGTTCCGGACGCGACCACTGTGCCGCCGTTGTCACCGGCTCCCGGCCCGAGATCGATAACGTAGTCGGCTGCGCCGACCACTCGCATGTCGAGTTCCACCATCACGACCGTGTTGCCCGCATCGACGAGAGTCTGAAGGTGGGTAACTAGACGGTCTGCGTCGGCACAGTGCAATCCGGAGGTCGGCTCATCGAGCACGTACAGAGTGTCGCCGCGCTGCGCTCGTTGCAGTTCGGTGGCCAGCTTCACACGCTGCGCCTCCCCACCGGAGAGCTCTGTGGCCGGCTGTCCCAAGCGCAGATAACCGAGCCCGACATCGACCAGCGAGGTGAGGGAGCGCATCACGTCGTACTCGCCGGCGAAGAACTCGTGAGCCTCTTCGACGCTCATCGCGAGGATTTCCGCGATGTTGCGCCCTCGCCAGGTGATCTCCAGGGTGCTCGATTGATAGCGGGTGCCATGGCAGTCGGGACACACGGTGTAGACCGAGGGCAGGAAGAGCAGCTCGACCATCACCGAGCCTTCACCCTCACAGGTCGGGCAACGGCCGCCTGCGACATTGAAGGAGAACCGACCGGGCTTGTATCCGCGTGTCCGAGCTTCCAGCGTCTCGGCGAACCGGCGCCGCACATGATCGAAGAGTCCTGTGTAGGTCGCGACGTTGGAGCGGGGCGTGCGGCCGATGGGTTTCTGGTCGATGCTCACCACACGCCGGACGGTCGTGAGATCGCCCTCGACCGACCCTCCGAGTTCATCGGACTCGTCAGTGAGGAGCAGGGCGTCGGGCTCAGCGCTTTCCTCCTCGACGCGAGGGGCGTCTCCTTGCCTGGCGCCGATGAGGGCAGGCAGGACTTGACTGACAAGGCTGGACTTCCCCGACCCTGACACGCCAGTGACAGCCGTGAGCGTTCCGAGCGGTAGCGCCACAGATACGTCCCGCAGGTTGTTGCGGGTGACGTGCTCCAGCTGCAACCAGTCGTTTGCGGCACGGGGCTGGTGCGGTGGAAGGCCGCTGCCCCCGAAGATGTATCCGCGCGTCACCGACTCGTCGACCTCCGCGAGCCCGTCCGTGGGTCCGCTGTAGATCACGCGCCCGCCGCGTTCCCCGGCTCCGGGGCCGATGTCGACCAGCCAGTCCGCGTGCCGCATGACGTCGACGGAATGCTCCACGACGAAGAGGCTGTTGCCGCGCTGCTTCAGCCCGTCGAGGATACCCAGCAGCGCGGTGACGTCGTGCGGATGGAGACCGGCTGACGGTTCGTCGAGGACGTAGACAACACCGAACAGTTCCGACGTGAGCTGCGTGGCGAGTCGAAGTCGTTGTAGCTCCCCTCCGGACAGTGTCGGCGTAGTGCGACCTAGCGAGAGGTAACCGAGTCCGAGATCGATGATGGGGCGCAGGCGGTCCAGCAATTCTGCGCCCAGGCGGGCTGCCGCGGCGCGCTTCTCGACAGACTGATTCGGTGTGCGACGGACATCCGGCGCAGCGGAGTGCGCGGAGCCGCCAGCAGCAACGCGCTGCTCGACGGCTTCACGTCTAGTCGCGACGTCTACCACGGCGCCGGAGGTCTCGCCCTCGCGGTCAGACTCGGCGACGACGGACTCGAGGAGCTCAGCCAATTCACGCAGTGGCAAGGCTGAGAAGTCCGCGATATCGAGTCCTTCGAACGTCACCGTCAGTGCTTCGGGTTTGAGCCGCTTCCCATGGCACACCGGGCAGACCGCCGCGCTCATGAACTGGGCTACGCGGCGCTTCATCGACGCGCTCTTCGTGTTCGCGAAAGTGTCGAGCACGTACCGCCGCGCGCCGACGAAGGTGCCCGAGTAGCTCGGTTCGATTCCTGCTCGGATTGCCCGGCGCGCCTCGGCGAGTGTGAGTCGAGAGTGGACGGGAACGAAGGGGGTCTCGTCGGTATAGAGGATCCAGTCCCGATCCTTCTTCGGCAGATCCTTCCACGGTACGTCGACGTCGTAGCCGAGCGCGACGAGCACGTCCCGCAACTGGTGGCCGTGCCAGGCGGTCGGCCACGATGCGATGGCGTGCTCCCGGATGGTGAGTGAGGGATCGGGCACCATCCGCTCCTCGGTCACCGCGTACACTCTGCCGATGCCGTGGCACTCGGGGCACGCGCCCTGCACGGTGTTCGCGGAGAAGTCCTCGGCGTAGAGCATCGGCTGACCGTCTGGGTATTCACCGGCTCGCGAATAGAGCATCCGAACCACACTCGACAGCGTGGTGATGCTGCCTACAGAGGAGCGCGCGCTGCGCCCTCCGCGCTGCTGCTGCAAGGCGACTGCGGGCGGCATCCCGGTGATGGAGTCGACGTCGGGGACACCCGCCTGGTCGATCAGTCGCCGCGCGTACGGGGCAACTGACTCCAAGTAGCGCCGCTGCGACTCCGCGTACAACGTGCCGAAAGCCAAGGAGGACTTCCCGGATCCGGACACGCCCGTGAACACAACCATCGCGTCACGCGGAACCGTGAGATCGACGTCCTTGAGGTTGTGTTCGCGGGCACCACGCACCCGGACATCGGGCTGGACGTGGGTGGACACTGAGGAAAGGTGATCCATTTCGGAACTGTACCAAGCGGGTCTCGTGGTAAGCAGGTTCATCGACCGTGGGAGGCAAGACGATGCGGCTGTTTACCATCGGGTTCACGAAGAAGAAGGCGCGCGAGTTCTTCGGTCTGCTCTCCGACAGCGGCGCGACGGCTCTTGTTGACATACGGCTGCGGAACCGTTCGCAGCTCGCAGGATTCGCGAAGCGAGACGACCTCGAGTTCTTCCTCAGTGAGATTTGCGACATGCATTATCGGCAGGAGTTGCTCCTCACCCCGACAGAGCAAGCGCTACGTGACTACCAGCATCTCTTGTAACAGGTGGTGGCGTCGTCCTCACCCGTCGGATGCGGACGGGTTAGGCTCCGGCTTCAGTCTCGTCGGGAGCGAGAGCGAGCACACGGGACGGCAGCGCGCGACGTAGCCACGGAAGCAGTACGAGCGCCCCCGCAGGCCCCAATGCGAGTAGCGCCCACGGCAACCAACCCGACAACGCGAAAGCCGACATCAGAAGAGGCGCGGTGAGGCTGGCGACGCTGAATGAGTACTGGAACGCAGCGAGGTAGCGTCCAGCCTGTTCCGGTGGGGCGGCCTCACTCGCGGCCGCGTTCATCCTCGTGCCGAGCACGACCGTGCCGACTCCGAAGATCAGCGCCGATCCGAACAGGGCCACCGCAAGCCACGCTGAAGGAACCGCGTAGACGGCCGCCATTGAGGCGATCCACGCCAAGAGCAGCACTGCTCCGAGCCGCACAGCGAATGCCCGAGAACGTGAGCTCGTCAGCGCCACCGCGACTCCTGTGAGGGTGCTCGACAGCATGGCCAGGCCGGCGTTTGCGAGGCTCGGCAACCATGCCGGCGCGCCGAGTTGTTCGACAGCGATCACCGGAAAGGCAACCGGGAAGAACTCCATCACCAGGGTGATGAGAAAGCCCAGAAGGATGAGCCCGAGAAACGGGCGGTTCCGTAGCACTCCTGGTGCGGCGGACGTAGCCTTCACCGAGCGAGATGGCGTGTGCGGCGGCATCCGCATCGTGACCACAAGTATGGCTGCCATCGTCGACGTGACGAGTTTGACCGCCAGCAGCCAAGGCAACATGGCGGGGTCCCAGGCCAGCAGCACGGCACCGAGGAGCGCGCCAGCACCTAGCCAGCCGAACGCACCATCTCAACGCGAGCGAACTGCGCATCGTGAGACCCGTCGCTGGGACGCAATGCTGTCAGGAAGGCGTATAGCGATCCGTAGTGCAGCTGCATCCCGGCGGCGCAGATCGCGCTCCCGGCAATCGCCCCGGGCCAACCGGGTACGAGTAGGTAGACGAGCATCGCGATGGCTCGGAGCAACTGTCCGGTGCCGATCACCCTGCGAGGGCCAACTCGGTCGACCAGCGTCCCGGCGAGCACGGGGAACAGCAGTCCGACGCCTGCCCCGATGCCCAATGCGAGGCCCGCGTCCGTAACCGAGAATCCGCGAACTTGGATGAGGAAGAGTGCCGCAACGGGGAGGTACATTCCCGCGCCAGCGCTGTCGAGGGCGACGAGCGCCCTGCCATCGGGTGTTCTTGTTCGCTCGGGCAGGTGTATCGACGCGCCCCGCGACGCCTGACGACTCAGGAGCGCACTTCCTGGGTTCGTGTGCCTCGGCGGCTGGCTTCGAGGGCTGAGGTGAGCGTTCGAGCGTCGTAGCTACCCAGCAACCGTCGGCCGTCTACGAAGAACGTCGGGGTGGCGTGCGCCCCGCTTGCATCGGCGCTTTCGAGATCCCGCTCCACACGGGCACGTACGGCGGCACTATCGAGGTCAGCCGTGAACTGGGCGACATCCAGGCCCAGCTCTTCGGCGTAGCGGATCAGATCTTCGCGCTCGAGCGCATCTTGCCGCGTGAAGACGAAGTCCAGCCACGGCCAGAACATCCCCTGATTCGATGCCGCCTCCGACGCTCGTGCGGCTATGGGGCCGTGAGGGTGATGTGGCAGATGGCGAACGACATACCGGAGATCGTCCCCGAACCGGCTGCGAAGGTCCTCCCAGGAACCCGTTGCGTGCGCGCAATAGGGGCATTCGAAGTCGATGTACTCGACGAGCGTGAGCTGGGCGTCCTCTGGTCCGCGGATGTGGTCGACTTCAGGATCAACGGGTGGTGTGAGCACCATCGGCAGATCTGCCGTCTCCTCTCCCCAGCGTTTCGCAGCAACCCGGAAAATCAGCCAACCAAGCGCGGTAGCGAGCATCATCGCGACCAACACGCCGACGGTCGCTTGCCGACCCAGGTCGGGCGTCGAGCCGAACGCGAGGCCGATCACCAGGAGCGACACGGTGAACCCGATCCCCGAAAGCGCCGCGCCGCCAAACACGCTGCCCATCCCGACACCCTCGGGAAGCCGACCGGCTCCAAGCTTCACAGCGACGAAGGTGGCGAGACCGATGCCGAGAAGTTTGCCGAGCACGAGACCCACGATGACTCCCCACGTCACGGAGGACTGGAAGGAATCGACGAGCACGCCGCCGCGCAGGTCGACGCCAGCGTTCGCGAGCGCGAAGATCGGGACGATGACGAGCGCGGTCGGCATGCGCAAGACCTCGTGCATGCGTTCATTTACCGAGATACCTCGCGCCAAGCCTCGATCGACTGCGCGGGCCGATGCCGCGCTCGGCGACTGCCAGAAGTCGCGGAACAGCTGACGAGCCGCGACCACCTTGTGCCGACGCGTCGGGTAGGCGGGGATAAGGAGTCCTGCGACCATGCCCGCGAGGGAGGCGTGGACTCCGGAATCAACGGTCGCGAACCAGAGCACAATGACAATCAGCACGTACGGTGTGGCGCTCCATTGCCGCGAACGACCCAGAAGCCACAACCCGGCGAGGCAGGCAACTGCGATCAGCAGCGGAACGAGCCGGATCTCGTCGCTGTAGAAAATGCCGATGATGGAGACGGCGAGGAAGTCATCGACGACGGTGAGGGTGAGTAGGAACACCCGCAACTGGCCGGAGAGTTTCGGGCCGACGAGCGCGAGGGCACCCAACAGGAACGCGGTGTCGGTACCGACCACCGCGCCCCATCCACCGAGCCCGTCGCCGCCCGCGGCGGCCACGATCAGGATGTAGAAAACTGCGGGCAGTGCCACGCCAGCGACGCCAGCGATCAACGCGAGACGCGCGCGGCTGGCGTCTCGGAGCGACCCATGCGCGAATTCCTGTCGCACCTCGAGGCCAACGACGAAGAAGAAGACCACCATGAGGCCGTCGTTGATCCAGTGGTGCAGGTTCATGTGCAGTCCGAACCCGCCGACATCGAACCCGATCTCGACATCCCACAGCCCGAAATAGGCCTCGGAGAGTGGCGAGTTCGCCCAGAGCAAGGCGACCGCTGCGACGACGACCAAGAGCACAGCCGAACCCGACTCCGTGCGAATCGTTCGCCAACTAGTGTGCCGTTCCACCTGCCCACTCGTCATGCGGGAAGTATATCGGGACCCAAGGGCAGCGCCCGGCGGCGAGACTTGTCGACCGTGGGCCGCCGAGGCAAAGAAGATGGGCCAGGGGCGAACCGCGACCAAGGGCGGACCCTTGGTCGCAAGTTCACACCTGACCCGTTTGGGGTGAGTGACGGGACTCGAACCCGCGACAGCCAGGATCACAACCTGGTGCTCTACCAACTGAACTACACTCACCATTGCATTCGCCGGCAACCTTTCGGTGGCTTGCGCCTGCGGTACAGATACTAGCCTGACGAAGACGAAAAAGACGAATCGGCTGGTCAGGCCGGTCCCAGGTCCTTCACGACGGCTGCAAGATCGGCCGGAGTGGGGCCGGGAGGCGCCACGAAGGCCGTGCGCCGGTAGTAGCGCAGTTCGCGGATCGACTCCTTGATGTCCGCTAGTGCCCGGTGCGACAGGCCCTTCTCCGGCTGACCGAAGTAGATGCGCGGATACCAGCGCCGGCACAGCTCCTTGATCGAGCTGACGTCCACCATGCGGTAGTGCAGGTAGTTGTCGAGCTCGGGCATGTCGCGGGTGATGAACGCGCGGTCGGTCGCGATGGAGTTGCCGGCCAGCGGCGCCGTGCCCGCCTCGGTAACGTGCTCCCGGATGTACGCGAGGACCTGTTTCTCCGCTTCGGCGAGGCTGACCGTCGAGCGGCGCACCTCTTCGGTGAGGCCGGACCGCTCGTGCATCTGCTGCACGACTTCCGGCATGTCGGCGAGGGCGTCGTCATCGGCGTGGATCACGATGTCCACGCCCTCGCCGAGCACGTTGAGATCACTGTCGGTGACCAGAGCCGCGATCTCGATCAGTTTGTCGCTGCCGAGACGCAGCCCCGTCATCTCACAGTCGATCCATACCAGTTTGTCCTGCACGACAGACAGACTATCCACCGACGCCGCACCCATGAGGCGCGGCGTCGACGGTCCGGTAGGAAACGGGCACCCTCACGCCTTCACGGAGGCCGTGCGCGGCGCCGCCGGACGGGTGGAACGACGTGCCGCCGGGGTGTGCTGCCGGTCGAGGGTCCGGCCCACTGTGCTCACTTCCGGGGCGGTGAAGTCGTGCCGAAGGAAGGACTCGGGGGAGTCGTCGAGGATCTCCATCCACGGTGCCGGCAGCGGCGGAGCGACGGTGCCGGTGAGCGTCGAGGGGTAGCTGTTGTTGCGGTAGCCCATGATGTCGCGCTTCTTGTCCTGTTTCCACTGCTTGAACACCTCCCCCTGGCGTTCGACGTGGAACTCGGGGTAGTCGGTGCGGTCGACGAGATCGCGGATGTACGCGGCCTGGAAGTCGATTTCCTCCACCGGCGACGACAGCTTCTCCTCGCGTGCCCGCCAGTGGTCGATGTCCTGCTCGCGGGTGTCGAAGTCGGGCAGGTCGACGCGGCCGAGCATGAAGTCGCGTGCGTACCAGGCTTGGGCGTCGAACATGTTGAACGTGAAGTACTGGTCCTGTGCGCCGAGGTACATCAGCTTCGGGTTGCGCTGGAAGAAGATGCCCTTGTAGATGTCGCGCGGGTAGAGCCGGTTGTCGGTGCGCAGTGCGAGTTCGTCGGGCAGGAACGGGTAGTGGTGTTTGTACCCCGTGCACAGCACGATGGCGTCGACCACGCGGGTGCTGCCGTCACGGAAGTGGGCGACCTTGCCGTCGACATGGGTGAGCAACGGCACCTCGGAGAACTGCTCGGGCCAGTGGTGACCCATCGGTGCGCTGCGGTAGCTGAAGGTGACCTGTTCGGCGCCGTACTTGATGCATTGCGTTCCGATGTCCTCGGCCGAGTAGCTGCTGCCGACGAGCAGCAGTCGCTTGCCGGTGAACTCGCGGGCGTCGCGGAAGTCGTGGGCGTGCAGCACACGTCCCGGGAACCGGTCGAGACCGTCGAAGTGGGGGACCTGCGGGGTGGAGAAGTGTCCGGTGGCGACGACGACGTGGTCGAACTCGTCGGACTCCAGCGCGCCCCGGTCGTGGTTCATCACCGTCACGGTGAATTTCTGCGTCTCGTCGGACCACTCGACCCACCGCGCCGCAGTGTTGAACCGGATGTACTTGCGCACGTCGCTCTTCTCGACGCGACCCATGATGTAGTCGAGCAGGACGGCGCGCGGCGGGTACGACGGGATGGGGCGTCCGAAGTGCTCCTCGAAGGAGTAGTCGGCGAACTCGAGGCATTCCTTCGGGCCGTTGGACCACAGGTAGCGGTACATGCTCCCGTGGACGGGCTCACCGTGCTCGTCGAGTCCCGTGCGCCAGGTGTAGTTCCACATTCCTCCCCAGTCGGGCTGCTTCTCGTAGCAGACGATGTCGGGGATCTGCTCCAGACCGGCCTTTCGGGCTGCTTCGAAAGCGCGCAGCTGTGCGAGTCCACTGGGACCTGCTCCGAGAATGGCGATCTTGGGCGTCAATGTGTTTCTCCTGTGTTCGTGGAATATGTCGCGTAGTTCGTTGCTAGCACACGTCGTTGTTTTTGCGAACGATCCTCACGTCGTCGACGGAACGGATTCTCGTAGAGAAAGTGCAGGTCAACGCGGTGTACTAGCTGGGAAACCGTGCCGCTGCGGTTGTGATCGGAATCACTGTAATGCGACAATTCCGGCATCCGATAAGAATGGTTCTTCCGTGGGTTCGACGGCCCGGTACCGTCGCAGTGGGCGAGGTCGAGGCCGGAGGGGGCGAGCATGACCGACAAGCCGGAGATCACCGCCGCGACCATCGCGGCCGGGTACGAGGTGATCGGCGAGGCGCTGGAACTGGGCACCGTCGTGCTCGACGGCGTCGCCGATCCCGACGCGCCGGTGCGCATCCCGCTCGCCACTCTGAATCGTCACGCGCTGGTCGCCGGTGCGACCGGCACGGGCAAGACCAAGACGCTGCAGGTCATGGCCGAACAACTGTCGGCGGCGGGGGTGCCGGTGGTGATGGCCGACGTGAAGTCCGATCTGTCGGGCCTGTCGGCCGCCGGCGAGCCCGACGATGCGGTGCTCAACCGCGCGGGCGACACCGGCGACGAGGACTGGACGCCCACGGGGCACCCTGTGGCCTTCTACTCGCTCGGTACCGACGGGGTCGGTATCCCCGTCCGCGCCACCGTCACCTCGTTCGGGCCGATCCTGCTCTCGAAGGTGCTGGGGCTCAACGCCATTCAGGAGTCCACTCTCGGGTTGATCTTCCACTGGGCCGACCGCAACGGCCTGCCGCTGCTCGATCTCGCCGACCTGCGGCAGGTGATCCGCCACCTGACGAGCGACGAAGGGCGCGGTGCACTCGACGATCTCGGTGCCGTGTCGCCCGCGACCGCCGGCGTCATCCTCCGCGCGGTCGTCAACCTCGAGAACGCGGGTGGGGACGGATTCTTCGGCGAACCCGAACTGGAGGTCGAGGACCTGCTGCGGGTGATCGACGGTCAGGGCACGATCAACCTGTTCGAGTTCGGCGACGAGGCCACTCGACCCGCGCTGTTCTCGACATTCCTGATGTGGTTGCTCGCCGACCTGTTCCAGTCGCTACCGGAGGTCGGCGACGTCGACACACCGCGGCTCGTGTTCTTCTTCGACGAGGCGCATCTGCTCTTCACCGATGCGTCGAAGGCGTTCCTGCAGCAGATCGAACAGACCGTGAAGCTCATCCGGTCCAAGGGCGTCGGTGTGGTCTTCTGTACGCAGTCGCCCACCGATATCTCCCGGAGCGTGCTCTCACAACTGGGAGCGCGGATCCAGCACGCGTTGCGCGCCTTCACCCCCGAGGACGAGGCCGCGCTCGCGAAGGTGGTGCGTACCTTCCCGAAGACCGACGCCTACGATCTCGCCGACGCTCTGACCGGTCTGGCGACCGGGGAGGCGATCGTGACGGTCCTGTCCGAACTGGGCACGCCCACGCCCGTCGCCTGGACGCGTCTGCGACCGCCGCGCTCGCTGATGGGCACAGTGGGGGAGAGCGCGATGCGTGCGTCGGCGCAAGCGAACCCGCTCTACGGGAAGTACGGCCGCACCATCGACCGGGAATCGGCCTACGAGAAGCTCACCGCATCGGTGGTCGGGGCCACCGACATCGAACCGATCCCGGATATGCCGTCGCAGGCGCCGGACGATGCCGGGGCGTCGGTCGTGGAGCAGGTGCTCGGCAGCGCAGCCGTGCGCAGCTTCATCCGCTCGGCGGCGTCCGCAGCCGGCCGGGAGATCGGCCGGAGCCTATTCGGCACAGGACGCCGCCGAAGGCGGTGAAGGAACGATTCGTTGGGCGGTGGCCCGTCAGCTGCCGCCGAGCTTCTTGTAGAACGCGCCGGCGATCGGGGCCGAGATGGACCGCGGCGAGAACTGACCGGCAGCCGACATGGCCTTGCTGATCACACCGGGCACGATGCGCATCCGGTTCGCGGCGAGCGCGTCGAGCGACACCTTCGCGGTGTGTTCGCTCGAGATCCACAGGAAGTCCGGGACCAGCTTGTCGACGATCGACGCCTCGGCCGGGTCGGGTTCCTCGGTGCGCACCGGGCCGGGGGCGAGCAGCGTGACATGCACGCCGGTGCCCTTGAGCTCACCGCGCAGGGACTCGGAGAAGGTGTTGACGAACGCCTTCGTCGCGGCGTAGGTGGCGTTGTTCGGGATCGGCATGTTGCCTGCGGCCGAACCCACCATGAGGATCGCGCCGGAGTTCCGCTCGACCATCTGCGGCAGCACCGCGAGGGTGAGGTCGTGGACGGCGACGGCGTTGAGCTCGACCTGTGCCCGCTCGTAGGCCGCGTCGAGCTCGGCGACCGCGCCGAAGGTGGCGATACCGGCGTTGTTGCACAGGATGCTGATGCGCCTACGTCCGAGTTCGTCGGCGAGTGGTGTCCGTGCGTCGCGGTCCGACAGATCGCAGGCGCGCACCTCGACGGTCACGCCGTGCTTCGCGCGCAGGGTCTCGGCGAGGACCTCCATCACCTCTCCGCGACGGGCGACCAGGATCAGCGAATGGCCGCGGGTGGCGAGTTCGGTTGCGAGGGCCTCGCCGATGCCGGAGGACGCTCCGGTGACGACGGCACGGGCATCGGGATGGGGATTCGGCAGAGTCACAGTGGGTCAGCGTAGCGGCAGGCTCGGGAGCGGCGACCGGGCCCGCCCCGGCCATGGGGCCGAGTCGTTCGGTGCCGCGCGACGGAGTCGTTCCATGCCACCGCAGCTCCGGAAGCCTAGGCTCCGGGGCATGAATGCGTTCACGGACACGGCGAGCGGGGCCGGGGAGGCCACGACACGTCGTCAGGTCGTCTCGTGGGGTCTGTGGGACTGGGGTTCCGCGGCGTTCAACGCCGTGATCCTGACGTTCGTATTCTCCGTCTATCTCACCGACGCGGTCGGCGACGACCTGCCGGGTGGGATCTCGGCGAGCACCTGGCTCGGATGGTCGCTCGGCATCGCCGGGTTCGTCATCGCCGTGACCGCGCCGGTGTCGGGCCAGCGGTACGACGCAGTCGGGCGACGGAAATGGTCGCTGGGCATCCTCACCGGGGTCACCGTCGCGGCGATGGCGGCGATGTACTTCGTGCGCGACGACTACCACTATCTGTGGCTCGGGCTGGTCCTGCTCGGCGTGGCATCCGTGATGGCCGAGCTCGCGCAGGTCCCGTACAACTCGATGCTGCGCCAGGTGTCGACGCCGGACGACATCGGACGGGTGTCGGGCTTCGGTTGGGCGATGGGCTATTTCGGTGGCATCGTGCTCCTGCTGTTGTGCTACACCGGGTTCATCGCCGGCGACGGCGACACCCGCGGTTTCCTCGGTGTGCCCACCGAGGGCGGCACCAACATCCGGCTCGTCGCGCTGTTCGCGGCCGTGTGGTTCGCGGTGTTCGCTGTGCCCGTGCTGCTCGCCGTCCCGGAGAAGCCGGTCGCGCGTGGCGACGTCGCCCGCCGCGCCGGTTTCGTCGAGTCCTACCGCGTGCTGTGGCGCGACCTGACGGAGTTGTGGCGGGCGGATCGTCGCACCATCTGGTACCTCGGGGCGTCGGCGTTGTTCCGGGACGGTCTCGCCGGCGTCTTCACCTTCGGGGCGGTCCTCGCCGTCACGGTCTACGGGATCGGAGCGGGCGACGTGCTGATCTTCGGTGTCGCCGCGAACGTCGTCTCCGCGGTGGGCGCACTGGTGGCCGGACGCGTCGACGACCGGGTCGGGCCCAAGGCGGTCATCGTGGGCTCGCTGGTCGCGATGATCGCGACCAGCATCGTCCTGCTCGTGGTGTCGGGTCCGACGATGTTCTGGATCTTCGGTCTGGTGCTGTGTCTGTTCGTCGGTCCGGCCCAGTCGTCGGCGCGGACCTTCCTGGCGCGCCTGACGCCGCCGGGACGGGAGGGGCAGATGTTCGGTCTCTACGCGACGACGGGACGTGCGGTGTCGTTTCTGGCACCGACGCTGTTCGGGTTCTTCGTGTGGTGGTTCGGCACCGACCGAGCGGGGATCGTGGGGTTGCTGATCGTGCTCGGCGCGGGCCTGGTGTCGTTGCTCGCCGTGCGGGCTCCCGAGACGCCGGAGCAGGCGTGAACCGGCTCAGTCGGTGATCGTGGCGAGCACCTGGTCGGCGGCGTTGCGGTGCCCGGCCGCGTTCGGATGCAGCGGGATCGATCCGGCGGCCGGCTGCAGGCCGGCCATCCACCGGGTCTCCGGATCGGCGCACACGTCGTGGTCGCGGCTCGAATCGCGCAGATCGACGTAGTCCACGTCCGCGGCCTCGGCCTGCTCGCGCATGACGGTGTTCAACCGGTCGATCTTCTCCTGCAGGTAGGTCGCGTCGTCGGGCCAGATCCGCTGCTCGGGGAAGCACCCGCCGTCGCGGATTCCGGTGGGATAGCCGACGAGCACGATGCGTGCCTCCGGGGAACGCCGGCGGATCTCGTCGATCACCGTGGTGTAGACGGGCGCGAAGGCGTCGATGGCGGCGTCGACACGGTCGGTGCCGTCCGGGGTGTTCGTGATCGCGCACGACGCGCCATCGGGTGGCGCCGAGAGATTGACGCATCCCAGCGCCAGCTGGACGAGACCGATGTCGTTGCCGCCGATACCCACAGTGACGAGTTCGGTGTCGGGGCGCAGCGCGTCGTACTGCGGTGGCACCGTCGCGCCGCGGAAGGTGGTCTGCGGCATCGCGAAGTCGAGTGAGGTGGCGGCGCCGCACGACGCGTCGACGAAGTCCTCGATACCGAGATCGGTCGCGACGAGGGTGGGGTAGTTGCTCTCCGACCGCCCGCACGGATCGCCGTCGGTCTGCGGCGGGATGCCGGGCCCGGAGGTGAACGAGTCTCCCAGGGCGACGTACGACGCGTAGTCCGCAGCCGGGGGCATGTCCTGCGTGTCGGCGCAGGCGACCGTGCCCACGGTCGTGAACGCGATTGCGGCGCAGGCGATGACCCCCGACCGTCGGAGAAGTCTCGGCATCGTCACAGTGGACCTCGCAATCCGGTGGGTGGATGTTTCCGAGGCTACAGGTGTGCCGGTGACCGGAGCGGGCGCCGAATGCCGACCGGTCGGGTCGATCGAATACCGACCGTCCCGCTCATGCCTTGAAGTAGACGATCTGGTGCGAGGTCGCGAGCAGAACGCCGTCGCGACCCCACAGTTGTGCGCTCTGGTCGAAGAAGCCCTGTTCGAACCGATTCGCACGTGCGGTCGCGAGCACGGGGCTGTCGGATTGCGCGGCAACGGTCTCCGGGTCCGCGTGGAAGTAGACGGTCATCGAGACCGTGCCGGCCGGCAGCACCCGACCCAGACGCAGGAATGCCCGGGGGTAGAAGATGTCGCACATCGCGGTGAGCGAGGCGAAGTCGAGCGGGCGCGACGGGACGTCGCGGACCCACAGCGTCGACGTGGAGTCGGCGACCTCCGCGCTGCCCTCCTCGGGAACGACTCCTGCGGTGTACCGCATCTCGTAGTTGCGTGCCCACGCGATGAAGTCGGGCAGCGGTGTCGGCTCGAGCGAGTCGGGTGCCGGGGCGGCCGGCGCCTGCAGTTCGGTCGACGACCAGGTGGGGCGACGGAGACCGAAGACGGCCGTTGCGGTGGTGGCGACCTCGCCGCCCTGCGACAGTTCGATCGACCAGTGCTGGGTGGTCCGGTTCGTGCGCACCGGGCGCACCGCGATGTCGAACGGTCCGTCGGCGATGGGGCCGGCGTAGTTGATCGTCAGGGACAGCGGCATGCCGAGGACGTCCGGGTGTCGTTCGACCGCGCGGAGGAGAGTCGCGGCGGTGATACCGCCGAACGGGCCGACCATGTTCGCGTAGGCGGGGTGCGTGTGCCCTTCGGTGCGATCGTCCCGGACCTCGAACAGGTCGACGGCAGCGTCGAAGACGTGAGTGGTCACCGAGACGTCGGTCATGGCAGGGTCTCCTCGGAAGATGGTGTCGCGCAGGATCGGATCCGTACGACAACATACACAGAGTATGGGGGACAACCACCACTGCCGGAGGAACGGGTGATCGCTGCAGAACGGCGGGACGGACCGCGCGCGGCGATGATCGCCGGCGCGATCGCGCTGATGAGCGAACGAGGTGTCGCGGCCACGTCGTTCCGGGACGTGCTCGAGAACAGCGGGGCGCCGCGCGGCTCGATCTACCACCACTTTCCCGGCGGTAAGGCGCAACTCGTCGAAGAGACGACGGACCGGGCAACCACCCGGATCGAGCGGTCGCTGACGGCCGACGGCGTCGGTGCAGAGCGTGCCGGTCGTTGGCGAGCCTGGTCATCGCCGCCCTGGAGGGCGCGCTGGTCGCGGCCCCGGCGCAACGCAGTCCGGCTCCGCTCGATGCGGTCGTCGCCGAACTCGAGGTGCTGCTCGCCCCGGTGGTGGGCTGACCGAAGCTGCAGCGGCCGGAAGCCACGGTCGGTGGACTCTCAGCCGTTCCGTCGCCGCGAGATTGCGTTCGCGATCTCGGCCGGCGCTTCCTCCGGAATCCAGTGCGAGACGTCGGGCAGGACCACGAAGTCGTACTCGGCGTCGACGAATTCGCCGCAGCGTTCGGCGCCGGCGCGGCCGACCGCGATGTCGGCGGTGCTCCAGATGTAGGTCGTCGGGACGCGGACCGGGGGAGTCGAATCGAGATCCCGCGTCATGGCGCGATACCAGTTCAGGGCGGCGGTGAGAGCGCCCGGCGCGGACAGGGCGGAGACGTAGTGGTCGACCGAGTCGTGGTCGACTGCGGAGGTGAACATCGCCCGCAGGCGCCGCGCGTCATCGGCGAGGAGCAGGGTCTCCGCCTTGCCTTCCTCGCGGAAGAGACCGATGTAGGAGGAGCGTTCGCGCTGGTCGGCGTCCTCCCGCAACGCCCAGCCGTAGGCGGCGAGGTGGGGGACCGAGACCGCGGTCAACGCCGAGACGCGGTCGGGATTGTGGGCGGCGAAGTACCACGCCACAGCGGCGCCCCAGTCGTGTCCGACGAGGTGGGCGCGATCGAGCCCGAACTCGTCGAGCAGGCCGAGGACATCACCGGCGAGCGCCGGCACCGCGTAGTGCTCGACGCCGTTCGGCCGGGCACCGGGGGAGTACCCGCGCTGGTCGGGGGCGATCACGCGGAAACCGCGCTCGACGAGCAGGCGCGCCACCGGCGTCCAGCTGCGTGATGTCTCGGGGAAGCCGTGCAGGAGCACGACGGGTGGGCCGTCCCTCGGACCCGCCACGCGCACGTCGAAGGTCAGGTCGTCGTAGGTGGCGGGTTCGGTCGATGCCATGGGAACCACGTTACGGAAGAGGAGTGTCTGCGACAGGATTTCCTGGCCACCTCGACGAACCGGCGTCGAGCCGACCCGTCACCGGTCGTTCGACGTCCGTCGCGGCCGCCACGCCGCCGCGCCCAGCAGGATCAGACGCATCTGTTTCTCCGCGCGCGTGACCACCTCCGATTCCTGCGCACTGCCGGGACGTTCGACGGCGAGCAGGTCGAGGACGAAATCGAGCATCGCGGTGACCAGCAGATCGGCGGCCATCTCGAGATCGTCGAACTCCCAGTCCTCGAGGCCCGGGGAGCGGCCCAGGTCGGCGGCGAGCTCGCTGGTCAGCAGGCGCAGTTCGACGGAGATCGCGGCGGCGACCTCGGGAACGCCGCCGTGGCGTTCGCGTGCCAGGAACCGGAAAGCCGCCTTGTGTGCCCGTACCTGTTGGACCAGCACGTCGAGCGATTGCCGCGCACCTGCCGGACCGGGCGTGCGACGCGCGTCGCGCAGCAGGCGCCGAAGTACCCGCATCGTGTCCGCCGCAAGGGTGACGCCGAGCTCGTCCATGGACGAGAAGTGCCGGTAGAACGCGGTGGGCACGATGCCCGCGTGACGGGCCACCTCCCTCAGACTCAGCCCGCCGAGTCCCCGGTCGGCGGACAGGTCGAGGGCGGCGTCGAGAAGCGCCTGACGTGTGCGTTCCTTGCGTTCGGCGCGTGTGGTCGGCGGAGGTGCGGAAGCGGTGGACACCCCCTGAGTCTAGGCATGACGTTCCCAGCGGTGTCCGTACATCTGTGTCAGCAGTCACATCGGGGTTGACAGGCGGGTGTGTCCGGCTGTCACACTGATTTCAGTGCACATTCGTTCACTGAGCACGCAGAGGTCTACCGAAAGGCGGACAGACATGATCGTGCGCGCCCGTCCGACGCCCGTCCGGCGCTCGGGTTCGTTGCGAAAATTGCTGGTAGAGGCACTCGGAGTGCTGTCCTACCCGCATCACCCGGACCGCTACCTGGAACTCGCCGACCCGCTTCTCGTCACGTCGGCGAACTATGCCCGGATTACAGATGTAGATCGAAGTGCCACCGACTCGCTCACGATCACGGTGCGCCCCGCGCAGCCGTGCCGACCCCTACCCGGGCAGTACGTGACCGTGTCGGTGCGTGTCGACGGTGTGCGGCATACGCGCTGCTACTCGCCGACGCTCGTCGAAGCGGAGTCGAAGCGCCGGCCCGACCTGCGGTTCACCATCGGCAGGCATCCCGAGGGTACCGTCTCACGCCACCTCCACGACCGAGCGCAGGTCGGAGACGTCATCGAACTCGGTTCTCCCGCAGGCGAGTTCGTGCTGCCGAGCCCACGCCCCCGACGTCTGCTGTTCGTCGCCGCGGGCTCCGGGCTGACTCCCGTGCTGTCGATGCTGTCCGGTCTCGTCGCCGAGGGGTACGACGGGTGCGCGGTGCTGCTCTACTACACCCGCACCCCCGGGCATGTTCCGCGCCGCGCCGAACTCGACGCTCTTGCCGACCGACCCAACATCGAGATCGTCCACGCGCACACCCGCTCCGACGACGGGCTGCTGCAGGGTCGGTTCGACCGCAGCCACCTCGCGGCCGTCGCACCCTGGTACGCCGACACGCCCACCTTCGTGTGTGGTCCGGCGGAGATGGTCGCGGGCATCCGCGAGGTCTACGCCGAACAGGGCGCCGAGACGATGGTGAACACCGAGGAATTCGTCCTCGCACCACCGGTCGTGTCGACGGACGATGCCGGCGGCGAGATCTCCTTCGCCGAATCCGGCGTGGTTGCCCAGAACACCGGGTCGACGCTGCTCGAACAGGCCGAAGCGGCCGGTCTCACGCCCGAACACGGATGCCGCATGGGCATCTGCCACAGCTGCACCGCCGTCCGGCTGTCGGGGTGCACGCGCGACGTGCGTACCGGCGACGTCGATTCGGAACCAGGCCGCCGCATCCAGATCTGTGTCAACGCCCCGGTCGGCGACGTCGCCGTCGAACTCTGAACCGGCCGTCCGGCGACACCACCGAAATCATTGGAGGACATCATGTTCGGATTGTCCCTACCCACCGTTCCCTTCCTGCCCTTCCTGTCCGACCGCAGCTCTTCGGTCGAGAACGAACCGCTCGTCCTCGACCACGACAGTGTCGAGGAGATCGGCCGCGAACTCGACGCACTGCGGGAGCAGACGCTCGCATCCCTCGGTGACGAGGACCGTGAGTATCTCTACCGGATCATCAGGGCGCAGCGCGGATTCGAGATCGCCGGTCGCGGTCTGCTCTTCGTCGGATTCCTCCCGCCCGCATGGGTCGCCGGTGTCGCGGCGCTGAGCGTGTCGAAGATCCTCGACAACATGGAGATCGGGCACAACGTCATGCACGGTCAATACGACTGGATGCGCGAGCCGTCGCTGAATTCCCGTGTCTTCGAATGGGACACGGTGTGCCCGTCGGACCAGTGGCGGCACTCGCACAACTACGTGCACCACACCTACACCAACATCCTCGGCCAGGACCGCGACATAGGATACGGGATCCTGCGCATGGACCCGGCCCAGAAGTGGCATCCCTACTATCTCGGCAACCCGGTCTACGCGACCGCCCTCATGCTGCTGTTCGAGTGGGGCGTGATGATGCACGACGCGGAGGTCGACCGGATCGTCGCCGGGAAACGCTCGTGGCGCGACGTGATCCCGATCGCGAAAGGCTGGTGGCGCAAGGCGCGCCGTCAGGTGATCAAGGACTACATCG
This sequence comes from Rhodococcus sp. DMU2021, assembly GCF_019641445.1. Classification (NCBI taxonomy): domain Bacteria; kingdom Bacillati; phylum Actinomycetota; class Actinomycetes; order Mycobacteriales; family Nocardiaceae; genus Rhodococcus; species Rhodococcus sp. DMU2021. Next base: position 75,952 of record NZ_JAIFKB010000001.1, read on the forward strand.
CCTTCCCGCTGCTGAGCGGACCGATGTTCTTCCCGACGCTGCTCGGCAACGCGACCGCCAATCTGGTGCGCAACGTGTGGGCGTACTCGATCATCTTCTGCGGCCACTTCCCGTCCGGCGTGCAGTCCTTCGCGGAGGAGGAGACCGCCGAGGAGACCCGTGGTGAGTGGTACGTCCGGCAGATGCTGGGCAGCGCGAACATCACCGGGTCGCCGTTGTTCCACATCATGTCGGGCAACCTGTCGCACCAGATCGAGCACCACCTGTTCCCCGACCTGCCGGCGCACCGCTATCCGGAGCTCGCGCCGAAGGTCAGGGAACTGTGCGAGAAGCACGGACTTCCGTACAACACCGGTGGCTTCACCGCCCAGGTGACATCGGTGTGGAAGAAGATCTTCACGCTTGCTCTCCCTCCCGGCTGGTTCGCGCCCGAACCCGAGTCGCGGGTGATCATCGAACGTCACCGCTCCACCGATCGCCCGCTCGACGATGCGGGTACCCTCGCGGACGACACGATCGAGGGGGTCGAACATGGTGGGAAGATTCGAGCGTAACAAGGACACGATCCAGGAGGTCACCGAGTCGGCGGCCACCCACGTCGGCGCGATCGCGGGGATCATCACCGGAGCGGTCCGCGACGTCACCCGCGAGATCGGTGAGTTGATCACCGACGCGATCGAGATGCGCGAGGCCGCCCGCGCCGCGCGCGACGACGAGGAACGCGGAGAAGGGCCGGCGACGTCGGATCGTCGCTCGGCCCCTCCCGCGGAGTAGCGGATCGGAAGGGCGGATCGAGTTCCTACCGCGCGGGGACGCTCGAGGTGGTGCGGGGTGACGGACCCGGCCACCTCGTCGCGCACTGGAGCGCTCTGCACGCACTGTTCTGCGGGGCGACGGCCGAGGTGATCGGCCTCTACCTCCGTGCGGCCCGAGTGCATCGTGCGCACGGCCACCACGCCGCCCACCTGACCTGCCTGTTCCAGCTGGCGATGGCGCAGACCTACGACGGACGACGCGACGACGCCCTGAAGGCGTGTGCTCGTGTCGTCGAGATGGCGGGCCAGCACGGCGAGCGGTGGAACAAGGCCTCTGCGCTGTGGGTCTCGGGGCTCGCCCATTTCCATCTCGGGCGCCTCGGCTCTGCAGTCGACGCGGCGAACGGTGCCCTGGAACGGATCCTCGACACACTCGGCGTGCACTCCCGCACGCAGGTCGTCTCGTGGTTGCACACCCACGAAGCGCCCCGAGTGTGAGCGAGCAGGGCGGCGCTCCGGATCAGGACCGGGCCGAGGCCGACTCCCGGCGTGCCGCGGGTACCTTCGTGATCATCGTGAGCACGACCGATACGAGCGCGATGATGCCGATGGTGGTGTAGGCGAGGGTATAGGCCTTGTCGTCGCCGAGGAGCGTAGACGCGATGATCGGGCCGATGATGCCGCCGATGCTCCACCCGATGAGCATCAGGCCGTAGATGGCGCCGGCGTTGCGGACCCCGAAGAAGTCGCCGGCGGTGGCGGGCATGGTGCCGAATGCGCCGCCGTAGCAGAGATAGATGATCGCGGCCAGGACCGAGAACAGCACCACGCCGGTGGCATGCGGCAGCACGATCAGGCACACGCCCTGCAGCACGAGCAGTGCGGTGAAGGTCTTCATCCGGCCGATATGGTCGGAGATCGCCGCCCACACGATCCGGCCGGCGCCGTTGAAGATCGCGAGCACGCCCACGAGTGCCGCCGCGCCGGAGGTGCTGAAACCGGCGATGTCGGACGCACTCGGCTTCGCCTGCGAGATCAGGGAGATGCCGGCGGTCACGCACAGGGTGAGGATGGCGGTCAGGAGGTACCACTGGGGCGTGCGGAGGGCCTCGTTCTGGGTGTACTCCTTGCCGCGGTCCGCTCCGCTGCCGTCGCGGCCGACGGGGTCGAAGCCCGGCACGGTGTACCCCTCGGGCGGGTTGCGGAAGAGTGCCGCACCGGCCAGCGACATCACGAGGTAGGCGATACCCAAAGGCAGGAAGGCGCTCGTGGGGTCGTCCGGATTCCGGTCGATGAGCCACTGCGCGACCGGCGAGGTGAGCACGGCGCCGAACCCGAAACCGCCCACAGCGAGTCCGGTGATGAGACCGGTCTTGTCGGGGAACCACTTCTGCAGCATGGCGATCGGGACAATGTACGCGAAGCCCAGCCCGAAACCGCTGATGATGCCGTACCCGAGGATGAGCAGCCAGTAGTCCTCGGCTCCGTCGGTGAAGGAGGCGAGGAGGATGCCGAGCGCATAGATGATGCCGCCGATCAACGCGACGACTCGGGGACCTTTCAGATCCTGCAGTCGGCCACCGAGATAGGTGCCGATGAAGATCATGCCGATGGTCACGGTGAACGGCAGTGAGGCCCGGACCGTGCTCAGTTGCCAGGAGTCGGCGCTCTCGAGGGCTCCGCCGAAGACCGACCACGCGTAGACCGCGCCGATCGAGAACTGCAGCAACAGACCCCCGGCCACGAGGAGCCAGCGGAAGCTGCCCGGAGGCTGAGCCGTCGCGGCGTCGCCGTGTGGTTCGCGCGTAGGCTTGCCGGAGTCCATGCGTTCTCCCTCGTCCTGCCCGCGAGCCGGATCTCAGCTGCGGTAACGAACGGGTTCCCCGCGATCGACTCGTTCACGCTGGGGAACGACGGTGTACTTGGGATCCTTCGCCGACGCGATGCCGGCCTCGTAGACGCCGAGTCGCGTGCACAGCGAACCGGCCATGAGAGCGGCACCGGACACTGCCGATACCACGCGATTGCGGCGGCCGGCGAGTGCGCCGAGCGCGCCGGCCACCGTCAATGCCTTGCTGGCCCTCATCAGTCGCCCGGGGCGGCCCTGGTGGAGCGTCTCGGCCGACAGGCCCATCGACTTCTCCATCTGCTGCTCGGTCGCGAGTTCGACGAGCGCACCGCCGACGGCGAAGGCGCGTGCCGGCCCGGCCTCGGCGACCGGCGCACCCAGCAGTCCGAGACCACCCGATGCGGCCGCTGCCGACCCACAGAACACGAAGGGGATTTCCTTGAAGGCGGAGTGCCAGGCTGGGGTTGCGGTGTCGGACAACAGGACTCCGGTATAGGCGGCGACCGGCGGTGCCGTCAGTGCACCCACGATCCCGGCGGGCCGGCCGAGGGCGAGCAGCAGGCGCACCGGCCCGCGCTTCCACCGGGCGGGGAGCATCGCGGCGATCTCCGCGACCGCCGCGACGCCCGCGAACGGACCGTGCAGCGACAGGATCCACGTACCGACCGACATCGGGGAGGTCGGTTTGGCGACTCGCAGCATGTTGAGGAAGCGGCTCGGTTTGCCGAGATCGTGAACCAGCGCACCGACACTGACGAGCAGCGATGTGAGCGAACCGAATCGGGCGACGCGACGCAGGGCGGGCCGCCCCGTGAGATCGGCGCCCGCGGCGAGCAGCGAGCTGCCCGCGGCCACGCCGCCGGTGAACAGATAGATCGCGATGTCGTGTTCCCACGGGGCCGGCTTCACGATCTGGCGTCCGTAATAGGACTCGAAGTCGGCCTCCGGCACCATCACCCGGTCGCCGCCGCGACCACCTCCGGACCGGCGGGGGTTGCCCGGGCTGCCGCCGTGCTGCACCTGGGTCATCAGCGCCTCCTCAGGAACGACGCGGCGGCGCCCGCCAGCATCGCGACCGCTGCCACTGCGGCGCGGGTCCACATCTCCGGCAGATCCTTGGTCGTCACCACCGGATCCGGCGGCAGGCCGTAGACCTCCGGTTCGTCGAGGAGCAGGAAGAAGGCGCCGGTCCCGCCGACCCCGTCCTCGGGATCGTTGCCGTAGAGTCGTGCCTCGCTCACGCCGCGCTCGTGCAGGGCGGCCAGTCGTTCCTCGGCGCGAGCGCGCAGTTCCTCGACGTCGCCGTACTGGATCGACTCCGTGGGGCACGCCTGCGCGCAGGACGGGGTCTGGCCGTCGGTGAGCCGGTCGTAACAGAGCGTGCACTTCTGGGCGATACCGACCTTCGGGTCGCCCTCTGGACCCTTGCGACGGTCGATGACGCCGTACGGGCACGCAGCGACGCAGTATCCGCAGCCGTTGCAGATGTCGTCCTGCACGACCACCGTGCCGAACTCGCTGCGGAACAGCGACCCGGTCGGGCACACGTCGAGGCACGCCGCGTGGGTGCAGTGCTTGCACACGTCCGAGGACATCAACCAGCGGAAGTCCGGCTTCTCCTCCTCCGGAAGCTCCGTCGGGGTCGCGCCGACGGTCGGCATCCCCAGCGAGACCGGCGGTTTCGACTCCGCAGGGCGCTCGATGAAGGCGACGTGCCGCCACTGATTGGCGTTGAGCGAATGACTGTTGTCGTACGAGGTGCCGAGCATCGCGAAGGCGTTCTCGGGGACGTCGTTCCACTCCTTGCAGGCCACCTCGCAAGCCTTGCACCCGATGCACACACTGGTGTCGGTGAAGAAGCCCTTGCGAGCCGGCGGATCCTCGTACCCGGCATCGGGTGCCGGGTCGATCGGTCCGAAGAAGCTGTTGGGACCCGTCACTCGTCCTCCTCCAGGGCACGTGGGTCGTCCGAGGTCTCCGGGGCACGTGGGTCGTCCGAGGCCGTATCGCCGTCCGGGACCGTCACGATGGGTGGGTACACGTGATCGGTTACCCCGGCCCGCCGCGCATATCCCTCGACGTACTCCCGCAGTGCCGCTCCGGACGGTCGGCGTCCTGCCCGGACGTCGCACGTACCGACCTTGGTCTCCTGGATGAGCACGTTGGGGTCCAACGTGATTCCGAACAGATCGTTGGTCGAGTCGCCGGTCACCATGCCGCCGCTGCCCCAGTGATAGGGCATCCACACCTGGTGGACGGTCCGTCCCTCCACCTTCAGCGGACGCAACCGCTCGGTCACCAGGACCCGGCCCTCGATCGCAGAGCGGGCGGTGACGACGTGGCACCAGCCCATGTGCTCGAGTCCGCGTTCGGCCGCCAGGGCGGGGGAGACCTCCACGAACATCTCCGGTTGCAGTTCGGCGAGATGTTCGAGATAGCGGCTCATGCCGCCGGCGGTGTGGTGCTCGGTGAGACGACTCGTCGTGAACACGAAGGGGAACACGTCGCTGTGTTCATCCGGCGGTGAGGGGTTCATCGGATTGTCGTCACGCCGGTACTCCATGCGCGTCGGGTTGGCCTGCTGCGCGTAGAGCGGATTGCGGAACGGCGACTCCACCGGTTCGTAGTGCGTCGGCATCGGACCGTCGACGAGCCCCTGGGGGGCGTAGAGGGCACCCTTGCCGTCGCCCTGCATGATGAACGGATCGATCCCTTCGAGCGCCTCGACACCGTCGGCGCCGTCGGGGGAGCGGTAGCTCGGCGGCTTCGTCTTCTCGAAGTCCGGCACGTCCGCACCCGTCCACTGCTGTGCGTCCTCGTCCCACCACACGTAGGCCTTGCGTTCGCTCCACGGCCTGCCCTCGGGGTCGGCGGATGCCCGGTTGTACAGGATGCGGCGGTTCATCGGCCACGCCCAGCCCCACTCGGGAGCCACGAACGACTGCTCGTGCCGGGACTTACGCCGGTTGGCCTGGTTGACGCCGTCGGCGTAGACCCCGGTGTAGATCCAGCAGCCACCGAGGGTGGAGCCGTCGTTCTTCATCTCGGTGAACGACGACAGTGGCCGACGGGTCGCGACGTCGTAGCCGTTGATCTCCATGAGCACTGCGTCGGCACTCGGCTCGTCGTACTCGCCGTGCACGGGGTAGTCCCATGCCAGGTCGAGCAGCGGACGGTCGCGCTCGTCGGTGGACTCGGCCAGACGCTCCCGCATCATGCGGCCGAGGTGGTAGAAGAACCACAGTTCCGAGCGGCAGTCCTCGGGCGGCTCGACGGCCTTCTCCCGCCACTGCAGCATCCGCTGGGTCTGCGTGAAGGTGCCTTCCTTCTCGGCGTAGGAGGCCGCCGGGAAGAGGAACACCTCGGTGGCGCACTCCTCGGTCACGATCTCACCGGTCTCGATCTCCGGGGAGTCCTTCCAGAAGTTGGCGCTCTCGATCTCGAACAGGTCGCGCACCACGAGCCAGTCGAGGTTCGCCATCCCGAGCCTCTGCGCGCGCCCGTGGGCGGAGCCGACGGCCGGGTTCTGCCCGAGGAGGAAGTAGCCCTTGACCTTTCCATCGATCATGTCGAGCACCGAACGGTAGGTGCCGTGGTCGCCGGTGATCTTCGGCATGTAGTCGAAGCAGTAGTCGTTGTCGGCGGTCGCCGCGTCGCCCCAGTATGCCTTGAGCAGGTTCACCGCGTAGGCGTCGGCCTTCGACCAGAAACCCTTGCTGCCCGGGTTGCGCACGCTGTCGACCCAGTCCGTGAACGAGTGGTGCTTGTTCGCGTCGGGCATCGGCAGGTAGCCGGGCAACAGGTTGAACAACGTCGGGATGTCGGTCGAGCCCTGGATGCTGGCATGACCGCGCAGCGCCATGATGCCTCCGCCGGGGCGGCCCATGTTGCCGAGCAGCAGCTGCAGGATCGCGCCGGTGCGGATGTACTGCACACCGACACTGTGCTGGGTCCAGCCCACGCTGTAGACGAGCGCCGTCGTCCGCTCCCGACCGGAGTTCTCGGTCCACGCGCGGCAGACGTCGAGGAAGTCCTCCTGCGAGACGCCGCACACCTGCTCGACCACCTCGGGGGTGTAGCGGGCGAAGTGCCGCTTGAGCACCTGGTAGACGCACCGCGGGTGCTGTAGGGTCTCGTCGCGCCTCGGGTGGCTCGCCGTCTGCATGCCGTGCGACTCGTTCTGCAGGCCCGCGGCCGTGTCCCGATGCTCGGCGTGCTCGTCGGAGCCGTTGGCCTGCGACTTGTGCAGGTCGCCGGATTCGTCCTCCACGTCGTACTGCCAGCTCGTCGGATCGTAGGTCCGCTTCTCGGGGTCGAAGCCCGAGAAGAGCCCGTCGAGATCGTCGGTGTCCTCGAACTTGTCGCTGACGAGCACCGCGGCGTTCGTGTAGTTGACGACGTACTCGCGGAAGTCCAGCTCGTTGCCCAGGATGTAGTTGACGATGCCGCCGAGGAAGGCGATGTCGCTGCCGACCCGGATCGGGACGTGCTTGTCCGCCACCGCGCTGGTACGGGTGAAGCGCGGGTCGATGTGGATGACGCGGGCACCGCGTTTCTGGGCCTCCACGACCCACTGGAAGCCCACCGGGTGGGCTTCGGCCATGTTGGAACCCTGGATGATGATGCAGTCAGCGTTGGCCAGGTCGGCTGTGTAGCCGGTGGCGCCGCCGCGCCCGAAGCTGGTCCCCAGACCGGGGACGGTGGCGGAGTGTCATATGCGGGCCTGGTTCTCGATCTGGACCGCCCCCATCGCTGTGAACAGCTTCTTGATGAGGTAGTTCTCCTCGTTGTCCAGCGTGGCACCGCCGAGGCTGGCGATGCCCATCGTGCGCCGGACACGGTGGCCCTTGTCGTCGAATTCCTGCCAGGTCTCGCGGCGGGTCTTCAGCACGCGGTCGACGACCATCTCCATGGCCGTGTCGAGATCGAGGTCTTCCCATTCGGTGCCGTAGGGCCGGCGGTAGCGGACCCGGGTCTCTCGCAGCTCGCTGGTGACGAGGTTCTTGCTCGCCGAGCCCTTGGGGCACAGGCGCCCGCGGTTCACGGGGCTGTCGGAATCGCCTTCGATCTGGACGACCTTTTCGTCCTTGACGAAGATCTTCTGTCCGCATCCGACAGCGCAGTAGGGGCACACGCTGCGGGCGACACGATCGGCGGTGGAGGTGCGCGGTTCGATCTCCTCGGTACGACGGGACCGTGCGGCCTTGCCGCGTCCGAGCAGGTCCTTACCGAGGAACTGGCGCAGGACGGGCCAGGGGAGGGACGTGTCTTTCTCCGCCATCGGTGCTCCTTTCCTGCGCTCTCGTTCCGAAGTTACCGTCTACCCGCGCTTCGTGCCGGTTAATCCGGATCCCGTGCAGGTGTGTCGGCATGTCCGTCGGTCGTCGGGGTCAGCGCACCCGGATCGCGTGTTCGCCCGCGGGGACCACCTCCCCGATGACCGGATGGCCGGGGAGCTCCCCGACGACCAGGAGACCGCCGGACGTCTGAGCGTCGGCGAGCAGGAGTAGTTCGTCGTCGTCCACCTCGGAGTCGACCTGCTCGCGGACCCAATCGAGATTGCGACGGCTCCCGCCGGGCACGAATCCCTCCGCGAGCGACTCGCGCGCTCCCGCGACGTACGGCACGGCCGCGGAGTCGATCACAGCGGTCGTGCCGCTGGCCCGCATCATCTTCATCAGATGGCCGAGCAGACCGAAGCCGGTGACGTCGGTGGCGGCGCGGACACCGGCCTCGTGCGCAAGTTGTGCCGCCTCGCGGTTGAGTGTCGTCATCACCGCGACCGCTTCCTCGAAACGCTCGCCGGTGGCCTTGTGACGGTTGTTCAGGATGCCGAGACCGAGCGGCTTGGTGAGAGTCAGCGGCAGGCCGGGCGTGGCAGCGTCGTTGCGCAGCAGGCGATCCGGATCGCCCAGACCGGTGACCGCCAGTCCGTACTTCGGCTCCCGGTCGTCGATGCTGTGCCCGCCGGCGAGATGGGCACCCGCCTCGGCGCACGCGTCGGCGCCGCCGCGCATGACTTCGGCGGCGAGTTCGAACGGGATGAGCTCGCGCGGCCAGCCCAGGAGGTTGACCGCGATGATCGGCGTGCCACCCATCGCGTAGACGTCGGACATGGCGTTGGTGGCGGCGATCCGTCCCCAGTCGTAGGCGTCGTCGACGACCGGGGTGAAGAAGTCGGCCGTCACGATGACGGCCCGGCCGCTCCCGTCGGGCGCCGGATCGATCCGGACCGCGGCTCCGTCGTCGCCGTTCTCCACACCCACCAACAGTTCGCCGGAGGCCCGTCCACCCTGCAGACCGCCGAGCACCCGCTCGAGTTCACCCGGCGGAACCTTGCATGCGCACCCGCCGCCGGCGGCGTACTGGGTGAGTCGGATGGCGCCCTCGGGAAAGTCGACGTGTGCGGTCATGAACCCAAACATACGGGCGAGTCGTAACCGAGGGCCCGACTTCGGTTAGGGTGAGCGCGGAGGTGGTTCTCGTCTGGTGACGGTCGCGGTCTTCAAAACCGTTGTGGCCCAGTATCTGGGCTGGGCGGGTTCGATTCCCGTCCGCCTCCGCCAAAAGTTTTCGTCGACCGTGGGATTGAGGAGCGCGTGCCGGATCCGAGGCGGGACGTTCCCCGCACCGACCAGGTTCTGGCCGATCCGCGCCTGCGCGAGGCCGTCGACCGGCTCGGCGCCCGACTGGTCAAGCAGACCGTCGTCGCGGCCCAGGAACGGTGCCGCGACGGCGAGATCGGGCCCGATGCCGTCGCCGACGTCGCGGTCGCGTCGCTGCCGCAGCAGGCGACCACCCTGCGCCGCGTCGTCAACGCGACCGGCGTGGTGGTGCACACCAATCTCGGTCGCGCCCCGCTGTCCCGAGCGGCGGTCGAGGCGGTGTCCACCGCGGCGGGCGCCACCGACGTCGAACTCGACCTGGCCACCGGTCGGCGCGGACGGCGAGGACGCGGCGCCCTCGAAGCACTCGCCGAACAGGTACCCGACGCCGGCGGCATCCACGTCGTCAACAACGGTGCCGCGGCTCTCGCCCTGGTCACCCGGGTGCTCACACGCGGTGGTCGCTCGATCGTGATCGCACGGGGCGAACTGGTCGAGATCGGTGACGGCTTCCGGATCCCGGAACTGCTGGAATCCGTGGGCGCGACGCTGCGTGAGGTCGGCACCACCAACCGCGTGCGCCTGAGCGACTACGCCGCGGCCCTCGACGACGACACCGCCTTCGTCCTCAAGGTGCATCCCTCGAACTTCACCGTCAGCGGCTTCACGTCGTCGGTGTCGGTCCGGGAACTCTCCGGACTCGGACCGCCCGTCGTGGTCGACATCGGATCGGGTCTGCTCGCGCCGCATCCGCGGCTGTCGAACGAACCCGACGCCACCACCGCGCTGCGTGCCGGCGCCGACCTGGTGACCGCCTCGGGCGACAAGCTCCTCGGCGGTCCGCAGGCCGGCCTGCTGCTCGGACGGGCCGAACTCGTGGAACGCCTGCGGCGCGACCCGTTCGCGCGGGCGCTGCGCGTCGACAAGCTCACCCTGGCCGCTCTCGAAGCGACCCTGACGGGACCGATGCCACCCGTGGCGTCGGCGCTGGCCTCCCGCCCGGAAGATCTCCGCGCCCGCGCACAGGCGATCTGCGTGGCGCTGCCCTCGGAGTGCCAACCCGAGGTGGTCGACTCCGACGGCGTCGTCGGGGGCGGTGGCGCCCCGGACGTCGTCCTGCCGAGCGTCGCGATCGCCCTGCCCGAACATCTCGCACTCCCGTTGCGGCTCGGTGAGCACCCCGTCGTCGGCCGCGTCGAACGCGGCCGGTTGCTGCTCGACCTGCTCGCGGTCGACCCCGCCGAGGACGGCGAGCTGATCGACGCCGTGACGCGCGTGGCCGCTCGCGAAGGATCCTGATGCAGGTCGTCGCGACCGCCGGTCACGTCGATCACGGCAAGTCGACGCTGGTCGAGGCGCTCACCGGTGCGAACCCGGATCGGCTCGCCGAGGAACGGCGACGAGGACTGACCATCGAGCTCGGCTACTGCTGGACGTCCTGGCCAGAGGTGGGGGAGGTCGCCTTCGTCGACGTCCCCGGGCACGAGCGATTCCTGACGACGATGCTCTCCGGAGTGGGATCGGTCCCGGCCGCGCTGTTCGTGGTGGCCGCCGACGATCCGTGGATGCCGCAGGCGGCCGAACACCTCGCAGCACTCGACGCGCTCCGCGTGCGCCACGCGGTCGTCGCCGTTACCCGGGCCGATCTCGCCGATCCGGGACCCGCGGCCGCGCGGGCCGCGGCGGAGGTCGCCCGCACGAGTCTGGCGGGGGCGCCCGTCGTCGCCGTGAGCGGGCGCACCGGGATGGGCCTCGACGACCTCCGGAGCGCACTGACGACGATGGTCGCCTCGCTTCCGGACCCCGATCCGCAGGCCGACGTCCGGCTCTGGGTGGACCGCCGGTTCACCGTGCGTGGATCCGGAACCGTCGTCACCGGAACCCTTCCCGCGGGCACGGTGCGCGTGGGGGACACCCTCGTGCTGGGGGACACGCCGCTGCGGGTCCGCAGCGTGCAGGCACTCGGTCGCGACCGGAGCGCGGTGAGCGGCGTGGCCAGGGTCGCCCTCAATCTCACCGGCCGGGTCGACGATCTGGGACGGGGCAGTGTGCTCGTCACGCCCGGCGCGTGGCACCACACCACCGTCGTCGACGTTCGGATCAGCGGCGACGACCGGCCGCCCGTCGCTCCGGTGCTGCACATCGGAGCCGCGGACGTCGGTGTCCGGTGCCGTCCGCTGGCAGACGATCTCGTCCGGCTCACCCTCGACCGCCCGCTGCCCCTGCGGATCGGCGACCGCGCGTTGCTGCGCGACCCGGGCCGCCGGATGATCTGGCGAGCCGCCGTTCTCGACCCCGATCCACCCCGATTCCGGCGTCGCGGCGCGGCGGCACGCCGCGCGCTGCAACTGGCAGGGGCCGACGGGACGCCGCACCTGGCCGACGAACTCGCCCGCCGCGGACTCCTGCACCGGCAACGGTTGCGACAGTTGGGCATCCCACTCGCACGGGGAGAGCACCTGACGGTCGGGCCGTGGCTCGTCGCACCCGGTCTCGCGAAGACCGTCGCCGACCGGCTGCCCACACTCGTGCAGGCCCATGCCCGCACCCATCCACTGGATCCGGCGGCGCCGTTGACGGTGCTGGCGTCGCAGCTGCGTCTTCCCACACCGGACCTCGTCCGGGCGCTGGTGCGACCTCCGCTCGAAGTGGTCGGGGGGCGGGTGATCGCTCCCGGCGCCGACGGTCTACCGCCGAAGATCCGCAAAGCCGTCGAGCAGGTGCGCCGCGACCTGTCGGCCGCCCCGTTCGCGGCCCCGACCGCCGATCGCCTACGCGAGCTCGGCCTCGACGACCGGGCCCTCGGCGCGGCCGAACGCAGCGGACGGTTGTGGCGGGCGGGCCCGGGCATCGTCCTGCTCCCCGACGCCGCCGACACGGCCGTGGAGCTGCTGGGCGAATTGGACCAGCCCTTCACGACCAGTGCCGCGCGCGAACGCCTGGGAACGACACGGCGGGTGGTCCTGCCGTTGCTCGACCGGCTCGACAAGGCGGGTCGCACACGCCGGCTCCCCGACGACCGCCGCGAGATCGTCCGCTAGAGTCGCCGTCCCCGCACTCTCCGGCGGGACGACCCTTCACCCGAAACGCAAAGTGCGGGTACCGAACTCGTCGGTACCCGCACTTCGCATGAAGAATCAGTCGTCAGATGACGCCCAGTGCGAACACAGCGTCAGATGACGCCCAGTGCGAACATGGCGTCGGCGACCTTCACGAAGCCGGCGATGTTGGCGCCGTGGATGTAGTCGCCCGGCTTGCCGTACTCGGCGGCGGTCTCGACGCAGCGGCCGTGGATGTCTGCCATGATCCCGGCGAGACGCTCGTCGGTGTAGTCGAAGTGCCACGAGTCGCGCGAGGCGTTCTGCTGCATCTCCAGCGCCGAGGTCGCCACACCACCGGCGTTGGCGGCCTTGCCGGGCGCGAAGGCGACTCCGGCGTCGCGGAAGACACTGATGCCGCCCGGGGTGGTGGGCATGTTGGCGCCCTCGGCGACGATCTTCACGCCGTTGCTGACAAGGGTCTTCGCCGAGTCCTCGTCGAGTTCGTTCTGCGTGGCGCACGGCAGTGCGACGTCGCACGGCACGTTCCAGATGTTGCCGCCGGGGAAGAACTCGGCGTCGCCGCGCTCGTCGACGTACTCGGAGATGCGTCCGCGGCGGACCTCCTTGATCTCCTTGAGGAGAGCGACGTCGAGGCCCTTGCGGTCGACGATGTAGCCGGAGGAGTCGGAGCACGCGATCGCGGTGCCGCCGAGCTGGTGGATCTTCTCGATGGCGTAGATCGCGACGTTGCCCGAACCCGAGACGACGGCGGTGCGGCCGTCGAGCGAGGTGCCGGCGGTCTTGGCCATCTCGTTGACGAAGTAGGCCGCGCCGTAACCGGTGGCCTCCTTGCGCACCTGCGAACCACCCCAGGTCAGGCCCTTGCCGGTAAGGACGCCGGACTCGTAGGAGTTGGTGAGGCGCTTGTACTGGCCGAACAGGTACCCGATCTCGCGGCCGCCGACGCCGATGTCACCGGCCGGGACGTCGGTGTACTCACCGATGTGGCGGTGCAGCTCGGTCATGAACGACTGGCAGAAGCGCATGATCTCCTGCTCGGAGCGACCCTTGGGGTCGAAGTCCGAGCCGCCCTTGCCGCCGCCGATGGGCAGGCCGGTGAGGGCGTTCTTGAAGATCTGCTCGAAGCCGAGGAACTTGACGATGCCGAGGTTGACGCTCGGGTGGAAGCGCAGCCCGCCCTTATAGGGGCCGAGAACGCTGTTGTACTGCACGCGGAAGCCACGGTTGACGTGGACGTTACCTTGATCATCGATCCACGGCACGCGGAAGATGATCTGCCGCTCCGGCTCGCACAGGCGCTCGATCAGACCGGATTCGAAGTATCCGGGGTGCCGCTCGAGCACGACATGCAGAGACTCGAACACTTCGGCCGCAGCCTGGTGGAATTCGGGTTCACCTGCGTTGCGGGCCTTGACCTGCTCGTAGATCTCTTCGATGCGGTCCGATGTCGACACGCCCACCTACCTGACTCTGTGAGGATTCTGTAACACGGGATTTACGACGAGAACTATAGGACGTGGCCCTTAGCATGTGTTAACCCTGCGGCAAGGTGGGATGAGAAACACACGATCCGAACGGCCTGTCTACCGGGCGAAATGCCCAGTTCACCGGTATGATGTGCGGCCCCGCGACGGGTGGTCCGCCGGCGGTCGAGGTGCCCCCGGCAGGACTCGAACCTGCGACCTAGAGATTAGAAGGCTCTTGCTCTATCCAGCTGAGCTACGGAGGCGCGGCCAGAATCTTAGCGGGTGCTCCCCGAGGTCGCCGCACACACCCTCGTACCCGCCGGGGTCAGCGCTCGAGCGTGCTGCCCCGTTCGTCGTCGGGGCTCGATTCGCCCCGCGGAACGTCCACTCGACCGGTCTTGAACCGTTGGATGAGATGGTCGATTCCGACACCCAGGACCACCGCGACGCAGATGGCGACCGCGGCGCCGAACAGCGGCTGCGATTCGAACCAACCGCCGACGAGGCGCCCCACGAACGCCGAGTACAGCGCCCAGGTCGTGCCACCGAGGATCGTGAGCGGCACGAACTTCTGCCGCGGGTAGCGGGTCGCTCCGGCCGTCATGTTCACAGCGATCCGGCCGATCGGGATGTATCGCGCCGTGAGGATCACTGCGGCGCCGCGCTTGTCGAGTCCGCGCCGCGCCCACGCGAAAGCGGCTCGTGCCCTCGGGCGGCGCATCCACCGGAACCGTTCGGTACCGACCTTCCGTCCGATCGCGTACGCGATGTTGTCACCGATGATCGCGCCGAGCGCCGCGAGCACGATGACGATCCACAGGTAAGGACGCCCGGTCGAGCCGGAGAGGGACGACAGGGTCACCAGGACGGTCTCGCTGGGCACCGGTGGGAAGAAGCCGTCGAGGATGCACACGGCGAAGAGCAACGGGTAGACCCACAGGGCTGCGGCCTGGCCGATGATGAATTCGTTGATCACGTCCATGGATCTGTGTGGTGCTCCCGTCGGGTCCGCCAGTCGGCTCCTTCCACGCTATCCGCTCGCACCGCCGAGGACTCCGGACGACGGCGGCGTTACGGCACACACCGTCGACCGCAAGGGAACGATTCGATTCTGATTCGCCCGTTTCGTCGCATCGATCTCGAGTCGGGTCTACTATGAGCGCACCAAGGGGGAATCGTGGGCGGCTGGTGGGGGAAACCGGTCCGCGCCACCTGATGGCGGGAGTTCTTCATGCAGGTTCCTGGCCCATTCGAGTACGAGCGTGCCACCGGAGTGGATCACGCCGTCGAGTTGCTCGACCGGCACGGAGAGGGGGCCCGGGTCGTCGCCGGCGGGCACAGTCTGCTGCCGATGATGAAACTTCGGCTCGCGAATCCGGAGTACTTGATCGACATCAACGATCTCGCGGACGAACTCGATCACATCGTGTTCGAACCCGGGTCCGTGCGCCTCGGTGCCCTGGTCCGGCACCGCCGGCTTCTCGAATCCGACGAACTCGCCGAGATCTTCCCGATCTTCCGCGATGCCGAGCGCGTGATCGCCGATCCTGTCGTCCGCAATCGTGGAACGCTCGGTGGGTCGTTGTGTCAGGCAGATCCTGCCGAGGATCTGTCCACCGTGTGTGCAGTGCTCGGCGCGACCTGTGTCGTACGCGGACCGGGCGGGGTGCGCGAGCTCGATTTCCACGACTTCCATCTCGGCCCCTACGAGACGGCGGTCGCCCCGAACGAACTGCTCGTCGAGGTGCGGCTGCCGAGGAAGGGCACCGGGGCCAGTGCGTACGAGAAGGTCGAGCGTCGCACCGGCGACTGGGCGGTGGCCGCCGCGGGCGCCGCGCTGTGGATGTCGGACGACGGACGCATCACCGACGCGCGTGTCGGGCTGACGGCGGTGCGCGCCGACGAGGCGGCGCTGTCGAGGGTGTCCGAGCTGTTGCGCGGCTCGCCGGCCTCGGAGGAACTCTTCCGCGAGGCGGGAGCGGCGGCCGCGTCGGCATGCGATCCCGAGACCGATCAGCGCGGCACTGCCGCCTACAAGCGTCACCTCGCATCGGAGTTGACGGTGCGGGCCCTGCGCCAATCCGCCGAACGTCTCGGCGTCACCGAAAGGGTGTGAACCGATGCAGATCTCGATGACGGTCAACGGCGAGAGTGTCACCGCCGACGTCGAACCCCGGACGCTGCTCGTGCACTTCCTGCGCGACCACCTCGGTCTGACCGGAACCCACTGGGGTTGCGACACGAGCAACTGCGGTACGTGTGTCGTCGCCGTGGACGGCGAGCCGGTGAAGTCGTGCACCACGCTGGCGGTCATGGCCGCCGGCCACGAGGTGCTCACCGTCGAGGGACTCGAACGCGACGGTGTCCTCGACCCCGTGCAGGAAGGCTTCGTGCGTTGCCACGGACTGCAGTGCGGCTTCTGCACCCCGGGAATGATGATCACCGCGCGGTCCCTGCTCGACCGCGATCCCGACCCCGACGAGGCGACGATCCGCGAGGCGATCTCCGGGCAGATCTGCCGCTGCACCGGCTACACCACCATCGTCCGGTCGGTCCGGTGGGCCGCCGAACACTCCTCGAAGGCGCAACCCACGGAGGTGTCGTGATGACCGCGGTCGAACCGGACACACGCCCGGAGGAACAGGACAACGATGGCAAGCCGTGCGGACACGGCCGGATGCTGCGCAAGGAGGACCCGCGGTTCGTGCGGGGCCGCGGCAACTACGTCGACGACGTCCGGCTGCCCGGCATGCTGCATCTCGCGGTGCTCCGATCGCCGGTTGCGCATGCGCGCATCAACGGCATCGACACGTCCGCCGCCCTCGCGCACCCGAAGGTGCGGGCGGTGATCACGGGCGCCGATCTGGCAGAGAAGGGGCTCGCCTGGATGCCGACGCTGTCGAACGACGTACAGGCCGTGCTGGCCACCGACAAGGTGCGCTTCCACGGTCAGGAGGTCGCCTTCGTCGTCGCCGACGACCACTACTCGGCGCGCGACGCCCTCGAACTGATCGACGTCGACTACGAGATGCTCGACCCGGTCGTCGACGTGCGCACGGCCCTGTCGCCCGAGGCACCGGTGATCCGGACCGATCTCGACGGCAAGACCGACAACCACTGCTTCGACTGGGAAACCGGCGATGCCGCGGCCACCGACGCGGTCTTCGCGAAGGCCGACGTCGTCACCCGGCAGGAGATCGTC
Source organism: Rhodococcus sp. DMU2021 (assembly GCF_019641445.1). Classification (NCBI taxonomy): domain Bacteria; kingdom Bacillati; phylum Actinomycetota; class Actinomycetes; order Mycobacteriales; family Nocardiaceae; genus Rhodococcus; species Rhodococcus sp. DMU2021. The sequence goes on from NZ_JAIFKB010000001.1 coordinate 92,891, forward strand.
TATCCACGCGTGCATCCCGCGCCGATGGAGACCTGCGGTGCGGTCGCCGATTACGACCGGATCTCCGGGAAGCTGACGCTCTGGTCCACCACACAGGCCCCGCACGCCCATCGCACGCTGTACGCGCTGGTGGCGGGTCTGCCCGAGCACAAGATCCGCGTCATCTCACCCGACATCGGCGGGGGATTCGGCAATAAGGTCCCCATCTACCCCGGCTACGTCGGAGCGATCGTCGCGTCGCTGGTCACCGGTCATCCGGTGAAGTGGATGGAGGACCGCAGCGAGAACCTCATGAGCACCGGCTTCGCACGCGACTACATCATGGTCGGGGAGATCGCGGCGACGAAGGAAGGTCGCATCCTCGCGATCAGGTCCCGTGTCCTCGCCGACCACGGCGCCTTCAACGCCACCGCGGCCCCGGTGAAATATCCGGCCGGCTTCTTCGGTGTGTTCACCGGCAGTTACGACATCGAGGCCGCCTACTCCCACATGACCGCGGTCTACACCAACAAGGCACCCGGCGGCGTCGCCTACGCCTGCTCGTTCCGCATCACCGAGGCCGTGTACTTCGTCGAACGGCTCGTCGACTGCCTCGCCTACGACCTCGACATGGACCCTGCGGAACTGCGCCTGAAAAACCTCCTGCGCCCTGATCAGTTCCCCTACACGAGCAAGACCGGCTGGAAGTACGACTCGGGCGACTACGAGACCACCATGCGCAAGGCCATGGACATCGTCGGCTACGACGAGCTGCGCCGCGAGCAGGCCGAACGCCGCGCACGGGGTGAGCTGATGGGTATCGGCATGTCGTTCTTCACCGAGGCCGTCGGCGCCGGTCCGCGCAAGGACATGGACATCCTCGGTCTCGGCATGGCCGACGGCTGCGAACTGCGTGTCCATCCCACCGGCAAGGCCGTGGTGAGATTGTCGGTGCAGTCCCAGGGGCAAGGACACGAGACGACTTTCGCGCAGATCGTCGCGGAGGAGATCGGCATCCCGCCCGACGACATCGACGTCGTCCACGGAGACACCGACAACACCCCCTTCGGGCTCGGCACCTACGGAAGCCGCTCGACACCGGTGTCCGGCGCGGCCGCCGCGCTGGTAGCCCGCAAGGTGCGCGACAAGGCGAAGATAATCGCATCGGGCATGCTCGAGGTCTCCGTCGCCGATCTCGAATGGGAGAAGGGCACCTTCCGAGTCAAGGGCGACCCGTCAGCGGCGGTCACGATCCAGGACATCGCGATGCGGGCCCACGGCGCCGGCGATCTGCCCGAAGGTCTCGAAGGCGGTCTCGAGGCGCAGATCTGCTACAACCCCGAGAACCTCACCTATCCCTATGGCGCCTACTTCTGTGTCGTCGACGTCGATCCCGGCACCGCGGAGGTGAAGATCCGCCGGTTCCTGGCCGTGGACGACTGCGGCACCCGCATCAACCCGATGATCATCGAGGGGCAGGTGCACGGTGGCATCGTCGACGGGATCGGCATGGCCCTGATGGAGATGATCGCGTTCGACGAGAACGGCACCTGCCTGGGCGGGTCGTTCATGGACTACCTGATCCCCACCGCCCTCGAGGTACCCACGCTCGAGACGGCGTTCACCGTCACTCCGTCACCGCATCACCCGATCGGCGCGAAGGGCATCGGCGAATCCGCCACGGTCGGTTCCCCACCCGCGATCGTCAACGCCGTGGTCGATGCGTTGAAACCCCTCGGCGTCCGGCACGCCGACATGCCGTTGACACCGTCGCGGGTGTGGGAAGCCATGCAGGGTCGCGCGACCCCGCCGATCTGAGCGACGCGACAGAAGGATTCGAGTGGAACGAGCGGAGTACGAGGACATGGACCTTGCGGTGCGGGCAGCACAGTTGCGCAGCGAACGCCGCCCGTTCGTGGAAGCGACCGTCGTACGGGCACAGCCGCCGACGTCCGCGCACTCGGGCGACCGGGCGCTCGTCCACGCCGACGGCACGATCGAGGGGTTCGTCGGCGGACAGTGCACCGAGAACTCGGTGCGCGAAATGTCCCGCACGGTGCTCGAGCGAGGGGAGAGCATGCTCCTACGGGTGCTGCCGGCCGGAGCCGCCGAGTTCCCCGACACCCCGGGGGCGACGATCGCGGTCAACCCGTGCATGTCCGGTGGGGCCACCGAGATCTTTCTCGAGCCGCGGATGCCTGCGCTCGTGGTGGCCGTCTTCGGGGACTCGCCCGTGGCCGACGCCGTGAGCGACTTCGCGCGGCGCGTCGACTACTCGGTGGAACGGATCCGCGGGACGCGAGTGCCTGCCGAGGCGTCGGTGGTGATCGTCGCGAGTCACGGAGGCGACGAGGGGAGTGTGATCCGCGCGGCGCTCGACGCCGGAAGCCGCTATATCGGTCTGGTCGCCAGTCACACCCGTGGCGCCGCGGTGCTCGACGAGGTGGATCCGACCGACGACGAGCGTGCCCACGTGCACACCCCGGTCGGGCTCGATATCGGTGCCCGCACCCCCGCGGAGATCGGACTGTCGATCGTGGCCGACATCGTGCGAGTCGCGCGCAGCGGCAGCCTCATCCGCCCCTCCGAGGAGAGTTGTCGACGCGTCGAGGTGCCGAGGGAGACGGAGTCGAAGCCGCAGACGGCCGTCGACCCGGTGTGCGGGATGACCGTCACGATCACCGAGTCCACCCCGCACCTCGTCGTTGCGGGCCGGACGATGTGGTTCTGCTGCCCGGGTTGCCGCAGCCGCTTCGAGAAGGACGACGTCGCGTGACCGACCCGTCCTCTCCGGGCATCTTCACCGGCGTCGACGACGTGATGGCCAGATTCGACAGCCACGATCACCTACTCGATCAGGGCACCGCCGCCGCCATCCACCTCGCCGTCGCATTGGGGCGACCGCTGTTGCTCGAGGGCGAACCTGGGGTCGGCAAGACCACTGCCGCCAAGGTGCTCGCGCAGATTCTCGGCAGCCCGCTGATCCGGTTGCAGTGCTACGAGGGACTGTCGGTCGCCGAGGCCCTCTACGACTGGAACTACCAACGCCAGTTGCTCGCGATCCGGCTCGCCGAGGCGCGCGGCGACGTTCCCGCCGAAGCCGACCTGTACTCCGAGGAATACCTCCTCGAACGCCCCATCCTGCGCTGCGTCCGCCACCGCGGCGACACACCCGCCGTTCTGCTCGTCGACGAGATCGACCGTGCCGACGACGAATTCGAGGCGTTGCTGCTCGAGTTCCTGGGGGAGTTCGCCGTCACCATTCCCGAACTCGGCACCCTCACCGCGACCCGCCCGCCCGTTGTCGTGCTGACCTCGAATCGGAGCCGCGACCTACACGACGCACTGCGGCGACGTTGCCTGTACCACTGGATCGACTACCCCGACCGCGCTCGGGCGGTGGCGATCCTGCGTCGCACGGTGCCATCGGCGAACCTCGCGCTCGTCGAACGTGCCACAGATTTCGTCGCGGTGGCCCGCGGACTCGATCTCGACAAGGCACCCGGAATCGCGGAGACCATCGACTGGGTATCGGCCCTCGCCGCGCTCGGTGTCACCGACCTCGTCCGGCCCGAAGCGGCGATGTCGCTCGCGGCACTGGCGAAGACTCCCGACGACGGCGACGCGCTGGGGGAGGCGCTGACCCGCTTCGTCTCCACCGAAGTGTAATGAGCGCCGGGCTGCTCCCCGGGGTCGATCACGCCGCCTTCACAGTCGCGTTGGTCGACCGGCTCAGGTCCGCCGGGATCGTGGTCCCGGCGGACGGAGCGGCGACCTTCACGCGCGGCTTGCGTGCGTGTCCGCCAACCACGCGGACTCGGTTGTACTGGACCGCGCGGCTCACCCTCGTCGACCGGTACGAGAGCCTGTCCACCTTCGATACGGTCTTCGACCGGGTGTTCGGCGAGGCACCAGTTCCGCTCGACCCGCACGCCCGTCGCACGGGACCCGAGGACGAAGGCGCGCCGGGGGCGTCGACACCGGACGGACCCAGCCGGCCCATCGGGGTTCCCACTTCCGGGCGCGACGTTCCATGGGTCACCAGGACGATCGTCGAATCCGCAGAGGGGGAGCGGGCACCCGGCCGCCCGGGGCGCGAGGTGGCGAGCGCACTGGCCGAGATCGCCGATCAGCGGTTCGACGACCTCGACCCGGCGCAACTCGCACTCCTCGAGACATGGATCGAGGCGGCCGGAGCGCGCTGGGCGATCCGCCGCACCCGCCGCCGGGTGCAACGCCACACCGGACGCGTCGACATCCGCGCGAGCATCGCAGCCTCCCGCGGCACGGGGTTCGAGCCGCTCCGGCTGATCCGCACGCGACCGGGTCGACGCCGGCGGCAGGTCGTCGTGTTCTGCGATGTCAGCCGTTCCATGCGTCCCTACATCGGGGTGTATCTGCATCTCGTGCGTGCGCTCGCCCACACCGGAACGGCTGAGGTCTTCGTGTTCTCCACCACAGCTGCGCGTCTGACGCCGGTCCTCCGGCACCGGTCGGTCGATCAGGCGATCGGCGTCGCCAACGAGCGGGTACGGACGCGGTTCGGAGGCACCCGCATCGCCGGTTCGCTCGCCGAGGTGGTCGCCTCCCATCACGGACACCTGATGCGCGGAGCGATCGTCGTCGTCGCGTCCGACGGTTGGGACAGCGACGATCCCACCGAACTCGCCCACGTCCTGGCCAGGATCCGGCGTCGCGCGCACCGGCTGGTGTGGCTCAACCCCCGGGCCGGGCAGTCCGGTTTCACGCCCTCGACCGGGTCGATGTCCGCCGCGCTTCCACACTGCGACGCGATGGTGGCGGCCGACACACTCGTGGCCCTGCAGCACGCCGTCGACGTTGTTACGTCCACGGATACGGGGGACGGGGGACTCCGACGGCGTGTCGTAGGTCATGGCGTGAACGTCCTACCCTGGTAGGCATGGCAACATCCGAGCTCGCGTCTCCCGCGCAGCCTCCGGCGCCCGCCCCCATGAGGGGAAACCCGCCGGCACTGCTGATTCTCTTCGGCCTCCTCGCCGCCCTCGTCGCGGCGTTCGCGGTCGGACTGTCCGCTGCGCAGGCTCTGGTGTTGCTCGGCATCCCCGATCCCGGTCCGCTCACCACCTACGGTCTCCCGGCGGTCCGCGCGATCTCCGAGATCGCGACGGTCATCACGATCGGCTCGCTGTTCTTCGCCGCCTTCCTCGTGCCCCCGCAGCGGAGCGGGGTACTCGACGTCGGCGGTTATCGCGCCGTGCGGACGGCGGGCGTCGCGGCGACGGTGTGGGCCGTGACAGCGGCGCTGATGGTGCCGCTGACCTTGTCCGACACTTCCGGCAGTCCGCTGAGTGAGGCCATCCGTCCGGAGAACCTGTTCTCGGCGCTCGGTCAGGTGGAGGTCGCGCTGGCCTGGGCCTGGACGACCGTGCTCGCGCTGATCACCGCGCTGCTGACCCGACTCGCAGTGCGCTGGTCGTGGACGCCGTATCTGTTGCTGCTGTCGTTCGTCGCCCTCATGCCGATCGCCCTGACCGGGCACTCCTCGTCGGGTGGTTCGCACGATATGGCGACCAACAGCCTCGTGCTGCACCTCGGCGCGGCGTCCGTCTGGGCCGGCGGGTTGTTCGCGCTGCTCGCCCATTCGATGCGGGGAGGGGAGCACACCGATGTCGCCGCCCGGCGGTTCTCCTTCGTCGCCGGACTCGCGTTCGTCGTGATGGCTGTCAGCGGCGTGATCAACGCCGCGGTCCGCATGTCGTTCGACGACCTGACGACCACCACCTACGGCGGGTTGCTGCTCGCGAAGACCGTCGCGCTGATCCTGCTCGGCATCTTCGGCTGGGCTCAGCGACGCCGGGCGCTTCCGGCCCTCGAAGCCGACCCCACGAGCCGGTCCGCGCTCGTGCGGTTCACCCTCGTCGAAGCGTTCGTCCTCGCCGCGACCATCGGCCTGGCCGTGGGACTCGGCCGCACGCCCCCGCCGCCGCCGGCCTCGGTACCGACGATCCAGGAGGTCGAGCTCGGCTACCAGCTCGACGTACCGCCGTCGTTCGTGAGCCTGTTCTTCGGCCAGTGGCGCTTCGACCTGATCTTCGGCACGGCTGCTCTCGTGTTCGCCGCCGCCTACGCCATCGGTCTGTGGACGCTGCGCAAGCGCGGCGACTCGTGGCCGGTCGGCCGGTCGATCGCCTGGTTCTCGGGTTGCTTCGTGCTGTTCGTCGCCACCAGTTCGGGCGTCGGCATGTACTCCCCGGCGATGTTCAGCGTGCACATGGGCGCGCACATGGCTCTGTCGATGCTCGCCCCGGTGCTCCTTGCGCTCGGCGGGGCGATGACCCTCGCCCTGCGTGCGTTCAAGCCGGCCGGCCGCAACGCCCCTCCCGGACCGCGCGAATGGATCCTCGAGTTCCTGCACAGCCCGCTGTCGCGCTTCTTCACGCATCCGATCGTCGCATCGGTGATGTTCGTCGGCGGTTTCTACGCGTTGTATCTCGGAGGGATCTTCACCGCGTTCATCGACAGTCACACCGCCCACGTCCTGATGAACCTGCACTTCCTGCTCAGCGGCTACCTGTTCTACTGGGTGGTGATCGGCGTCGACCCGTCGCCACGCGACCTGCAGCCCGTGACGAAGCTGGCGATGGTCTTCGGCTCGCTCCCGTTCCACGCCTTCTTCGGCGTGACCCTCATGAGCATGGGCACGGTGATGGCCGAGAGCTACTACCGCGGCCTGGCACTACCGTGGAACTACGACCTGTTCTCCGATCAGAAGGTCGGCGGCAGCATCGCATGGTCGGCCGGCGAGATCCCGCTCGTGCTCGTGATGCTCGCCCTGCTCGTCCAGTGGTCGCGCAGCGACCGGCGCACGGCGCGACGTGTCGACCGGGCCGCCGAACGCGACGACGACGCCGATCTCGCGGCACACAACGCGATGTTCGCCGAGCTGGCGCGCCGCGACCGCGAAGGCCGCTAGCCGCGCCGATCCGACGTGCACATCCTGTCGCGCCGCGGCGAATCGGACGAATACGGACGCCGCGGCCGGACGGTCCGTATCGTCCTCGGCGTGACCCGTACCACGCACGTCCCCGCCCTGCTGCTCGCCGGTGCTCTGGCACTGCTGACGACCGTCGTGTCACCTCCCGCGGTGGGCGCGAACCCGGCGCCGGGAAAGGTTGTCGAGGTCGCCACGCTCGACCCGGAATCGTCCCTGCCCGGGGCGTCCTCGGCTCGCGTCCTCGCCTACACCACGCAGTGGCGCGACGGCACCCCGACCACGGCGACCGGGGCACTGTTCGTCCCTCCCGGCACGCCTCCCGAGGGCGGGTGGCCCGTCGTCGCATGGGCCCACGGGACCGTCGGTCTCGACGATTCGTGCGCGCCCTCGCGGTTGCCGCGCACACCGCGCGACACTGCCTATCTCGACCACTGGCTCGGGCAGGGCTATGCCGTCGTGGCAGCCGACTATCCGGGCCTCGGGTCGGGCGGGCTGCACCGCTATCTGGACGGGCAGAGCGCCGCGAACAGCGTCATCGACATCGTGCGGGCGGGACGCGCTGTCGAACCGTCGCTGTCCGACCGCTGGGTCGTGATCGGCCAGTCGCAGGGTGGGCACACCGGTCTACACACCGCGCACGCTGCGACCTCCCGCGCGCCCGAACTGGACTTTCGCGGGACACTCACGACCGGCGCCCCGTCCAACCTCGAGTACCTGTTCCCGCTCGGATTCCCGGGCTTCCCCGATCTCGGTCTCGACGGGCTCACGGCGTTCGCCGCCTACATCTTCGCGGGTCTGCGCGACGCCGATCCTTCCCTGGACGTCGACGGATACCTCACTCCCCTCGGTCGCGAGGTGGTCGACGCCGCCGAGCGACTCTGTTACGACGAGCTGATGGACCGCTACGGCGAGGTCGGCATCGGTGAGGTCCTTGCCCGTCCGCTGAGCGACGACCGGTTCCGCGCCGCCTTCACCGACTATGTCGCGGTGCCGACCCGTGGTTACGACCGGCCACTGTTCCTCGCGCAGGGTCTGCGCGATACGACGGTGCCCGCGCCGCTCGCGTTCGAACTGATCGGGGACCTGTGGGCCGGGGGCGCGAACGCGCAGTTCCGGACGTACCCGACGGGGCATTCGGAGACGATGTTCGCGTCGCTGCCCGACACGACAGGCTTCGTCGCGGAGCTGCTGCGGCGCTGACGCGGGCGCGGCCCGGGCATCCCGTGGTCGCACGATGTGGGTTATCGACCGTCGACCGATACGCTGGTGGTCATGGCGGAGTTCATTTACACGATGAAGAAGGTGCGCAAGGCGCACGGTGACAAGGTCATCCTCGATGACGTCACCATGAGCTTCTACCACGGCGCGAAGATCGGCGTCGTCGGACCCAACGGCGCGGGCAAGTCGTCGATTCTCAAGATCATGGCCGGGCTCGATCAGCCCAGCAACGGCGAGGCCTTCCTCGATCCGGAGGCCACCGTCGGCATCCTCCAGCAGGAGCCGCCCCTCAACGAGGAGAAGACGGTCCGGGAGAACGTCGAGGAGGGCCTCGGCGAGATCAAGGTCAAGCTCGACCGGTTCAACGAGATCGCCGAGCTCATGGCCACCGACTACTCCGACGAGCTGATGGAGGAGATGGGCAAGCTCCAGGAGGAGCTCGACCACGCCAACGCGTGGGATCTCGACTCGCAGCTCGAGCAGGCCATGGACGCACTGCGCTGCCCTCCGCCGGACGAGCCCGTCACCCACCTCTCCGGTGGTGAGCGCCGCCGTGTCGCGCTGTGCAAGCTGCTGCTGAGCAAGCCCGACCTGCTGCTCCTCGACGAGCCGACCAACCACCTCGACGCCGAGTCGGTGCTGTGGCTCGAGCAGTTCCTCGCCTCCTATCCGGGCGCCGTGCTGGCCGTCACCCACGACCGGTACTTCCTCGATCACGTCGCGCAGTGGATCTGCGAGGTCGACCGCGGCAAGCTGCATCCCTACGAGGGCAACTACTCCACCTACCTGGAGAAGAAGGCCGAGCGTCTCGAGGTCCAGGGCAAGAAGGACCAGAAGCTGCAGAAGCGGCTCCGCGAGGAACTCGAGTGGGTCCGCTCCGGTGCCAAGGCACGGCAGACGAAGAACAAGGCGCGTCTGGCCCGCTACGAGGAGATGGCAGCCGAGGCCGAGAAGTACCGCAAGCTCGACTTCGAGGAGATCCAGATCCCGACGCCGCCGCGTCTGGGCAACGTCGTTGTCGAGGTCGAGCACCTCGACAAGGGCTTCGACGGCCGTGTCCTGATCAAGGACCTGTCGTTCACGCTGCCGCGCAACGGCATCGTCGGTGTCATCGGTCCCAACGGCGTCGGCAAGACCACGCTGTTCAAGACCATCGTCGGTCTCGAGGAGCCCGACAGCGGCACCGTCAAGGTGGGCGACACGGTCAAGCTGAGTTACGTCGACCAGAACCGCGCGAACATCGACCCGAAGAAGACGGTCTTCGAGGTGGTCTCCGACGGTCTCGACTTCATCGAGGTCGGGCAGAACGAGATGCCGTCGCGCGCGTACGTGAGCGCGTTCGGGTTCAAGGGTCCCGACCAGCAGAAGCCGGCCGGTGTGCTCTCCGGTGGTGAGCGCAACCGCCTGAACCTGGCGCTCACGCTCAAGGAGGGCGGCAACCTGATCCTCCTCGACGAGCCGACCAACGACCTCGACGTCGAGACCCTGTCGTCGCTCGAGAACGCGCTGCAGCAGTTCCCGGGTTGCGCCGTCGTGATCTCCCACGACCGCTGGTTCCTCGACCGCACCTGTACCCACATCCTGGCGTGGGAGGGCAACGTCGAAGAAGGCAAGTGGTTCTGGTTCGAGGGCAACTTCGAGGCCTACGAGGCGAACAAGATCGAGCGTCTCGGAGCCGATGCGGCACGTCCGCACCGCGTCACGCACCGGAAGCTCACGCGTGACTGAGCGCAACGGCCACCGGCCCTACCGGTGCCCGGTCGAGGTGCGCTGGGGCGACTCCGATCGGCTCGGGCACGTCAACAACGCCAAGGTCGTGGAATACCTGCAGGAAGGGCGCATCAAGTTCTTCCGGAGCGAGCTGCCGGCCCGCGATGCCGTCGTGCTCCGGAAGATGGACGTCGAGTTCCTGCGTCCGATCAAGGATTCCTCGGCGCCGATCGAGGTCGAGACGACGGTGCTTCGTCTCGGCACGAGCTCGTTCACGGTGCGTCAGACGATCCTCGACCGGGACGGCGTGGTGTGCGCGGTCGCCGACACCGTGCTCGTCGGCTTCGATCCCGAGACCGACACGTCGCAGCCGTTGACAGACGAGGTACGGGCGGTGCTCGACCGGCACCGCGCCGTCACGCCCACCGGCTGAGCGGGTACATCCTGTCGACCGGCCCGGCTGTTACCGGACCCGCCGGTTCCGACCCCCCGATTGCGCGCCGCGGATAGGCTCGATCACGAGTCCGTCCGCGGCGCGCGGTGTATCCGCCCGACAGAGCAGGAAGGGTGTCGATGGCCGATCCGGCTGTGGTGCAGACAAATGCAACGGACAGCGATGCCTCTCCCGAGGCGGTCCTCGAGCGGATCTATCAGGGCTCCGGAGAGTTCACCACGGACCACGGCGCGGCCGCGTTCGAGCACGTCCGTCTCGGTCGTCGCCGCGCACCGGGCACCGCTGTCGTCGGTGTGCGCCGCACCGAGGGCATGGGTGTCGCCGTACAGATCGTCACCGACGACATGCCGCTGCTCGTCGAATCGGTGCTGGCACTGCTGTCCCGGCTGGGTGTCTCGGTGGCGACGGTCATCCACCCCGTCCTGTCTGCGCGCCGCACCGCCGAGGGCGACCTCGAGCGCCTGGCCGACGAAGGCGGACGGGCCTCGGGTGGAGTCGCCGAATCGTGGATGCACATCGAGTTGCGCGGGCCCGTCGACGACGAATCGCTCGAGGAGATCGATCACGGCCTGCGGCGCGTACTGTCCGATGTGCGGCAGGTGGCGTCGGACTCCGGGAAGATGCACGCCCTGCAGCGCGACCTCGCGGACGCGCTCGACGGCCTGGCCGCCGATCCGCCGGCGCACTACACGGCCGACGAGCTCACCGAGACCGCCGAACTGCTGCGCTGGTTGAGCGGCGGGAACTTCACCCTTCTCGGCTACCGGCGCTACGACTTCGTTCCCGACGGCGGCGACGACAACGTGCGCGCGACGCCCGTGCCCGGCAGCGGCAGGGGAGTGCTGCGCACCGATGCCTCGGTCGCGGACCCGCTCGACCTGCCCGGTGAGGTCGGCACGTGCCGCCGCCCGCTGCTCGTGCTCACTCAGGGCGCGCTTCCCGCCACCGTGCACCGTTCCGTCTATCCGTACTTCGTCGGCGTCGCCCGGCTCGACGCCGACGGCGCGCTCGTCGGGGAGGATCGTTTCCTCGGTGTCCTCACCGTGACCGCTCTGCACGAGAACATCCTCGACATCCCCGTGGTCTCGCGCCGGGTGCGGGAGGTCGTCGCGCGGGCGCGGGTCGAGCTGTCGTCCTACAGCGGCCAGGCGATGCTCGAGATCATGCAGACGGTGCCCCGCGCGGAACTGTTCTCCATGGACACCGACACCCTCTACGAGACCGTCACGGCGGTGGTCGACATCCGCAGGCAGGTGCGGTTGTTCGTCCGCGTCGACACCTACGGGCGGTACATCTCGTGCCTCGTCTACCTGCCGCGCGACCGCTACACGACGAAGGTGCGCGTGGCGATCCAGGACATCCTGTTGCGCGAGTTCGGTGGCGGCGTACTCGACTACACCGCGCGGGTCTCCGAACGTGACCTCGCGTTGCTGCACGTGACGATCCGTTTCTCCGGGCGCGCACGTCGCGAGGTGGACACCTCCGAGGAGAACCGCCTGCGGATCCAGGCGATGCTCGCGGAAGTGACCCGCAACTGGGCCGATCGGCTCGGTGAGGCGGCGGCCGCGACCGGCGATCTCGATCCGTTGCTGGTGCAGCGGTACGCCGAGGTCGTGCCCGAGGCGTACAAGGAGGACTTCGGCTCCGAACGTGCCCTGGACGACCTGCGGCGTCTGGAAGCGCTCGACTCCGGCGATCTCGACACGCACCTGTACCGTCCGGGTTCCGACGATCCGTTGTCGTTGCGTTTCACCCTGTACATCGCCGACGAGACGGTCACCCTCGGCCGGATCCTCCCGGTGTTGCAGAGCCTCGGCGTCGAGGTCGTCGACGAGCGGCCCTACCGGCTGCCGCGATCGGACGGAATCGAGTGCGGGATATACGATTTTGGACTCTGTCTGCCCGAGGACATCGAGCACGGCATCGTGGAGGCCGATCCGACCCTGGCGGATCGTCTCACCGACACCTTCACCGTGGCCTGGCGGGGGGCGGTCGAGACCGACCGGTTCAACCAGCTCGTGCTGCGCGCCGGGCTCACCTGGAAGCAGGTCGTGCTTCTCCGCGCCTACGCGAAGTACTTGCGCCAGACCGAATTTCCGTACAGCCAGTACAACATCGAAGGTGTGCTGCTCGGCGCCCCCCACACCGCGGCGCTGCTCGTCGGGCTGTTCGAGTCCCGATTCGATCCGGAGAACGCCTCCGCCGAACGCGAACAGCAGATCGCCGAGGAACTCACGACGACGATCGCAGAGGTGACCGCCCTGGCCACCGACCGCATCCTCCGGGGACTGTTCTCGTTGATCCGTGCGACCCTGCGCACCAACTTCTACGTGGCCGGCGGTATCGGGCACGAGCGCCCGGACGGCCGGGCGTTGTCGCTCAAGTTCGATCCGCGACGGATCGCCGAACTACCCCAGCCGCGACCGGCTTTCGAGGTGTTCGTCTACGCCCCGGGCGTCGAGGGCGTCCACATGCGGTTCGGTCCCGTCGCCCGCGGTGGTCTGCGCTGGTCCGACCGCCGGGAGGACTTCCGCACGGAGGTGCTCGGCCTGGCCAAGGCGCAGGCCGTGAAGAACGCGGTGATCGTGCCCGTGGGTGCGAAGGGCGGCTTCGTCGTCAAGCACGCCCCGCGTCCGACCGGTGACGCCGAGGCGGACCGGCGCGCCGTCCGCGAGCGTGGCGAGCGGTGCTACCGGTGCTTCATCGCCGGTCTGCTCGACATCACCGACAACCTCGACGCCGCCCGCAACGACACGGTCCCGCCGCAGCGGGTCGTGCGTCACGACAACGACGACCCGTATCTCGTGGTGGCCGCGGACAAGGGCACCGCGTCATTCTCCGACCTCGCGAATTCCGTTGCGGCGGAATACGGCTACTGGCTCGGCGACGCGTTCGCGTCAGGTGGCTCCGCCGGTTACGACCACAAGGAGATGGGCATCACCGCGCGCGGTGCATGGGAGAGCGTCCGGCGTCACTTCCGCGAACTCGGATCCGACCCGCAGGCGGACGATTTCACCGTCGTCGGCATCGGTGACATGAGCGGTGACGTCTTCGGCAACGGCATGCTGCTCAGCCGGCACATCCGGCTCGTCGCGGCCTTCGACCATCGGCACATCTTCCTCGATCCCGATCCCGATCCGGAGCGGTCGTTCGAGGAGCGGCGCCGGTTGTTCGAACTGCCGCGGTCGTCGTGGAAGGACTACTCGACCGAACTCGTCTCGGCCGGGGGCGGGGTGTGGGACCGGACGGCCAAGTCGGTGCCCGTCGGTCCCGAGGTGCGTGCGGTGCTCGACCTGCCCGACGACGTCACCGCACTCCCACCGCCCGAACTGATCCGCGCGATCCTGCGCGCACCCGTCGACCTGTTGTGGAACGGCGGTGTCGGCACCTACGTGAAGGCGTCGACGGAAACCCATGCGGATGTGGGGGACAAGAGCAACGACGGCGTGCGCGTCGACGGGCAGGAACTGCGTGCCCGGGTCGTGGGCGAGGGCGGCAATCTCGGTGTCACGCAACGCGGCCGCATCGAGTTCGCGCGCGCCGGCGGAAAGATCAACACCGACGCGATCGACAACTCGGCCGGCGTCGACAGCTCCGACCACGAGGTCAATATCAAGATTCTCCTCGACGCTATGGTGACCGCCGGCGAACTCGCGGCGGAGGACCGCAATCCGCTGCTCGCGTCGATGACCGACGACGTCGCCGAACTCGTTCTCGCCGACAACATCTCGCAGAACGCCGTGCTCGGACTCGAGCGGGCCGTCGCGCCGTCCCTGCTGGGGGTGCACCGTCGGATGCTCGCAGCCCTGGAACTCGATCGTGGACTCGACCGCGGCCTCGAGGCCCTGCCCGACGAGGCCGAGTTCGATCGTCGTGAAGCGGCGGGGGAGGGATTGACGTCGCCGGAGCTGGCGCAGCTCCTCGCCCACGTCAAGCTCGCCCTCGTCGACGACCTGCTGGCCACGGACCTGCCCGACAATGAGACCTTCGCGTCGATCCTGCCCGCCTACTTCCCGCCCGCTCTGCGCGAGCGGTTCCGGGCCGGAATCCGGGCGCATCCGCTGCGTCGGCAGATCGTTGCGACCATGCTGGCCAACACCACGGTCGACAACGGCGGCCCCACCTACGTCTACCGGCTCGCCGAGGAGGCCGGGGCGACGGCGACCGACGCCATCCGCGCCTACACCGCCGTTACCACCATCTTCGGGCTACCGGCCCTGTGGGACGAGATCCGGGCCGCCGGGCTGCCTGTCGACATCGAGGACGACCTGCTGCTCGAATCCCGCCGCGTGCTCGACCGGGCGTCGCGCCGGCTCCTCGCCACGCGACCGCAGCCCCTCGCGGTCGGTGCCGAGATCAGCCGTTACCGCGATGCCTTCGCGCGTCTCGCACCGCGGGTCGCGGACTGGATGCGCGGGCACCACGCCGAGGACTTCCTTCGTCGTACCCGCCCGCTCCTCGAACGAGGAGCACCGGAGGAGCTCACGGGCGTCGTCTTCCGGCTCCTCGACCAGTTCCCGCTGCTCGACGTCATCGACATCGCCGACATAGAGCAGCGCGACGAGGCGGAGGTCGCCGATCTCTACTACGCCCTCGACGCGCGTCTCGGCGTCGACCGCCTGCTCACGGCGGTCTCCGGTCTCGAGCGGGGCGACCGCTGGCATTCGCTGGCACGCCTCGCGCTGCGCGAAGACCTGTACGGCTCGTTGCGGTCGCTCGTCCTCGACGTGCTCGCCGGCGCCGAACCCGGGGAGTCGACCGAGGAGATGATCGAGGACTGGGAGTCGTCCAACGGCTCCAAACTCGTCCGTGCGAGGGCGGCGCTCGACGAGATATTCGCGTCTGGAAGTCTGGACCTCGCCACCCTCTCGGTGGCGGCACGACAGATCAGGGGCATGGTGCGCACGCGCGCATCCGATCGGAGGTAACGAGTGAGCGGTGCGGGCGAACAGTTCGGTTTCCACACCGAGGTGATGGTGCGGTGGTCCGACATGGACGTCTTCCAGCACATCAATCACGCGCGGATGGTCACCCTCCTCGAGGAAGCACGGATCCCGTGGCTGTTCGCAGACGGTCGCCCCACCCGCGATCTGCGTGAAGGCGCCGTCATCGCCGACCTCCACGTCCGCTACCGCGGGCAGTTGCGCCACGACGACGGTCCGCTCGACGTGCTGATGTGGACCGAGAAGGTGCGGGCCGTCGACTTCACGATCGGGTACGAGGTGCGGCCGGGCGGTGCCCCGGTCGACTCGGCGCCGGCGGTGGTCGCGTCCACCCAGATCGCGGCGTTCGACATCGAGACCCAGCGACTGCGCCGGCTCAGCGACGACGAACGCGAGTTCCTGCGTCAGTGGCAACGAAACTGACGGTGGCACCGCAATTGACGAGGCCGACGTGACCGACGACCGGATCCGACGTGCAGAGCGCCTCCTGACGCTCGCCGACCCCGACGACAGCGTCGACCTCGCCGCATTCCTGGCCCGGGCCGCGCGTCTCGACGAGGCTGCCGTGGTGCGGTTGCGCCGCCGCGGCGACGGATTGCTCGGTGTGTGGACACGCACCGGTTTCGAGGTGCTCGCCGGACGCGTCGTCCGCGGAACCGTGGCTCCGGCCGACACCTGCGTGGCCGCCGAGTCGCTGCGGGCCGCGCTCCTCGCCGGGTCCGAACCGCGCACCGAGGTCGACCCGGGCTGGGCGATGGATTCCGCCTGGCGCGGCGCACTTCCACCCGACGACGGCTACGTCCACGTCGACGACGTGCCGGCACGGATCCTCGTCGCACTCGCGCAACGCGGCGTCGCGCTCACCCGCGAGCATGGCGCGCAGGGACCGCCGGCGTCGTTGCTCGCCCAAGAGGTTCTCGAGGTGAGCGGTGCCGGGACGACCGTGGGTGTGCCGATGCGCATGGTGTTCGCGCTCGGTGCGATGGGCTTCGTGCCGGGTGCCGGTCGTGACAGCGTCGACTCGACGGGTATCGATCCCGCCGAGGTGGTCCGGGTCCGGGCGTCCGCCACCTGGATGCGCCTCGACGCCCGCTTCGGGTCGGTCTATCTGCGCCGCGGCGGGGGGCTCGGTCTGAGCGTCCTCTGAGGGAGCCTCACGCCAACCAGGCGGCGGTGTCCGGTGGCAGTGCGTGTCCGGTGAGCGGCGCACTCGCGAGCAGCACCTCGCCGGGAGGCAGATCGACCGCGACGTCGCCGGCGTTGAGAACACAGGTCAGGCCGTCGGAACGGCGGAAGGCCAGGCACCCCGCCGGGCTTCCGTACCAGCCGATCCCACCGCCCTCGGATCGCCTTCGCTCCGTACGGATCTCGATCGCCTGGCGGTACAGCGAGAGCGTCGAGCCCGCATCCTCGAGTTGCTTCTCAACGGTGAGCGCCGACCACTCCGGCGGCTGGGGCAGCCACGCGGACCCGGCGGAGGTGAACCCGAAGGGCGGTGTTTCGCCCTCCCACGGCAGCGGCACGCGGCATCCGTCGCGTCCGCGTTCGGTGTGGCCGGATCGCTCCCAGACCGGATCCTGCAGCACCTCGTCGGGCAGGTCGACGTTCGGCAACCCCAGTTCGGCACCGTTGTAAACGAACACTGCTCCCGGGAGCGCGAGGGCGACGAGGATCATCGCGCGTGCCCGCGCGAGCCCGACCTCACCGCCTCCGTACCGAGTGACCTCACGGTCGACGTCGTGGTTCGACAGCGTCCACGTCGGTGAGGCATGCACCGACGTCACCGCCGCCAGGCCCTTCTCGATCGCGTCGCGGACGGCGTCGGCGTCCCAGTCCGACAGCGTCAGGTGGAAGTCGAAAGCGAGATGCAGTTCGTCCGGGCGCAGGTACTCGGCGAACCGTTCGTGGTCGTCGACCCAGATCTCACCGATCGCCACCGAGTCCGGATACTCGTCGAAGACTCGCCGGATGCGGCGGTGGATGTCGTGCACCTCGGGATTGTTGAACCGAGGGTCGGCGGGGGAGTGCCCGAGCAGTTCGTTGGTCTCCCACCCCTCGTGGTCGGGAAGATCTGCGGGCTTGGCCATCCCGTGGGCCACGTCGATCCGGAAACCGTCCACGCCCCGGTCCAGCCAGAACCGCAGGGTCTTGTCGAGGTCCTCGACGACCTCCTCGTCGTCCCAGTTCAGATCGGGCTGCCCGGGAGCGAAGACGTGCAGATACCACTGACCGGGCGTGCCGTCGGGTTCGGTGATGCGGGTCCAGGCCGGCCCGCCGAAGACGCTCGGCCAGTTGTTCGGTGGTGCGCTGCCGTCCGGTTCGCGCCCGTCGCGGAAGTGGAAGCGCCGGCGTTCACGGCTGCCCGGCCCGGCTTCGAGCGCGGCCCGGAACCAGCGGTGCTCGACGCTGACGTGGTTCGGCACGAGGTCCATCACCACCCGGATGCCGCGCGCGTGGGCGTCGGCGACCAGCGCTTCGAGATCGGCAATGTCCCCGAACAGCGGGTCGATGTCGCGAGGATCGGAGACGTCGTAGCCGTGATCGGCCATCGGTGAACGCATCACCGGGTTGAGCCAGATCGCGTCGACACCGAGCAGTTCGAGATAGCCGAGGCGGCTGCGCACCCCCGCGAGGTCGCCGATGCCGTCACCGTTCGCATCGACGAACGAGCGGGGATAGACCTGGTAGAAGACAGCGTTGCGCCACCACGGAACCGTCGGGTCGCCTCGTCCGGAGGTCGGTGCTGCGGGGTGGGCCACGGGACTCATCGTGTCAGACGACAGGGCGAAAGGCAGGGCGAACGTGGCCGCGGCCGTTCCGTCCGGGCCTGCCCGCATGATAGGACGAACGGCATGAATACGACATCGATCGTCGCGGTTCGGTTGGACGACGTGGAGCTGCGCGACGACCCGATCGACCCTGCGTGGATCCGCGAGGGCGCGCCCGTGGCGCGCAGCGGTCAGTGGGCGACCAGCGCCGACCGCACCACCACCACACACGTGTGGGACTGCACGGCCGGTCGCTTCGACTGGCATTTCGGCGTCGACGAGATTGTTCACATCGTGGAGGGCTCGGTCATCGTCTCGTCCGCAGACTCCGAGCCGCGCACCTTGCGTGCCGGGGACGCGGCGATCTTCCGAGCCGGGACCACCGCTCTGTGGGAGGTCCCCGAATACGTGCGCAAGCACGCCGTCCTGCGTCGTCACCTGTCGCCGGCGGCGCGGTTCACCCAGAAGGTGGAGGACCGCCTGCGCCGGATTCTGGGCCGCTGAGCTGCGCCGACCTCGGTCAGATGGGGGAATTCATCATCGAGTCGGCCGCCATGTTCATGTAGTCGACGAGCTGCCGGCGGTGCTCGTCGTCGAGCGTCTTCTCGTCGATCGATGCGATCGCGGTGTGCATGCAGCGCAACCAGGCGTCGCGCTCGAGCGGCCCGATCCGGAAGGGATGATGACGCATGCGCAGCCGCGGGTGGCCCCGCTCCTCGGAGTAGGTGCGCGGGCCGCCCCAGTACTGCTCGAGGAACATCCGCATGCGTCGTTCGGCCGGACCGAGATCCTCCTCGGGATACAGGGGCCGGACGATCTCGTCCCGTGCGATCTCCTCGTAGAACCGTGCAGTGAGCCGGCGGAACGTCTCGGCGCCACCGACCGCCTCGTAGAAGGTCTGCTCGTCACTCATCTGTATTCGTTCACCGTCCCTCTCGACCGTCCATTGTGCCCGCTCCCGACCGCACACCGCCCGACGAGCCGTGCCGGGCGGGACCGTCACCGGATGTTCACCGGCCCGACCTGGACCGGTCCGCTGATTTGGGGTGCGATTCGGGAGCATCCGTGGTCCACTGTTCCCAGTCTTTTCGGAGGTCGTATGAAGCACAGCAGCAGCTCGCATCGACAACTCCCGCCCGCGGACGCCCCTGCAGGGGTGCCGGGGGCTACCACACTGCGCGTGGTGCACGACAGCACCGCGACGGTACCCGACTGGTTGAAACGTCGAGTGTTGCTGCTCAACGCCACCTACGAGCCACTCACGGCCCTGCCCGCTCGCAGGGCCGTGGTCCTGATGGCCGGGGGCAAGGCCGATACCGTGCACGACGATCCGCTCGCCCCGCTGGTGCGGTCGGCAGAATGGTCCGTGCAGCTGCCATCGGTGATCCGTCTGCGCAACTATGTACGCGTTCCGTATCACGCGCGGGTGCCGCTCACCCGGGCCGCGCTCATGCACCGCGACCTGAACCGGTGCGCCTACTGCGGGGGCAAGGCCGAGACGATCGACCACGTCGTGCCGCGCAGCCGAGGCGGCGAGCACACCTGGGAGAACTGCGTCGCATGCTGCGCGCCGTGCAACCACCGCAAGGCCGACAAGCTGCTCACCGAACTCGGATGGACCCTGCGTGTGGTGCCGAATCCGCCCAAGGGCCGGCACTGGCGCCTGCTCGCCACCCTGCCCGAGTTGCACCCCACCTGGCTGCCCTATCTGGGGGAGGGCGCGGCCTGATCGGGCCGTTCTCCGGGGCATATGAGGCCTTTCGGGCCCGGCTGGGCTAACGTTTGGCTGTGAGCATTCTCGAGACAACCCTGATCTTCGTCGGCATCCCGCTGCTGATCGTCTTGGTCTTCGGTGGGCTGTCCTTCGTCCTGAGCAAGTACCCGGGCTCCACGCCGTCGGACGACCCGTACACGCTCGACCGGAAATGGGAGCACGGACCGCTCCTGTGGACCGCGACCGACGAATCGACCCATCCCTGGAAATACCCGCATCATGGTCACGGTCATGCCGCTCTGACCTCGGCGGAGCTGATCGGAGGTACCGCAAGTGGCAAGTGGTGACGTGATCCAGCGTCCGGTCGTCGCGCCGGAGAACCTGCCGCACGGTGCGGCACTCACCGCGAGCGGACGCATCTCCGCCGTGCGCGGTCTCGGTCAGGCCTTCACGGGTGCGCCCTTCAAGGACCGCGACCTCATCACCCTCGACGACACGCTCACGCACGCGACGCGGATCACCAATGTGCGGTTCACCGTCTACATCGGTGACGACGAGAATCCGGCCGCGGCGACCGACGCCCTGCTGCCGACGACGCCGGACGCCGACAACTCGGTCCTCGTCGCCGTCTTCCCGAACCAGCGGAGCATCGAGATCCGCTCGGGTCGCACCGCCGCCGACCGCGCCACCGACCGGGTGCTGCAGCTCGGCGTGACCGCGGCCGTGTCGTCCTTCGGCCAGGGGAATCTGCTCGACGGCATCACCAGTGCCGTCCGCGTCATCGCGAACGCCATGGTCGCTCCCTAGTCCGGAGCCCACGACCATCTGTGGCCCGCTGCCACTCCGCGAAGGAGAGGCGGCGGGCCACAGTCGTCTCATGTGGGCGTCTCATGTGGGCACCGCCCACGGTCGTTCGGTGAGGTCGTCGCGTCAGGACGCGTCGAACGCGCGTGCCTTCAACGAGCGCACGACCCCGGCACGACCCTCGACGACGAGCCGGCGCAGCGCCGGCGGATGGTCGCCGGCGAGGAACTCGTCTGCCGCAGCCACCGACTGCTCACTGATCGACCACGACGGGTAGAGCCCGATCACGACGGTCTGCGCGACCTCGCTCGAACGGCGCTCCCACACTCCCGGCACCTCCGCGAAGTACCGCGCGACGTACGGCTCGAGCAATTCGCCCTGACCGGCCGGGGCGAAACCGCCGATCACGGCGCGCGCCGTGATGTTCGGGACGCTGTCGTCGTGCACGACGGTCTGCCACACCTGCTCCTTGACGGCCTCCTGCGGACGGGCCGCGCGGGCGGCCGCCGCCTGGCGGGCACCCGCGGCCGTCGGGTCGCGTTCGGCCTCCGCGTCGATGAACGGCGACTCCACGCCCTCGCCGTCGACCTCACCCGCCGCGGCGAGCGCCTGGACGATCCGCCAGCGCAGATCGGTGTCGACCGTCAGCCCGGGCAGGCCGACCGTCGCCGGATCGGCGCCCAGCAGCTCCTCGAGCACCTCGGTGTGCCAGGGAGACAGGTACGCGGTGGTCAGCGCGTTGACGAACGCGAGCTGATGGTCGGAGCCGGCGACGGACTCGCGGGCGAGCTCGAGCAGACGGTTGGCGAAGTCCGCCCGGCCCTGCTCCGCGGCCCAGGACGGGTCGGCGTAGCTCTCCAGCGCGGTGTGCGCCTGCATGAGCAGACGCTGGACGACACCGACCTCGGTCTCGGCGGCGATACCGCGCTGCACGAGGGCGACGAAATCGCGCGCCTTCATCTCGGCCTGACGGGTCATCTCCCACGCCGCCGACCACACCAGGGTGCGCGGCAGCGACTCGGCGATGTCGCCGACCCGGTCTATGACGGTCGCGAGCGACTCCTCGTCGAGCCGCACCGAGCAGTACGTCAGGTCGTCGTCGTTGACGAGGACGAACGCGCCGCGCGGCACGCCCACCAGATCGGGGACCTCGGTGCGCTCGGCGGCGTCGACGTCGATCTCCACGCGGTGCGTGCGGACGAGCTTGCCGGAGCCGTCGTCGTCGTACACACCGATCGCGAGGCGGTGCACGCGGAACTCACCGGCGCCGGGCTGGGCACCTTCCTGCACCACCGCGAAACGCGTGAAGTGTCCCTGGTCGTCGACCTCGAAGTCCGGTCGCAGGATGTTCAGGCCGGTGGTCTTGAGCCACTGGGCACCCCAGTCCGACAGGTCGCGGCCGGAGGCCTTCTCCAGCGCGGCGAGCAGGTCGTCGAAGGTGGCGTTGCCGTAGGCGTGGTCGCGGAAGTACTCGCGCAGACCGGCGAGGAAGGGCTCCTGCCCCACATAGGCGACGAGCTGCTTGAGCACCGACGCGCCCTTGGCGTAGGTGATGCCGTCGAAGTTGACCTCGACCGCGGCGAGGTCGGGGATGTCGGCGGCGATCGGGTGCGTCGACGGCAGCTGGTCCTGCCGGTAGGCCCACGACTTCTCGACGTTCGCGAAGGTCGTCCACGCGTTGGTGTACTCGGTGGCCGAGGCCTGGCACAGCACCGACGCGAACGTCGCGAACGACTCGTTGAGCCACAGGTCGTCCCACCAGCGCATAGTGACGAGGTCGCCGAACCACATGTGCGCCATCTCGTGCAGGACGGTCTCGGCGCGGCGCTCGTAGGAGTAGCGGGTGACCTTGGACCGGAAGACGTAGTCCTCCAGGAAGGTCACCGCTCCGGCGTTCTCCATCGCCCCGGCGTTGAACTCGGGCACGAACAGCTGGTCGTACTTGCCGAAGGCGTAGGGGATCCCGAAGTTGGCGTGGTAGAAGCCGAAGCCCTGTTTGGTCTCGGTGAACAGCCGGTCGGCGTCCATGTACTCCGCGAGCGACGCTCGGCAGAAGATGCGCAGCGGGATGGTGCCGTGCTCGTCGGTGTACTCGTCGGACCACACGGCATACGGACCGGCGATGAGCGCGACGAGATAGGTGCTCATCCGCGGGGTGGTGCGGAAGATGTGCAGACCCGGCTGCGCGGCCGCCGTCTGTACGGTGTCGGCGTTGGAGATCACGGCCCAGTCCTGCGGCGCGGTGACCTGCAGGTCGAAGGTGGCCTTGAGATCGGGCTGGTCGAAGCACGCGAACATCCGCTTGGCGTCGGCCGTTTCGAACTGCGAGTACAGGTACACCGCGTCGTCGGTGGGGTCGACGAACCGGTGCAGGCCCTCGCCGGTGTTCGTGTACAGGCAGTCGGCGTCGACGACGAGTTCGTTGTGAGCGGCGAGCCCGGTAAGGGCGATGCCGGTCTCCTCGGAGTATCCGGACACGTCGACGGGGTCGCCGTTGAGGGTCGCCGAATGCACGGTCTTCGCGATGAGGTCGATGAACGTCGAGGCTCCCTCGGTCGCGTCGAATCGCACGGTGGTCACCGATCGGAAGGTCGTGGTGCCCGGCGCGCCGGCACCGTCGGTGAGATCCAGTTCGATGCTGTAGTTGTCGACGGACAGGATCGCGGCCCGTTCGGCGGCCTGCTCGCGGGTCAGATTCGGTGGTGCCACGGGAGAACTCCTTCTCACGACGGAATGTCGGTCGGCGTCCATCCCATCATGATCGGCGAACCCTCACGGAGCGACGTCGGACAACGGCACCGTGGTGTCCGTCAGCCGGCCGACGTCGACGGGCCGCCCGGAGGCGATGAGTGCGCGGAGGTCGTCCCCGGCATCCCAGATGTTGACGTTCATCCCCGCCCGGACCCGCTGCTCGTCGTCGAGCCAGAACGCGAGGAACTGCCGTCCCGGCACGTCGCCGCGGGTGACCACCCGCGCGTCGCGGGGCGCGAGCCCGACATACTCCATGCCAAGGTCGTACTGGTCGGTGAAGAAATATGGGAGCCGGTCGTAGGTCGCCTCACGTCCGAGCATCGTCGCGGCCGCGACGGCCGGCTGGTTCAGGGCGTTCGCCCAGTGTTCGACGCGCACACGGGTGCCGAGCAGCGGATGCTCCGCCGACGCGATGTCGCCGACGGCGACGATGTCCGGGTCGCTCGTCCGCAGCGATGCGTCGACGAGCACGCCGTCGTCCACCGCGAGTCCGGCGTCGCGGGCCAGCTCGATGTTCGGGCGCGCCCCGACCGCGACGAGCACGGCGTCGGCGGGCACCACACTGTCGTCGCCGAACCGGATGCCGCTCGCGCGACCGTCGTAGGCGACGATCTCGCGCACCGAGGTGTTCGTCCGCAGATCGACACCGTGCGCGCGGTGCAGGTCGGCGAACACCGCACCCATCTCCTCGCCGAGGGCACCGGACAGGGGTTGCTTCGCGGTCTCCGCGACCACCACGCCCGCGCCCCGGTCGCGGGCGTTCGCGGCGATCTCCATGCCGATCCATCCCGCGCCGATGACGGCCAGCCATCCCGCGTGGTCGGTCTCGCCCTGGATCGCGGTGAGCAGCGCATCGGAGTCCTCGATGGTGCGCATGACGTACACGCGTTCGGCGTCGGCTCCGGGAATCGGGACCGTGCGGGGCGTCGAGCCCGTGGCGAGCGCGAGCTTGTCGTAGTGGAGCGTCGACCCGTCGGGCAGCGTCACCGTGTGGGCGGCCGGATCGATCGCGGTGACCTTCGTGCCGAGCAGCAGTTCGACGCGGTGGTCGCGGTACCAGTCGCCGTCGTGCACCGTGAAGTCGGCGAGTTGCTTGCGTCCGGCGAAGTAGTCCTTCGACAACGGCGGTCGCTCATAGGGCAGGTGCTCCTCCGCGCCGATGAGCAGGATGCGCCCGGGAAAGTCGCGGGCGCGCAGTTCCTCTGCCAGCTTGGCGCCGGCCAGACCCGCGCCGACGATCAGAAACGTTTCCTCACCCGACATCGTGGTGCCTCCGCTGTGATGCGTGCCGGACCTGCTTCCCGGCTCCGACGTTACGGCTACCGCCCGCACTACGGCCCGGTTCAGGAAGAATCGTCGACGGGGCCGTGTTGAACATGCTTGTAGTTGTCCGGCCCGTACGAACTCTTGTGAGGAGATCTCTTGAGCGACCTGACCGCCGCGTCCTCGACCGGCAAGGACATCGCCGACTTCTGGTTCGATCCGTTGTGCCCGTGGTGCTGGATCACCTCGCGCTGGATCCTCGAGGTCACGAAGGTGCGCGACATCGAGGCGCGTTTCCACGTCATGAGCCTGGCCGTGCTGAACGAGGGGCGCGACCTGCCGGAGGAGTACGCCGAGCTGATGACGAAAGCCTGGGGCCCGGTGCGCGTCGCGATCGCTGCGGCGCAGAAGTACGGCGACGACATCCTCTCCCCGCTGTACACGGCGATGGGCACCCGCATCCACAACGAGGGCAACAAGGACTTCGCGGACGTGATCGCCGCGTCGCTCGCCGAACTCGACCTCGACGCCTCGCTGGCCGAGGCCGCCGACAGCGACGCCTACGACGAGGCTCTGCGCACGAGCCATCACGCCGGCATGGACAAGGTGGGCCAGGACGTCGGTACCCCGACGATCCATGTCAACGGCATCGCCTTCTTCGGGCCCGTCCTGTCGAAGATCCCGCGCGGGGAAGAGGCCGGCAAGGTATGGGACGGTGTGGTTGCCCTCGCGTCCTACCCGCACTTCTTCGAGCTCAAGCGCAGCCGCGACGAGGAGCCCGACTTCTCCTGACCGGGCACCGCCGTGGCGCTCGGTAGAGTGCAACGGCGTGTCGAACGATCATGTGGTCCGGCCGGCGACGGTGCACGATGTCGAGAAGGCGACGGCAACGCTCGGACGAGCGTTCCGCGACTATCCGTTCACCCGCTACACCGTCGACGGCCGGGACCACGAGACCCGGGTCCGCGACCTCCAAGGGCTCTTCCTCGCCGAGATCGGCATGCGCTGCGGCGAGGTATGGGTCTCCGACGACGTCGACGCCGTGGCCGTCTGGACGACGCCCGGCTCCACCGGACTCGAGGAGGCGTTCACGTCCGTCTCCGATCGGGTGACGGAGCTGCGGGGTGATCGTGCCCGCGCCGCCGAACTGGCCGAGCAGGCCACCGCGGAACTGCAACCGAGCGAGCCAGGGTGGTTCCTGGCCACGGTGGGCGTCGATCCCGCCTCGCAGGGGCGCGGCCTGGGACGGGCCGTCCTCGAACCAGGACTTCGCGCGGCCGAGCGGCAGGGGGTCGCGGCCTGTCTGGAGACCTCCTCGGAGGCGAACGTCGCGCTCTACGAACGTCTCGGATTCGTCGTTACCGCTGTCGTGGAGCTGCCGGACGGCGGCCCGAAGGTCTGGGCGATGCGCCGCTGACCTGCCGGGGCGGGGTTCGCCACGCTCGCGACCGAAGGTCGCAACGCTCCGCCGTACAGACTTGTGCTCACTCCGAATTCGATTCTCGGCTTCGGGTCGGGCGCGGACTACCGTGATGCATCACGGCTCGCGGCCTCCGGACTGCCAGCGGCACCCACCCGCCGCGCTACGGTGCCCTCTGACCCGCCCCCGGCGTGGTGCCCTCTGACCCGCCCCCGGCGTGGTGCCCTCTGACCCGCCCCCGGCGTGGTGCCCTCTGACCCGCCCCGGCGGGGTGTGCTCCGACCCGCCCCTCGCACGGCGAACGGCGCCTGCGGGCGAGCGGACGAGTCTCGTTAGACTCGGCCCATGCGCGTTTACCTGGGAGCCGACCACGCGGGCTTCGAACGGAAGAATGAGATCATCGAGCACCTGAAGAAGAACGGCCATGAGCCGATCGACTGCGGTGCGTTCGAGTACGACGCCCTCGACGACTACCCGGCCTTCTGCATCGAGGCTGCTCGGCGCACCGTCGCCGACGAGGGCAGCCTCGGTATCGTGCTCGGTGGCAGCGGTAACGGCGAGCAGATCGCCGCCAACAAGGTGCGAGGTGCGCGCTGCGCCCTCGCCTGGAGCGTCGACACCGCCAAGCTTGCGCGCGAGCACAACAACGCGCAGCTCATCGGCATCGGTGGCCGCATGCACAGCCTCGAGGAGACCCTCGCGATCGTCGACGCCTTCCTGTCGACCGAGTGGTCGAACGAGGAGCGTCACCAGCGCCGTATCGACATCCTCGCCGAGTACGAGAAGACCGGCGAGGCTCCGGCAGTTCCCGGCGCACCTGCCTGATCCGTGCCCGAAGGACACATCCTGCACCGGCTTGCCCGGCTGCACCACGAGTGGTACTCGGGTGCGCCGGTGCGGGTGTCCAGTCCGCAGGGGCGGTTCGCCGACGGTGCCGCCGCCGTGGACGGGCGCGTCCTGACCCACGCGGACGCGTGGGGCAAGCATCTCTTCCACCACTACGAGGGCGGTCTCGCCGTCCACGTGCACCTCGGTATCTACGGTGAGTTCACCGACCGCGAGTTGCCGCTCGGCGAACCGGTCGGACAGGTGCGGATGCGGATGATCGGCGCGCGCCACGGCAGCGACCTGCGTGGTCCGGCGGCGTGCGAGGTGCTCACCCCCGGCGAGGTCGAGGCGATCGAGGCCCGGCTCGGTCCAGACCCGCTGCGACCCGACGCCGATCCCGAGCGGGCATGGCGCCGTATCGGCAGATCACGCACCGCGATCGGCGCGTTGCTCATGAACCAGGCCGTCATCGCCGGCGTCGGCAACGTCTACCGCGCAGAAGTGCTCTTCCGTCACGGCATCCATCCGGAACGTCCGGGAAACAAGCTGTCCCGCAGAGAGTTCGACGCGATCTGGGCCGACCTCGTCGAACTGATGAACGTCGGTGTGGAGCACGGGCGCATGCACGTCGTGCGACCCGAACACGACCACGGCGCACCGGCCTACGCCAAGAACAGGCCCCGGACGTACGTCTACCGCCGTGCCGGCGAACCCTGCCGGATCTGCGGGACTCCCGTTCTGCACTCGGTCATGCAGGCGCGGAACCTGTTCTGGTGCCCGGTCTGTCAGCCGAGCTGACCCGACTCAGCTGACCCGACTCAGCAGATCCGACTCAGCAGATCCGACTCAGAAATCGAAGCCCCCGAAATCGAATCCGCCGCCGTCTCCGCCACCGAAGTCGTCACCGCCTCCGTACTCGTCGCCCCCGCCGTACTCGTCACCACCGCCGAAGTCGTCGCCGGCACCTGTCTCCGCCGACGGATCACCGACACCGGATTCGAATGCCTGCGCGTCGTAGGGGACACCGGCCATCCCGGCGAACATCGTCGAGAAGAGCAGCATCGAGCCGACGCCCCACGCGCCCGCGACCAGGGCGGGCTTCCACCACGGCTCCGAATACCAGCCCGCAGGGACAGGCCGGCCCGCGACGCGGCCGCCGGGGTAGTAGTTCGGCGTCGCGGAGGACGGTGACGGCGACGCGGCGATGGTGCGGCCCTCGAAGTCGACGGTGCGCTTCTCGGTGACCTCGCCGGCGGACTTCTGTCCGTCGAGCGTTGGGATCTCCGGCCCCGGGTCCATGCCCATCGCCAGGCGCGCAGCTCGGATGTAGTACAGACCTTCGAGCGCGGTCTGTTTCGCGAGACGCGCCTGCATCGGCGAGTTCGCCTGCTCGATCTGGGAGCCGGCGGCGGTGAAGCGCTCGGAGGCGTCCGCCAGCGCCTGACGCGAGGCGTCGTCGGTGCCGGTCAGGTTGTAGATCTGGCCGCCGAGACGCTCGATCGCCTGCCGTGCGTCGGCCTTGGCGTCGTCGAGGGTGACGGTGCGGTGACGGGTGGTGCTCTTCTGGGAGCGGGAGACGAAGTACACCACGGCACCGATGGCGGCGAGGATGAGCAGAAGTTCCACGGCCCGATCCTTCCGGTGGGGGAGGGTCCTGTCCTCCAGCGTACCGACGCGGGGAGTCACTCCCCGAGGACCGCGCGCATCCCTTCCTGCAGGCACGAATCGAACGAATCGCGGTTGGGGACGACCGTGGGGTCCACCGCCAGGCCCATGCAGCAGGTGTCGCGATAGGACATCGCCGACGCGGTCATCATCGCGCCGTCGGCCGCACCGAAGCCGTAGTACCGCTCGATCTTCGCGCCGCCGACGTAGAGCGGCGCGTGGGAACCGGGGAGCGTGGACACCACCACGTCCCGCGGACCGACGGCGATGTCGGAGTGTGCTCCGGCGGAGGACGGGAACGAGATGTCGATGCGTCGCATGAGATCGACCGTGTCCATCGCGTGGATGTCCGCCTCGTCCTCGGGTGCCATAGGCACCGCCCCGCCGTCCGGCCCGGGGACGACGACACGCAGATCGTCGATCGAGCGGCCGTGCCGCCGCCGGTACTCGCTGCACGCGAGGAGCATCGCAGTGGAGAACCCGCTCGACACGCGGCAGCCCGCGCGTTCGCAGGCGTGACGCAGGGCGGCGAGATCCGCGTCGAGTACGTGCAGTCGCGGCGCGCGGGGTGCGGGCTCCTCGTGGTCGCCGGTGCGTCCGAGCAGGGCGTTGATCAATCCGGTGCCCAGCGAGGTGAACATGTGCGCCGCGGTGCGGAACGACTCGACGCCCTGTTCGGACACCGATCTCGCCCACGACAACATGGACTCGGACTGACCGGGTGAGGGTGCCGAGCCGAGATGCCGGAGCCGGATCACCAGCGCCGACTGGCCACCGCCGAGGCCGTCGAGCAAGGTCAGTTCCCAGCGCGGGTGCCGGAGACCCGAGGGGTCGGGGGCCGTGCGGGCGTAGGCGAGTACCTCCTCGAAAGTCGCCGGGGCGGGCAGGGCGACCCGCTCGAGATGCCACGGCGGATCCGAGTCGGGATGCCCGGCGCGGCGCGGCGGATCGAGCCCGAACGGCAGTTCCACCACCCGGTGCCGGAAACTGGGCGACTCGTGGTTGCCGGGCGCGAGCACGGCGGCGACCCGATCCCAGTCGGGGGTGGCATCGAGAAGGACCGCGGCGACGACGGAGGAGCCGGGAGAGAGGGCCCGGGGGAGGTCGTCGGAGGTGTCCTTCACAAGAGGGACGGTCTCATATCGTGAACGACGCACACCCCTGCTTGACTCTCGCTTTGCACTATCGAGTCGAAAAGGTGACACGTCGTTGCTGGATTCGGGATCTCCCCACGTGCCGGTTCTCACCTCCGTGAGCGCCCTTTCCGGCGTACCACCACCGCTGCGCCCAGACCCGCTGCGGCGATCCACGGTGCGCCGGAGACGAACGGATCGAGCCACTGGTGGTTGACGTCGGCACGCGAACTCCGCCGCCTCGACGCCCCGCCGTGCGCGGTGATCTCCGACCGGATCCCGCTCTCGGTCACGGGATTGTCGGGACGGCCCTGCATCAGGGCCCGGACCCGGCTCTCGGCGACGTCGATGCGGTCGGCGCCGATCAGGAGCAACCAGTGCGCGGCGCGGCCTTCGCTGTAGCGGCGGTAGGCGTGCCTGCGCACGACGCCGCACAGTCCCTTCAGCGGCGCCGTAGTGCCGAAGACCGGGGTGACGAAGGCATGCTCGATCGAGCGTTCGCGGGTCTCGTACCCGGGCTGGCGTTCGGGGAAGTCCCAGTGCGCGCCGGTCGTCTCAGGTGCGAAGCGTTCCTTCGGCACCGAGGGCCGATCGCGAGGATCCAGGTCGACTCCCCATCCGGGGATGCGGGCGCGCAGTTGGTCGGGGGTCTCCGGGGGTTCGGGCTTGTCTGCGGTGTAGGCCATGGCGGATCCTCCTCAACTCCCGTCGGCGACGATGATCGGCTTGATGCACCTGTCGAGCTTCGACGAGAACATGTGGTAGGCCTCGGGGATGTGTTCGAGCGGGACACGGTGCGTGACGATGTCGTTCGGCTTCAGATAGCCGTTGCGGACGTGCTCGAACAGACGGGGCCACTGACGTTTGACGGGGCACTGGTTCATCCGCAAGGTCAGCCCCTTGTTGAGTGCGTCGCCGAACTTCACGGCACTGAAGATCGGGCCGTAGGCACCCACCACCGAGACGGTGCCGCCCTTGCGGACACCGTCGATGGCCCAGTTCAGCGCGACCGGCGAGCCACCTTGCATCTTCAATTTCGCGGCCGTGACGTGCTGCAGGAAGTTGCCGTCGGCCTCCGCCCCGACCGCATCGATGGCGACGTCCGCTCCGAGATGACCGGTGATCTTCTTCAGGTGGACGATGATGTCGTCGTACTCCGCGAAGTTGTAGGTCTCGGCGTGAGCGAAGGTCCGGGCCTTCTCCAGCCGGTACTCGAGGTGGTCGATCACGATGACCCGGCCGGCACCCATGAACCAGGCGGACTTCGCCGCGTACAGGCCCACCGGTCCGGCGCCGAAGACCACGACCGTGTCGCCCTCGACGATGTCACCCAGCTGTGCACCGAAGTAGCCGGTCGCGAGGGCGTCGGTGAGCATCAGGGCGTCCTCGCCGTCCATCCAGTCGGGCACGATGGTTGGGCCGACGTCGGCGAACGGCACCCGCACGAACTCGGCCTGGCCGCCGTCGTAGCCGCCGCAGGTGTGCGAGTAGCCGTAGATGCCGCCGACCGCGGTGGCGTTGGGGTTGACGTTGTGGCAGTTGGAGTACAGGCCGCGCGCGCAGAAGAAGCACGACCCGCAGAAGACGTTGAACGGGACCATGACCCGGTCGCCGGGTTTCAGGTTCTGCACCGACGGCCCGACCTCGTGGACCACCCCGACGAACTCGTGACCGAAGGTCGTACCGACGCGGGTGTCGGGCATCATCCCGTGGTAGAGGTGCAGGTCGGAACCGCAGATCGCCGCCAACTCGACGCGCACGATGGCGTCGTTGGGGTGCTCGATCCGGGGAATGTCCTTCTCTTCGACGCGGACCCGATAGGGGCCGCGATAGACCATCGCGCGCATACGTGCTCCCTCGTCCTGGCTCGTGTGGTCGCGAATACCCGAGGGAAGGCGCTCCAAACGGCAGGTCGCGGGATCAGAGCGCGGGGACGTCCGGGGTGGGATGGGCTCCGCCGGACAGTGGAGGGGTCTGCGGTCCGGCGACGAACGCCCGGTGGAGCGCGTCGACGACGTCGGCGACGGCGTGACGGCGGGCGAACGCGCGTCGCTGCAGCATCGCCCCGGTGCCGCGGGCGAGGATCGCCTCCCACATCGCCACCGCGCACCGGCGGTCGCCGGCCTCCTCGAGTCGGGGGCCGATGTACCGGAGGAAGGCGCGGAAGGACTGCTGCGCGGTGGTGGGCCGCCCGGTGAACACGTCGACGGCACGTCCGGTCGGCCCCTCGCGAGCAGCGCACAGGTACGCGGCGTGGACGACCTCGTCGGCGACCGGGGGAGCAGTGATGCCCGCCCGGACCTCTCGTTCGGCGGTGGCGACGAGCGCGCGGACGAGCATCGCCAGGAGAACAGTCTCGTCGACGGTCGCCGGCACGTCGCTCACCCGGATCTCGACGGTGGGCAGATGCGCCGAGGGACGCACGTCCCAATAGACCATGCCCGGATCGAGGATGTTGCCGCTCTCGATCATCATGGCGACGATCGCGTCGTAGTGCTCCGCCGACGTGAACCGCGGGGGAGGACCCGCGCACGGCCACCGGGAGGCCATGATTGCCCGCCAACTGGCGTACCCGGTGTCGCGGCCTCGATGGATGGGCGAGTTGGCCGTCGCGGCCAGCAGGGTGGGCAACCATACCCGGACGTGATTGCACACCAGGACGGCGGTTTCGCGGTCCGCGACACCGACGTGGACGTGGCAGCCGCAGACCTCCTGCTCCTCGGCGAGACGTCCGTACCGCTCGGCCATCGTCCGGTAGCGCGGCACATCCGTCACGGACGCGAGCTTCTGGAGCGTGGGCGACACACCCGACGCGAGCAGACCCGCGTGCGCCTCCCGCGCGGCCGCGGCTGCGACGGTCCGGCCCTCGACGATACGCGCGCGCAACTCGGCCGAGCTGCGGCAGACCGGTGTGTTCACCTCGACCTGGATGCGTTTGAGCTCGTAGTCCATGTCGAGTCCGAGCCGGGCGGCTGCGGCCACGACGAGGTCGTTGCTCGCGGTCAGCCGTTCGGAGGTCGGGTCGACGAGGAAGAACTCCTCCTCGACGCCGACGGTCGGAGCGGGGGTCGGGGGCATGTCCGGAGTCGGTCTGTGGCGCCGAGGCATCGTTGCTTCCCTGCATAGCGAGGCGCCGTCGGTACAGCCGGCGCCGTCGTTGACGCCGGCGCCTTCTCGACCGACCGCTGACCTACGGGGGTGAGACGACGATACTCGGATTTCACACCGGAGAACGGCATTCGATGGTGGAGAGGGACCGACCGGAGGTGGGGCGGGGTCGGTCCCTCCACACCCCCTGCGGTGTCATCCGACGACGCCCCACCCGTTCGCGGTCGCGTCCGCTGGAGGGACGCGACGAGGAATCACGACGCGGTGGTTCGTGCGGTCGTCGGAATGCGGATGGGCTGGGCCGGACGGGACGGTCCGGAACGACGAAGCCCGCCGGTGCTGTGTGCACCCGGCGGGCTTCCTCCGTGGAGGGGATGACGGGAATCGAACCCGCGTAGCCAGTTTGGAAGACTGGGGCTCTACCATTGAGCTACATCCCCGTTGCGCCTGCAGTGCCGGTGTCGACCGGTGCTGCGGCTTGCGAGATGAGACTGTACCGGACCTCGCTTTGGATTTCATAATCGGGGGGCCGTAGGATTCTGCGATGGGTCCCGCGGTCGGATGCGGTGCCTTCACGACCGGGATGTGGCGCAGCTTGGTAGCGCATCCGCTTTGGGAGCGGAGGGTCGCAGGTTCGAATCCTGTCATCCCGACCAGATCGAACAGCGTCAGCGCGCTCAGTAGTGACACGAACGACCGACAAGAGAGCACGACAGAAGGAGCATGTCCGTGAAGAGCACCGTCGAGCAGCTGAGCCCGACGCGAGTCCGTATCAATGTTGAGGTGCCCTTCGAGGAGCTCCAGCCTGATTTCGACCGCGCTTTCAAGGCCCTCGCCGGCCAGGTCCGCATCCCGGGCTTCCGCCCCGGTAAGGCACCTCGCAAGATCCTCGAGGCCCGCGTCGGCCGCGGAGCCGTCCTGGACCAGGTCATCAACGAGGCCATCCAGAGCCGCTACAGCGAAGCCGTGACCGCGAACGACGTCAAGGTCATCAGCCAGCCCGAGATCGACGTCACCAAGCTCGAGGACAACGTCGAGCTGGCGTTCACCGCCGAGGTCGACGTGCGTCCCGAGATCACCCTCCCCGATTTCTCCGAGATCGCCGTCACCGTCGATCCCGTCGAGATCACCGACGAGGACATCGCCGAGCAGCTTCTGTCGCTGCGTCAGCGCTTCGGCACCCTGACGGGTGTCGAGCGTCCGGTGCAGGACGGCGACTTCGTCTCCATCGACCTGTCCGCGACGGTCGACGGCAACGAGGTTCCAGAGGCCGCCACCGAGGGCCTGTCGCACGAGGTCGGCTCCGGCCAGCTCATCGACGGACTCGACGAGGCGATCATCGGCCTGTCCGCCGGCGAGTCGAAGGAGTTCACCTCCACGCTGGTCGCCGGCGAGTACGCCGGTAAGGAAGCCGTCGTCACCGTCAAGGTCAACACCGTCAAGCAGCGCGAGCTGCCCGAGGCCGACGACGAGTTCGCGCAGCTCGCGAGCGAGTTCGACACCATCGGCGAGCTCGAGGCCGACCTCCGCGAGCGCGTCCAGCGCGTCAAGCAGGTCGAGCAGGCCGGCCAGATCCGCGACAAGGTCCTCGAGGTTCTCCTCGAGACCGTCGACATCCCGGTTCCCGAGGCTGCCGTCCAGGCCGAGGTCGACAGCGCGCTGCACGACGCCATCCACGAGCTCGATCACGACGAGACCAAGCTGAACGAGCTGCTCGAGGCCCAGGGTTCGAGCCGCGAGGAGTTCGACAAGGAAGCACGCGAGTCCGCCGAGCGTTCGGTGAAGACCCAGCTGCTCCTCGACGCGATCGCCGAGGCGGAGAACACCACGGTCGAGCAGCAGGAGCTGACCGAGCGCATCTTCTTCCAGGCGCAGCGCTACGGCATCCCGCCGGAGCAGTTCATCCAGCAGATCAGCCAGGCCAACCAGCTCGGTGCCGTCTTCGCCGACGTCCGCCGCGGCAAGGCGCTCGGCACCGTCGTCGATCGCGCCAACGTGACCGACACCACGGGTGCGACCGTCGACACCGCCGAGCTGTTCGGCACCAAGAAGGACGATGACGCCGAGGGCGAGAACGCCGAGGCGGAGACCACCGAGGACTCGGCCTCCGAGTAGTCGGGCGACCCGCGGAGATTCGAAACCCCAGGGGCACGAATTTCCGCTTTCAGCGAAGAGGGGCGGCACCGGGCATCCGGTGCCGCCCCGTTTCGTTAGTGTCAGTGTCAGCAACCCACGATCGACGAGAAGGCAGGTACCCGTGACTCCTCAGAATCCGGCGACATCCATCGGTCCCGCGATGACCTCGGCCACGGCTGGGCTGAACCTCAGCGACTCGGTGTACGAACGCCTGCTCCGCGAGCGCATCATCTTCCTGGGCACCCAGGTCGACGACGACATCGCGAACAAGCTGTGCGCGCAGATCCTTCTGCTGTCGGCCGAGGACCCCACCCGCGACATCTCCCTGTACATCAACTCACCAGGCGGTTCGGTCACCGCCGGTATGGCGATCTACGACACGATGAAGTTCGTCGAGTGCGATGTCGCGACCTTCGCGATGGGTCTCGCCGCCTCGATGGGTCAGTTCCTGCTCTCCGCCGGTACCAAGGGCAAGCGTTACGCACTCCCGCACGCGCGGATCATGATGCACCAGCCGTCCGCAGGCATCGGTGGTACGGCGAGCGACATCGCGATCATGGCGGAGCAGTTCGCACACACCAAGCGAGAGATGGCCGAGCTCATCGCGGAGCACACGGGCCAGTCGGTGGAGCAGATCACCAAGGACTCCGACCGCGACCGCTGGTTCACGGCGCAGCAGGCGCTCGAATACGGCTTCGTCGACCACGTCGTCTCCCGGGCGCAGCAGGCCGGCGGCACCGCCAACTAGGTCCCGGCCCGATCTGCCCTCACACCACCGAATTCTTGGAGAAGCGATGACCAACATGTTCGATCCGCGCCAGCTCGGCGGCGCCGCTCCTGCCTCGCCCGCGAGCCGCTACATCCTCCCGTCGTTCATCGAGCACTCGAGCTACGGCGTCAAGGAATCCAACCCGTACAACAAGCTGTTCGAAGAGCGCATCATCTTCCTCGGCGTCCAGGTCGACGACGCGTCCGCCAACGACGTGATGGCCCAGCTGCTGGTGCTCGAGTCGCTCGATCCCGACCGCGACATCACCATGTACATCAACTCGCCGGGTGGTTCGTTCACCTCGCTCATGGCGATCTACGACACCATGCAGTACGTCCGCGCCGACATCACCACGGTGTGCCTCGGGCAGGCGGCATCCGCCGCGGCCGTCCTGCTCGCCGCCGGCACTCCCGGCAAGCGTCTGGCGCTGCCCAACGCTCGCGTGCTCATCCACCAGCCCGCGACGGGTGGCATCCAGGGACAGGTCTCCGACCTCGAGATCCAGGCCGCCGAGATCGAGCGCATGCGTACCCTCATGGAGAACACGCTCTCGAAGCACACCGGTAAGGATCCCGAGCAGATCCGCAAGGACACCGATCGGGACAAGATCCTCACGGCGGAGCAGGCAGTCGAATACGGTCTGATCGACCGGGTCCTCGAGTACCGCAAGCTCTCGGCCCAGAAGTAGAACGTCGCAGGCGGTTCCGGAAGGCACGGTGCCTTCCGGAACCACCGACGCCGGGACTGTGATCGCCGACACATGTTGTGGTGTACAAATATGACCGGAAACGCGCAGAACCGGTCGACCTGCGCGCCGACATCCGGGTACGGTCGATCAAAGGGCCCGCTCCCCGGGACCGCCCCGTGTGGTGGTTGCGGGACCGGTTGCACGCACACGAGGAAGTAGGGACCTGACTGATGGCACGTATCGGTGACGGCGGAGATCTGCTCAAGTGCTCCTTCTGCGGAAAGAGCCAGAAGCAGGTCAAGAAGCTCATTGCGGGCCCCGGTGTCTACATCTGCGACGAGTGCATCGATCTCTGCAACGAGATCATCGAGGAGGAGCTGGCCGAGACCAGCGAGGTCAAGCTCGACGAGCTGCCCAAGCCGGCCGAGATCCGCGACTTCCTCGACAACTACGTGATCGGCCAGGACGACGCCAAGCGCACGCTGGCCGTGGCGGTCTACAACCACTACAAGCGCATCCAGGCCGGCGACAAGGGCCGCGACTCCCGCGGTGAGACGGTCGAACTCGCGAAGTCCAACATCCTGCTTCTCGGCCCCACCGGTTGTGGCAAGACCTACCTCGCGCAGACGCTCGCGAAGATGCTCAACGTGCCCTTCGCCATCGCCGACGCCACCGCACTGACGGAGGCCGGCTACGTCGGTGAGGACGTCGAGAACATCCTCCTCAAGCTCATCCAGGCCGCCGACTACGACGTCAAGCGCGCCGAGACCGGCATCATCTACATCGACGAGGTCGACAAGATCGCCCGCAAGAGCGAGAACCCGTCGATCACTCGCGACGTGTCGGGCGAGGGCGTGCAGCAGGCGCTGCTGAAGATCCTCGAAGGCACCCAGGCATCCGTCCCGCCGCAGGGTGGTCGCAAGCATCCGCACCAGGAGTTCATCCAGATCGACACCACGAACGTGCTGTTCATCGTGGCGGGTGCATTCGCGGGTCTCGAGAAGATCGTCTCCGACCGCGTCGGCAAGCGCGGCATCGGCTTCGGCGCCGAGGTTCGGTCGAAGGCCGAAATCGACACCACCGACCACTTCGCCGACGTCATGCCCGAGGACCTCATCAAGTTCGGCCTGATCCCGGAGTTCATCGGTCGTCTGCCGATCCTCGCGTCGGTGACCAATCTCGACAAGGAATCACTCGTCCAGATCCTGTCGGAGCCGAAGAACGCTCTGGTCAAGCAGTACGTGCGCCTGTTCGAGATGGACGGCGTCGAACTCGAGTTCTCCCAGGACGGACTCGAAGCGATCGCCGACCAGGCGATCCTCCGTGGCACCGGCGCCCGCGGGCTCCGCGCCATCATGGAGGAGGTGCTCCTGCCCGTGATGTACGACATCCCCAGCCGCGACGACGTCGCCAAGGTCGTGGTCACCGCCGAGACCGTCAACGACAACGTCCTTCCGACGATCGTGCCGCGCAAGACCGATCGGGAACGGCGCGACAAGACCGCCTGATTCCGAAGACCCTTCGGAACTGCACGAGCGCCTCGGCACGAAAGTGCCGAGGCGCTCGTCGTCTTTGGCGGTCGAATCCGGTCCGTCGGTGGATCAGCGCAGTGTGATGGTCCCGCCGTCGACCATGAGTGTCTGGCCCGTCATGTAGGACGCATCCTCACTGGCCAGAAAGACCGCGACACGGCCGATATCGGCCTGCGGGTCACCGAAGCGGTGCATCGGGGTCTTCGCCAGTAGCGCCTCCTCGACGCCGGGGTTGGCCGCGATGTACGCCTCGACGCCCTCGGTCAGTGCCAGAGGCGAGATGACGTTGACATTGATGTCCTCCGCGGCCCATTCGTTCGCCGCGACCCGGCTGATCGCCCGGATCGCTTCCTTCGCAGCGGCGTACGAACTCTGCGTGGCGCTCCCTTCGATCCCGGCTCCCGACGCGAAGTTGATCACCGACCCCTTGTTCGCGGCGAGCTGGGCGTGCGCTGCCTTCATCAATCGGAAGGTCGGATAGAAGCCCGTGCCGAACGACAGGTCGAGCATCTCCTGTGTGGTCTCGAGCAGTGGTGCCTGTCGGGATGCGTGCGCATTGTTGACGAGCACGTCGAGCTTTCCGAACCGTTCGACGGCCGCCGCGACGATCGTCTCGGCGCTCGACTCGTCGGAGATGTCCGCGTACAGGAATTTCCCGGCTTCGCCGACCTCGGCTTCGAGGGCTTCACCCGCGGGCCGGTCGATGTCGACGAACAGGACGCGGGCACCCTCGCCCATGAATGCTCTGACGATGCCGCGTCCGATCCCTCCGGCACCACCGGTGACGATCGCGACCTTGTCTGCAAGTCTCATGTTTGCTCCCTTCGTGGGTGCGGTGTCAAGCGATCAGTCGACGGCCAGTGCGACCTTTTCGAGTTCCGCGATGCTGTAGGCGGCGTAGGTCTCGTACGGGCCGCGGCCGATGAAGTACGACGAGAGCTGCTCGTCGAGTTCCTCGACCGTGAATGCCGAACCGGCTGCGTCGAAGCGGTTCTCGACGGTCGGCGCTGCCATGAGCGCGACCATTTTTCCGTACACCACGAACACCTGTCCGGTGATCTCCGAGGAGGCCGGCGAGGCGAGGTAACGCACGAGGGTGGCCACGCGCTCCGGCGCCAGGGGATCGAGTCCGGTCGTGGCGCCGGCCTCGCCGAAGGCCTCCGCGGTCATCGCGGTGCGTGCGCGGGGGCAGATCGCATTCGCGGTGACGCCGTAGCTCGCCAGCCCCTGCGCCGTGGACAGTGTCAGTGCCGTGATGCCTGCCTTCGCAGCGGAATAGTTCGGCTGTCCGGCGGAACCGAAGAGGAAGGCCTCCGACGAGGTGTTGACGACGCGGCCGTAGACCGGTCCACCCGCAGCCTTGCTCGCCTGACGCCAGTACACCGCCGCCGCATGTGAGGTGGCGGCATGGCCCTTGAGGTGCACTCGGATCACGTCGTCCCAGTCGGACTCGGTGAGGTTGAAGATCATCTTGTCGCGGATGATGCCCGCGTTGTTGACGAGGATGTCGAAGGACCCGAATGCCTTGACCGATTCCTCGACGAGGCGACCGCCGAGAGCCCAGTCGGACACGTCGCCGGTGACGGCGATGGCCTGGCCTCCCGACGCGACGATTTCCTCTGCCACCTCGTGCGCTGCGTCGCCCATGTCGTTGACGACGACTGCGACGCCTGCCTCGGCGAGGGCGAGGGCTTCGGCGCGGCCCAGGCCGGCCCCGGCGCCGGTCACGACCGCCGCGCGCCCGGCCAGACTTACGGATTCACCCATGAAACGTCTCCTGTTCGATGGCGGCGGTTCGTCAGTGCACCGCGCCGGAATTAGTATTCATTCTAGTTTCGGGTGGTGGTCGGTCCACCCACGGGACAGGTCCCACTGGCCGGGATCAGGCGGGATACGAGACGTGCCC
The DNA here is from genome assembly GCF_019641445.1 of Rhodococcus sp. DMU2021. Classification (NCBI taxonomy): domain Bacteria; kingdom Bacillati; phylum Actinomycetota; class Actinomycetes; order Mycobacteriales; family Nocardiaceae; genus Rhodococcus; species Rhodococcus sp. DMU2021. The sequence goes on from NZ_JAIFKB010000001.1 coordinate 132,656, forward strand.
ACCTGGAACGTTCGTCGCCGCAGTGGTCGATGCGCCACCGGTCGTGAAGGGGAGGAACCGAGCATGCCCAGACTTGCGGAGGCCCGGGACGCCGCAGAACCGAGTTCGGCGGAACAGCATGCGCGATACGGCCGGATCATCGACGCTGCCGCACAATTGGGGGCGGTGAAGGAACTCGAACGCGTTCGGATGCAGGAGGTCGCCGAACTCGCCGGCGTCGCCATCGGGACCCTCTACCGCTACTTTCCGTCCAAGACCCATCTGTTCGTCGCGGTCATGGTGGATCAGATCGATCGGATGGGAATCCACCTCTCCAGGCGCTCGCAGTCGTCCTCGTCGCCTGTCGACGTCGTATACGACGCGTTGCTGCAGGCCACCCGGGCGCTTGTGCGCACTCCGTTACTGGCGAACGCGATGATCCAATCCGCCGCGTCGTCGAACGCCGCCACCATTCCCGACGTGGCGAAGATCGACCAGCACTTCGACGGACTGCTCCTGGCCGCCGCGGGTATCGCGGAACCCACGGTGCGGGACGCGACCGTCGTGCGGTTGGTTGTGGCGCTGTGGTTCGGTCTCGTCCAGTCCGCGCTCAACGGGCGGATATCGATCCCCGAGGTGGAGTCCGATCTGCGCGTCGCGTGCGACCTTCTGCTGGTCGATCTGCCCGCCGGTACGCGTTGACGGGCAATTCTCGAAGACCGCATTCCGCAAGGTCCGTCCCGCTCGTTGGGACTGCGCAGGAAACTGCGGTCACCGTCACTAGAATAAATTTCAATATCTTCGAGAGCTGGGAGTAGGCATGAGCAAGGTCGTCATCGTGGAGGCCGCGCGGACACCGATCGGTCGTCGCCGCGGACAGCTGGCGGGGGTCCACCCCGCGGTGTTGCTCGGTGCCGCCCAGAAGGCCGTTCTCGACCGCACCGGCCTCCCCGCCGACCAGATCGGTCAGCTCGTCGGAGGCGCCGTCACCCAGGCGGGGGAACAGTCGAACAACGTGACCCGGCAGGCCTGGCTCCACGCAGGTCTCCCGTACACGACCGCGGCGACGACCATCGACTGCGCGTGCAGTTCGTCGCAGCAGGCGGTCCACATGGTGGCGGGCCTGATCGCGTCCGGGCAGATCGACGCCGGAATCGGATGCGGCGTCGAGGTCATGAGTCGCGTGTTCCTCGGCCAGGCAAACGCCCCGGGCACCGGCAACCCCTATCCGGCCGACTGGTCGATCGACATGGGCGACCAGTTCACCTCTGCCGAACGTATCGCCCACAAGCGCGGCATCAAACGTGACGATGTCGATGCTCTCGGATTCGAGTCGCAGCGTCGCGCCGCAGCCGCGTGGGCCGAGGGGCGCTTCGACCGCGAGATCGTCCCGGTGCAGGCGCCGGTCGTGACCAAGGAGGGCGAGCCCACCGGTGAGATCGCGACCGTGACGCGTGACGGAGGTCTTCGCGAAACCACCGCGGAAGGACTCGCCGGTCTCCGGCCGGTCATCGAGAACGGAATCCACACCGCCGGAAACTCCTCCCAGGTCAGCGACGGCGCGGCCGCCGTACTGCTGATGAGTGAGGACAAGGCGCGCGAGTCGGGTCTGCGGCCACGTGCCCGTATCCTCGCGTCGACGCTCGTCGGTTCGGACCCGTACTACCACCTCGACGGCCCCATCGACGCGACTCGCGCGGTACTCGAGCGCACCGGAATGTCCTTGTCCGACATCGACATCGTCGAGATCAACGAAGCCTTCGCTTCGGTCGTGTTGTCCTGGGCGCAGGTCCACGGGGCCGACATGAGCAAGGTCAACGTCAACGGCGGCGCCATCGCGCTCGGCCACCCCGTCGGTTCCACCGGCTCGCGACTGATCACCAGTGCCCTGCACGAACTCGAGCGCTCGGGCCGTTCGACTGCGCTGGTCACGATGTGTGCGGGTGGCGCGATGGCCTCCGCCACCATCATCGAGCGCATCTGACGCCGGACATTCTGCTATCCGAAGGGACCCGATCATGACTCTGGGATTGAGCGACGAGGACCGCGAGCTCCGTGATTCCGTACGCGGCTGGGCGGCACGACACGCCACACCCGACGTGATCCGCACGGCCGTCGAAGCGAAGACGGAAGCCCGCCCGACGTACTGGAGCTCGTTCGCCGAACTCGGAATGCTGGGATTGCACCTGCCCGAAGAGGTCGGAGGCGCCGGTTTCGGTCTGCTCGAAACAGCAATCGTCGCAGAGGAACTCGGACGGGCCATGGTGCCCGGCCCGTTCCTTCCGACCGTGATCGTGTCCGCGGTCCTCGACGAGGCCGGCCGTCGCAGCGAACTCGACGGGCTCGCGGACGGTTCGCTGTTCGGTGCGGTCGCCCTGCAGCCGGGGGACCTGCGCGTGGAGCGCGACGGCGATTCCGTCACGCTCTCGGGAACCTCCGGTGTCGCCCTCGGCGGCCAGGTCGCGGATGTGTTCCTGCTCGCGGCCGACGACGGTGGTGAGCGGGTCTTCGTCGTCGTGACCCGTGACCGGGTCGAGGTCACGAACCTGCCCAGCTACGACGTGATCCGCCGCAACGCCGAGATCACCGCAAGTGCCGTGACATTGTCCGACGAGGACGTACTGGGATCGGACTCGCATCGGATCGTCGATATCGCCGCGACCTTGTTCGCCGCCGAGGCTGCCGGTCTCGCGGACTGGGCAACCACCACCGCTGCGGGATATGCGCGGGTCCGTAGGCAGTTCGGACGTGTCATCGGGCAGTTCCAGGGCGTCAAGCACACCGTCGCCCGGATGCTCTGCCTCACCGAACAGGCCCGGGTCGTGGCCTGGGATGCAGCCCGTGCGCATGCCGAGGACGTGTCGGACGACGAGGCGTCGCTGGCCGTGGCGGTCGCCGCGTCCATCGCCCCGGAGGCCGCCTTCCAGGTCACCAAGAACTGCATCCAGGTGCTCGGCGGTATCGGCTACACCTGGGAGCACGACGCCCACCTGTACATGCGGCGCGCTCAGTCGCTCCGGATCCTGCTCGGCTCCACGGCGTCGTGGCGGCGCCGGGTCGCCCACCTCACGCTCGACGGTGCCCGCCGCGTGCTGAGTGTCGATCTTCCGCCCGAGGCGGAACGGATCCGCGCCGACGTCCGTGCCGAACTCGAGCCGGCGAAGTCGTTGGAGGACGCAGCGCGGAAGGCGTATCTGGCGGAGATGGGCTACACCGCTCCCCACCTGCCCGAACCGTGGGGGAAGGCCGCCGACGCCGTCACGCAACTCGTCGTCACTGAGGAACTGCACGCCGCCGAACTCGAACCGCACGACATGATCATCGGCAACTGGGTGGTGCCGACCCTGATCGCGCACGGCAGTACCGAGCAGATCGAGCGATTCGTCCCGCAGTCGCTGCGCGGGGATCTCGTGTGGTGTCAGCTCTTCTCCGAACCCGGCGCCGGGTCCGACCTCGCGGGCCTGTCCACCAAGGCCGTCAAGGTGGACGGCGGATGGAGGCTCGATGGCCAGAAGGTGTGGACGTCGATGGCGCGGGTCGCGGACTGGGGCATCTGCCTCGCCCGCACCGACGCGGAAGCGCCCAAGCACAAAGGCCTGTCCTACTTCCTGATCGACATCAGGAACACCGAGGGGCTCGACATCCGGCCGCTGCGGGAGATCACCGGCGAAGCCCTGTTCAACGAGGTGTTCCTCGACGGCGTGTTCGTGCCCGACGAGTGCCTCGTCGGCGAGCCCGGGGACGGATGGAAGCTCGCCCGTACCACCCTCGCGAACGAACGCGTCTCCCTCTCGCACGATTCGACTTTCGGTGCCGGCTGCGAGACCCTCATGGCGCTCGCGAACGGTATGCCCGGTGGGCCGGACGACGAACAACTCACCGTCCTCGGCAAGGTTCTCGGCGATGCCGCGTCCGGTGGCCTCATGGGTCTGCGTACCGCTCTCCGCTCCCTGGCCGGTGCACAGCCGGGTGCCGAATCCTCCGTCGCCAAGCTCCTCGGCGTCGAGCACCTCCAGCAGGTCTGGGAGACCGCGATGGACTGGGCCGGTACTGCGTCGTTGCTCGACGACCAGGACCGAACTTCGGCGACCCACATGTTCCTCAACGTGCAGTGCATGTCCATCGCCGGTGGGACGACCAACGTCCAGCTGAACATCATCGGTGAGAGGCTTCTCGGCCTGCCCCGCGATCCCGAGCCCGGAAAGTGACGCCCATGCCCATCGATACCGATGTCGCGCTCTCCGCTGCGCCCACCGTCCGCGATGCCTCGTGGACCGAACGCGATGTGATCCTCTACCACCTCGGTCTGGGTGCGGGTGTCGACTCGCTCGATCCCGCCGAACTGCGGTGGGTGTACGAGAAGGACCTGCGGGTCCTGCCGACCTTCGCGATGGTCGCCGGTCAGGGTGTCTCTGCCGGTGCGGTGACACAGGCCGGACTGAGCCTGCCGGGAATCGACATCGACCTGCGCAGGATCCTGCACGGTGGCCAGTCCGTCACCGTGCACGCCCCGATCCCGATCTCGGGTTCGGCGACCGTCTCGTCTCGCATCTCCGATGTGTGGGACAAGGGCAAGGCCGCCGTGATCGTGCTCGAACAGTCCGCAGTGGATGCCGACGGAAACCCGTTGTGGACCAGTGCGATGCAGATCTGGGCGCGCGGTGAGGGCGGCTTCGGCGGAGACGCCGGGCCCCATGTGTCGAACGCAGTGCCGGAACGGGACGCCGACAAGACCCTGGTGTCACCTACGAGCACGCAACAGGCACTGGTGTACCGGCTCAGTGCCGACATGAACCCGCTGCACGCGGATCCCGAATTCGCGAAGACAGCCGGTTTCGATCGGCCGATCCTGCACGGACTCGCCTCGTACGGTGTCGTGTGCAAGGCCGTCGTCGACGGTGTGCTCGGTGGAGACCCGACCCGGGTCCGGTCGTTCTCGGTCCGCTTCGCCGGCACGCTGTACCCCGGGGAGACGATCGAGACGGAGGTCTGGCGAGACGACGACACTCTCACCCTGCTCGCCACATGTCCCGAGCGCGACGGGCAACCGGTGCTCACCCACGCCACGATGGAGATTCGATGAGAGTCGACCCGGACACCCACCCCGTCGTCGGACACGCGCCCGACGGTACGGTTCTGACCTCGGCACCGCAGGACACCGCCGTCGACCGCGCCACCGCCGCCGCGCGGCGCGTGGTGGACGCGTTGCTGCGCACCGACCGTGGCAACGCGAATCTCGAGCGGGTCGCCGAAGAGCTCGACAATATCGCCGAGCACCTCGAGGAACACGCTCCCGAAGTGCGGGAGCGACTGATCGACATGTGGCACGGGGAGGGCGTCACCCGGCACGATCCGGTCACCGGTCCGGAGAACGCGCTCGCTCCGCCGCTGGTGTTGGCCGGTCGCGAAGACGGATCGGTGGATGGCGTCGTCGAACTGACCTTCCCGTACCAGGGCCCGCCCGGGCACGTGCACGGCGGAGTCTCCGCCCTCCTGCTCGATCACACGCTGGGTGTGGCGAACGCCTGGGCCGGACGCAGCGGCGCCACCGCACAGCTCAACGTGCGGTACCACCGGCCGACCCCACTGTTCGAGCCGCTGACGATCACCGGTCGTCTGGTCGAGCAGGACGGCCGCAAGATCAACACAGTCGGCGAGATCAGGACCGCGGACGGCACGGTGTGCGTGTCCGTGGAGGCGCTGTTCATCGACAGGACGGTTCCCCGTCCTCGCTGACGGCCTGCGCCGCACACGCCGTCGTATCGGAAAGGAACGGCATGGGGAAGTTGGACGGGCGGGTGGCGATCGTCACCGGCGCCGGGATGGGGATCGGCCGCGGATTTCGTCCCGACCGACGTCACCGACCGCGAACAGGTGCACGCCATGGTGGATGCCGCGGTGCGCGAATTCGGCACTGCGCAGCACGACCGTACTGCGGCTCGGGAATGGGCGCCGAAACAGGTGTGCTGCAACGTGATCTGCCCCGGCGTGCAGAGCGCGGCATACCGACGGGTGGCGGCGGCCGACCCGCAGATGGCCGCCACGCAGGCCGCGGCGAACCCGATGGGCCGCATCGGCGACCCTCTCGACGACATCGGCACGGTCGCAGCCTTTCTCGCGAGCGACGACTCCCGCTATCCCACAGGCAACACGCTGTTCGTCGACGGCGGTAGCCACGTCAACGGCGTGCAGTGAGCGCCGAACGTGGACTGACATCCCAACGGAGGATTCATGCTCTCTCGTACTTCCCGGCGTGTGATGGCAGTACTCGCCGCAGCGTCGATGCTCGGCATCACGTCCTGCTCCGACTTCGGCGACGACGCCGAGGAGACTGCCGGGGGACCCGGCTCCCTCGTCACCGAACGCACCCTCACCGGTACGGCGGCGCTTCCCAGCGCGTCGCGAACGCATCTGATCACCTACCTGTCCGATGGTGCCGATCGGCGCCCCACCCTCGTCTCGGGCACGGTCGCGATCCCCGAGGGAGAAGCGCCCGCCGGAGGCTGGCCCGTGATCAGCTGGGCGCACGGCACCACCGGGGTCGGTGACGCCTGTGCGCCGTCCGCCGACACCCCCGGTGGTCCCGCCCACTCCTACATCAGCAGGACGACTGCCATGCTCGACCGGTGGGTCGCAGACGGCTACGCCGTGGTCCAGACCGACTACGAAGGCCTCGGCACACCGGGCGGACATCCCTACATGAACGGAGACAGCGCAGCCGACAGTGTCGTCGACATCGTGCGTGCCGCTCGTCAACTCGATCCGGCTATCGGCACCCGATGGATCGCGATGGGACACAGTCAGGGCGGGCACGCCGCGCTGTATGCGGCGGCTCGTGGCACGGAACGCGCCCCTGAACTCGAACTGCAGGGCGCGGTCGCCTTCGCCCCGGGCAGTCGCACGAGTGAGACGGCCGAGTACTACGCGACCGCCGGACCGGCGATCGGTCCGGCGCTCGGGTTCCTGCCGGTGCTGCTGCTCGGAGCGCAGGCGGCGGACCCGAGCATCGACGCCGACGCGATGCTCACCGACGCCTCGCGCCCCTTGCTCGACGCCGCGCGCACCGGGTGCATGGACGACATCCGCGAGGTGGCGAGCACGGTACCGGTGGATCAGGTGTTCGCTCCGGATGCGGACCTCGAACCGCTCGTTGAGTACTACGCCGGTCAGGAGGTCGAACCGCTCACCCTGAGGGTGCCGACGCTCGTCGTGCAGGGAAGCGACGACGCGCTGGTACTGCGTCCGGTCACCGATCAGGTGACCGCGGCGCTGTGCGGCAACGGAGCCGACCTGAGCTATCGGGTATACGACGGAGCCGATCACCGAGCGGTACTCGAGGAGTCCGTCGACGACGTGCGGGCGTTCGTCGACGGAGTACGCGCGGGCGAGGCGCAGGACGGCACGTGCGGTTGATGCCGCCGATCAGTCGGTCTTGATGCGTTCGGGGACGGTGTAGACGTTCATCGTGTCGCCGCGGAGGAAGCCCACGAGGGTGAGGTCGGACTCCGCGGCGAGATCGACGGCCAGCGACGACGGCGCCGAGACCGCCGCGAGCACGGGGATCCCGGCCATGACCGCCTTCTGCACGAGTTCGAACGAGGCGCGTCCGCTCACCATGAGCACGCTGTGCGAGAGCGGCACCCGGTTGTCGGTCAGGGCCCAGCCGATCACCTTGTCGACGGCGTTGTGCCGGCCGACGTCCTCGCGCAGGGCCAGCAGCGCCCCGTCGGGGGTGAACAGTGCGGCCGCGTGCAGACCGCCGGTCGACTCGAAGACCTGCTGGTGCCGACGCAGCGTGTCGGGCAGTTCGGTGAGGGTGTGCGTTCCGATAGAGGTGGTGCCGGCATCCTTCAGTGGATATCGCGTGCGCGTGCGCACCTCGTCGAGCGAGTTCTTCCCGCACACCCCGCACGCGGAGGTCGTCGTGAATGCGCGTCGCCCTGTCCCTTCGGGGACGGTGACGCCGGGCGCGAGGGCGACGTCGAGAACGTTGTAAGTGTTGGCGCCGCTCTCGTCCACCCCGTCGCAGTAGCGAACGGCGGCGATGTCCTCGCGACTGCCGATCATCCCTTCGGCCAGCAGGAATCCGTGGACGAGATCGACGTCGTGACCGGGGGTGCGCATCGTGATGGTGAGCGACTCACCGCCGACCCTGATCTCGAGCGGTTCCTCGACGGCGAGGGTGTCGGGACGTCGCGTCGCCCCTGCCGCAGTGATGCGCAGTACCGGTCGACGTGTCGTGACCCGTCCCATCGTCTACCTCCCAGATGCGTGCAGCGGTTCGAGCCGTCGTTCCCGCGGAACCCGGGCAGGGCAGGGATACCCGGGTGGCACAGGTTGTGCACACCGCGGGATGCGGCGTCTCGTCCTCCATACTGCCTGCCCGGACGCAACGGCATCCCCGTCCGGTGAACTGCGGTGGCGTTACACGAAGTTCACCCGCGCCTCGCAGGGACATTACAGAGTGGGTCCACTCTCAGGGGACGGTGATGAATGTGGGTCACCGACTGACGTAGGGGTCGTGAACCCCGGGATCGAACAGGGTGGACTTATATGGAACAGGCACTCGCGGCCGCCGATACCGCCTGGGTTTTGGCGGCGTTCACAGCAGTCGTACTGATGGTTCCGGGCCTGGCGCTGTTCTACAGCGGCATGCTCGGAGTCAAGAGCGCGCTCAACATGATCATGATGGTGTTCGGTGGATTCGCCGTCACAGCCGTCCTGTGGGTGCTGTTCGGTCCGGCCGCCGTGCTCGGTGACAGCGTCGGGGGCCTCGGCCTCATCGGCGATCCCTTCACCGACATCGGTCTGGGCTCGCTGCTCGAGGAGGACCCGGACGGAGGGATGCCCGCCGCACTGACCGCGGCCTTCCACCTCCTCTTCGCAGGCATCACGGTGGCGATCATCGCCGGTGGTGTCGCGGACCGGATGAAGTTCTCGGCGTGGCTGGTGTTCTCGGGCATCTGGGTCGTCCTCGTCTACTTCCCGGTCGCGCACTGGGTCTTCGCCTTCGACGACGAGGAAGCGGGCACGAAGGGCGGATGGATCGCCAACACGCTCGCCGCCCACGACTTCGCCGGCGGCACCGCCGTGCACATGAACTCGGGTGTCGCGGCGCTGGCACTCGCCATCGCACTCGGTCGCCGCCGTGGATTCCCGCACGTGGCACGTCCCCACAACCTGCCCCTCGTCGTGCTCGGTGGCGGAATCCTGCTGTTCGGCTGGTTCGGCTTCAACGGCGGTTCGGCGGGCGGCGCCAACCACACGGCCGGTGTCGTCGTCCTCAACACGCTCGTCGCCGCGATGGCCGGCCTGCTCGGCTGGCTGATCGTCGAACGCATCAAGGAGAAGCACGCGACGACGCTCGGTGCCATCTCGGGCGTGATCGCCGCACTCGTGGGCATCACGCCCGCAGCGAGCCTCGTGTCCCCGCTCGGTGCCCTGCTGATCGGCGTGGTCTCCGGTGCCGTCGGCTGCTTCGCCGTGAGCTGGAAGTTCCGCATGGGCTACGACGACTCACTCGACGTCGTTGCCATCCACCTCATGGGCGGCGTCGTAGGCACCACCCTCATCGCCTTCGTCGCGACGGCCGCCGCGCCGGCCGGTGTCGACGGTCTGTTCTTCGGCGGCGGGATCGACTTCTTCGGACGCCAGATCGTCGCGATGGCCGCGGTGTTCGCCTACTCGTTCGCGGTGACCTTCCTGATCGCGAAGGCGCTCGACAAGATCATGGGCATCCGGGTCGACACCGAGACGGAGATGCGGGGCATCGACGTCCCGGTCCATGGGGAGACGGCCTACGTGATGGACTCGTTCTCACCCACCGGTCCGTCGACGCTGCGTCCCGAGGTGTTCGCCGAGGATCGCGACGTGATCGTGCCCAAGTCCTGACCGGCGAGCTTCACCGATCGAACGGCAGGAGCCCTCACCGCACCGGGCGGTGAGGGCTCCGTCGTGTTCACGGTTGCCGGTCGTTCACGGCTGGTGATTGTCGGGATACGCCGTGACGGCGAGGAACCGGATGGGCAGCTTCAGCAGCTCGTTCGGTCCGTGCAACCCTTCGCCGTCGAGGAGCAGGGCGTCGCCCGGTTGCAGGTGGTACTCGGAATCGCCGTGGCCGTAGAGCATCTCGCCCTCGAGCATGTACAGCAATTCCGTGCCGGGATGCTGGAAGAGCGGGAAGACGTCGCTCGCATCGGTGAGGGTCACCAGCACCGGTTCGAGTCTCTTGTGCTGTCCCCGCAGCGCGCCGAGCAGTTCGTAGTGATGGCCCACCCGCGTACCGCGACCGACGATCTCGGCGCCGTGCCCGTTCTTGGTGAACACCGCGTCGCGGTGCGCGTCCGCGCCCCGGAAGAGCGAGGTGACGGGGACGTCGAGGCCGACGGCGAGCCGGGCGAGCGTCGACAGACTGCACGAGGTCTGGGCGTTCTCGATCTTCGAGAGCATCGCCTTGGAGATCCCCACCTTCGCGGCCATGTCGCCGACGGACAGGCCGCTGGCCAGCCGCAACGACCGCACCTGGTGGGCGATCGCGCGCTCGAGATCCACACCCGTCGGGGTGCCGCGCGGAACTTCGCGTCCGGAATCGTCGTACAAGACGGGACGATCTGGGCTGGCCATCTCGTCAGCGTAGCGTGTGTCCACCGGTGGTGAACGCCGCAATGCAGACATGGCGGTGCCCTCCACAGATCCGGACGACAGGGATCCGGCCGGGTCCGTGGAGGGCACGAGTGCTGAGTAGGTGGGGATCAGCGCATCTCGCCGGCGCCTTCGTAGGGGTTGAGACTCAGGAGCAGATCACCCTCCTCGAAGCGGGAGAAACGGAAGTCGTCCGGGTTCACGTTCGGAAGGTCGGTCTTCCCGTCGATCAGCAGGTCGGCGACCAGCTTGCCCACCGCGGGGGAGATCTTGAATCCGTGCCCGGAGAATCCCGTCGCCAGGAACAGACCCTCGACCGGTGCCGGACCGATGACGGGGTTGTAGTCCTCGGTGACGTCGTAGGCACCGACGTACGAACTGGTGATCCGCGGGTCCGGCATGTCGGGAAGGCGGTTGCCGAGCTTCATGATGTTCTTCTCGATCGTCGAGTCGTCGGCGCGGTTCACGTACTTGTCGGGATCGATGTACTGCGGCGTTTGATGATCGGAATTGCCCACCAGGAGTTCACCGTTCGGCTCACGGCAGATGTACTGCAGACCCGCCAGATCGGACAGCACGGGCACCTCCGGGGTCGGGACACCCTGGTCGACGAGAACCAACTGCGCGCGCTGCGCCCGGACGTCGATGTCGACGCCGACACCGGCGACGAGTGCCGGCGTCCACGGTCCCGCCGCGACGACGACCTGCTCGGCGTGCACCTCGGACCCGTCGGCGAGAGTGACGCCGTAGACCCGGCCCGCGGCGTTCTGCAGCAACGACACCACCGGGGTGCTCTGTCGGATCTTCACGCCCATCCGACGTGCCGTTGCACCGAACGCCATTCCCGCCATGTAGGCCTCGCCGCGACCGCCGAGCGGTTCGTAGGCGAACAGGGCGAAATCGTCGAGGTTCAGGCCCGGCCACAGTTCGGCCATCTTGTCGTGGGAGATGAGTTCGGTGGCGATGCCCAGGCCCTGCATCATCTCGATGTTCGCCTCGAGCGGCTTGACGTTGTTCTCCGCGACACCGACGACGTAACCGCACCGGCGGAATGCCATGTCGTCGCCGAAGATTTCGGTCGCCCTGGTGAAAATATCGACGCCGTACCAGGACATCGCGGCCAGCGAAGGGGTGCCGTAGTGGCACCGCACGACGCCGCTCGATTTACCGGTCATGCCCGAGCAGAGGGTGTCGCGCTCGAGGACGAGGACGTCGGTTTCGCCGCGGTCGGCGAGGGAGTAGGCGATGGCCAGGCCTTCGAGGCCGCCGCCGACGATCAGAAACTTGGTCGTGTCCGTCACCTGAGGATCCTTTGTTCGGTCGGCCTCCGAATCAGGAGGTCGGTGGGGGAGTCGATGTCAGAGGGAGGAAGTGGGTTCGATGCGGACCAGGAGTCCGGTGGCCGACGAGCCTCGTAGGGTGACGGCCTCGCCGCGGATCAGGACGCAGTCCCCGGGCGCAGCTCGTTCGGTACCGGCCTGCACCGAGCCCGATCGCACGTAGAGGGCCGTGACACCATCTGCGGCGGTGTCGCACACCGTGTCGAGCGCGAAGTACCCGACGGCCGCAGTGGCGCCCCCGCGCTCGGTCATGACATTGAATGCACGGGTGGCGCCTCGGGGGACGCAGTGGGGCGCGTCCTCACCGGCGAACGAGTGTGGACGCCACGGATCCAGCGAACGGGGTCCGTGGCCCGAGTCGAGGTCGGCGCCGTGCTCACCGATGACGGTGAAGATCCGTTCCGTGCCGGGAAAGGCCGAGAACTCGCTGGGCTCGGAGCCCAGCTCGGCCACGCTGATCCGCCACAGCGGACGGCCGGAGGGGCCGTCGGGTCCGGTCGCGATCTCCTCCGTGATCCCGGCGCCGTTGCGCCAGGGCACCCGCCGCCGCTCGCCGGGCCGGATCACCTGCGCGGCCACCTAACTGCCCGTCGCCCAGTCCGCCATGATGTCGGCCAGCGCCTGCGCCCCGATGTTGCAATCGTCGGCCTCGGCGAACTCGTGCGGTGAATGCGAGACACCGGTGGGGTTGCGCACGAACAACATTGCGGTGGGAACCTTCTCCGAGAGGATGCCCGCGTCGTGTCCCGCCTGGGTGGGCAGTACCGGGATGTCCCCGAGATGCGACAGCGCGCGGCGCAACCGTTCGCGCGGTCCGGCCGGGAACTCGACGATCGGGGTGATCGATTCGGCGAAGACATCGAGTCCGATCTCGTCCGGCAGGCAGTGTTTGCGGGCCTCGACCTCGATCTCGGCGACCAGCGTCGTCAGGGTCTCCTCGTCCGCGGCGCGAGCGTCGAGCCAGGCCTTGATCTCGGAGGGGATCGCGTTGGCCCCGTTGGGCAGCACCTCGAGTTTGCCGAAGGTGGCGACCGCACCGGCCGCCGCGGCACACGAGCGGGCGCTGTGCACCGACGAGGCGAAGGCGAGCATCGGGTCGCGGCGGTCCACCAGGCGCGTGGCTCCGGCGTGGTTGGCCTCACCGGTGAAGGTGAACTGCCATCGGCCGTGCGGCCAGATCGACGACGCGACCGCGACCGGTGCATCCACGAGGTCGAGGGCCCGGCCCTGTTCGACGTGAAGTTCGACGTACACCCCGACCCGGTCGACGAGGGTGGGGTCGGTGCCGATGTGTTCGGGCACGCGACCGGCGCGGGTCATGGCCTCGGCCAACGTTATTCCGTCACGATCACGCAGGCCGAGCGCACGCTGCGGAGCGAGCGCCCCGGTGGTGAGCTGACTGCCCACGCAAGCCACACCGAAGCGGGCACCCTCCTCGTCGGAGAACGCGGTGATCGCGATCGGCACGGTCGGGACGATGCCGCGCTCGCGGACCAGATCGACCGCGGCGAACGCCGAGACCACGCCGAGTGGTCCGTCGAACGCGCCGCCGTCGGGCACCGAGTCCAGGTGCGAACCGGTGACGAAGGCGTCGGTGGGATCGCCTTCCCAGCCGACGGGGAGCCACCACGCCCACAGGTTCCCGTTCCGGTCCTCTTCGACGTCCATGCCGCGCTCGGCGGCGCAGCCGCGGAACCACTCGCGGAGAGTGAGATCGGCGTCGCTCCAAGCGAATCGGCGATAGCCCCCGGTCGTCGGATGCTTACCGACATCCAGGATCGATGCCCAGAGCGTGTCGAAGGCGGTCATATCTTGTGTCCTCTCGGGAAGTGCGGTGGCAGGCCTGTCGCCACGGTCAGAAGGCGCTGCGGCCGGGGATCCAGTCGGTGCCGGCCAGGGGCACCCGAGCCATCGCGGCGGCCTCCATCGTGACCGCGACGAGGTCCTGCGGTTCGAGATTGCGCAGGTGCGACTTGCCGCACGCCCGGGCGATGGTCTGGGCCTCCATGGTGAGCACCCGCAGGTAGTTCGCGAGGCGGCGGCCACCCTCTACCGGATCGAAGCGGGCCTGCAGGTCGGGATCCTGCGTGGTGATGCCGGCGGGGTCCTTGCCGTCCTGGAAGTCGTCGTAGAAACCGGCTGCGGAGCCCAGCTTCTCGTATTCGGCCTGGTACTTCGGATCGTTGTCGCCGAGGGCGATCAGCGCGGCCGTGCCGATGGCGACGGCGTCCGCGCCGAGGGCCATCGCCTTGGCGACGTCGGCGCCCGAGCGGATACCGCCCGAGACGATCAGCTGCACGCCGCCCGGGGTGCGGTGCACACCCATCTCCTGCAAGGCCTGCACCGCCTGGGGGAGCGCGGCCAGGGTCGGGATGCCGACGTGCTCGATGAAGACGTCCTGGGTGGCAGCGGTGCCACCCTGCATCCCGTCGACCACCACGACGTCGGCGCCGGACTTCACGGCGAGCTTGACGTCGTAGTAGGTGCGGGTCGCGCCGACCTTGACGTAGATCGGCTTCTCCCAGCCGGTGATCTCGCGCAGTTCGAGGATTTTGATGGCGAGGTCGTCGGGGCCGGTCCAGTCGGGGTGCCGGCACGCGCTGCGCTGGTCGATGCCCACCGGCAGGGTACGCATCCCCGCGACCCGCTCGGTGATCTTCTGCCCGAGGAGCATGCCGCCGCCACCGGGCTTGGCTCCCTGGCCGAGCACGACCTCGATGGCGTCGGCCTTGCGGAGGTCGTCGGGGTTCATGCCGTATCGCGACGGAAGGTACTGGTAGACGAGGTGCTTGGACTGCCCACGTTCTTCCGGGGTCATGCCGCCGTCGCCGGTGGTGGTGGACGTGCCGACCTCGCTGGCGCCACGCCCGAGGGCCTCCTTCGCGCGACCGGACAGCGCACCGAAGCTCATTCCGGCGATCGTGACCGGGATGTCGAGGTGCAACGGGTACTTCGCGTTGCGGTCGCCGAGGACGACGTCGGTCTCACACTTCTCGCGGTAGCCCTCGAGTGGGTAACGCGACATGGACGCGCCGAGGAAGAGCAGGTCGTCGAAGTGGGGAACCTTGCGCTTGGCACCCCAGCCGCGGATGTCGTAGATGCCGGTCGCGGCGGCGCGCTGGATCTCGTGGATGACGTTGCGGTCGAAGGTGGCCGACTCACGCAGTCCGGGCTGGAAGGTCATGGAAGTCTCCTCGGGGGTCGAGCGGGCGGAAGAACGTCGGGGGCTCTCAGTAGGCCGAAGCGTTGTCGACGTGGAAGTGGTAGAGCTGCCGGGCCGAGCCGTAGCGGGTGAACTCGGCCGGGTCGGCGTCGAAACCGGCCGTGTCGAGCAGTTCCTGCAGCTCGGCGATGTGCTCGGGGAGCATCTCCTTCTTGACGCAGTCCGCACCGAGCGAGGCGACGCTGCCCCGCACGTAGATCCGCACCTCGTACAGTGAATCGCCCAGGGCCTCACCGGCATCGCCGAGGACGACGAGTCGGCCGGCCTGTCCCATGAAGGCGCTCATGTGACCGATATCACCGCCGACGACGATGTCGACGCCCTTCATCGAGATGCCGCAGCGTGCGGCGGCGTTGCCTTCGATGACCAGCAGCCCGCCGTGGGCGGTCGCACCGGCGGACTGCGAGGCGTCGCCGGTGACGCGCACACTGCCCGACATCATGTTCTCCGCGACCCCGACGCCGGCGTTGCCATCGATGGTCACGTGGGCGTGCTGGTTCATCCCGGCTGCGTAGTAGCCGACGTGGCCGTCGATGCGGACGTCGATCGGCCGGTTCAGGCCGCAGGCGAGTGCGTGGGCGCCTTGCGGGTTCACCACCTCGATCGAGGCCGGGGCCTCCATCGCGTGCAGTGCCGCATTGAGTTCGCGGGTAGTGGTCGTCGCCAGGTCGTAGGTGGCGGTCGGGAGCAGGGTATCGGTGGTCATGATTGCCTCCGGGGATGAGATCGGGACGGCGGAGTCGGGATTCGCGCGGCCGGTCAGCGTCGCCACACGTAGACCCGGTCCGGCTCGGGTTCGAAGATGCGGGCGTCGGCGATGCCGGGAAGTCCTGCCAGGGCGCGGAATTCCGAGGCCATCGCGACGTAGGCGTCGCACTCGGCGACGATCGCGGGCTTGCAAGCGATCGGATCGCGGACCACGGCGAACGAATCGGAGGTGGACACCAGCAGGGTGTAGAACCCGTCGAAGCGTTCACCGAGCAGACGCAGTGCCTTCTCCAGGTCGGCGCCCTCGGCGAGATGTTTGGCGACGAAGCGTGCGCCGACCTCGGTGTCGTTCTCGCTGTCGAACACCACGCCCTCGTCCTCGAGTTCGCGCTTGATCGACAGGTGGTTGGAGAACGAGCCGTTGTGCACGAGGCACTGGTCGGGGCCGACGGCGAAGGGGTGCGATCCTGCTGCGGTGACGGCGGATTCGGTGGCCATGCGGGTGTGGCCGACACCCCGCCGGCCGGAGGCGGCGGGCAGGCCGAAGGTCTCGGCGAGATCGCGGGGATCGCCGGTGCCCTTGAGGACGGTCACGTCGTCGCCGAAACCGATGACGGTCGCGGTGGGAGCCAGCGTGCGGACGGTGTCGGCGAGCAGGGTCGCGGGGACGGGGGCGTGCAGCACGGTGGTGGGGGCGAGATCGAGTGCCCCGACGGTCACACCCAGTGCATCGCCGACGGCGGTGACGAGGTCCGAGGGTGCGTCGAGCACCGAGACCGACGACTCCCCGGCGGGGGAGAAGACCGGGTTGCCGTAGACGGCGACGCCCGCCGAATCCGGTCCGCGGTCCACCATCTGCCCGAGCATCCCGGTCAGCAGGCTGCCCAACCGGGGCTCGAGCGAGGCGTCTCGCAGATGAAGTCCGACGATTCCGCACATGGTCGTCTCTCCTGTTCGATGGGTCTGGAAGAAGTCGGGTGATCAGAAAGCGGTCAGATAGCTGTCGATCTCCCACGGGGTCACGGTGTTGTGCCAGTGGAAGAACTCCTCGCGCTTGAGGGAGGCGAAGTAGTCGGCAACGCCCGCACCGGCTGCGTCGAGTGCGCCGGAGACCACCGGATCGGCCTCGAGGGCGTCCATGGCGTGCAGCAGCGTCATCGGCAGCGTCGCGGTGCCGCCGGTGCCCGGCTCGCCGGGATCGAGGTCGCGTTCGATGCCGTCGAGGCCGGCGGCGACGGTCGCGGCGGTGGCGAGATAGGGGTTGGCCGAGCCGTCCCCGCCGCGCAGTTCGACGCGGTTGGCGTCGGGGACGCGCAGGTAGTGGGTGCGGTCGTTGCCGCCGTAGGTCGCGTAGCGCGGCGACCAGGTGGCGCCGGAGGCGGTGCTGGTGGCGCCGGTGCGCTTGTAGGAGTTGACCGTCGGTGCGATGACACCCTGCAGGGCGCAGGCGTGCTCGAGGATGCCGGCGACGAACGAGTAGGCGGTCTTGGACAGTCCGAGTCCGCAGGAATCGTTCGCGTCGGGGAAGACGGGGGTGTCGCCCTGCCACAGCGACAGGTGCATGTGCATCCCGGAGCCGGTGCGATCGGCGAACGGCTTGGGCATGAAGGTCGCGGTCATGCCGCGCTGCTCGGCGAGCACGGAGATGAGGTAACGCAGGGTGATGACGCGGTCGGCGGTGGTCAGGGCGTCGGCGTACTGGAAGTTCTGCTCGAACTGCCCGTTGCCGTCCTCGTGGTCGTTGGCGTAGTTGCCCCATCCGAGGGTGTTCATCGCCGAGGAGATCGACGTCAGGTGCTCGTACATGCGGGTGACGTCGCGGGCGTCGTAGCAGGGCTGGCGGGAGGTGTCGAGGGCGTCGGCGGTGCGCAGGGTTCCGTTCTCGTCGCGCTGGACGAGGAAGTACTCGATCTCGGTGCCCACCTTGACGCTCAGGCCCTTGGCGGCGGCCTGCGCGAGCGCGGTCTTGAGGATCACCCGCGGGGCGTACGGCCAGGGCTTGCCCTCGACGTAGGGGTCGCAGTGGACCAGCGCCAGGCCCTCGCGGACGAAGGGGATGGGGGTGAAGGACGAGACGTCGGGGATGGCGACCAGGTCGGGGTCCTTGGGGACCTGGCCCATCGAGCCCGCGGCGTAGCCGGCGAAACCGACACCGTCGGTGGCGAGCTCGTCGACGGATTCGACGGGAACCAGCTTGGCGCAGGGCTTTCCGGACAGGGTGGTGAAGACGGCGAGGATGAAGCGGGTGCCGGTCGCGTGTGCGAGCTCGGCCAGACCGGCGGTGCCGGAGGTCTCGGGGGACCGGCCGTTCGTGGACGGGAGGCGCAGCACGGATGTGTCGGTGGCTTCCAGCGTCATGGGGGCTCCTCGGTTCGACGAAGTTTCACTGTAGGAATCGCTGTCGAATAGAAGGAAACACGGTATCCATGACGGGCGTGTTACGCAACCGTGAGATCGCGGTGACGCTTGGCGTGGAAACCGCCCTGTATGCGAACGACAAACAGCGGCGGGACGGTCGAAGGACCGTCCCGCCGCTGCGATGTTCGTGTGAGCGAGGGTTCTATCGGAGACCGAACGAGTTCCCGATGATGTCGCGCTGGATCTCGTTGGTTCCGCCGTAGATCGTCGCGCCGAGGGCCGCGCGCACGTGCTGCACCATGTCGAACTCGGTGGAGTAGCCGTAGCCGCCCATCATCTGCACGCACTCGAGGGCCGTGTTCTTGGCGACCTCCGTCGCCTCGAGTTTGGCCATCGACGACGCCCGCGCCAGACCCTAGGGGTCGTCGAAGGCACGTTCGGCGACGCCGAGCATCTGGGCGGCGAGGATCAGCGCTCGGTCGCCGGCCCGGGCATGAGCTGGGACCAGCCCTGGCCGACCTCACCGACCACCGAGTCGGCGGGCAACTCGCAGTCGGAGAAGTAGAGGTCGTCGACCTCGGTACCGTTCAGGGTGTCGATGCCCTTGACGGCAACGGTGCAGGAAATCGTCCATGCGGAGGCGGAATCCGTCCAGTGCCCGCGGGCACCGGCGACCTCGGCGCTGGTCAGCTGCATCGCGGCTCGCGGACTCGCCCGCTCGTAGCGGGGTCAGCAGCTCCGGATCGTCGAGCAGATGGGCGCGTTCGCGCAGCCCGTCGTCGAGCACGAGCGGCCCGAAGATCTCGTTCCACCCCTGGATCGGGATGTCGGTCTCGACGACCTCGTGCCCGAGATCCGACAGGATTCCGGCGACGGTCTCGACGGTGCGGGCGACCGCGGGATCGACCGGACGTCCGTCCGGGCGCCGGAAGAAGGCGATCCGCCGGTGCCGCACCGCGGTGCGTTCGAAGGTCGTCTCGGCGAGGATCTCCGTCATGATGCGGGCGTCGTCCACCGTCCAGGCCAGCGGGCCGACGGTGACGAAATCAGTCATCGCGCGGAAACCCCGTTCGTCCGCGCACGATCCGGTGGTCGGCTTGAACCCGACGAGTCCGCTGAAGGCCGCCGGGATGCGGATGGACCCGCCGCCGTCCGAGCCGAGCGCGATCGTCGCGAGACCGGCGCCGACGGAAGCCGCGGCGCCACCGCTCGAACCGCCCGGCGTACGGGACGGATCCCACGGGTTCCCGGTCTCCGGCCGAGCAGGTTGTCGCTGGTCGCGGACTGGCAGAACTCGGGTATGTCGGTCTTGCCGGGCATCACCGAGCCCGCGGCGCGCAGCCGGGCGACGGCACCGGAGTCGGACCGGGCGATCCGCCCGCGCTGGGTCGGACTACGTCTGGTACGCGCAGGACGCCCTGCAGGAGACGCCCATACCGCTCGAACGGGCCGCCGAGATCGTCACGCGTATCTGGCATCGCGCCCTCTTCGATCCCGGCCGCTGACGGATGTTCCGTCCAGGTTCCGGGGAACCTCCTCGAGGGTCCGGATTCCCTTGCCCTCGAGAGGAATCGGTTACGCGCGTTAACAGAACTGCAACCATCGCTGCGTTTCTTCCCATTATCGTCTGTTTCACGTCAGCGATCGACGTTCTCATTGCACACCGCGCGTTCGCGCATTCCTTCCCTTTGAGGAGTTGCCATGTCCGAGACCACCACCGTGCCCGCATTCCGAGTGACCTCCGGTTTCTGGAAGAACCTCCCGCAGATGTCGGTCGACGAGTTCCCGGGAACGAAGGGCTACATCGACGACGTCCACCCGAATCCCGAAGGCTGCCCCATGGCCTCCGGCTACTTCCGTCTCGAACCCACCGAGGCGCCCCTCGACTACACCTACGAATACGACGAGATGAAGGTCGTCCTCGACGGCGAGTTCCGCCTCGAGAACCTCGACACCGGCCAGGTCGAGATCGCCCGTGCGTACGACGCGATCTTCTTCCCCAAGGGATCCCGCATCCGCTTCACCACCCCCGAAGGCGCGCTCGCCTTCTACGTCGGCCTCCGCTCCTTCGCGCCCTAGGAGATGCCGTGAACGTCTGTATGGACACCACCAGTATGCCGAGGTGGGACGAGGAACGGAGCATCGCCGGCGGGGGACGGACCTTCACGATCCTGTCCTTCGGCGACGAGGCCGCCGAGCAGGCGCGGAATCTCTTGCTGTCCTTCGACGGTCGGCGGGTGGACTGGATGCGTCTGCCCGCCGAGTGGGGCGACACAGCTGCCCGCGTCCTCCGACGGCAGCTCGACGCCTCCCGGGTCGGCTGCCGACTCGTCCTCGTCGGATCCGAGGCCGCCGTCCTCGCCGCAAGGGCCGTGGCGGTGGCCGGCGGGCTCGTCGACGAGGAGATCATGCCCGTCCCGATCGACACCGCCGACCACGCGGTCTATTGCGCACACTGTCACACCACCCATCTCGCCGACGTCGAGGTCGGCCGGTGCACCACCTGCCCGAACTGCCGCGCGGAACTCGTGGTCTACCACCATGTCTCGCGTCACCACGCGGCCTACCTCGGCTACATGATCGACGCGGAGGAACGCTGATGACCCTGATGTCCGACAGCCCCGCAACGAACGTGCCGTCCGACGCCGGCCTGGTGCTGGCGGTCGACGAGGTCACCGCACTGACCCCGACCGTGCGGCACATGCGGCTGGTCGCGTCCGACGGCGCACTCCTGCCCTCCTTCACCCCGGGCAGTCACATCGTCGTGACCTGCGGAACCGGGCCGGAGGGGCAATCCCGCCGAAACTCCTACTCCCTCACCGGACCCGGTTTCGAGCCCGACCACTACGGCATCTCCGTACGGCTCGAGGAGGACGGCCGCGGTGGCTCCCGCTGGATCCACTCCCTGCGAGCGGGGGACAGGGTGCAGGTGAGCACCCCGCGCAGCGCCTTCGCCCCGGTCCTCACCGCGCGGCACCACCTGCTCGTCGCCGGCGGAATCGGCGTCACCCCGATCCTGTCCCACGTCCGCGCCGCCGTGCAGTGGGGCCGCTCGTTCGAGGTGCACTACGTCCACCGGGAGGGCGACGCCGCCCACCTCGACGACCTGGAGCAGCTGTGCGGCGACCGCCTCCACCTCCACACCGGCCGCGACGGCTTCTGGGAGCATATGGGACCCGCGCTGCTGGACCAGCCGATCGGCACCCACCTCTACGCGTGCGGCCCGGCTGCGCTCATCGACGAACTCACCGACCGTGCCGGTCGCGCCGGCTGGCCCGGCGCCCGCGTGCACTACGAGCACTTCGGGGTCGGCGACCTCGACCCCGGCGAACCGTTCACCGCACACCTCACCCGCAGCGGCGTCGACGTGGACGTCGCCTCGGGTGTCAGCCTCCTCGAAGCGCTCGGATCCCGCGGCATCGCGGTCCCCAGCCTCTGCCGTCAGGGCGTGTGCGGGGAGTGCCGGCTGCCCGTGGTGAGCGGCGACATCGAACACCGCGACCTGTATCTCGGCGCCGCCGAGAAGGAGGCCGGAGACTGCCTCATGCCGTGCGTCTCCCGCGCGAACGGACCCCGATTGGAGCTGGATCTGTGAGTACCACGATCGACCTCGAGGCCCTCGGCGACAGCGCGGCGATCCCCGACCGCATCGCCCGCTTCCCGTTCCCCTTCCCCCGCGACACCTACCGCTACAGCACCAACGTCGAACCCGCCGGCAGTGTCGTGGAGACACCCGTCGGGGGATGGGGGACCCACCCCGTCGACGTCGACGGCCGGTACCGGGAGGATCTCGCCGAACGCACCCGCATCCTCGCCGAGGACCCCACCCGGTTCCAGGCTCTGCCGCACATGGAGATCGCCCAGTGGGACGCGATGCTCACCCTCATGCGGATGCTCACCGACGCCCACCCCGAGAAGTTCTCGCTCGACGGGGACGGTGCGGCCCGGCGATTCACCAACCGGGCACTCGGCGTCGAACAGTCCTTCGTGTTCGGTGATCCGTCCACCCTGCCCGAACCACCCCTGCTGTTCGTCGGCAGGCACCTCCAGGAGGACGTCGTGCTGCTCGACCAGCGTGAGGGTGCCCTCTGGGGCGACGCCGGACTGGTGACCTTCGCCGCCGACTGGTCGCTGCGCTTCGACGTCGGCATGAGCTTCCTGCAGATCCACGGGCCCGTCCCGCGCGTGCACACCGAAGGGGTCATCCCGCGCGCCCAGCAGTTCCTCATGGGCCTGCAGCCCGGCCGGCAGTACCGCCGCACCAACTGGTCGCTCAGCGTCGACCGCCTCCTCGACCAGTCCACCGAGACCTATCCCGTGTGGGGACGCGACCGGCGGCTGCTCGCCGAGGGGCCGCTCGAGGACGTGGGGCGCCGGCTGAACCTGCGCGTCGAGGTCCAGCACCTCGTGCGCCTCGGTGTCTCCGGCGCGATCATGTTCCTCATCCGCACCTACCTGCTGCCCTTCGAGGACATCGCCCGCGTACCGGAATGGGCCGAGCGGTTGTGTCGTGTCCTCGAGGAGCTGCCCGAGGATATGGCCGACTACAAGGGCATCACCCGCACCCGCGAACCGGGGGTGCGCTGGCTCCGCACCTACGGGGGTGTGCGGACGTGAAGGCCTCCGGATTCGTCCACGGCGACCCACCCGCACTCGACCGTGCCGGTCGCGCCTTCCTCGTCCTCGCCGCGAGCGACTGCGAACTCGCGCGAAAGGCGGTGCGGCACTGGATGGCCGACGCCTCCGAACTTGGACGCGACGCCGCCGCCCTCTACGACCCGACACCCGGTCGCGCCGCCGAAGCGGTCGCCGCGCTGAGGGCGGGATCACGCATCCTCGTCGCCGGTCCGGCCGCCGAGGCCATGGCCTACACCGCCGCCGCCCGGCAGGCCGGCGCCCTGCCCTGCGAACTCATCACCTACGTCACGTCGACGGTGACGCTGACGGTTTTCTGCCCCCACTGCGAGACGACACAGCGGGCCGACGCGCGACCCGGCGACAGGATCTCGTGCGCCGGGTGCGGGATCTCCCTCGAGATCCGCCCGCACCTGTCGAGTCACCACGGCACCTATCTCGGAGCCGTCGCCTGACAGAACCGACCGGAAGGACCGAATGTGACCGTTACCAGCGACCTGTCCTATCTCCCGTGGCCTTTTCTCGAAGGTGAGAACAGATTCCGCTACGGGGTCAACGTCGAACCCGCTCGCCGCCGCGTCGACACGTTCGTCGGCGGCTGGGGCGAACACATCGTCGACCTCGGACCTGACTACGTCGAGATGATGGCCCTGCGACAGGGGATCCTCGAGCGGGACCCGCACCGGGTCCGCTACCTCCCGCACATGACCCCGGCCTCGTGGGACCTGCTGATGTTCTACTTCCGCGAGATGGCCGCGTCGTATCCCGACCTCATGACCCTCGACCGCCTCGGATCCGGATACCGTTGGCGCAACCAACCTCTCGGAATCGACTGCACCTTCGTCCCGGGTGATCCGGAGACGCTGCCCGAACACCCGCTGGTGTTCGTCGCCTGCCAGATCCCCGACGACGTCCTGCTCGTCACCGAACGCGACGGCCACTTCTACTTCGACGCCGCCGTGGTGACCTCCTCCGCCGACTGGTCGGTGAAGTTCGACATCGGCATGAGCATGCACGAGATCCACCGTCCCGTACCCGGTCTCACGCGCGACGGGGTCACCGACCGGGCCGAGCAGTTCCTGCGCCGGCTCACCGCCGACCAGCCCTACCGACGGGTGAACTGGACCTTCTCGGCCGTCGGCTCGCGGCGCCGCGACACGAGCCTCGAGACGATGCCCGAGTGGATGGACGACATCCCCCGCCTGATGGCCGAGAAGGACTGGGGGAGGATCCAGCTGCGCATCGAACTCGAGCACCTCATCCGGCTGCCGACGACCGGTGCGATCGTGTTCAACATCCGCACCTACATGGCACCCCTCGCCGAGATCGCCGCCTACCCGCAGTGGGCGTACCAGCTCGCCGACATCGTCGAGGAGCTGCCGCGCGAGATCGCGCAGTACAAGGGCATCGACGAGTACCGGATGGAGGCGATGGCCTGGCTGCGCGAACGAGCAGCCTGAGGCCGCGGGGCCCCTTCACCGCGCGCCCGAGGTCGGTGGCCGGTCCTACGATGACGGCCATGGCCGCACCCAGGATCGACGTGGACGAACGCCGGGCACGACTGGCCGTCCGGCACCGGTTGCATCCCGCCCACCGCGCCCCCGACGCCGTCGACGCGGCGACGTCCCTGGTGTGCCTGCACGGCACCGACCCGGCGACCGTCTACCTGTCGGCGTGGGCACGTGTGGACGGGTTCACCGTGGCCGACCTCGACAGGGCGCTCTACGACGACCGCACCATGGTCAAACACATGGCCATGCGGCGCACCGTCTTCGTCGTCCCGCTCGACACCCTCCCGGTGGTGCAGGCCGGGGCGAGCGCCCGGGTTGCCGCCGCACAACGGCGCACGGTCGTCAAGGACGTCGTGAAGGCCGGATTGCACGACGACGGCGAGAGCTGGCTCGACGAGGTGAGCCGCCACATCCTCGCCGCCCTGGCCGACGGGCGGGAGGCGACATCGAGCGAGCTCAAGGCCGAGATCCCGCTCCTCGACGGCGCGCTGGAGTTCGGTGCCGGCAAATCCTGGGGTGGGCCGGTCACCTTCGCGCCTCGCGTGCTCACGGTGCTCTCCGCCGAGGGGAAAGTGGTCCGGGCGTCGAACAAGGGGTCGTGGCGGGTTTCGCGCCCCACCTGGACGACCACCGAGTCGTGGCTGGGCTCGGCCGTCGACCCCGTCGACGAGGCGACGGGTGTGCGCGAACTCGTGCGGATGTGGCTGCGCGCATTCGGTCCCGGCACCGAGGGGGATCTGAAATGGTGGCTCGGCTCCACCCTCACTGCCGTCCGCGCGGCCCTCGCCGAACTCGACGTGGTGGAGGTCGATCTCGACGGCCGTCCCGGCTACCTCCTGGCCGACGACGTGGACGAGCCCGCTCCCGTCGAACCGTGGGGTGCACTGCTGCCCGGTCTGGACCCCACGGTCATGGGGTGGACCGAACGCGAGTGGTATCTCGGGCCGTACAAGGAGGCGCTGTTCGACTCCAACGGCAACGCCGGTCCCACCGCCTGGTGGGACGGACGGATCGTCGGCACGTGGTGGCAGACCGACACGGGAGCGGTGAGCCTGCATCTGCTCGAGGACATCGGCGCCGAGGGCACCGCGGTGCTACGCGAGGAAGCCGCCCGCCTCGACGACTGGCTGGGTGGGGTGCGGGTGATGCCGCGGTTCCCCACGCCCCTCGCGAAGGAACTGGCGACGGAAGGCAGGTCGTCGGGCACGTCTTCGTCGTAGGCTGCCGACATGGCCGTCGAACCGAGAACCGCCACGCGCCGCGACATTCCGGTCTTCGCTCGGGTGATCGCCGAGGCGTTCTTCGACGATCCGGTCTTCGCGTGGATGTTCCCGGACGAGGAGCACCGTATCCGCCGCATGACCCGTTTCTTCGCCGCCGACGCCCGCCACCACATGGTGCCGTTGGGAGCCACCGACATCGCCGAGTCCGATGGGACCGTCGGAGGCGCGGCGATGTGGGCGCCGCCCGGACGATGGCGCACCGATGCGTGGACCTCCCTCCGCCTCCTGCCCGGCTTCTACGCCGCGCTCGGCCGCTACATGAAGCGGGGAGGGCAGGTCAACGTCACCCTCGACGCGGCGCATCCGGACGAACCGCACTGGTACCTGTCGACGATCGGCACCTCACCTGATGCGCGGGGGACCGGCCTCGGCAAAGCCCTGATGAAGGCCGGCCTCGACCGTGCCGACGCCGAACACGCCCCCGCCTACCTCGAGTCGAGCAAGGAATCGAACGTTCCCTACTACGAGCGGTTCGGGTTCGAGGTCACCCGCGCCATCGTCATCCCCGGTGGTGGGCCGACCCTGTGGGGGATGTGGCGGCAGCCGCGCTGACGGGATGCTTCCCGCTTTCGGATCAGGCGCCCTGCCAGACGGTGTCGAACGGGGTGTTGGCGGACACGCGGCCCTTGATCCCGGTCGTGACGAAATCCTTCGCGCGGGCCGCGGCGTCGGCGACCGACGCGCCCTTCGCGAGTTCGGCGGTGATCGCGGCGGCGAGGGTGCAGCCGGCGCCGGAGACACGCTCGTTGCCGACCTTCGGTGCCGTCAGGAGGGTGACCTCGGAGCCGTCGAACAGCACGTCCACGGCGTCCTCGCCGTCGAGTTCGACGCCGCCCTTCGCGACGACATACTTCGGGCCGAGGTCGTGGATGCGACGCGCCGCCTCGATGAGCTGGTCGACCGAGGTGATCTCGTCCATCCCGGACAGCGTCCGTGCCTCGAACAGGTTCGGGGTGACGACCGTGGCGTGGGGGAGCACCTGCGCGCGCAGGGCGTTGTCGGTGTCGAGGGCCGCGCCGGCCTCCTGGCCCTTGCAGATCAGGACCGGGTCGAGCACGACGTGCCGCCAGTCCTGCTTCTCGAGTCCCTCGGCGACGACGTCGATCGTCGCGGGCGTGCCCAGCATGCCGATCTTCACCACGTCGAGATTGTGGGCGGCGGTGGCGGCCTCGATCTGCTCGGCGATCACGTCGGCCGGGACGGGGAAGAAGCGGTGGCCCCAGTTGTTCTTCGGGTCGAACGAGACGATGCACGTCGTGGTGCCCACCCCGTACACACCGAGCTGCTGGAACGTCTTGAGGTCGACCTGCAGACCGGCGCCACCGGTCGCTTCCGAGCCGGCGATGACGTATGCGAGGTCGACCATGTGAGTGCTCCGTTCGGACTGGGTGACGGCGTTGCCACGGGATGTACCCGCCGAACGACCAGGTTACAGACGAACTCGGTGCCACCTTGCGGACCGCCCACCGCCGCTCCCGATATCGTCCAGGCATGACGGCCTTCCACGAGCTCGACGACTACCTGGCGCTTCCTCGCGTCACCTCCCTCACGATGTCCCCGGACGGGAATCGCCTGGTGATCACGCAGTCGACGCTCGACGACAAGGCCACCTCGTACACCGAGGCTTTGTGGGAGGTGGATCCCGAAGGCAACGCCCCGGCGCGCCGCCTCACCCACGGCACCACGGGTGAATCGAACCCGACCTTCACCGCGTCCGGCGACTTGCTGTTCACCGCCGCCCGGGGCAAGGACGATCCGCCGGTGTCGTTGTGGCGACTGCCCGCAGCGGGCGGCGAGGCCGAGCAGGTCGGATCCCGCAAGGGTGGATTCGCATCGGTGCACGCGGCATCCGAGGCCGACCGGATCGTCCTCGTCGCGTCCGTCCTCGGCCACAGCGAGTCCGACGACGAACGGATCCGGGACGCCCGTAAGGACAAGGTCGTCACCGCGGTGCTGCACACGGGCTATCCGGTGCGCTACTGGGACCACGATCTCGGACCCGACCAGCCGCACCTGCTCGTCCCGGACAACTGCGGCCACGGGTTCACCGACCTCACGCCCGGGATCCGAGGGTCGCTGCGTGATGGCTCCGTCGACATCGCTGCCGACGGTTCGTTCGCCGCCGCGACCTGGGTGGTCCCCGGTCCGCTCGCCTCGCGCCGGGTCACGCTCGTGCGGGTCGATCTCGGCACCGGCCTGCGCACCCCGCTCGTCGACGACGAGACCGGCGACGCGACGCACCCGTCGATCTCGCGCGACGGGACGAAGCTCGCCTACCTGCACGAATCGATGGGCGACGCGGAGAACCCGCCGCAGATCACCGTCCGCGTCCTGGACATCGCGAGCGGAACCACGACCATCGAGGCCCCCGAATGGGACAGACGTCCCACTTCCGTCACCTGGCTGCCCGACGGTTCCGGTCTCGTGCTCACCGCCGACGATCACGGCCGTGCGCCGGTCTTCGTGCAGAGACTCGGGTCCGCGCAGCCCGACCGCCTGACCGCGGACGACGCCGCCTACGCGGACGTCTGCCTCGCACCCGACGGCAGCAGGGCGTACGCGCTGCGCGCCTCCTACGAAGCGCCGCCGCACCCCGTGCGCATCGACCTCACCGGACCGGACGCCGGCACCGTTACGCCGCTACGTGCTCCCGCTGCGCTCCCGGAACTGCCGGGACGTCTCGAGGAACTGACCACCGAGGCCGCCGACGGCACGCCGCTGCGGGCGTGGTTCGCGCTTCCGCACACGGCGTCCGCCGACGGCACGCCGCTGCGGGCGTGGTTCGCGCTTCCGCACACGGCGTCCGCCGACGACCCCGCGCCGATGCTTCTGTGGGTGCACGGCGGTCCGCTGAGCAGCTGGAACACCTGGTCGTGGCGCTGGAACCCGTGGCTCCTCGTCGCCCGCGGCTATGCGGTGCTGCTGCCCGATCCCGCACTGTCCACCGGCTACGGCGACGACTTCGTGCGGCGTGGCTGGGGTCGGTGGGGGAACGAACCGTACACCGATCTGATGGCCGTCACGGATGCCGCGGTCGCGCGTGAGGATATCGACGAGGAGCGGACCGCGGTGATGGGCGGATCGTTCGGTGGATATCTCGCCAATTGGATCGCCGGGCACACCGACCGGTTCCGCGCGGTCGTCACCCACGCGGGTCTGTGGGCGCTGGACCAGTTCACCCCGACCACCGACGTTGCCTGGTACTGGCAGCGGGAGATGACCCCGGAGATGGCGGTCGAGAACTCACCGCACCTGTTCGTCGCCGACATCGTCACGCCCATGCTCGTGATCCACGGCGACAAGGACTATCGCGTCCCGATCGGCGAAGCCCTGCGCCTGTGGTACGAGCTGCTCAACGAATCGGGTCGACCCGCCGAGGACGACGGCACCACCGTCCACCGCTTCCTGTACTTCCCGTCCGAGAACCACTGGGTGCTGAAGCCTCAGCACTCGAAGATCTGGTACCGGGCCGTCGAGGCGTTCCTGTCCGAGCACGTGCTCGGTCGCCCGCTCGACCTGCCGGACGAGCTGGGCTGACCGAGGACGTCCGCTCGGGGTCTACTGCCTCGCTATTCGGGCGGGCGCGGCTGGTCGCCCGGCGAGACCGGCGGACGCGTGGGCTCGTCGGTGGCCGGTGTCGACTCGCTCGTCGCGGAACCGGAACCGGCCGAGTGCTGACCCGATCCGCCGCGATGGGTGACCTTCTCGGCGAGACCACCGACCGTCTCCTGGAGGTGCGGTGCCTTCTCCTTCACGACGCCGGCCGCTTCCGTCACCTTGTCCTGTACCGCAGGAATGACCTTTTCCTGCACTGCCGGGTTGTGCCACAGCTCGTTCGAACGCCCCCGCATCTTGTCGTAGGTCTCGCGTCCCGCCCGGGTCCCCGCGACGAATCCCGCGGCCGCACCTGCAGCGAAGATCAATGCCCGCATCATGACGGTGTCCTCCGTCCTGTCCGTTCGGCGTCCGCGCATTCGGCCGCCCGGCACTGCGATACCCGGTCGGGGAGCGGGCCACACTCTTCTGTCGCGACCCCTGTCCGGCTCTGTCGCGACCCTTGTCCATCTCTGTCGTGGCCCGTGTCCAGGAGGTTCGCCGCGACGCTTACGATTGACGGGTGACCAGTGCGCCAGAGAACTCGCAGAACCCCGCCGACGCCCTTCCCAAGAGCTGGGACCCCAGCGCCGTCGAAGCGGAGCTCTACCAGCAGTGGGTCGACGCCGGCTACTTCGAGGCCGACCCCACGAGCGACAAGCCCGGGTACTCGATCGTCCTGCCGCCGCCGAACGTCACCGGCAGCCTGCACATGGGTCACGCCCTCGACCACACCCTCATGGACGTGCTCTCCCGCCGTAAGCGCATGCAGGGCTACGAGGTGCTGTGGCTGCCCGGCATGGACCACGCCGGCATCGCCACCCAGACCGTCGTCGAGAAGCAGCTCGCCGCCGACGGCAAGAAGAAGGAGGACCTCGGTCGCGAGGCCTTCATCGAGAAGGTCTGGCAGTGGAAAGCCGAGTCCGGCGGCATGATCCAGGGCCAGATGCGTCGCATCGGCGACGGTGTGGACTGGTCGCGCGACCGCTTCACCATGGACGATGGGCTGTCCCGCGCGGTGCAGACGATGTTCAAGCGCCTCTACGACGAGGGGCTGATCTACCGGGCCGAGCGCCTGGTCAACTGGTCGCCCGTGCTGCAGACCGCGATCTCCGACATCGAGGTGAAGTTCGAGGAGGTCGAGGGCGAACTCGTCTCCCTGCGCTACGGCTCCCTGAACGACGACGAGCCGCACGTCGTCGTCGCTACCACTCGTGTGGAGACGATGCTCGGCGACACCGCCGTCGCGGTGCACCCCGAAGACGAGCGCTACAAGGACATCATCGGCACGACGCTCGAGCACCCGATCACCGGCCGGCAGATCCCGATCATCGCCGACGAATACGTCGACCCCGAATTCGGTACGGGCGCAGTGAAGATCACGCCTGCGCACGACCCCAACGACTTCGAAATGGGCCTGCGGCACGACCTGCCGATGCCCACGATCATGGACAAGGCCGGTCGTATCGCCGACTCCGGCACCCGCTTCGACGGCATGGACCGTTTCGAGGCGCGCATCGCGATCCGCGAGGAACTCGCCGCGCAGGGCCGCGTCGTCGCCGAGAAGCGCCCCTACCTGCACAGCGTCGGCCACTCCGAGCGGTCCGGCGAGACCATCGAGCCGCGGCTGTCGATGCAGTGGTGGGTCAAGGTAGACAAGCTCGCCAAGGCTGCCGGCGACGCGGTGCGCAACGGTCACACCGTCATCCACCCGGCGAGCCAGGAACCGCGCTGGTTCGACTGGGTCGACAACATGCACGACTGGTGCATCTCGCGTCAGCTGTGGTGGGGTCACCGCATCCCGATCTGGTACGGCCCGAACGGCGAGGTCGAGTGCTTCGGCCCCGACGAGATCGCCCCCGAGGGCTGGGAGCAGGACCCGGACGTGCTCGACACGTGGTTCTCGTCCGGCCTGTGGCCGTTCTCCACGATGGGCTGGCCGGAGAAGACCCCCGAGCTCGACAAGTTCTATCCCACCAGCGTTCTCGTCACCGGCTACGACATCCTGTTCTTCTGGGTCGCCCGCATGATGATGTTCGGCACCTACGTGTCGGGTGACGACGCGGTGCACCAGGCGCAGGTGCCGTTCCGGGATCTGTTCCTGCACGGCCTCGTCCGCGACCAGTTCGGCAAGAAGATGTCGAAGTCGCGCGGCAACGGCATCGACCCGCTCGACTGGGTCGAGCGTTTCGGCGCCGACGCCCTGCGCTTCACGCTGGCGCGCGGCGCGAACCCGGGTGGCGATCTCGCCGTCGGTGAGGACCACGCCCAGTCGTCGCGCAACTTCGCGAACAAGCTGTTCAACGCGACCAAGTTCGCATTGATGAACGGCGCGGTGATCGGCGAGCTCCCGGCCCGCCAGCAGCTCACCGACGCCGACCGGTGGATCCTCGACCGCCTCGAGCAGGTGCGGACCGAGGTCGACGCGGCCTTCGATCATTACGAGTTCTCGAAGGCGTGCGAGGCGCTCTACCACTTCGCGTGGGACGAGGTCTGCGACTGGTATCTCGAGCTCGCCAAGGTCCAGCTCGCCGAGGGCAGCGCCCACGCCGACGGCACCAAGGTTGTGCTCGGCACCGTCCTCGACCAGCTGCTGCGCCTGCTGCACCCGGTCATCCCGTTCGTCACCGAGACCCTGTGGAAGGTGCTCACCGGCGGCGAGTCCGTCGTCGTCGCGTCCTGGCCCGAGACGTCCGGCATCGCCACCGACGAGACCGCGGCGCAGCGGGTCGCCGACCTGCAGAGGCTCGTCACCGAGATCCGCCGGTTTCGCAGCGACCAGGGTCTCAAGCCGTCGCAGAAGGTCGCGGCCCGGCTCGTCGGTGTCGAGGACGCCGATCTCGTCGCGCAGGTGCCGGCCGTGCAGTCGCTCGCGCGCCTGACCGCGCCGGAGGACTCGTTCTCGGCCACCGCGTCGATCGAGGTCCGGCTGAGCCGCGCGACGGTCACCGTCGAGCTCGACACCTCCGGCAGCATCGACGTCGGCGCCGAGATCGCGCGCCTGCGCAAGGATCTCGCCGCCGCGGAGAAGGAACTGACGGGCACCTCCGCGAAGCTGTCGAACGAGGCCTTCCTCGCGAAGGCACCCGATCAGGTGGTCGAGAAGATCCGCGGTCGCAAGCAGATCGCGGAAGAGGAGATCGCACGGATCACCGCACGACTGAAGGAGCTGGGCGCGGCGTGAGCACCGACACCCCGGGGGCGCCGTCCCCGGTGGACCTGGCCGAACTGACGCTCGTCGAAGCCGAGCTCGACAAGCGCTGGCCGGAAACGAAGATCGAGCCGTCCCTGGCGCGGATCGCCGCGCTCATGGACATCCTCGGCTCGCCGCAGAACAGCTACCCGTCGATCCACGTGGCCGGCACGAACGGCAAGACGTCGACAACCCGGATGATCGACGCGCTGCTCACCCGCATGCACCACCGGGTCGGCCGGACGACGAGCCCGCACCTGCAGCTCGCCACCGAGCGGATCAGCATCGACGGCGCGCCGGTCTCGCCGCGGACCTACGTCGACACCTACCGCGACATCGAACCGTACGTCCGGATGATCGACGAGCAGTCCGAGGCGGCCGGTGGCCCGAAGATGAGCAAATTCGAGGTCACCACGGCCATGGCGTTCGCGGCGTTCGCCGATGCACCCGTCGACGTGGCGGTCGTCGAGGTCGGTCTCGGCGGACGGTGGGACGCCACGAACGTCGTCACCGGGCAGGTCGCGGTGATCACGCCCGTCGGCATCGACCACACCGGCTATCTCGGCGACACCCTCACGGAGATCGCGGGGGAGAAGGCCGGGATCATCAAGAAGGCACCCGACGACGGTCTCGTGCCCCGCGACACCGTGGCGATCATCGCGCAGCAGGAACCGGAGGCGATGGACGTGCTGCTGCGGCAGGCCGTCGAGGCCGACGCGGCCGTGGCCCGTCAGGGATCCGAGTTCGCGGTGGTGCGGCGTGCGGTCGCCGTCGGCGGACAGCAGATCGACCTGCAGGGTCTCGGGGGTCTCTACACCGACATCTTCCTGCCGCTCCACGGCGAGCACCAGGCGCACAACGCGTCGGTCGCGCTGGCCGCGGTCGAGGCGTTCTTCGGGGCGGGCCCCGGCAAGCAGCTCGATGTCGAGGCGGTGCGCGACGCGTTCGCGTCGGTGACCACGCCGGGCCGGCTCGAGCGGGTGCGCAATGCGCCCACCGTCTTCCTCGACGCCGCGCACAATCCGCACGGCGCGAAGGCCCTCGCGGCCGCGCTCGCCCAGGAATTCGACTTCCGCAAGCTCGTGGGCGTCGTGAGCGTGATGGCCGACAAGGACGTCGCAGGTCTGATCGAGGCGCTCGAACCGGTCTTCGACGAGATCGTCGTCACCCACAACGGGTCGCCGCGAGCGATGGACGTCGACGATCTCGCGAACATCGCCGTCGCCCGATTCGGCGACGAACGGGTCGTCACCGCGGCGACGCTCCCGGATGCGATCGAAACCGCGATCGCGATCGCGGAGGAGGTCGGCGAGCCCGGCGAAGCGGTGTCGGGCGCCGGGGTCGTGGTCACCGGTTCGGTGGTGACCGCAGGTGCGGCCCGCAGTCTGTTCGGAAAGGATCCCGCGTGAGCAACGACAAGCCGGAGGAACAGAAGTTCCGGCCGCCGACGACGGACCCCTGGAAGGGCTTCCGCGGCGTGATGGCGGGAACGCTCGTGCTCGAGGCGATCGTGGTGCTGCTGGTGCTGCCGGTGATCGCGACCGTCGGCGGGGGACTGAGCGCGTGGTCGACGACCTACGTCGTGGGCCTCGCCGTTCTCATGTTCCTCGGAGCCGGGGTGCAGAAGAAGTCGTGGGCGATCCCGTTCAACATCACGCTGCAGGTGCTCGCCGTGCTCGGCTTCTTCGTCGACCTCGCGTTCGGTGCGGTGGGTGTGCTCTTCGCCGCGGTGTGGGCGTACATCTTCTACCTGCGCAAGGACATCAGGGATCGCGAATCCAGGGGTCTGCTGCCGGGCCAGCGGGACGACCTCTAGGCTTGTCGCGTGACTGAGCGGACCCTGGTACTGATCAAGCCCGACGGCGTCGCACGCCGTCACGTCGGAGAGATCCTCTCGCGCATCGAGCGCAAGGGGCTGGACATCGTGGCTCTCGAGCTGCGCACTGCGACGGAGGAGGTCGCCGGAGCGCACTACGCCGAGCACGAGGGCAAACCCTTCTATCCCTCGCTGATCGAGTTCATTACCGGCGGCCCCCTCGTGGCCGCGGTCCTCGAAGGCCCGCGCGCGATCGCGGCGTTCCGTCAACTCGCCGGTGGCACCGATCCGGTCGAGAAGGCCGTGCCCGGCTCGATCCGCGGCGACCTCGGCCTGGACCCGGGCGAGAACCTGGTCCACGGCTCCGACTCGGTGGAGTCCGCCGAGCGCGAGATCGCTCTCTGGTTCCCCGCCCTGGCTGCGAAGTAACAGCCCCGCACGAGCGGCGCCTGGCGTGTCGCTCACGAAACCTCTCGGGGCGTCGCGCTTCGCGCCTCCCGACACCGCCGACGGCGCCCTCCGGGGCGCCGTTGGCGTATCCGTGCATCTCCGTGTGGGATACTGGCAGAGGTTGCTCCGCACACACCGCGTGCGGAGCGGCCGAACGACATCACGGATCGATGCCCGACATCGCTGTGGCCGAGGACGAAGGAGACACCTCGCTCGGCGGCACGCTGGATGTTCCGGCGCTCGACCCGCGATCAAGCCAGGCATTGCTCGGCCGTGCAGTGAAAACGGGCACCGGACGACCGCGCGATGCGAGACCGGAAGGACTCGCGCCCACCCGGCGCGAGTACACAAGCTGCGCCCCCGCGTGGCCGCTCACATCGCTGTTGTCGGTGGTGGACGCGCCCGGGGGCCTTAGGAGACCTACGTGGCCGATCAAGAGCCGCCGGAGAACAACTCGATCGAAGCGTCGGACGCAGGGGGACGGAACCTCCTCGGTCTGCCTGCCAAGATCCGCGTCCATGCCCTCGCCAAGCTGCTGGGGCTGACCAGTAAGCAGGTGATCGCGAAAGCCGCCGAGCGCGGCACCGAGCTGCGCAGTGCGCACTCGACCCTCCCACGCGACGTCGCGGAGGACCTGCACGCTGCGTTGAGCGACGACACGGGCACGGCCGAGCCCGCCGTGCAGGAAGCCGAGACGGCTCCCGAAGCTGCAGCCGAGACAGCTCCCGAAGCTGTGGCGGAGACGGCTCCCGAGGCCGAGACCGCCCCCGAGCCTGCCGCGGAGACGACTCCCGAGCCTGCGGCCGAGGCTGCGGAGACCGCCAAGGCCGCGCCGGTCGAGAGCGACGAGCTGCGACCCGCCGAGAAGACCGCGGACGAGACCGCACCGCAGGCCGTCGAGATCCCCTCCGTCGGAGGACCCACCGGGTTGTTCACGTCGGTGGAGCAGAGCACGCCGCTGTTCGAGATGCCCGAGCCGTCCACCACGGCCGAGCCGATCGTCGCTGCACCGCTGTTCCTCCAGCCCGAGGTACCCTCGCCTGCCGAGGGAGAGGAGGAGACCCGCCCGCGTCGCCGGCGCGCACGCCGCGGAAAGGACACCGAGCAGGCACCGGCCGAGGACGAGCAGCAGACCGCCGAGCCGGCCGCCGAGTCCACCGAGGAAGCGCCGTCGCACCAGGCGGACGAAGACCAGGACGACCAGCCGCGTCGCCGCCGACGCGGACGTCGCGGTCGTGGACGTGGACGCGGGGACGGCACCGACACCGACCAGCAGGACGAGACGACCGCGACCGGCGAGGACTCCGAGTCCGCCGCCGCGGAGACGGAGAAGTCCGCGGCCGCGGAGACGGAGAAGTCCGCCGAAGCGGAGTCCACCGCAGCGGAGACTCCCGCCGAGGAGACCGCCGGCACCGAGGAGAGCACCTCCGACGAGTCCGCCTCGGGCGACGAGCAGAGCAGCGACGAGCACGACACCGACGACGAGCAGGGCGGGGGGATGTCCCGTCGTCGCCGCCGTCGCCGTCGCCGTCGCGGTTCCGACACCGACACCGCGAGCACCGACGACGACTCGGTTCCCACGGTCGTCCACGAGCGGGAGCCGCGTCCGAAGAGCCGCGCCAAGGACGAGGTCCAGGGCATCAGCGGTTCGACGCGCCTCGAGGCGAAGCGTCAGCGTCGTCGCGACGGTCGCGAGGCCGGTCGCCGCCGGCCCCCGATCCTCACCGAATCCGAGTTCCTCGCCCGCCGCGAGGCTGTCGACCGGGTCATGGTCGTGCGCGAACGCACGGGCGGTTCCCACGCGGGCATGACGCAGGTCGCGGTGCTCGAGGACGGCATCCTCGTCGAGCACTTCGTCACGACCTCCGGTTCGGCGTCGATGGTCGGCAACATCTACCTCGGTCGCGTGCAGAACGTCCTCCCGTCCATGGAGGCGGCGTTCATCGACATCGGCCGTGGCCGCAACGGCGTGCTCTACGCGGGTGAGGTGAACTGGGAGGCCGCCGGCCTCGGAGGCAACTCCCGCAAGATCGAGCAGGCCCTCAAGCCCGGCGACCAGGTGGTCGTGCAGGTCAGCAAGGACCCGGTCGGTCACAAGGGCGCGCGTCTGACCACCCAGATCAGCCTCGCCGGACGCTTCCTGGTCTACGTGCCGGGAGGTTCGTCCACGGGCATCAGCCGCAAGCTCCCCGACACCGAGCGCAAGCGTCTGAAGGACATCCTCCGCGAGATCGTCCCCTCCGAGGCGGGCGTGATCATCCGTACCGCCGCCGAGGGCGTGAGCGAGGAGGAACTCTCGCGCGACGTCACCCGCCTGCAGACGCAGTGGGAGTCGATCCGCGAGCAGTCCGAGAAGCTGCAGGCCGACGCCTCGGGCCAGCCGAAGACGCTCTACGAGGAGCCGGATCTGCTCGTGAAGGTCGTGCGAGACCTGTTCAACGAGGACTTCTCCAAGCTCGTCATCGAGGGCGACTCGGCGTGGAACACCGTCGAGAGCTACATCCGGACGGTCGCACCCGACCTGCTGCCGCGCGTCGAGCGCTACCGTTCGGAGAACTCGGTGGACGTCTTCGGTGCGCACCGCATCGACGAGCAGCTCGCGAAGGCTCTCGACCGCAAGGTGTGGCTGCCGTCCGGCGGCACGCTCGTCATCGACCGCACCGAGGCGATGACTGTCATCGATGTCAACACCGGCAAGTTCACCGGTTCCGGCGGCAACCTCGAGGAGACGGTCACCCGTAACAACCTCGAGGCGGCCGAGGAGATCGTCCGCCAGATGCGCCTGCGCGACATCGGCGGCATGATCGTCGTCGACTTCATCGACATGGTCCTCGAGTCGAACCGCGACCTCGTACTGCGTCGCCTGACCGAGGCCCTCGGCCGGGACCGCACCCGCCACCAGGTCTCGGAGGTCACCTCGCTCGGCCTGGTACAGATGACGCGCAAGCGGCTCGGGACCGGTCTCGTCGAGGCGTTCTCCACCACCTGTGAGCACTGCAGCGGCCGCGGCCTCATCGTGCACTCGGAGCCGATCGAGTCGAAGTCCTCGGACGACTCCGGTCGTTCGTCCGGCGGTGGTTCGCGGCGTAAGCGTGGACGCGACAAGAGTTCGCAGGAGCCCGCCGCCGAGACGCACACGACGCCGTCGCCCGAAGAGGTCGTCAAGCGTGCCGCGCACCCCGTCGCGCTCGCGATGGCCGCGCACAACTCGACACCGGCCGCGGACGCTCCGGCCGCAGAGCCGGCAGCGACCGAGACCGCATCCGAGGCGGCGTCCGCACCTGCGGGCGACGTCGACCCGGTCAAGGTCACCGAGCCGCTGCGGGCCGTCGAGCCCGAGAAGGTCGCCGCACCGACGAAGGAGCCCGTCGCAGGGGAGGACGCCACCACGGTGACGACGGCCTCCGACGAGCCCGCCGAGATCGAGGCAGAGGTCGCAGCAGCCGAAGCCGCGGTCGCGGAGACCGCTGTTCCCGAGGCTGCCGTGTCCGAGACGGCCGTCTCCGGCGCAGGGGAGGGCACCGACGGAGCGGCTTCCGTCGAGGCCGCAGGACCGGCTCCGCGTCGCCGTCGGGCACGCAGGGTCGCCCGGGCGGCCGCAGCGCCCGCCGGGGACGGTGGGCCTACAGCCAAGGTGTTCGTCGTCCCCGCGACGACCGGGTCGTCCACGGGGGCCGAGTCGGACTCCCGGCCGAGCACACCGGTCGAGACGCCGGTGGAGATCGTGCGGCGGCCGCGTTCGCGGCGTGCCGCAGGGCGCCCCGCCGGACCTCCGGTGGACGCCGAAGCGTGACCCTCCGCTTCCGGGCCGGTCACGACCGGCCCGGAAGCGGGCACTACCGTGCCACCCGGTTTGACCCTGGGAGTCACCTTCCCGTAATCTTGTTCAGTCGCTACTCGGCGATAGTGCCCAGCCGCGTCCGGATTCAGGATGCCGGCGGGACCCGAGTCAGCAACCACACCAGACCAGTCGCGTCCGCAGCACTGTGGCGCGAGCACGTTCGAAGAAGCAAGGGGTAGCCGTCCGATGGCAACGTACGCGATCGTCAAGACCGGCGGTAAGCAGTACAAGGTCGCTGAAGGCGACCTCGTCAAGGTCGAGAAGATCGAGGGTGAGCCCGGCGCTGCTGTCTCGCTTGCCCCGGTCCTCGTCGTCGACGGATCCGAACTGACCACCGACGCCGACAAGCTGGCCAAGGTCTCGGTCACCGGCGAGATCGTCGAGCACACCAAGGGCCCGAAGATCCGCATCCACAAGTTCAAGAACAAGACCGGGTACCACAAGCGCCAGGGCCACCGTCAGAAGCTGACGGTCGTCAAGGTCACCGGCATCAAGTAAACCGAGCTTCGAGCTTCAACCCCAGGAGGGTTCGTCATGGCACACAAGAAGGGCGCATCCAGCTCCCGTAACGGTCGCGATTCGAACGCACAGCGACTCGGCGTCAAGCGCTTCGGTGGCCAGGCCGTCAACGCCGGCGAGATCATCGTGCGCCAGCGCGGCACCCACTTCCACCCCGGCGTGAACGTGGGACGCGGCGGCGACGATACGCTGTTCGCCCTCGCGGCCGGTGCCGTCGAGTTCGGTACCAAGCGCGGTCGCAAGACCGTCAACATCGTTCCGGCTGCGGCAGACGCCTGATCTGCCGTCCGGTAACGGACACCGCGGGACCAGCTCCCGCGACATACTCCCAATAGGGGCGGGCCAGGGTCGCACACCCTGACCCGCCCTTGTTGCGTTGATCACCAGGTTTGTTTTTTAGGACGAGAGAAGGTCCACCCATGTCCCGCTTCATCGACCGGGTGGTGCTGCACGTCAGCGCCGGCAAGGGCGGCAACGGCTGCGCCTCCGTCCACCGCGAGAAGTTCAAGCCGCTCGGCGGCCCCGACGGCGGTAACGGAGGAAACGGCGGCGATGTCGTCCTCGAAGTCGACCGGAACGTCCACACCCTGCTCGACTTCCACTTCCACCAGCACGCCAAGGCGACCAACGGTGCCCAGGGCGCCGGCGGCCACCGCAACGGTGCCAACGGCGGCGACCTCGTCCTGAAGGTTCCCGACGGCACCGTCGTACTCGACCGCGACGGCCGCATCCTCGCCGACCTCGTGGGCACCGGCACGCGTTTCGTCGCCGCGCACGGCGGTCGCGGTGGTCTCGGCAATGCCGCACTCGCGTCGAAGGCACGCAAGGCCCCCGGCTTCGCGCTCCTCGGTGAGGAAGGCGAGGAACTCGACCTCGTCCTCGAACTGAAGTCCGTCGCCGACGTCGGCCTCGTGGGCTTCCCCTCGGCCGGCAAGTCGTCGCTCGTGTCGGTGCTGTCGGCCGCCAAGCCGAAGATCGCCGACTACCCGTTCACCACCCTCGTGCCGAATCTCGGTGTGGTGCAGTCGGGCGACACGACCTTCACCGTCGCCGACGTGCCCGGCCTGATCCCCGGCGCCAGTGAGGGTCGCGGCCTCGGCCTCGACTTCCTCCGTCATCTCGAGCGCTGCGCCGTGCTCGCGCACGTTGTCGACTGCGCGACCCTCGAACCCGGCCGCGACCCGATCTCCGACATCGACGCGCTCGAGGCCGAACTCGCCGCCTACCAGCCTGCGCTGTCGGGCGACAGCGGACTCGGCGACCTCGCCGAGCGCCCCCGCATCGTCATCCTCAACAAGGCCGACGTGCCCGACGCGAAAGAACTCGCCGAGTTCGTCACCCCCGAACTCGAGGCCCGTGGCTGGCCGGTCTTCACGATCTCGGCCGTGAGCCGCGACGGCCTGCGTCCGCTGACGTTCGCCCTCGCGAGGATGGTCGACGAGTACCGGGCGGCGCATCCGCCGGCCGCGCCCACCCGCCCGGTGATCCGTCCCGTCGCCCGCGACGAGGAGGCCTTCACCGTGGTCCGCGATCCCGAGGTGCCCGGCGGATTCATCGTGCGGGGCACCCGTCCCGAGCGGTGGGTGCGCCAGACGGCCTTCGACAACGACGAGGCCGTGGGTTACCTCGCCGACCGACTCGCCCGTCTCGGCGTCGAGGACAAGCTCGTCAAGCTCGGCGCGGAACCCGGATGCTGGGTCACCATCGGCGAGGTCGGCTTCGAGTGGGAACCGCAGACGCAGGCCGGCGTGGACGTCGTGCCCACCGGTCGCGGCACCGACGCCCGTCTCGACCAGGTCGACCGCGTCGGCGCTGCCGAGCGTCGCCACGCGAAGAAGGTGCGCCGCGGCCTGGCCACCGACGACGAGTTCGAGTAACCGTCCGCGCGTCCCCACCGTTCAGGAAGCCCGAAGCGTACCGAGGAGAACATGAGCGACACCCGGGAGGTCGTCTCCCACGCCCGCAGCGTAGTGGTCAAGATCGGCTCGTCGGCGATCACGAGCCTGGTGGGTGGACTCGACCGTGGCCGGCTCGATCGTCTCGTCGATGCCATCGAGGCCCGGATCCGCACGGGTTCGAGTGTCATCGTGGTCTCCTCGGGTGCGGTCGGTGCCGGGCTCGCACCGCTCGGTCTCACGAGTCGGCCGCGTGATCTCGCGACGAAGCAGGCCGCGGCCAGCGTCGGGCAGCTCACCCTCGCCCACGCCTGGGGCACCTCCTTCGCCCGCTACGACCGCACGGTGGGCCAGGTGCTCCTCACCGCCGACGACATCGGCCGGCGCACTCAGCACCGCAACGCGCAACGCACCCTCGACCGGCTGCGTTCGCTCGGGGCGGTGCCGG
Source organism: Rhodococcus sp. DMU2021 (assembly GCF_019641445.1). Classification (NCBI taxonomy): domain Bacteria; kingdom Bacillati; phylum Actinomycetota; class Actinomycetes; order Mycobacteriales; family Nocardiaceae; genus Rhodococcus; species Rhodococcus sp. DMU2021. The sequence goes on from NZ_JAIFKB010000001.1 coordinate 174,090, forward strand.
TGGTCAACGAGAACGACACCGTCGCGACCGTCGAACTGCGCTTCGGCGACAACGACCGGCTCGCTGCACTCGTCGCGCATCTCATCGGCGCCGACGCGCTGATCCTGCTGTCCGACGTCGACGGCTTGTACGACGGGGATCCCCGCAAGGGCTCCGCGAACCTCATCCCCGAGGTCCGCACCCCCGAGGATCTCGACGGTGTGGTCGCCGGGTCGGGCGGCGCGCTGGGCACCGGTGGCATGGCGTCGAAACTGTCCGCGGCCCGTCTCGCGGCGGACTCCGGCGTGCCGGTGCTGCTCGCCGCGGCCTCCCAGGCCGATCGTGCGCTGGGCGCCGCCGACGTCGGCACGGCCTTCGCGGCCCGCCCACAGCGTCTGTCGGCGCGGCGTTTCTGGGTGCGGCACGCCGCCGACGTCCACGGTTCGCTGTATCTCGACGAGGGTGCCGTGCGGGCCGTGATGGAGCGGCGACGCTCGTTGCTCGCCGCCGGAATCACCGGCACCAGTGGCGGTTTCCATGCCGGCGACGTCGTCGGCATCGTCGCGCCCGACGGCCGCACGGTCGCGCGCGGGGTGGTGGCCTACGACGCGTCCGAACTCGATTTCATGATCGGCTTCTCGACCGGTCAGCTGCCGCCGGATCTCCAGCGACCCGTCGTGCACGCCGACGACCTCGTCCGGGTGGTCTGAGAACCTCACGAAGTCGGTGCGGTCACCGCGTCGGCCAGGAAGGCGAGGGTCTCCGAGGTACCCGCCTCGAGCTTGAGGGTCGCCAGCGCATCCCCGCGGGTGGGGCCACGATTGATCACCACCACCGGGATGTTCCGCTGCACGGCGCGACGTACGAACCGCAACCCCGACTGCACCGTCAGTGAACTCCCGGCGACCAGCAGGGCGTCGGCACCGTCCACCACCGAGAAGGCGAGATCGACGCGCGGGCGCGGCACCGTCTCCCCGAAGTACACGATGTCGGGTTTGAGCATCCCGTCGCAGCGCTCGCAGTCGACGACGACGAAGTCCTCGGTGTCGGTGACCACCGCGTCCGCATCGGGGGCGACCTCGAGACCGGTCGTCGCGCGCATCCGGTCGTCGAATCCCGGATTGGCCGCGCACAGCCGTTCGTGCAGCGTGAACCGCGAGATGCGGTGTTCGCACGACAGGCATCGGACCTGCGCGTAGGTGCCGTGCAGGTCGACGACCTGCCGGCTGCCGGCCTTCGTGTGCAGCAGGTCGACGTTCTGGGTGATCACGCCGACGACCGAACCGGCGCGTTCGAGGGCCGCGAGCGCGCGGTGCCCGGGATTCGGGCGGGCGGCGTCCATGTGCTTCCAGCCGACGTGGTTGCGGGCCCAGTAGCGTTGCCGGAACTCCGCGTCGCCGACGAACTGCTGGTAGGTCATCGGGTTGCGGGGCGGCGAGTCCGGTCCGCGATAGTCGGGGATACCGGAGTCCGTCGACAGCCCGGCGCCGGTGAGAACAGCGATCCGACGGCCGTGCAGGAGAGTGGGCAGGTCGTCGGAACGGAGTGGAACGTCGATCACTCCTTCTACGGTAGGCCGCTTCCGGGAACCGGTGCCGCGGGCAGCAGCGCGCGGACCGCATCGATGGTGTCGGCGTCGGCGGCCGACTTGTCGGGCCGGTACCGCAGCACCCGTGCGAAGCGCAGCGCCACCCCGCCCGGATAGCGGCTGCTCGTCTGCACTCCGTCGAGTTCGATCTCGACGACGATCGCGGGTCGCAGGTGGACGGTGTGCTCGTCGCGGTGTGTCTCGTGGCGTGGGAACTCCTCTGTCTGCCACTGCAGCAGCGCGTCGGTGAGTCCCTTGAACGTCTTCCCGACCATGATCGGCGGACCACCGTCGGGGTCGCGGGCACCGAGGTGCAGGTTGGACAGGAAGCCGGTGCGGCGCCCGTAACCCCATTCGGCGGCGAGCACCACGAGATCCAGGGTGTGCTCGGGTTTGACCTTCTGCCAGGCTCGGCCCCGGCGGCCGGCGGTGTAGGTCGATGTGAGCGACTTCACCATGACGCCCTCGTGACCGTTGCCGAGCGAGTCACCGAGGTGCGCCTCGGCGCTGTCGGCGTCCGGAGCGACGAGCGTAGGGATGCGGTGCTCACCCGCGACGCGGGCGAGATGGTCGCGACGCACCGACAGCGGCTCGTCGAGCAGGTCGGCGCCGTCGAGGTGCAGGCAGTCGAAGAAGTACGGGTGGAGAAGCAGTTCGCGTTCGGAGCGGGCACCGAACCGGCTCATGGTCTCCTGGAACGGTCGGGGACGGCCGGCATCGGTGAGCGCGAGTGTCTCGCCGTCGAGCACGACACTGCGGCACGGCAGCGCCCGGACGAGTTCGACCAGTTCGGGGACCGATGCGGTGATGTCGCGCAGCGTGCGGGTGAAGATCCACACCGCGTCCTCGTGGCGGTGCACCTGGATGCGTGCACCGTCGAGTTTGTACTCCACGCTCACCGCCCCGTCGAACTCGATGAGTGCCGCCTCGAGCGACTCGGCGGGTGAGGCGAGCATCGGCCGGACCGGTCGGCCGAGCTCCAGGCCGAACTCCGCCAGCGAGTCGACACCACCCTCGAAGGCCGCCGCTGCGGCCTGCGCGAGTCGGCCCGACAACATCACCGCCCGACGGACCGGTTCGACGGGGAGACCGGCTGCCGCTGCGACCGCATCGGTCATCACCCCTTCGAGCGCGCCCTGCCGCAGCTCACCGCCGAGGAGCGCGACGAGGAAACGCTGCTCGGCCTCGGTGGCCCGTCCGAACAGATCCAGGAGCAGTTGCTGCCGCGCGGCGGTGGATCCGGAACCGGAGATGCCGGCGAGGCGGTCGAGGAAGCCGGACACCTCGTCGACGTCGAGCACGGGATCGTCGGCGACCGGTGCGGAGAGGCCGGCGAGGGTGCGGAAACCGACACCCAGGCGACCCTGGGTCATCTCTCCGGACAACCATGAGACCACCGCTTCGACCTCGTGAGGTTCGGCGCGCCCGAGTAATTCCCGCAGCAGATCGATCTTGGTGCGTCGTGACCGTGTGGCGGCGACGGCGACGGAGGTGTCGACAACCGAGTGCAGCAGCATCGCTTCGACGTTAGCGCCCGGACGTGCCACGCGGAGGAAATCGTGCGCCGGGGTGTATTTCCGCACGGGGGTGGGAATCGAGAGGCCAGGATGGTGCACAGGACGCCTCCACGCAGGGAGGGACGGGAGACGCGGATGAGCAAGGACGCCGATGCAGTCGAACTCGACGTGGACGGTCGCACGGTGCGCATCTCGCACCCCGAGCGCGTGTACTTCCCCGAGATCGGGGCGACCAAGCTCGACCTCGCGAACTACTACCTGAGCGTGGGGGAGGGGATCGTCCGGGCACTCCGCGAACGGCCCTGCATGCTGCACCGGTTTCCCGACGGGCTCGAAGGGCGGAAGGTACACCAGAAGCGTTTGCCGCGCGGGGCTCCGGACTGGGTCGAGACCGTGCGGGTGCACTTCCCGCGCTACGACCGCGATGCCGACGAACTGTGCGTGACCCATCTCGCCGACGTCGTGTGGGCCGTGCAGATGTCCACCGTGGAGTTCCATCCGTGGAACTCGCGGCGCAGCGACGTGGAGCGACCCGACGAGTGGAGGATCGACCTCGATCCGATGCCCGACTGCGATTTCGACCGGGTCCGGCGTGTCGCGAAGGTGGCGCACGAGGTGCTCGACGAACTCGGTGCCGTGGGCTGGCCGAAGACCTCGGGCGGCGACGGCCTGCACGTCTACGTCCGGATCGCGCCGGAATGGGAGTTCGACGACGTCCGAAGGGCCGCATGGGCTTTCGCGCGGGAGGTGGAACGACGCGCGCCCGGCGACGTGACGACGGCATGGTGGCGCAAGGAACGCGACCCGTCGGCGGTCTTCGTCGACTACAACCAGAACTCGCGCGACCACACGATCGCCAGTGCCTATTCGGTCCGCAGTGTGTCGGAGGCGACGGTCTCCACTCCGGTGCGGTGGGAGGAGATCGACGACCTCGAACCGCGGGACTTCACGATCCGGACCGTGCCGAAGCGGTTCGAGGAACTCGGCGACCTGCACTCGGGTATCGACGACGCGGTCTTCTCCCTCGATCCGCTCCTGGAATGGGCGGAACGCGACGAGAAGCCGTCGGAGTGAGCCCTATGGCCCGGTAACGGTGGCCCGGTAGACGTGGCCTAGTAGCCGGCGCTGGGATCGACGACCCCGATCGGCACGAGGCCGGATGCGAAGCGTGTGACGTTCTCGATCACGTGCTCGAGATAGGCCGGGATGCGCAGCGGGGGTGGATTGGCGTCGTGGGGAGTGATCACGGCGTTGGGGAGCGTCCACAACGGATGATCCTCGGGGAGCGGTTCGGGATCGGTGACGTCGAGCCCTGCACCACCGATCGCGCCGGATCGGAGAGCGGCGACGAGGGCGTCGGTGTCGACGAGATCGCCCCGGGCGACGTTGACGACCCACGCCGTGGACTTCATCGCTGCGAGCTCGGTTGCGCCGACGAGCTGCTCGACGTCGAGAGTGGCTGTCGCGGAGATGACGAAATGATCTGCCAGAGGCCATATCTCGTCGATACGTTCGACGGGGAACGTCTCGATGGCTCCCGGCACGGGACGACCGCTGCGGGTGACGGCGAGCGCGCGCGCCCCCAGCGCGGCCAGCATCGGGATCAGCGCCCGGCCGACACCCCCGGCGCCGATGATCCCGACCGTCGCGCCGCGGAGGGTGCCGACGACCGGCGCGAGACTCTCGGGTGTCCACGAGGTGGCCGCCAGATGGGCAGGCAGGGCCCGGACCCCGGCGAGCAGGAGCAGGAGCGCGTGCTCGGCGACGGTCGTGGAGTAGGCCGCGGCCGCCGACGTCCAGGTGACGCGAGGATGGGCCTTGACGACGCCCTGCGACAGCCAGTACTCGACACCGGCGGACGGTAGCTGCACCCAGCGGACGGAGGCGGGGAGGACCTCGGGGAAGTCCTGCGGCCCGGCCGTCCAGACGAGCGCGTCGGGGGTCTCCTCGAGTCCGCAGGGCACGCCGCCCCCGCCCGTGACCGCCCGTTCGAAACGGGGGTCGCGCTCGGGGCCGACAGCGATGCGGGGCGCACGCTCGGGAGTCATGGTCTCGACTCTAAGCGTCCGCCCCGCATCGGTCACGTGGTTACCGCGCTCAGGCGGGTTCGACGATCAACGGGTACACACCGTTCTCGTCGTGCACCTCACGGCCGGTGACCGGGGGATTGAAGACGCACAGCATGCGCATGCGCGTTTCGGGGAGCACGCGGTGACGCTCGTGTCCGTTGAGCAGGTACATCGTGCCCGGAGCGAGATCGTACTCCACGTCGTTGTCGAGGTCCTGGAGCTTGCCGGTGCCCTCGACGAGCCATACGGCCTCGACGTGGTTGGCGTAGTGGAACTCGTTGACGGTGCCGGGTTCGATGGTGGTCTCGTGGAACGAGAAGCCCACCTTGTCGCCGGCGAGGACGATGCGCTTGCTGCGCCACTGGCCGTCCTCCGAGACGACGTCGCGCTCGGTGCCGGTGATCTCTTCTGTCGTACGAACGATCATGGGTGTCGAAAGTCCTTCTTCTGCAAGTGGGTTCGGAACGGGCGGAGCGGGGGACCGCTCAGGAACGGACCTTGGCGGTCGCTTCCGCCAGGATGTTCAGCCCGAACTCGAGTTCGTCGTCGGTGATGGTCAGCGGCGGCAGCAGCTTGACGACCTCGTCCGACGGACCGGAGGTCTCGGCGAGCAGACCCTCTTCGAAGGCCAGGGCGCAAACCTTGTCGGCGTCCTCCGGCTTGTCGAAGACCAGGCCCTGGACCAGGCCGCGGCCGCGGGTCGAGACGCCGTCGAACATGTCCGACAGGTTCATGAAGGTCTGACGGATGCGCTCGCCCTTGCGCAGGGTGTCGCGCTCGAGCTTGTCGTCGGCCCAGTAGTGCTCGAGGGCGGCAGCCGCCGTCACGAAAGCAGGGTTGTTGCCGCGGAAGGTGCCGTTGTGCTCGCCCGGGCCCCACACGTCGAGCTCACGCTTGAACAGGGTGAGCGCCAGCGGCATTCCGTATCCGCCGATCGACTTCGACAGGGTCACGATGTCGGGCGTGATGCCGGCGATCTCGAACGAGAAGAACGGGCCGGTGCGGCCGCAGCCCATCTGCACGTCGTCGACGATCAGCAGGATGTCGCGTTCCTTGCACAGGTCGGCCAGAGCGCGAAGCCACTCGGGGCGAGCAACATTCACGCCGCCTTCACCCTGCACGGTCTCGACGATGACCGCGGCCGGACGGTTCAGGCCGCTGCCCGCGTCGTCGAGGACGCGCGAGAACCACTGGAAGTCCTCGGTGACGCCGTTGAAGTAGTTGTCGAACGGCATCGGCGTGGCGTGGACGAGGGGGATACCCGCGCCGGCGCGCTTCATCGAGTTACCGGTCACCGACAGCGCACCCAGGGTCATGCCGTGGAAAGCGTTGGTGAAGTTGATGATCGACTCGCGACCGGTCACCTTGCGGGCGAGCTTGAGCGCCGCCTCGACGGCGTTCGTGCCGGTCGGGCCGGGGAACTGGACCTTGTAGTCCAGGCCGCGCGGCGCGAGCACGTGCGACTCGAAGGTCTCGAGCAGCTTGCGCTTGGCGACGGTGTACATGTCGAGGCCGTGGGTGACGCCGTCGCTCATGATGTAGTCGACCAGGGCCGACTTGAGAACCGGATTGTTGTGGCCGTAGTTCAGGGCTCCGGCGCCCGCGAAGAAGTCGAGGTAGTCCTTGCCGTCCTCGCTGCGCAGCCAGGATCCCGATGCCTTGTCGAAAACGGCGGGCCAGCCGCGGCTGTAACTCCGGACCTCGGATTCGAGGTGCGAGAAAATCGCAGTATCGGGCTTACTGGTGGTCTCGGGCTTGTTTTCCAGGATGGTCATGTCGTGGTCCTCCTGTGATTATTCGAGAATTATGAAGATGTCGTGCGCACACGCGCTGCGATCATTCGCCGATGGTGTAGAGATCCTCGGCCAGATGTGAATCGGGGAAATCGTCGGGCGCGAACAACTCGGTGCGAGTGATATGCGTTCCGCGGCGACGCGCGAGAGCGGTGAACATTGCGATCGACGCTTCGTTGTCGGGACTCACCGTCGTTTCCAGACGGGTCACGCCGAGCGGCTCGAGTCGGTCGAGCAGAGCGTCGAGCATACGGCCGGCCACTCCACGTCCACGCTGGTCTGCGTCGACTGCCACCTGCCAGACGAACAGGGTGTTCGGGGAGTCGGGACGGCGGTAGCCGGTCACGAATCCCACGGGGCGATCGGTGTCATCCGTTGCGACGACCGATGTGTCGGCGAAATCGCGACACCACAACACATATGCGTAACCGGAATTGACGTCGAGAACCTGCGAATCACGCGCGATCTGCCAGAGTCGTCTACCGTCGGCGATACGCGGACGCCGGAATTCGATTGCAGCCGGCTCACTACCGGACTCGGTTGCGGCCACCTCCGAAGAGGTGGTCGCGGTATTCGATTCAGCCGAGTCGGGGGTCGGGGTACTTCTTTCCTTGACGGGCCTCATATGTCCTTTCAACCTAACAACTTCCGGTGTCGAGATCACGCCCGTGTCCGGAATCGGGATCGGAACCCTGTGGTCCGTGCAGGTCGAGCGCATGTTGTGATGCCGGTCACAAACATGTTACGTCGGTCCTCCTCGTGGCGATTACTTCGGGCTCGCGAGTGCGTACGGCAACACCGCGTCGGCTCCCGCAGCGACGAGAGTTCTCGCCGCCATCGTGAACGTCCAGCCGGTGTCGGTCACCGCATCGACGAGAAGGATCGGACCACTCGACCCGAGGTTGTCGGGTCGCTCCCACGCATCGATCAGTGCGGCGACCCGATATGCCGAGTTCGCTGCCGTCGGCTCCGTATTCCCGCTTCGGCGTCGCAATACACCTAGATCTCGTAATCGTCCGATTTGTGCCAATCGGAACGCGAGTGACTCGACGAGCAGGGGATGTGTGGGGGAGTCCATGGTCATGACGGCGGTGGGCCGCTCCTCCCAGTCCCACGCGGCGAGCACCGCGATCGACGCGTCGACCACCGCCTTCGGCACTTCGCGGTCCGGTCCGTCGAGCAGTTCGCGCAGTCGCGGTCCCCATCCCAGATCCGACAGCCTGCCCAGCACTCGCCCGGGGTGCGGACCGTCCGTGATCCGGCCCGACAGCGGGATCCCGAGGGTCGACATTCCCGTGGGCCACTGCCGGCGCGGCGGCAGATCCACACCGGGGCGTTCGAGCCGGGCGCGGGTGCGGGCGACCTCGTCGTCGCCGACGGACGTCTCCCACCGGGAGCCGATGCAGTTGTCGCACCGGCCGCAGCCGGGGCCTCCGGCGGTGTGATCGCAGCCGGGGGTCCGGGTGTCGAGATCGGGGTCGTCGAGCTGACGGCGGAGGAAGACCATGCGGCATTCGGTGGTGCGTTCGTATTCGAGCATCGCCTCCTGTTCCGCGGCGCGCGCCTCCTCGAGCCGCCCGTAGCGCTCCTCGTCGTACATCCAGGGCTGCCCGGTGGCGATCCAGCCACCCTTGACCCTCTTCACCGCTCCGTCGACGTCGAGGACCTTGAGGACCATCTCCAGGCGGGAGCGCGTGAGGTCGACCCGCGGTTCGAGCGCGGGTGTCGATACCGGCCGTTCGGTATCGAGCGCTGCGATCACACGGCGTACGAGTGCCTCGTCCGGGAAGGCGACCGAGGCGAACCACTGCCAGATCCGGCGGTCCTCCGGGCCGGGGAGCAGAACCACCTCGGCGCGTTCGGTGGAGCGACCCGCACGCCCGACCTGCTGGTAGTAGGAGATCGGGGACGAGGGAGCGCCGAGGTGCACCACGAAGCCGAGGTCGGGCTTGTCGAAGCCCATGCCGAGTGCCGAGGTCGCGACGAGCGCCTTGACCTTGTTGTCGAGGAGATCGGCCTCGAGCTGTTCACGTTCGGTCGGTTCGGTCTGACCGGTGTATGCCGCCACTGCATAGCCGTGGTCGGTGAGCAGCGCCGCGAGGTCGCGGGCGGCGGAGACCGTCAGCGCGTACACGATGCCCGAGCCCGGCAGATCCTTCAGATGTTGCGCGAGCCATGCTGCGCGTCGTGCCGGTTCGTCGATCCGCACCACCGACAGGTGCAGCGACGGACGGTCGAGGCCGCCGCGCAGCACGAGCGTGCCGTCGGAGCCGGCATTGCTGCTTCCACCGAGGTCGCTGCCTCCGCCGACACCGAGCTGGGCGGCGATGTCGGCGACCACCCGGTCGTTGGCGGTCGCGGTCGTCGCCAGGACCGGGATGTCGTCGCCGAGTTCGGCGACGAGGGTGCGGATGCGGCGGTAGTCGGGCCGGAAGTCGTGACCCCAGTCCGACACGCAGTGCGCCTCGTCGACGACCACCAATCCGGCGTCGCGGGCGAGGGAGGGCAAGACCTGGTCGCGGAAGTCGGGGTTGTTGAGGCGTTCGGGGCTGACGAGGAGGACGTCGACCTCACCCGCCGCGATCCGCTCGTGGATCGCCGCCCATTCCGTCACGTTGCCGGAGTTGATGGTCGCGGCGTGGACGCCCGCCCGCTCGGCGGCCGCGACCTGGTTGCGCATCAGGGCGAGCAGCGGCGACACGATCACCGTGGGACCGCGGCCCTGCCGGCGCAGCAGTTTGGCGGAGATGAAGTAGACGGCCGACTTTCCCCAGCCTGTGCGCTGGACGACGAGGGCGCGGCGACGGTGTACCACGAGCGCCTCGATCGCGACCCATTGGTCGTCGCGGAGCCGGGCATCGGGGCCTGCCAGCTCGCGGAGGAGGTGCTCGGCATCGTCGCGCAACAGGTCGGTGGAGTTCGTCATGCTGCAATCGTGCCCGACGACGTTCCGTCACGGCGACGGTGAACGGTTCTCCGGGGGCGGCAAACGGTACTGATGCGGCGGCGAACGGGGATACCGTAGAGATAGCGACGGAGGGGCTCTCACGAAAGAGGGTGGCACCCAGTGTCAGTCGGCGTGGCAGAGATCATGCTGTAAAAGCTTGCGAAACAACAACTTCCGATTGAATCGATCTTGGAGTGCGACTCGTGGCACTCTGTGTCCGAATTGGTGACGGCGATCGCTGATCCGGACCGAGTGTGATGAGCGGATCATCCGCGTCGCTATGGTCGTCGTCATGTACGCAGCCCTTTCATCCCCCGCAGCGCCGTCTGTGGAGTCGGTCGTCGTGACCCCGGCCGAGGCTCGGGTACGTCATGAGACCTACCGCAAGAAGATCGTGTCGGCTCAGGACGCCGTCCAGTGGATTCGCCCCGGCGACACGGTCGCCATCAGCGGCTTCGCCAGCGCAGGCACCCCGAAGGCAGTGACCCCGGCCCTCGCCGAACACATCCGGCGCACGCGGGCGACCGGCGGCGACTTCCGGATCAACCTGCTCACCGGAGCGTCGGTGGCCTCCGACACCGAGCGCATGCTCGCCGACGTCGACGGAATCGCGCTGCGTATGCCGTACCAGGCAGAGCCCACCGCCCGAGGGCGGATCAACGAAGGCCGGATGGACTACGTCGACATACACCTGTCGCACGTCGCCCAGCAGGTCTGGGAGGGCTACTACGGACACATCGACGTCGCCGTCGTCGAGATCTCCGGCATCACGGAGACGGGCGAGCTGATCCCCGCCACGTCCATCGGTAACAACAAGACCTGGCTCGACGTCGCCGAGAAGGTGATCCTCGAGGTCAACTCGTGGATCCCCGCCGCCATGGACGGCGTGCACGACGTCTACTACGGCACCGCGCTTCCCCCGAACCGTCGTCCGATCGACCTCACCGACGTCGAGGACCGCATCGGCCAGCCCTACTTCCGGATCGATCCGGAACGCGTCGTCGCGGTCGTCGAGACCGACCGTTCCGACAGCGCCACCGCGCTCACGGCGCCCGACGCCACCAGCCGGGCCATCGCCGACCACGTCCTCGACTTCTTCGCGCACGAGGTCGCCGCGGGACGGCTGCCCGCCGACACGCTGCTTCCGCTGCAGTCGGGTGTCGGCAACGTCGCCAACGCCGTTCTCGCCGGTCTCGACAGCGGACCGTACCGGGGGCTGACCTGCTATTCGGAGGTCATCCAGGACGGCATGCTCGACCTCGTCAAACACGGCACCGTCCGGTTCGCCTCGGCGACTTCCCTCGCACTGTCCGAAGCGGGGCTGAACGACTTCGTCGAGAACATCGACTTCTACCGCGACCACATCATGTTGCGGCCGCAGGAGATCAGCAACCACCCCGAGATCGTCCGCCGACTCGGCATCATCGCCATGAACGGCATGCTCGAAGCCGACGTGTACGGCAACGTCAACTCCACCCACGTGATGGGCACCCGCATCATGAACGGCATCGGTGGCTCCGGCGACTTCGCGCGCAACGGCTACCTGTCGATGTTCCTGAGCCCGTCGACAGCCCGCGACGGCGCGATCTCGTCGATCGTCCCGATGGTGCCGCACGTCGACCACACCGAGCACGACGTGCAGGTCATCGTGACCGAACAGGGTCTCGCCGATCTGCGCGCACTGTCCCCCCGCCGTCGGTCGCGGGTCGTCGTGGAGCGCTGCGCGCATCCCGACTACCGCGCCGAACTGCTCGACTACATCGAGCGCGCAGAAGCCACCCCCGGAGCAGGTCACACCCCGCACCTGCTCGGTGAGGCGTTCTCCTTCCACGAGCGCTACCAGCGCACGGGGACCATGCACGCGTCCTGATCGTCGCGGCGACGAACACGGTCGGCCCCGGCACCACACCACGGTGCCGGGGCCGACCTTTCTCGTCCGTCCGGCTCAGCGGATCGGCGCCGGATCGATCTCCTGCTGCGGGAGCGCCGCGGAGATCGTCGCCGTGATGTCCTGCAGCGGGGTCGGCCCGGATCCGTCGGGCACGGTCAAGGCCACGTAGACCGGACGGTCGACGGCGAACCACGTACTCGCCGGGATGCCCTGCTCGGCGCCCGACACCTCGAACCACTGCACGTCGTCGATCACCTGCAGCGCCGCCGCTCGGTCGAACTGGTCGGGCCGGTCGAGACCGCAACGTAGGACGACCTCCTCGCCGTCGTCCGACTGCCAGGCCGCAGCACCCACCGGTGCCGGATCGGCCAGTTCGGCGCGCGTGTAGTCGCCGAGCTCCTCCGGCAGCGCGTCGAGCAACTGCGAGCAGGATTCGGATTCCGCCTCCGGAGCGGGCACGGGACCGAGACCCACGGGTGTATTCACCGGTGACTGCGACACGATCACGGCCGCCACCACCACTCCGACCAGCAGGGCGACGGGCAGTGCGATCGCCGTGGCGATCAGAGCGGGACTGCGTCGCATCCCGTCCGATCCGGGTGCCTCGACGGGGGCGTCGTCGGAAGGTTCGCGATCGGAAGCAGAGGTGTCGTTCATCGTGTCCAGCATCCGGGCTCGGGGACAGGGGGCGGTAGCGTGATCGAACGTAGCAGGGCACGTGCCGGCTCTCTCCCACCGCCGACCGAGAAAGAGGCGACCGTCACCGTGACGAACCCGAGCGGACCCACCGTCGCCGACATCGGCGAATTCCCAGTGATCGAGCGCGCGGTGAGAGCACGGCGGCAACCCGACAGCACACTCGTCGGGCCGGGCCACGACGCAGCGGTCGTGACAGCATCCGACGGGCGCATCGCGATCTCGACCGACATGCTGGTCGAAGGACGTCACTTCCGGTTCGACTGGTCGAGCCCGGAAGAGGTCGGACGCAAGGCGGTCGCCCAGAACGGAGCCGATGTCGCCGCGGTCGGCGCCCGCCCCACGGCCTTCGTCGTCGGCCTCGGTTGTCCGCCCGAGACTCCCGTCGCCGTGCTCGACGGCATCTCGGCGGGCATCGGGGAGGCTGCGGAGGAGATCGGCGCCGGAGTCGTGGGAGGCGATCTCGTGCAAGCGGGTCAGGTGATCATCTCGGTCACCGTGCTCGGCGAACTCGACGGACGGCCACCGCTGCTCCGCTCCACCGCCCGCCCCGGCGACGTCGTCGCCCTCGCCGGTCGCACCGGTCGCTCCGCGGCGGGTCTGGCCCTGCTGCTGGCCGGCAACCGGGACTTCCCCGAACTCGTCGCGGCGCATCGTGTGCCCACTCCGCCCTACGCCGCAGGTCCTGCAGCGGCCGCAGCAGGCGCCCACGCATGCACCGACATCTCCGACGGTCTCGTCGCCGATCTCGGGCACATCTGCACGGCTTCGGAGGTCGCGATCGACCTCGACTCCGGTGCGCTCGCTCCCGACACGCAACTCCGCGAGACCGGTCGGGTGCTGGCGGCCGACCCGTGGGAGTGGATCCTCACCGGCGGCGAGGACCATGCCCTCGCAGCGTGCTTCCCTCGCGAGGTCGCACTGCCGGACGGATGGCGGCCGATCGGCGTGGTCCTGGAAGGCTTCGGCGTCACCGTCGACGGGCAGCGCCGCGACGGATCCGGAGGCTGGGAGAGCTTTGCGGCGGGCGCTGGTCACTAGGGCGACCACTTCGGGTGGGGTTCGCTCGAGATAGGTTCTGCAGTCATGGCTGTCTACGCACTCGGCGAGCGTGTCCCCGATATCCATCCCGACGCGTGGGTTCACCCCGACGCGGTCGTGATCGGCAACGTCACCCTCGGTGCCGGTGCCTCCGTGTGGCCCTCGGCGGTGCTGCGCGGGGACTACGGCACGATCACCGTGGGGGAGAAGACCAACATCCAGGACGGCACGATCATCCACTGCACCGCGATCGAGGCCACCGTCATCGGCGCGCGGTGCGTCGTCGGGCACAACGCGCACATCGAGGGCTCCACGATCGGTGACGGCGCGCTGATCGGCTCGGGTTCGCTCGTCCTCAACGGATCGGTCATCGGCGCCGGAGCGCAGGTCGCCGCCGGCGCCCTGATCCCACCGCGCTTCGAACTTCCGCCCCGCCGCATGGCGATGGGCATCCCCGCGAAGGTCCGCGAGGGCTACGAGATCCCCGAGAACAAATTCGACCCCAACGCCGAGATGTATGCGGCGAACGCCGCCTACTACCGGACAGCTCTCCGCCGCATCGACCAGGAGTGACACGTGGCCGACACCGTCGACACACAGTCCGCGGACGGGGGAGCGGACGAGCCCCGTGCCGGTCGGCCCCTGTCCGAACTCGTCGACCCGGGCTGGGCGCGAGCACTCGAACCCGTCGCAGGTGACATCACCGCGATGGGGCAGTTCCTCCGCGCCGAACTCGCCGCGGGCCGCAGTTACCTGCCGTCCGGTCCGAACGTGCTGCGTGCCTTCACACAGCCGTTCGAGTCCGTCCGCGTCCTGATCGTCGGGCAGGATCCCTATCCCACTCCGGGTCACGCTGTGGGACTGAGCTTCTCGGTGGCTCCGGCCGTCCGGCCGATCCCGCGCAGTCTCGCCAACATCTACCGCGAGTACACCGACGATCTCGGTCTGCCGCAGCCCTCCACGGGCGACCTGTCGCCGTGGACCGAGCACGGTGTCCTGTTGCTCAACCGGGTCCTCACCGTCGCGCCGGGCCAGCCGGCCTCGCATCGCGGCAAGGGCTGGGAGGCCGTCACCGAGCAGGCGATCCGCGCGCTGGTCGCGCGCGGTACCCCGCTCGTCGCGATCCTGTGGGGCCGCGACGCGGCGACCCTCGAACCCATGCTCGGTGGTGTGCCCACCGTGAAGTCGGCGCACCCGTCCCCGCTGTCGGCCTCACGCGGATTCTTCGGGTCGCGTCCGTTCAGCCGCGCGAACGCCCTGCTCGTCGAGCAGGGCGGCGAACCGGTGGACTGGCGACTGCCCTGACCACCGATCCGCCGCCCGGATGTCAGGCGCGGGCCGAATCCCAGTCCGGACGCCGCTTGGCGACGAAGGCGTCGACACCCTCGATACCCGTGGGCGTCGTCGCGGCCGCGGAGATCGAGGCGGCTTCGGCATCGAGGTGGTCGGACAGCGATCGTCCGGCCGAGCCCGCCACGAGCGAGCGGATGGCGGCGTAGGACTGCGTGGGGCCGTGCGCGAGGGTTCGTGCGAGTCGCAACCCTTCGCTTTGGATCTCGCCGTCGGCGACGAGCCGGCTGAGCAGACCCAGGCGCACGGCTTCGTCGGCGCCGATCACGGCGTCGGTCATGATGATCTCCCGTGCCCGCGACGGGCCGACGATCCGCGGCAGGGTCCACGACATGCCGCCGTCGGGGGAGAAGCCGATCGACGGGTACGCGGCGCGCATCTTCGTGCCGGGGCCGGCGAGCGCGATGTCGGCGAGCAGCGCCAGGCTCATGCCGGCGCCGGCGGCCCAGCCGTGCACGGCGGCGACGACCGGCACGGCCGCCTTCTCCAGTGCGCGCACGAAGTCATGGAAGAGGTTCGCGATCTCGAGCAGGTGGGCGCCACGGTCCTCGGCCGCGGCGAATCCGTGGACGTTGCCGCCCGCGCAGAAGTTCGCACCCTCACCGACGAGCAGCACGGCGCCGATCTCCGGGCCTGCCGCACGCAGGGCTGCGATGCCCTGCTCCATCCCTGCGGGGGACAGGGAGGTGCCGTGCTCGGAGGTCGCCACGGCGATCCGCAGGACGCGGTCCTCCACGCTCACCAGTGAACGGAGAGAGTCGCTGTCGGGGAAGGAAGCTTGGTTCTCGGTCATTCCCGCACGATATCGGGCCGCAGGATCGAACGGCGAAGGCCCCCTGCGCAATCAGCGCAGGGGGCCTTCGCGACGACTCGACCGGGAATCAGCCGCGGACGACCTTGCCGGCCTTGAGGCAGGAGGTGCACACGTTCATCTTGCGGGTGTTGCCCGGTGCAACCTGAGCGCGCACGCTCTGGATGTTCGGGTTCCAGCGACGGTTGGTACGCCGGTGCGAGTGCGAGACCGACTTCCCGAAGCCGGGGCCCTTGGCGCATACGTCGCAGACGGCAGCCATGTCGCGAACTCCTTGTGTCTAGTGGATAGATCTTCTGTCTGTTGTTTCGCCTTGCGAACACGGGGAACGAGCCGCCCGTGCGAGGCAACCCGGCAAGCTTAGCGAACTCGAGGGCGGTTGGCCAAACCGGACGGTGCGACGACTCGCGGCTAACCTGTTCGCCAGGGCTCGGCACCGTGCGCAACGGTACCGATCGCAGAGGTGGACGATGCTCGCAGGACGAGGCGAAGGGGGTGGAATCGTTGCTCGGAGCCGAGGACACGGTGGACGGGCGGGCGCTGCGCCGGTGGGTCGAGTTCGGTGTGGAAGCGCTCGAACAGCGCCGAGCGGAGATCAACTCGCTCAACGTCTTCCCGGTGCCCGACGGGGACACCGGAAACAATCTGCTGATCACCCTGCAGGCCGCGGCGGCCCGGATCGGCGGGCCCGTGGACGGCGCGCTCACCGCATCCGACGTCGCCGAAGGGCTCGCGCGTGGTGCCTTCGCCGGGGCGCGGGGCAACTCCGGGATCATCCTGGCACAGGCACTGCGCGGTCTCGCCGACGCGATCGCCGGACTGACGACGGTCGGCGCCCGGGACCTCGCCGCCGCCTTCTCCAACGCCGCGACGCTCGTGACCGGAGCGCTCAGCGCACCCGCGAAGGGCACCATCGTCAGCGTCCTCGAAGCTGCGGCCGAGGGCGCGACCCGCGTCGCTTCGGAGACGGATGCGACCGTGTGCGATGTCGCCGTCGCGAGTGCCGACGCCGCCGCCGACGCGCTGCAGCGCACCACCACCCAGCTCGACGTCCTCGCCGAGGCAGGGGTCGTCGACGCCGGCGGCCTCGGCCTGCTCGTGCTGCTCGACTGCCTGGTGGAGGTCACCACCGGAATACGGCCCGATCGCCGGATGGTGCTCGCCGGCACCTCGCGGCCTGTCGTCGAACCCGAGATCGTCGACGAACGTCACGACAGCGACCAGCAGGAGTACGAAGTGATGTATCTCGTCGGGAATTCCGACGACGCGCGCATGGATGCCTTGAGGTCCTCCCTCGACGCGCTCGGCGACTCGGTCGCGATCGTTTCCGGGGGATCGGGGTGCTGGTCCGTTCACGTGCACTGCTGCGAGCCCGGAGCTGCCGTGGAGGCCGGTCTCGCGGCGGGTTCGCTGAGCCGCATCGACATCACGTGCTTCGCGCTCGAGTCCGCGCGTCGCGGGTGCGGCGACGGTCCCGTGGCGCTGGGCGCGGCTCCCGCCCGGGTCCGTGCCGAGTCGGCGGAGGAACAGTCCCGGGCGGTCCTCGCAGTGGTGGGCGGCGAGGGCGCGGCCGAACTGTTCGAGGCGGAGGGTGCCCGGGTGCTGCGGGCCGAGGAGATCTCAGCCCCGGACGAACTGCTCGAGGCGATCCGGGCACTGCCGAGCCGGGACGTCCTGGTGCTGCCCAACGGTGCGCTCTCCGCGCAGGACGTCGTCGCCGTGGGCGCCCGGGCGCGGCGGGACGACCGTGACGTGATGTTCCTGCCGTCCTCCTCCGTCGTCCAGGGGCTGGCCTCGTTGGCCGTGCACGATCCGATGCGCGCGACGGTCGACGACGCCTTCGCGATGTCGGAGGCGGCGTCGTGCGTGCGCTGGGGATCGCTGCGGTACGCGAACGAACGCGCGCTGACCTGGGTCGGAACGTGCGAGCCCGGCGACAGTCTCGGACTGGCCGGCCATGATGTCGTAGTGATCGAGCATGATCTGGTGACAGCGGGAGCGTCGCTGCTCGACAGGATTCTCGCCGCGGGCGGCGAGCTCGTGACGATGCTGGTCGGCGCCGACGCCCCCGACGGACTCGTCGAGCAACTGGCCGCCCACCTCGATCGCCGTCACCCGGAGATCGACGTGGCGGTCTACCAGGGCGGTCAGCGCAGCGACCTGCTGCAGCTCGGCGTCGAGTAGCCGGTGCGCCGCGAGGCCACCGCATGAGTAGCGGAAGGGACGGCAGTGGCGACACTCGCGGACCGGCTCGATCATGTCCTCGGCCGCAAGACGGCGGACGCCTTGCACGACGCGTTCGGGATGACCACCGTCGAGGATCTACTGAGGCACTATCCGCACCGCTACGCCACCCAGGGCGCCGAACTCGGCGAGAGCCAGCCCGCGGAGGGCCAGCACATCACGATCATCGCGCGGGTCGAGTCGGCGCAGGAGGTGCCGATGAAATCCCGCGCCGGCAAACGCCTCGCGGTGCGGTTGCGCTCCGATCGCCACAGCATCGACGTCACCTTCTTCAACCCGCACCGGGTCAAGCACAACATCAAGCCCGGCGTGCGCGCGATGTTCTCCGGCACCGTGAAGTACTTCCGCGACAAGTGGAGCCTGACCCATCCGAGCTATCTCGTGCTGCCCGAACCGCGCGACGCCGAGGACCTGGTCTCGGCGACCCCCGCGCGGGTGCGGGGCGCCGGCGCCCTGGCGGGTCTCGCCCGCACCGCGCAGGACGGATCGGGAGTCGACATGTCGGTCTTCGACCGCGCGCTGATCCCGATGTACCGCGCGACCCGCGAGGTCGAGTCGTGGACCGTCATGCGCTGCGTGCGGCAGGTGCTCGACCAGCTCGACCACGTCGACGATCCGCTGCCCGAGTGGGTGCGCGACGAGCACGGCTTCGTGGGCCTCGACGAGGCGCTCCGCTCGATCCACCTGCCCGACACGAAGCAGGAGATCGACCGGGCACGCGACCGTCTGCGGTTCGACGAGGCCGCCGCGGTGCAGCTCGTGCTCGCCGGACGCCGGCACGACGTCGAGGTGCGGTCGGCGCCGTCCTGCCCGCGCCGCGAGGGCGGGATCGCCGACGAGTTCGACCGGCGGCTGCCCTTCGAACTGACGGCCGGGCAGCTCTCGGTGGCCGACGAGATCGCGGCCGATCTCGCACGCGAACACCCCATGAACCGGCTGCTCCAGGGCGAGGTCGGTTCCGGCAAGACCATCGTGGCGCTACGGGCGATGCTGCAGGTGATCGACTCCGGTCGGCAGTGCGCGTTGCTCGCACCCACCGAGGTGCTCGCGGCGCAGCACGCGCGCTCGCTCACGAAGATGCTGGGCGATCTCGCCGCGGCGGGCGAACTCGACGCTCACGAACTCGCGACCCGCGTGACCCTGCTGACCGGCTCGATGGGGGTCGCACGCAAGCGGGCCGCGCTCAACGAGGCGGTGACGGGCGATGCCGGCATCGTCATCGGCACGCACGCGCTGATCGAGGACACGGTGCAGTTCTTCGACCTCGGCCTGGTGGTGATCGACGAGCAGCACCGCTTCGGTGTCGAACAGCGCGACGCACTGCGCTCGCGGGGTCGCGACGGCACGTCCCCGCACGTGCTGGTGATGACCGCAACACCCATCCCGCGCACCATCGCGATGACGGTGCTCGGCGACCTCGAGGTCTCGACCCTGCGCGAACTCCCCAGAGGACGGTCGCCGATCGTCAGCCGCGTGGTGCCGGCGAAGGTGCATCCGAAGTGGGTCGACCGCGCGTGGGAACGCATCCGCGAGGAGGTCGCCGAGGGGCGGCAGGCCTACGTGGTGTGTTCCCGCATCGGCGACGGCGATTCCGACGACGACGCGCTCTTCGATCCGGACGGGCCCGAGCCGTCGGGATCGGGGAAGGGCAAGCAGGCCCCGCCCGAAACCGTCTCTGTGCTCGAGCAGTTCGAGTTCCTCACTTCCGGTCCGCTGCGGGATCTGAGGGTGGGGCTGCTGCACGGTCGCCTCCCCGGCGACGAGAAGGACGCGGTGATGCAGGCCTTCAACGCCGCGGAGCTCGACGTGCTCGTGTGCACGACCGTCGTCGAGGTCGGTGTCGACGTGCCGAACGCGACCGTGATGGTGATCGTCGATGCCGACCGGTTCGGTGTCAGCCAGTTGCACCAGCTGCGGGGTCGCGTCGGTCGTGGCGGCCATCAGGGCCTGTGTCTGCTCGTGACCGACGCGAAGCCCGCGACCCCGACGATGATGCGGCTCGAGGCCGTCGCCGGCACCACCGACGGTTTCGAACTCGCCCAGCTCGACCTGCAGTTGCGCCGGGAGGGCGACGTCCTCGGTGTCGCCCAGTCCGGCACCGTGTCGACGCTGCGGTTACTCTCGCTCGTCGACGACGCCGCCGTCATCGAGGCGGCTCGCGA
The DNA here is from genome assembly GCF_019641445.1 of Rhodococcus sp. DMU2021. Taxonomy (NCBI): domain Bacteria; kingdom Bacillati; phylum Actinomycetota; class Actinomycetes; order Mycobacteriales; family Nocardiaceae; genus Rhodococcus; species Rhodococcus sp. DMU2021. The sequence goes on from NZ_JAIFKB010000001.1 coordinate 194,178, forward strand.
CTTCTCCCGGACGGTGACGGAGAAGGATCCCGGCCTCGAACACCACCCGGGGCTCGCAAGCATGGTGCGGGCCGCGCTCGACGCCGAGCGCGTGGCCTATCTCGACAAGTCCTGAGTTACGTTCCGTACACCGTGCCGCAGAACCCGCGGTGAGGTTTCGGTGGCCGTGCCCGGCATGTTGACGCCGTGTTACGACTGGGCCGACTGCATCGTTCCAGTCGTGCCATCCGGGCGCCTTGTCCCACGATGTGGAACGCGCGTCGAAGGCGGCATGTTACGTCGCGGTACCGTCGACCAATGTTCTCGAAAGTGCTTGTCGCCAACCGTGGCGAGATCGCGATCCGCGCATTCCGTGCCGCCTACGAACTGGGCGCCGGGACGGTCGCGGTGTTCCCGTACGAAGACCGGAACTCCCTGCACCGGTTGAAGGCCGACGAGGCCTATCAGATCGGTGAGGAGGGGCACCCGGTCCGCGCATATCTGTCGGTCGAGAAGATCGTCGAAGCGGCCGTGTCGGCCGGTGCCGACGCGATCTACCCCGGCTACGGCTTCCTCTCCGAGAATCCGGACCTCGCCGCGGCGTGCGCCGAAGCGGGCATCACCTTCGTCGGTCCGTCGGCGGAGATCCTCGAACTGACGGGCAACAAGGCCCGCGCGATCGCCTCGGCGAAGGCCGCCGGCCTCCCGGTGCTGGCGTCGTCGGAGCCGTCGTCGGACGTCGACGAGCTGGTCGCCGCCTCGGAAACGATGAACTTCCCGGTCTTCGTCAAGGCTGTCGCCGGCGGTGGCGGACGCGGCATGCGCCGGGTCGCCGAGCCCTCCCAGCTGCGCGAGGCCATCGAAGCCGCCTCCCGCGAGGCCGACGCGGCCTTCGGTGATCCCACCGTCTTCCTGGAGCAGGCCGTGGTCAACCCGCGGCACATCGAGGTGCAGATCCTCGCCGACAAGCACGGCAACGTCATCCACCTGTACGAGCGCGACTGCTCGGTGCAGCGCCGCCACCAGAAGGTCATCGAGCTCGCCCCCGCCCCGAATCTCGATCCCGAGCTTCGCGACCGCATCTGCGCCGACGCCGTCGCCTTCGCCAAGGAGATCGGCTACCAGTGCGCGGGCACCGTCGAGTTCCTCGTCGACGAACGCGGCAACCACGTGTTCATCGAGATGAACCCGCGTATCCAGGTCGAGCACACGGTCACCGAGGAGATCACCGACGTCGACCTCGTGCAGTCCCAGCTGCGCATCGCCGCAGGCGAGTCGCTCGAGGAACTGGGCCTGTCGCAGGAGGGCATCACCATCCGCGGCGCGGCGCTGCAGTGCCGCATCACCACCGAGGACCCGGCCAACGGGTTCCGTCCGGACACCGGCCGCATCACCGGCTACCGCACTCCGGGCGGTGCCGGTATCCGTCTCGACGGCGGCACCTCGGTCGGCGCGGAGATCTCCGCCCACTTCGACTCGATGCTCGTCAAGCTCACCTGCCGCGGCCGCAACTTCGAGACCGCCGTCGCCCGCGCGCGCCGCGCGGTCGCCGAGTTCCGTATCCGCGGTGTCGCCACGAACATCCCGTTCCTGCAGGCGGTGCTCGACGACGAGGACTTCCGCGGCGGCAACGTCAACACCTCGTTCATCGAGGAGCGCCCGCACCTGCTGACTCTGCGCTCGTCCGCCGACCGCGGCACCAAGATCCTGCGGTACCTCGCCGACGTGACGGTGAACAAGCCGCACGGCGAGCGCACCACGACGGTCTACCCGCACGACAAGCTGCCCGCGATCGACCTGAACGCCGAGCCGCCGGCCGGTTCGCGTCAGCGTCTGCTCGAGCTCGGACCCGAGGGCTTCGCCCGTGCGCTGCGTGACCAGAAGGCGATCGGCGTCACCGACACCACCTTCCGCGACGCCCACCAGTCGCTGCTCGCGACCCGCGTGCGCAGCAAGGACCTGCTGACGGTGGCCGGGCACGTGGCCCGGATGACGCCGCAACTGCTGTCGATCGAGGCGTGGGGCGGCGCGACCTACGACGTCGCACTGCGCTTCCTGCACGAGGATCCGTGGGAGCGGCTCGCGGCGCTGCGCGAGGCGATCCCGAACATCAACCTGCAGATGCTGCTGCGCGGACGCAACACCGTCGGCTACACCCCCTACCCGGAGGCCGTCACCCGCGCCTTCGTGCAGGAGGCCACCGACACCGGCATCGACATCTTCCGTATCTTCGACGCGCTGAACAACGTCGACCAGATGCGTCCGGCAATCGACGCGGTGCGCGAGACTGGCACCACCCTCGCCGAGGTCGCGATGTCCTACACCGGCGACCTGTCGAACCCGAACGAGTCGATCTACACGCTCGACTACTACCTGCGTCTGGCCGAGGAGATCGTCGAGGCCGGTGCGCACGTCCTGGCCATCAAGGACATGGCGGGTCTGCTGCGCGCCCCGGCCGCCGCGACGCTCGTGTCGGCGCTGCGGAGCAACTTCGATCTGCCGGTGCACGTGCACACGCACGACACCCCGGGCGGTCAGCTCGCCACCTACCTCGCGGCCTGGCACGCCGGTGCCGACGCCGTCGACGGTGCGTCCGCGGCGCTGGCCGGTACGACGAGCCAGCCCGCCCTGTCGGCGATCGTCGCCGCCGCGGCGAACAGCGAGTTCGACACCGGTCTCGACCTGCAGGCCGTGTGCGATCTCGAGCCGTACTGGGAGGCGCTGCGCAAGGTGTACGCACCGTTCGAGTCGGGGCTGCCCGCACCGACCGGCCGCGTCTACACCCACGAGATCCCCGGCGGTCAGCTGTCGAACCTGCGCCAGCAGGCCATCGCGCTGGGCCTCGGCGACCGATTCGAAGAAGTCGAGGCCGCCTACGCCGGCGCCGACCGCCTCCTGGGCCGCCTGATCAAGGTCACGCCGTCGAGCAAGGTCGTCGGCGACCTCGCGCTGCACCTCGTGGGCGCGGGCGTCTCGGTCGACGACTTCGCCGCCGAGCCCGGCAAGTACGACATCCCCGATTCGGTGATCGGCTTCCTGCGCGGCGATCTCGGGACCCCGGCCGGCGGCTGGCCCGAGCCCTTCCGCAGCAAGGCGCTGTCGGGCCGCGCCGAGCCCAAGCCGATCACCCCGCTCGCGCCGGAGGAGGAGAAGGCCCTCGGCGGTTCGTCCGACGAGCGTCGCCGCATGCTCAACCGCCTGCTCTTCCCGGGCCCCGCGAAGGAGTTCGAGCAGCACCGCGAGACCTACGGCGACACCACCGAGCTGTCGGCCAACCAGTTCTTCTACGGTCTGCGGCACGGCGACGAGCACCGGGTGCGCCTGGACAAGGGTGTCGAACTGCTCATCGGCCTCGAGGCGATCTCCGATGCCGACGAGAAGGGTTACCGCACGGTCATGTGCATCCTCAACGGGCAGCTGCGCCCGGTGTCGGTGCGCGACCGCTCGGTGGCCGCGGAGACCCCTGCCGCGGAGAAGGCCGACCGCAACCATCCCGGTCACGTCGCGGCGCCGTTCGCCGGCATGGTCACCCTCGTCGTGTCCGAGGGCGACAGCGTCTCGGCGGGCGACACCGTCGCCACGATCGAGGCCATGAAGATGGAGGCCGCGATCACCGCGCCGCGCGGCGGCCGCATCACGCGCGTCGCGATCGGGCCGGTGCAACAGGTCGAAGGTGGCGACCTGCTCGTCGAGGTGTCCACGGGAGACAGCGCCGAGTGACACGGATCGTCGCCGGCCGGGCAGGGGGGCGGCGCCTGAAGGTGCCGCCCCGCGGAACCCGGCCCACCTCCGAACGGGTGCGCGAAGCCCTGTTCAGTTCGCTCGACGCACGCATGGACATCGACGGGGCCGCCGTCCTCGACCTCTACGCGGGGTCGGGGGCGCTCGGCCTCGAGGCGCTGTCCCGCGGCGCCGAGCACGCGATGCTCGTCGAGTCCGACGCGAAGGCGGCGGGCGTGATCCGCGAGAACATCGCGACGGTCGGACTGTCCGGTGCGGTGCTGCGCACCGCACCGGTATCCGCGGTGCTTGCGGGCACCCCCGACCGCGTCTACGACCTCGTCCTGGCCGACCCGCCCTACGCCGTGACCGAGGAGGCCGTCACCGGCGTGCTCGGGACGCTGGTGTCCGGAGGTTGGGTCGAGGACGGCTCGATCGTCGTGGTCGAACGGTCGTCGCGATCACCGGAAACGGTGTGGCCGCAGGGATTCGAGGTCGGCAGGTCGAAGCGCTACGGCGAGACGAGAGTGGAAATCGCCACCTGCTACGGTGCTGGGTCATGAGCCGCGCGGTCTGCCCAGGATCCTTCGACCCGGTCACCAACGGACACCTCGACGTCATCGGCAGGGTCTCGGCCCAGTTCGACGAGGTCGTCGTGACCGTCACGATCAATCCCAACAAGCAGGGGATGTTCACGATCGACGAACGCCTCGAGATGCTCACCGAGGCCACGTCGCACCTGCCGAACGTCACGGTCGACGCCTGGCAGGGCCTGCTCGTCGACTACGCCCGCGAGCGGGGGATCACCGCGATCGTCAAGGGCCTGCGCGGCGCCAACGATTTCGACTACGAGCTGCAGATGGCGCAGATGAACCACAAGCTCACCGGCGTCGACACGCTGTTCGTCGCCACCAACCCGGTCTACAGCTATCTTTCGAGCTCGCTCGTCAAGGAGGTCGCGACCTACGGTGGCGACGTCTCCGAGATGCTGCCGGGCTCCGTGCACGATCGTCTGCTCACGCGCCTGGCCGAGCGGGCCGCCGCGAAATAGACCGGACCCTCCGCACGGCCTGTGACGGCCGTATCCCGACACACCGAGCGCAGGGCACACGAGCGTGCCCTGCGCTGCGGCAGACTGGACGGCGGCGCGGCCGCACCGGTCGTGTCGAGCGAGTGATTGGGGTTGGGCGTGTACCGGGTATTCGAGGCACTCGACGAGCTGGTCGCAATCGTCGAAGAGGCACGTAGCGTTCCGATGACGGCGAGCTGCGTGGTACCGCGCGGCGATGTCCTCGAATTGCTCGACGACGTGCGCGATGCGCTGCCGCCCGAACTCGACGACGCGCAGGACGTCCTCGATCACCGTGACAAGCTGATCAACGACGCGCGGGCTCAGGCCGACAAGACGGTCGGGGACGCCGACGAGGAGGCACGCACCCTCCTCGAGGACGCGCGCGCCGACGCCGACCGCATGCTCGCGGACGCGAAGGCCCAAGCGGACCGGATGGTCAAGGAGGCCCGCGCCCACGCCGAGGAACTGGTGCGCGATGCGCAGGCCGAGGCCGACGATCTCGTCGCCGAGGGCAACAAGCAGTACGAGAGCGTGACCGGGCGTGCCCGCGTCGAGGCCGACCGTCTGGTCGAGTCCGGGCAGGCGTCCTACGAGCGTTCCGTGGCCGAGGGCGAGGCCGAGAAGGCACGTCTGGTGTCGCAGACCGAGGTCGTGCAGGCCGCACACGCCGAGTCGGCGCGTGTCATCGATTCGGCCCACGCCGAGTCCGACCGTCTCCGGACGGAGTGCGACGAGTACATCGACGGCAAGCTGGGAGAGTTCGAGGACCTGCTCGGCACCACGCTGCGGTCCGTCGGCCGCGGCCGGCAGCAGCTGCGGCTGTCGGGTGCTCCCGACTTCGCGGAGGCCGACCACCGGGCGAGCCGTCGCCGCTGACCCGCGGGATTTTCGCTCCTGCCGCCCATCGCGTATCATGGAGCGGTTGCCCTATCACGACCGAGTCGTGTCCTGCGTCGTCCGAAGAAGGTGAGTTCCCCGTGTCCACCCGTGATTCCAGCACGTCCCGTTCCGGCCGGGACTCGGGGCTGGTGTTCGACACGCTCTCCCTGGGCCGCCGGCCCGGTTCGATGCGTACGGTCGAGCGGAAGGTGCCGTCACCCTCGCGCATCGGGCTCGATCTGATCGCGATCGAGGAAGGCTCCGAGATCGATCTCGATCTCCGCCTGGAGTCGGTGTCCGAGGGCGTCCTGGTCACCGGTAGTGTTCGTGTCGACGCCCTCGGCGAGTGCTCTCGATGCCTCGAGTCGTTCACCGAGCCGGTGGACGTGTACCTCACCGAGCTGTTCGCCTACCCGAACAGCGTCACTGAGCAGACCACCGAGGACGACGAGGTGTACCGCGTCGAGAACGATCTGATCGATCTCGAACCGGTCCTCGTGAACGCGGTTGGTCTGGAACTTCCGCTGCAGCCGTTGTGTAGTGACGACTGTGCGGGATTGTGCCCCGAATGCGGCATTCGCCTGGCGATTGCAGAATCCGGGCACCGTCATGAGACAATGGATCCTCGCTGGGCTGGGTTGGCAGCCAAGTTCGGCGCGGGCTCCGAAGAACCCAGCAGTCAAATCGACAGCTCGAACAACGAGGAGAAGTAGACGTGGCCGTCCCCAAGCGCAGAATGTCGCGTTCCAACACCCGGTCGCGGCGCAGCCAGTGGAACACCACTGCGCCGACGCTCGTCACCTGCCCGAACCGGGGTTGCGGAGAGAAGAAGCTGCCCCACGTGGCGTGCCCGTCGTGCGGCACCTACAACGGCCGTCAGGTGACCGCGCCCGTCTAATCGGTATTCACGTGACGAGCAAGTCCTCCGAAACAGCTACCGAGGGCGGCGAAGAGAGCCACGAGTCTCTCCTCGCCGCCCTCGGCGTGCCTCTGGACGCAGAACTCCTGTCCTTGGCGCTCACCCACCGCTCGTACGCCTACGAGAACGGCGGATTGCCCACCAACGAACGTCTCGAGTTCCTCGGCGATGCCGTCCTCGGGCTCGCGGTGACCGAAAAGCTCTACCTCACCCACCCGGACAAGTCCGAGGGCGAACTCGCCAAGATCCGCGCGAGCGTTGTCAACATGCACGCGCTCGCCGAGGTGGCGCGCGGCCTCGGAGAAGGCGGGCTCGGAGTGCATCTCCTGCTCGGCAAGGGCGAGGAACTGACGGGCGGACGCGACAAGGCCAGCATCCTGGCCGACGGAATGGAATCGCTCCTCGGCGCCGTCCATCTCGCGCACGGCATCGACGTCGCGCGCGAAGTGGTTCTGCGCCTGTTCGCCGCACTGCTCGAACGCGGCCCGCGCCTCGGTGCCGGTCTGGACTGGAAGACGAGTCTGCAGGAACTCACCGCCGAGCGCGGTCTCGGTGTTCCCGCCTACGAGATCACCGCCACCGGTCCGGATCACGACAAGGAATTCACCGCCACCGCCCTCATCGGTGGCAATCCCTACGGCACCGGTGTCGGACGCACCAAGAAGGAAGCCGAGCAGAAGGCCGCGTCGGCCGCATGGAACGCGCTGACCGAGGGCACTGCTGCCGAGACCGGTGATGCCGGGGCTTCCGACCAGCAGTCCGGATCCGCCGACACGCCCACCGAGGACAACTGACCGCAGGTGCCCGAACTTCCCGAGGTCGAGGTGGTCCGTCGCGGACTCGACGCGCACGTCGTCGGCGCGACTGTGGACTCGGTGCAGGTGCTGCATCCGCGTGCCGTCCGACGGCACGAGCCCGGCCCGCGCGATCTCGCACTGCAGGTGACCGGTCAGAAGATCGCTTCGGTCGAGCGCCGCGGCAAGTACATGTGGCTCGTGCTCGAACCGGCCGATCTGGCTCTCGTGGTGCATCTGGGGATGAGCGGGCAGATGCTCGTGCAGCCTCCGACCGTGCCGGACGAGAAGCATCTGCGTATCCGCGCCGTCCTCGACAACGGTGCCGATCTGCGTTTCGTCGACCAGCGCACCTTCGGAGGCTGGGCCCTGGCCCCGCTCGTGGAGGTGGACGGTGATCGTCTGCCGCTGCCGGTCGCGCACATCGCCCGCGACCCGATGGATCCCCGGTTCGACCCGGATGCGGTCGTGGCCGTGCTGCGCACCAAGCACACCGAGATCAAGCGTGCGCTGCTCGACCAGACCGTCGTCTCCGGCATCGGCAACATCTACGCCGACGAAGCGCTGTGGCGCGCAAGGATTCACGGCAACCGGCCCACCGACGCGCTGTCGCGTCCGAAGCTCCGGTCGGCTCTCGATGCGGCCACCGAGGTGATGGCGGAGGCCCTCGGGCAGGGTGGTACGTCGTTCGACGCCCTGTACGTCAACGTCAACGGGGAGTCCGGCTACTTCGAGCGTTCCCTGAACGTCTACGGACGCGAGAACGAGCCGTGCCGACGCTGCGGCGCGCCGATCCGCCGCGAGAAGTTCATGAACCGCTCGTCGTACAGCTGCCCGAAGTGTCAGCCACGACCGCGAACGACCCGGTAGCGCACGCGCATACCGGGCCGTTCGGAAAGGTGGTGGTTCAGATGTCGAAGAAGACCGTCTCGGCGCCACCGTCCGGAGTGTCCTGCAGCCGGATGTCGATCGTGTAGACGGTGCGTCCGTCGCGCTCGGAACGCGACGCGATCAGGGTGTTGCGCCGCACCTCCCATTCGATGCCCTTCAGGACGGGATCCTCGGCGTTGAGCCCGGCCTCGTCCTCGAAGTAGACCCGCGTGTGCAGCCCGAGGTTGATTCCGCGCGCGAAGATCACCAGCAGGATGTGGGGTGCCGAGACGGAGCCGTCGGGGTTGGTGACGGCCCCGGGCTTGATCGTCTCGATCGTGAACACGCCCGTCTCGAAGTCGCCGCCGGTGCGTCCCCAGCCGCGGAAGTTCGGATCGAGATCCTTGTCCTGTGCGTCGTCCGGATGTGCGTACCGGCCGTGCGCGTTCGCCTGCCAGCTCTCGAGCAGGGCGTCGCGCACCGGGGTGCCGGTGCCGTCGATGACGCGGCCCTCCAACACGATTCGCTCGCCCTCGGTCTCGTCGGTGACGAGGACGTTGCCGAAGTTGTTGTCGAAGATGTCGAAGCCGGCCTGTTGCGGCGCGAGCCCGATGTGGACGTACGGGCCGCCGGTCTGCGAGGGCGTTTCCGGGAAACGCGTGACCATCGCGCGGGGGAGCAGCGGGGGCACGGGCCGGTAGGGATCGGTGGGCAGGCTCATCGCGGGGCTCCCGGGAGGTCGGTGTTCTCGAAGAAGGTGGCGCGGCGACCGCGCAGGGTGATGTCCCAGCGGTAGGCGCGGGCGTCGAACGGCGCGTTGGAGGCGGGGTCCTCCTGGGCGATCAGGCTGCGGAGCTGATCCACGGTCGGGATCGTCCGCGCGATCGGGCACTTCTCGATGAGCGGGTCGCCCTCGAAGTACAGCTGGGTGATCAGGCGCTGCGCCCACCCACGGCCGAGGATCGACACGTGGATGTGCGCCGGGCGCCAGGCGTTGCGGCTGTTGCCCCACGGATATGCGCCGGGTTTGATCGTCCGGAACTGGTAGTAGCCGTTCGCGTCCGTGAGCATCCGCCCGCAACCGCCGAAGTTCGGATCGATGGGAGCGAGATAGGTGTCCTTCTTGTGGCGGTACCGGCCACCGGCGTTGGCCTGCCACGCCTCGACGAGTGCGCCCTCGACCGGATTGCCGAACTCGTCCTTGACGAAGCCGTGGACGATGATGCGCTCACCGATCGGCAGGCCGTCCTTCGAGAAGTTCAGGATCAGGTCGTTGTCGAGGGCGCCGAGCTCGTCGCTGCGGAAGACAGGTCCGGTGATCTCCGACAGGGTCGGCTTCGGCGTGATGAGCGCGTTGCGCGGTGCGCGCAGCACCGACGTGCGGTAGCCGGGGGTGAGCGCGGGTGGGTGCAGTGTGTGGTCGCGCTCGACGTATTCGCCGGTGGACATGCGATCTCCGATCTCTGAGCTGTGGACACAACCATAAGGTGAATAAAAACTCATGTAAATTGACAAAACGGCAGTTGATTCATAACTTTCAGTAATGCAATCCGCGTTCGGTCCGTCCTCGTCCGTCCCGGAGCAGGTGCGACGCATCCGCCTCCGGCACTTGAGATGTTTCGTCACCGTCGCGCGCGAGGGTCAGGTCGGTCGGGCCGCCGAGCTGTTGCAGCTGAGTCAGCCGGCCGTCACGAAGACACTCAACGAGCTCGAGGTGCTCGCCGGAGCGAAACTCCTCGACCGCGGCCGACACGGTGCGCGCCTCACCGCGGCGGGTCACCGCTTCCTGCGATACGCGCAGGACGTCACCACCTCACTGGACGCAGCTGTGGCCGCACTGGCGGGAGCGGCCGAACCCGCCCGCGAGCCGCTGCGGATCGGGGCCCTACCCACCGTGGCCGGGTACGTACTCCCCGAAGCTCTGGCGGAGCTGCGCCGCGTGCGCGCCGATCTGGACATCCGGATCCGCACCGACCCCAATGCCGTCCTGCTGTCGGCGCTCGCCGCCGGCGCCCTCGACGTCGTCCTCGGGCGCATGGCCGAACCGTCCCGGATGGTGGGGCTGTCGTTCGAGCTCCTGTACGCCGAGACGCTGATCCTCGTCGTCCGGCCCGACCACCCCCTCGCCGGGCGTTCCGTCTCCGTCGCCGACACGCTCGAACACCCCCTGGTGGTCGCGACCAGCGGAACCGTACCGCGCCACGCGACCGAGGCATTGTTCGAACGTCACGGCCTGCGACTGCCGGTCGGGCTGATCGAGACACTCGACCTCGCCGTGGCACGCGGGGTGGTGCGGCGCAGCGACGCCGTGTGGATCACCACCGAACGCGCGGCCCGGGACGACCTCGCCGACGGCGTGGTCCGGCGCCTGGACCTACCCACCGCGGGCACCGTCGAACCGGTCGGAGTGCTGCGACGCAGTGCCGACGCGTCGTCCGCCGAGGTCGAGGACTTCGTGACCATCCTGCGCGACATCCCGGTCGACGGGACATGGCAGGATTTCCTCCATGGCTGACCAGACTTCCGACCTTCCCACCACCGAGCTGTGGGTCGAGCGCACCGGCACGCGCCGTTACACCGGACGCAGCTCCCGCGGCGCCGAGGTGCTCATCGGCTCGGAGAGCGTCGAGGGCGTCTTCACCCCGGGCGAGCTGCTCAAGATCGCGCTCGCCGCGTGCTCCGGCATGGCTTCGGACTTCCCGCTGTCCCGCCGGCTCGGCGACGACTACGACGCGACGATCCGCGTCTCCGGTGCCGCCGACCGCGAGAACGAGGTCTACCCGCACCTCGAGGAGGAGATGGTCCTCGACCTGTCGGAGCTCGACGCAGACGCACGGGACCGCCTCATCGCCCTCGTCGAACGCTCCGTCGACAAGGTGTGCACGGTGGGCCGCACCCTCGAGGCGGGCACCGAGGTCTCGCTGACGATCACCCCTGAGGACTGATCGATGAGCGCCCCCGCAGACGTCGAACGGCTCACGGCGTGGGTGCACGGCCGCGTCCAGGGGGTCGGTTTCCGCTGGTTCACGCGTGCCCGCGCACTCGAACTCGGTCTCGTCGGGCACGCGACGAATCATCCCGACGGTCGCGTCATGGTCGTGGCCGAGGGCCCCCGGCCGGCACTCGAACAGCTCCTCGCGTGGCTGCGGTCCGGCGACACCCCCGGTGAGGTGCGGCTCGTCGTCGACTCGTGGGATCCCGCGCGCGGCGACCTCGACGGTTTCGTCGAACGTTGACGTCCGTCCTGTTTGTGCGTTCGGCTTGGTATCCTGCCGCGATCGGGTGCACGCGGCCGGGGGTCGCGGTCGGCGAGGGGGAGACATATGGGCAGGCGTGCACGTTCGACGATGGTGGCGGCAGCAGCCGCCGCTGTGGCAGTGGCACCCCTGGCCGCAGCACCGGCGGCGGCCGGTCCCGCTGCCACAGCACCGGCGGCGGCCGGTCCCGCTGCCACAGCACCGGCGGCGTTCGTTCCGGCTGCCTGCGCACCGCGGTCCGTCACGACGGTCGCGGCGGGGCTCGGTGTCCTCGAGAACCTGGCGTTCGACGAGCGGGGCAGTCTGCTCGTCTCGGACACCTCCTTCGTCGGCCCCGGAGCGCTGCGCCGGATCACTCCCGACGGCAGCGTGACCACCGAGCTGTCCGAGGTGACCGGTCCGGGCGGCATCGTCGTCGACGTTCCCACCGTGTACCTGAACGTGGGCAACACGACCGTCTCGGGGCTGGCCGGGATCGCCGACGGCACGATCGACACGCTCGACCTCGATACGGGTGAACGCGGCACCCACGGCACCGGGCTGGTCATGCCCAACGGCCTCGGCCGGCTGTCGGACGGATCGATGCTCACCTCACGCGATCTCGGCGAGGTCGGACTCACCCTCGTGCCCGCCGGCGGTGGCGAGGCCCGCGTCGTCCGTACCGATCTCGGATCCGTCAACGGCATCGCCGTCGACGGCGACACCGTCTACACCGTGACGACCTTCGAGAACGTCAACCGGCTCCACATCCTCGACGCACGCGACCTCGAAGGACCCGTGCGCAGCATCGACCTGCCCGGGCCGGGGCTGCTCTCTATGCCCGACGACCTCACGATCGGTCCCGACGGCGCGCTGTACATCGCGCTCAACCTCGCCGGCGCGGTCCTGCGGGTCGATCCGGCGACCGGGCACAGCTGCCGCATCGCCGAGGGCATCCCACTGATGTCCTCGCTCGCCTTCGGTTCGGGACCGGGCTGGGACCCGAACGTCCTGTACACGACCGGTTTCGACGGGACGGTCCGCGCGGTGCACCCGGCCTAGGAAAGCGGTCACAACCCGCCGGTAGAGTTCTCACCCATGTACCTCAAGAGTCTGACGTTGAAGGGCTTCAAGTCCTTCGCCTCGTCGACGACTCTCCGTTTCGAACCGGGTATCACCTGTGTGGTGGGCCCCAACGGGTCCGGCAAGTCGAACGTCGTCGACGCACTCACCTGGGTGATGGGGGAGCAGGGCGCCAAGGCCCTGCGCGGCGGCAAGATGCAGGACGTCATCTTCGCCGGAACCGCCGGCCGCCCGCCGCTCGGACGCGCCGAGGTCACGCTCACCATCGACAACTCCGACGGTGCGCTGCCCATCGAGTACTCCGAGGTCTCCGTCACTCGCCGCATGTTCCGCGACGGCGCGGGCGAATACGAGATCAACGGCAGTTCCTGCCGTCTCATGGACGTACAGGAACTGTTATCCGACTCCGGTATCGGCCGCGAGATGCACGTCATCGTCGGTCAGGGCCGCCTCGCCGCGATCCTCGAGTCCCGCCCGGAGGACCGACGCGCCTTCATCGAGGAGGCCGCCGGCGTCCTCAAGCACCGCAAGCGCAAGGAAAAGGCGCTGCGCAAGCTCGACTCGATGCAGGCCAACCTCGCGCGCCTCACCGACCTCACCGCCGAGCTGCGCCGCCAGCTCAAACCGCTCGGCCGGCAGGCCGAGGTCGCGCGTCGCGCCCAGACCATCCAGGCCGACCTGCGCGACGCGCGGTTACGTCTGGCCGCCGACGACCTCGTCACGCGCCGCGCCGAACTCGCCGGGCACGACGAGCAGGAAAAGATGGTCCGGGAGCGGCTCGACACCGTGCTCGCGGCCTTCGACGACGCTAACGCCGAACTCGCCCGCCACGAACAGGCCCTCGCGCAGCTCACTCCCGGTGCCGAAGCGGCGTCGCAGACCTGGTTCCGCCTGTCCGCCCTCGCCGAGCGCGTCTCGGCGACCGTGCGGGTCGCGCAGGAACGCGCCCGGCACCTGCACGCCGAACCCGAGGACCGTTCCGGTCAGGATCCCGACGAGATGGAAGCCCGTGCCGACCGGATCGCCGCCGAGGAAGCGGAACTGGTCGAGGCCGTCGAGATCGCGCACGGAGCCCTCGAGGCGGCCCGCGAGCAGCTCGCCGCGCAGGAGGAGGCCGCAGCGGCCGCCGAACGCGCACATCTGGCCGCGGTGCGTGCCGTCGCCGACCGGCGCGAGGGCCTCGCGCGTCTCGCAGGCCAGGTCGAGACGATGCGCACCCGCGCCGAATCGATCGACGCGGAGATCGCACGCCTGACCGTCGCCATCGAGGAGGCCCGGCTCCGCGGCGTCGCCGCACAGGCCGAGTTCGAGACCGCTCAGGCACGCATCGACGATCTCGACGCCGGTGAGATCGACGCCGACGCGCAGCACGAACGAGCGCTGGAAGCACAGCGGCTCGCCGACGAGCGGGTCACCGAACTCCAGGAGGCAGAACGCACCGCGGGCAAAGTGGTCGCCTCGCTCGGCGCCCGTATCGAAGCCCTGTCGCTGGGACTCGAACGCACCGACGGCGCGGCCTGGCTGATCGACACGCGTTCCGGCGACGGACTCGTGGGGCGCCTCGCCGACCGGCTCCGGGTGTCCTCGGGATACGAGGCCGCCGTCGCAGCTGCCTTCGGCGCCGCGGCCGACGCCCTCGAGGTGGAGTCGGCCGACGCCGCGATCTCGGCGGTCGCAGCGCTCGCCGAAGCCGACCAGGGCCGGGTGGCATTCGTCCTGCCCGGCACTGCCGGTCCCACCGACACCGGCGACCTGCCGTCCGGTGCCCGATGGCTCCGCGAGGTCGTCGAGTGCCCCGCAGACCTGCGCGGAGGCGTCGACGGCCTGCTGGCCCGCACCGTCGTGGTCGACGACCTGCCCATTGCCCTCGGGGTCTGCGCTGCCCGGCCCGATCTGCGCGCCGTGACGCGCGGAGGAGACCTCGCCGGCGCGGGCTGGGTGGTCGGCGGCTCGCACCGCGCCCCGAGCACCCTCGAGATCCAGGCGGCGATCGACACCTCCCGTGCCGGCCTCGAACAGGCCGAACGTCGCTCCGAGGAACTGGCCGCAGCCCTCGCGGGCGCACTCGCGGAACAGGCCGAACGCGCCGAACACGTCGAACAGACCCTTGCCGCGCTCAACGAGTCCGACGCGGCGATGTCGGCCGTCTACGAACAACTCGGTCGGCTCGGCCAGGCGGCACGCACCGCTCACGCCGAATCCGGACGCCTCGCAGCCCAACGCACGGAGGCAGAGAAGGAACGCGACGCGGCACGGGAGAAGCTGGTCGAGCTCGAGGAGCGACTGCGCCTGGCCGAGGACGACTCGGCCGGAAGTAGCGACGGTGCGGGCACCGATCACACCGCCGCCGAGCGGGAGATGGCCGCGACCGCGCTCGCCGAGGTCCGGGCCGTCGAGGTCGAGGCGCGACTCGCGGCACGCACGGCCGAGGAACGTGCCGAAGCGCTTCGGGGCAAAGCGGATTCGCTCCGCCGCGCCGCGCAGGCCGAGCGCGAGGCCCGCGCTCGTGCCGAACGTGCCCGCGTCGCGCGTCGTCAGGCGGCGGCCGTCGCCGCGGCGGTGGCCGAATCAGGGCAGCGACTCGTCGAACAACTCGAGGTGGCCGTGGCGACGGCACTCGCACAGCGCGACGACCTGAACCGGCGCCGCGCCGAATGCGCCGAGCAACTCGAACGGGCCCGCGAACTCGTCCGCGAACTGTCCGTGCAGCGCGACCAGCTCACCGACGCGGTGCATCGCGACGAAGTGGCCCGGGCGCAGGCCTCGCTCCGGATCGAGCAACTCGAACAGACCATCCTCGAGCAGCACGGCATCGCCCTCGACGACCTCGTGGCCGAGTACGGCCCCGACGTGCCGCTGCCGCCGACGCCGCTGGAGATGGCCGAGTACGAGCAGGCCCGCGAACGCGGCGAACAGGTCGTCGCTCCCCAACCGATGCCCTACGATCGGGTCACCCAGGAGCGGCGGGCCAAGCGCGCCGAGAAGGATCTCGCGACGCTCGGACGCGTCAACCCGCTCGCACTGGAGGAGTTCGCGGCGCTCGAGGAGCGGTACAACTTCCTGTCTACCCAGCTCGAGGACGTCAAGAGCGCCCGCAAGGACCTGCTCGCTGTCGTCGAGGAGGTCGACGCGCGAATCCTGCAGGTGTTCACCGAGGCGTACGCCGACGTCGAGCGCGAGTTCGAACAGGTCTTCGCGAAGTTGTTCCCCGGCGGTGAGGGGCGGCTCGTGCTCACCGACCCGAGCGACATGCTCACCACCGGCATCGAGGTCGAGGCCCGGCCGCCGGGCAAGAAGGTCAAGCGCCTGTCGCTGCTGTCGGGCGGCGAGAAGTCCCTGACCGCGGTGGCGATGCTGGTCGCGATCTTCCGGGCCCGTCCGTCGCCCTTTTACGTGATGGACGAGGTCGAGGCCGCGCTCGACGACACCAACCTGCGACGGTTGATCGGGCTGTTCGAGCAGCTGCGCGAGAAGTCCCAACTCATCGTCATCACCCACCAGAAGCCGACGATGGAGGTCGCCGACGCGCTGTACGGCGTGAGCATGCGGGGCGACGGCATCACCCGGGTCATCTCGCAGCGACTGCGCGGACGCGAGATCGCGACACCGGTCCCCGAACCGGAGGAAGAGCTCCAGGCCTGACAGTATGGGTGCGTGAGTACCGGAGCCTGGATAGTCATCGCCGCCGCGCTGGCGGTCGTTCTCGTCGCGCTCGTCGTCGGTCTGACCCTCTACCGGCGGCGGCAGGTGTCGCTGAAGGCGCCCGAGACCCCGCAGCTCGATTCCGCCGAGACAAAGGACCGCTCGGGCGGTTACAAGGCGCAGAGCGGATTCAGTTTCTCGCAGGGCACGGCCGCGCCACCGGCGCCGGCCCCCCGACCTGCGCCGAAACCGGCACCGAAGCCTGCGGTGAAGCCGGAGCCGGCGCCCCGCACGGTGCCGTTGCCGGAGGAGATCACCGAAGCTCCGCCGAGCGCACCCGCACCCGCCGAGCCGAAGGCGGAACCTGCGCCTGCGCCGAAGGCGGAACCTGCGCCTGCGCCGAAGGCGGAACCGAAGCCCGAGCCGAAGGTCGAACCGAAGCCTGAGCCGAAGGTCGAGCCCAAGCCCGAGCCGGAGCCTGCGGAGCCGAAGCCTGCCGAACCGGAGCCGGTCGAGCCCGAGGTCGCCCCGGAGCCGGAGCGTCCCGCTCCCGAGCCCGTCGAGCCCGAGGTCGAGCCCGCCCCGGCGACAGAGACCGTTGCCGAACCCGAGGTCACCGAACCCGAGGTCGTCGAACCGGCCGGACCGGCCGCTGTTCCTCCGGCAGCCCCGATCGAGGAGATCGAACCCACCGCAGGTCGCCTCGTCCGCCTGCGCGGCCGTCTGGCCCGCTCGCAGTCGGCGGTCGGCAAGAGCCTGCTCGGCCTGCTCGGTGGTGGCGATCTCGACGAGGACTCCTGGGAGGAGATCGAGGACACGCTGCTCGTGGCCGACCTCGGTGCCGCGACGACCACCAAGATCGTCGACCGTCTGCGTGAGGAGATGGTCGTGAACAACGTGCGCAGCGAGGCCGACGCCCGCGCCGTGCTGCGCAGCGTGCTTGTCGATGAGCTCCGCCCCGAGCTCGACCGCTCCATCCGGGCCCTCCCGCACGAGGACCATCCCGCGGTGCTGCTCGTCGTCGGTGTCAACGGCACCGGAAAGACCACGACGACCGGCAAGCTCGCCCGCGTGCTCGTCGCGGACGGACGCCGGGTGCTGCTCGGTGCCGCCGACACCTTCCGTGCCGCGGCCGCCGACCAGCTGCAGACCTGGGCCGAACGCGTCGGCGCCGAGGTCGTCCGCGGCAAGGAGGCCGCCGATCCGGCCGCGGTGGCGTTCGATGCCGTCGCGAGGGGCATCGACAACGGTGTCGACGCGGTCCTCGTCGACACCGCCGGCCGCCTGCACACCAAGACCGGCCTGATGGACGAGCTCGGCAAGGTCAAGCGCGTCGTGGAGAAGAAGGCCGCCGTCGACGAGGTTCTGCTCGTCCTCGACGCGACGATCGGCCAGAACGGTCTGATGCAGGCCCGCGTGTTCGCCGAGGTCGTCGACATCACCGGTGTGGTGCTCACCAAGCTCGACGGAACCGCCAAGGGCGGCATCGTCTTCCAGGTGCAGCACGAACTCGGCGTCCCGGTGAAGCTGGTGGGTCTCGGTGAGGGCGCCGACGATCTCGCCCCCTTCGAACCGGAAGCCTTCGTGGACGCCCTGTTGGGCTGATCCGCACCGCGTCCGTTGTTCCGGCCGCTGTCCGCTCATGCGGGCAGCGGCCGGTTCCGTCGGTGGGGATGCGGTGTCCGAAAAGTGTGAAACAAGGATGAAACAAGGTCGGTTCCTGCGTTCACGCCCACGAAACAGCGCGGCGCCTCCACGGAAACATCCGGGCAGCAAGCTTTCCCTCGACAACGCGCCGCTCGGCGCGGCCTACAGGGAGGTTGCAAGTGGAGGAAGTGGTGAACACCGGCGACGCAGCGTGGATGCTGATAGCAGCGTCGCTCGTGCTTCTGATGACCCCGGGCCTGGCGTTCTTCTACGGCGGGATGTCCCGTTCCAAGTCCGTGCTCAACATGATGATGATGTCCTTCGGCGCGATGGCCGTGATCGGGGTCATCTACGTCCTGTGGGGCTGGTCGATGTCCTACGGCAACGAGAGCGTACTCGGGATCTTCGCGAACCCCTTCGAGCAGTTCGGTCTGCAGGGAGCCATGTACGGCGAGGATGGTGAGTTCCTTGCAAGTGGTTCGGGCAACTACCCGCAGATCATCGACATCGGTTTCCAGGTGACCTTCGCGATCATCACCACCGCCCTGATCAGCGGTGCGCTGGCCGAGCGCGTGAAGTTCGGTACGTGGATGGCGTTCGCGGCCATCTGGGTCACCTGCGCCTACTTCCCGCTCGCCCACATGGTGTGGGGTGGCGGCCTGCTCTCGGGCTCCGAGGACAGCATCGCAGCGGCCATGTTCGGCACCGTCGAGGACGGCGGAGAAGTCAGCGCCGCGGTGGAGCCGATCGACTTCGCCGGTGGCACGGTCGTGCACATCAACGCCGGTATCGCCGCTCTCGTCCTGGCCGTCGTCATCGGCAAGCGTGCCGGCTTCGGTCGCACCGCCTTCCGTCCGCACAACCTGCCGTTCGTCATGCTCGGTGCCGCGCTGCTGTGGTTCGGATGGTTCGGCTTCAACGCCGGTTCGGCCTTCGCCGCCGACGGTACCGCCGGCCTGGCCTGGGTCAACACCACCACCGCCACCGCCGCCGCCATCCTCGGCTGGCTCCTCACCGAGCGCATCCGTGACGGCAAGGCCACCAGCCTCGGTGCCGCGTCCGGTACCGTCGCCGGCCTGGTCGCCATCACCCCCGCTGCCGGCTCGCTGAGCCCGGTCGGATCGATCGCCCTCGGCGTCATCGCCGGTGTCCTGTCCGCCCTCGCGGTGGGTCTGAAGTACAAGTTCGGTTACGACGACTCGCTCGACGTCGTGGGTGTCCACCTCGTGTCCGGCCTGTGGGGCACGGTCGCCATCGGCTTCCTCGGCACCGAGACCGGATTGTTCTACGGTGGCGATTACAAGCAGCTCGTCATCCAGATCGTCATCGCAGTCGTCGCCCTGGTGTTCACCGCCGTCGTCACCGCAGTGATCGCCTTCGCACTCAAGCCCATGGGTTGGCGTGTGAGCGACGAGGAAGAGGCCCGCGGTATCGACGAAGCCGAACATGCGGAATCCGCATACGACTTCACGCCGGCTCTCAAGTGATAAGAAGACCACGACAGTGAGCAGGGATGACAGCGGCCAGCGGGCTCTGGGAAGGATGAGGATATGAAGCTGATCACGGCGATCATCAAGCCGTTCACGCTCGAGGACGTCAAGGCAGGCCTGGAGCAGGCCGGTGTGCTGGGAATGACAGTCAGCGAGGTGCAGGGGTACGGCCGCCAGAAGGGCCACACCGAGGTCTACCGCGGAGCCGAGTACTCCGTCGACTTCGTGCCGAAGGTCCGTGTCGAGGTCGTCATCGACGACTCCGCTGTCGACAAGGTCGTCGAGACCATCGTCGAGGCCTCCCGTACCGGCAAGATCGGCGACGGCAAGGTGTGGGTCACGCCCGTGGAAGCCGTTGTCCGGGTCCGCACCGGAGAACGAGGTTCGGATGCGCTCTGACCCCCAGGGGTCCGGCACTCGAGGCCCTGATCGCGCTGCTTCGGCAGCGGGATCGGGGCCTTCGGTGTCCTCGGCCCGCACAACCGCACCGGCGGGCGCCGCCGATCTCGCGGCCGCCCGCGACGCCCTGCTCTCCGGCGGCCCCCGCAGCCGCCGCCTCGACACCGTGGCCCTGCGCCACGCCCTCGTGGACCTGCACGAATTCTGGTTGACGACGAAGGGCTCCGAACTCGGCATCAAGCGCGAGGGAGGCTTCGCCATCGTCGCCGTCGGGGGTCTCGGACGCCGCGAGATGCTCCCGTACTCCGATCTCGATCTCATCCTCCTCCACGACGACATGGCGCCGTCCGTCGTGTCGAAGGTCGCCGACGAGCTCTGGTACCCGCTGTGGGACGCGCACATCAAGCTCGACCACAGTGTCCGGACGGTGCCCCAGGCCCTCCAGGTGTTCTCGTCCGATCTGACGGCCGCGTTGGGAATGCTCGAGGCGCGGCACATCGCGGGCGACGCCCAGCTGAGCAATCTGCTCATCGGTGGTGTGCGACGGCAGTGGCGCACCGGCATCCGGTCCCGCTTCGACGAACTCATCGAGACGACCGAGGTGCGATGGCAGCGCAGCGGGCAGATCGCCCACCGGGCCGAACCCGACCTCAAGAGCGGTCGCGGCGGGTTGCGGGACGTGCAGTTGCTCAATGCCCTGTCCGTTGCGCAGCTCACCGACGGCATGCCAGGACTCGGACCCGACGTCCCGGGCGGCGGGCTCGCGGCCGCCCACCGGCGACTGCTCGATGTACGCACCGAGCTGCACCGCGTCGCCGGCCGCTCCCGCGACCAGCTGCGCGCGCAGGACGCCGACGAGATCGCCGCGGCGCTGCGGATCGGCGACCGTTTCGATCTTGCGCGGGTGCTCACCGAATCGGCCCGCACGATCAGCTATTCCGTCGACGTCGGTCTGCGCACCGCGGCCAATTCGCTGCCGCGCAAGGGTCTGTCGCGTCTGCGCCGCGGACCGGTGCGGCGTCCGCTCGACGAAGGGGTCGTCGAGCACGGGGGAGAGGTCGCCCTCGCACGCGACGCGCATCCGCGTCGCGATCCGGGCCTGATCACGCGGGTCGCGGCAGCCGCCGCGCAGGCCGGACTGCCCGTCTCGGCGGCCACGCTCACCCGACTCGCCGATCACGCACCGGAGCTGCGCGAACCCTGGCCCCGGGAAGCCCTCGACGACTTCCTGGTGCTGCTCGGCTCGGGACGTCGCGCGGTCGACGTCATCGAGTCGCTGGACCGCACCGGACTGTGGGGGAGGTTGCTCCCCGAATGGGGTGCGGTGCGCGACCTGCCGCCCCGCGACGCCGTCCACACGTGGACCGTCGACAGGCACCTCGTCGAGACCGCCGTGTACGCGAGCGAACTGACGACGCGGGTCTCCCGTCCGGACCTGCTCGTCCTCGGCGCATTGCTGCACGACATCGGGAAGGGACGCGGCGGCGACCACAGCGTGGTCGGTGCCGAACTGGCCCTGCAGATCGGGCGGCGGATGGGCCTGTGGCCTTCGGATCTGGCGCTGCTCACCTCGATGGTGCGGCACCATCTGCTCCTGCCGCACACCGCGACCCGCCGCGACCTCGACGATCCGGAGACCGTGGCCGCGGTCGTCGGCGCCCTCGACGGGGATCCGGTGCTGCTCGACCTGCTCCACGCCTTGGCCGAGGCGGATTCGCAGGCCACCGGCCCGGGGGTGTGGGGGGACTGGAAGGCGTCGCTGATCCGGGAACTCGTGCGCCGCTGCCGCATGATGATGGCGGGGGACGAGCTGCCGGCACCGGATCCGATCGATCCCGCCCTCGCGAACCTCGCCGAGGACGGCGCCCTGCACGTCGCGCTCGAACCACGCGAGGACGGCCGCAGCTTCTCCGCGACCTTCGTCGCGCCCGACGAGCGGGGCGTGCTCTCCGACGAGGCCGGTGTGCTCTCCCTGCACGGTCTGCGGGTGCTGTCGGCCTCGATCGGCAGTCACGCCGGCAGCACGGTCAACAGCTTCGTCGTGGCTCCGAGATTCGGTTCACCGCCCGAAGCGGCCCTGCTCCGGCAGGAACTCGTGCGGGCGCGCTCCGGCGATCTCGACCTCCTCGGTGCCCTCGAGGCCAAGGACCGCGCCGAACGGGAGAGCCGGCTTCCCGAGCGAACGGCCCGGGCGGTTCCGGTCAGCGCCGCTCTCGCGCCGCCGCGGATCATCTGGTTCGAAGGATCCGAATCGGACCAGGTCGTGCTCGAGATCCGGTCGGAGGACCGGATCGGTCTGCTGTGCCGTCTCGCGGACGTCTTCGAGCGTGTCGGAGCCGACGTGCGGTGGGCGCGGGTGAGCACGCTGGGTTCGACGGTGATCGACTCGTTCTGCGTCGATCTCGCCGGTGCCCACACCCGTGTCTCCCGGGAACATCTCGAGAAGGAACTGTTGTCGGTCCTGCCTGCTCCCGAGCCGCCCGCACCCGTCGACAGAGCGTGACCGACGGATCGTGACAGCGCGGGTGGCCCGCGCTGTGGTGTGGCCACCCGCGGTCGCGAGGGATCGGGAGCGGTTACCCTGGTTCGCAGCAATGTCCGCATCTTCGTCAGAGCTCAGGAGCGCATTCGGTGTTCGAATCCCTTTCCGACAGGTTGACAGGGGTCCTGAAGGACCTGCGCGGCAAGGGGCGGCTGTCCGACGCGGACATCGACGCGACCTGCCGTGAGATCCGCCTCGCCCTGCTCGAGGCCGACGTCGCGCTGCCCGTCGTGCGCGAGTTCATCAAGAAGATCAAGGTGCGCGCCAAGGGCGCCGAGGTGCATGGCGCGCTCAACCCGGCCCAGCAGGTCGTCAAGATCGTCAACGAGGAACTCGTCGGGATCCTCGGCGGCGAGACCCGTCGTCTGCAGTTCGCGAAGAACCCGCCGACGGTCATCATGCTCGCCGGTCTGCAGGGTGCCGGTAAGACCACGCTCGCGGGTAAGCTCGCGAAGTGGCTCAAGGCGCAGGGGCACACCCCGATGCTGGTCGCCTGCGACCTCCAGCGCCCCGGCGCTGTGACCCAGCTGCAGGTGGTCGGTGAGCGTGCCGGCGTGTCGGTCTTCGCGCCCCATCCCGGTACCTCCATCGGCGGAGGCGAGAACGAGCTCGGAGTCACCGCCGCTGACCCGATCGCCGTGGCCGAGCAGGGCATCGCCGAGGCGCGCAACAAGCAGTACGACGTGGTCATCGTCGACACCGCCGGTCGCCTCGGTATCGACCAGGAACTCATGGCGCAGGCCGCGGGCATCCGCGACGCCGTGCAGCCCGACGAGGTGTTGTTCGTCCTCGACGCGATGATCGGTCAGGACGCCGTGAGCACAGCCGAGGCGTTCCGCGAGGGCGTCGGCTTCACCGGCGTGGTGCTCACCAAGCTCGACGGCGACGCTCGCGGAGGTGCCGCGCTCAGCGTCCGCGAGCTCACCGGCCAGCCGATCATGTTCGCCTCCACCGGTGAGAAGCTCGAGGACTTCGACGTCTTCCACCCCGAGCGCATGGCCAGCCGCATCCTCGGCATGGGCGACGTGCTCACCCTGATCGAGCAGGCCGAGCAGGTCTTCGACGCCGAGCAGGCCGAGGCCACCGCCAACAAGATCGGTTCCGGCGAGCTCACCCTCGAGGACTTCCTCGAGCAGATGATGGCCGTGCGGAAGATGGGCCCCATCGCCAATCTCCTGGGCATGCTGCCCGGAGCCGGGCAGATGAAGGACGCCCTCGCCAACGTCGACGAGAAGCAGCTCGACCGCATCCAGGCGATCATCCGCGGCATGACGCCGGAGGAGCGCGCCAACCCGAAGATCATCAACGGCTCGCGGCGATTGCGCATCGCCAACGGTTCCGGTGTGAAGGTCTCCGACGTCAACCAGCTCGTCGACCGGTTCTTCGAGGCCCGGAAGATGATGACGGCCATGGCCGGCCAGATGGGCATGCCGGGCGCACGCAAGAATCAGCGCAAGAAGGGCAAGAAGGGGAAGAAGGGCGGTCGCGGACCGACGCCGCCGAAGGTGCGGGGCGGTATGCCCGGCGGCTTCCCCGGTCTCCCGGGTGGCATGCCCGCCGGGATGCCCGACCTGTCGAAGATGCCGAAGGGCCTCGACGAGCTTCCTCCGGGACTCGAGAACTTCGACCTGTCGAAGCTGAAGTTCCCCAAGAACTGAGCCGGTCCGGGGGATGACCGTGACCGAGGGTGATGCGCGTTCCTTCGTCGTGTGAGGCCGGTCGTTGGCCGACGGCGAACCCGTCGAACTGTTCGTCGGGGCCGACGGAGCGTTCACGGCCGAGCCCGGCCGCGACGCCGAGGTGCTCTGCGCCGACGGCTGGATCCTGCCGGGCCTCGTCGACGCGCACTGCCATGTCGGCCTCCGGTTCGGTGGGGGAGCGGAGGACGAGGAGGGTCTGCTCGCGCAGGCCGTCACCGAACGCGACGCGGGTGTCCTGCTGCTCCGCGACGCCGGGTCGCCTGTCGACACCCGGGCCCTCGATCAGCGGGCGGACCTGTCCCGGATCATCCGGGCCGGCCGGCGCATCGCCCTGCCCAAGAGCTACATCCGCGGGCTGCCCGTCGACCTCGAGGACGAGTCGCAGCTGCCCGACGAAGTGGCCCGTCAGGCCCGGGCCGGCGACGGCTGGGTCAAACTCATCGGCGACTGGATCGACCGGGAGGCCGGCGACCTCGCGCCGCTGTGGAGCGACGAGATCCTCGTCGAGGCGATCGCCGCGGCCCACCGCGAGGGCGCGCGGGTGACGGCGCACGTCTTCGGTGAGGACGCCCTGCCCGGACTGCTCGCGGCGGGGATCGACTGCATCGAACACGGCACTGGCCTGACCGACGAGACCATCGGCGCCGCCCACGAGGCCGGCATCCCGATCTACGCGGGCACCGATGCAGGTGGCCAGGTGCAGCACGGGCGCATCGCCGACGAGATCGCATCGCTCGTGCGTGTGGGTCTCGACCCGACCGAGGCGTACGCTGTGCGGCCGGGTGGTCTCGGGGCGCCCCGCGCGGCTGTAGAGAGGGTGCGCGGAGTCACCGGGTGCCGGTTTCGTCCTGGCTCGCGCGTCTGGCAGAATGGTTCGCTGTCGTCGCATCCGGTTACGTACCGCGCGGCGGTCACAGGCTAGAGGCAAAACCGGGCGTGCCAGAAGGGCGCGTCGTCCGAATTGCACGTGACACGCGCCTCGGCGCACCCCGAAGGAGAACACAGCAGTGGCTGTCAAGATCAAGCTCACCCGTCTCGGCAAGATCCGCAACCCGCAGTACCGCGTCGTCATTGCGGACTCGCGCACCCGTCGCAACGGCCGGGCCATCGAGACCATCGGCAAGTACCACCCCAAGGAAGAGCCCTCGCTGATCGAGATCGACTCGGAGCGTGCGCAGTACTGGCTGGCCGTCGGCGCGCAGCCGACCGAGCCGGTCCTCAACCTCCTCAAGGTCACGGGTGACTGGCAGAAGTTCAAGGGCCTGCCGGGCGCCGAGGGCACCCTGAGGAAGGCGGAGCCGAAGCCGTCCAAGCTCGAGCTGTTCCAGGCCGCTCTCGCGCAGGCCGAGAACGAGCCGGCTGCCGAGGCCGTCACGCCCAAGAAGAAGAAGGCTGCCAAGGAAGAGGCCGCCGAGGCGTCCACCGAGGCCGAGTCCACCGAGGCCGCCGAGTAATGAGCGCCGTGGTCGCCGATGCCGTCGAGCATCTCGTTCGTGGAATCGTCGCCCATCCCGACGACGTCCGCGTCGACCTGATCGCGGGCCGTCGGGGCCGCACCGTCGAGGTGCACGTCAATCCCGACGACCTCGGCAAGGTCATCGGCCGCGGCGGTCGCACCGCGACCGCGTTGCGGACCCTCGTCACCGGAATCGGTGGCCGGGGTATCCGTGTCGACGTCGTCGACACCGACCGCTAGGCGAGCGTCGATGGAGCTCGTCGTGGGCCGTGTGGCCAAGTCGCACGGCATCAGAGGCGAAGTCGTCGTCGAGGTTCGCACCGACGAACCCGAAGAGCGCTTCGCCGTCGGCGCGGTCCTGCGTGGCCGTAAGCCTCGCGACAGGCACCTGCACGAGTACACAGTGGAAGCCGCCCGGGAGCACTCCGGGCGGCTTCTGCTGCGCCTGCAGGGCATCGACGGTCGCGACGCCGCCGACGCACTGCGCGGGGTGCTGTTCGTCGTCGACAGCGCCGACCTTCCGCCGTCCGGCGACCCGGACGAGTTCTACGACCACGAACTCGAAGGGCTGACGGTGCGGATCGTCGCCGGTCGCCCCGACGGCGGAACCGAGGTCGGCACCGTCCGCGAGGTCCTGCACACGGCCGCCGGCGAACTGCTGTCGATCCGGCCAGCCGGCCAGGAGCGCGGAGAGTTACTCGTCCCGTTCGTCACCGAGATCGTCCCGACGGTGTCGGTCCGGGACGGCGTGATCGAGATCGATCCGCCCGAAGGACTCCTCGACCCCGACTTCGGGGAACCGCCGTCCAAGAAGAAGAAGTCGACCGAGGGGAAGCAGTAGTCCGTGCGGCTCGACGTCGTCACCATCTTCCCCGAATATCTCGAACCCCTGCGCGTCGCCCTGCTCGGCAAGGCGATCGACAAGGGGCTCATCTCCGTCGGTGTGCACAACCTGCGCGACTGGACGCACGACGTGCACAAGGCCGTCGACGACGCGCCCTACGGCGGCGGACCGGGCATGGTCATGAAACCCACCGTGTGGGGACCGGCGCTCGACGATGTGCTCGCCGGACCCGATGGTGAAACCGATCCCGACGTACTGCTCGTCGTCCCGACGCCCGCCGGTCGCCGCTTCGATCAGGCCACCGCACAACGGTGGTCGAAGGAGAAGCGGATCGTCTTCGCCTGCGGCCGCTACGAAGGAATCGACCAGCGCGTCTTCGACGATGCCGCGCGGCGCGTGCG
Source organism: Rhodococcus sp. DMU2021 (assembly GCF_019641445.1). Taxonomy (NCBI): domain Bacteria; kingdom Bacillati; phylum Actinomycetota; class Actinomycetes; order Mycobacteriales; family Nocardiaceae; genus Rhodococcus; species Rhodococcus sp. DMU2021. Next base: position 220,851 of record NZ_JAIFKB010000001.1, read on the forward strand.
CGTCGAAGAAGTGAGCATCGGCGACTACGTCCTCATCGGTGGGGAAGTCGCCGTCCTCGTCATGGTCGAGGCCGTCGTCCGTCTGCTGCCCGGTGTACTCGGCAATCAGGCGTCGCATCAAGAGGATTCGTTTTCCGACGGACTGCTCGAAGGGCCGAGTTATACTCGGCCGGCGGTGTGGCGCGACCTCGAGGTGCCACCGGTGCTGCTGTCCGGCGACCACGGCAAGGTCGCTCGTTGGCGCCACGAGCAGTCGCTCGAACGCACCCGCGAACGACGACCCGATCTGCTCCCGTCCGACGACTGACGCCGGGCCCGACGGTCCTCAGGGCCGGTGCGCGCTTCCGAGCGTCGTCTCGACCGCCAGCGTGACGGTCTCGCGCGCGTGTTGCGCGCTCCCGTCGTCCGTCGCGTCGTACATCGCCGTGTCGGGCAGGAAACCGGTGTCGTAGAAGGGATCCGACTCTTCGTAGGTGACGGTCTCCCGCGCCGCGACCACGACCGCGTACCGGTGGTCGTCGCCGAAGAAGCCGGTGGACAGGTGCAGCCATTCACCGGCCAGGCAGCACATCCACCCCTGCTTCACACCCAGGTCCGTGGAGTCGCCGAGACCCTCGGGAAGCCCGAAACGCTGGTCGTATCCGTCGATGCCCTCGTCGGTGAACTCCACCAGATGGCCGACGATCCGGGCCGCGCTCTCATCACCGGAGGCACTGTCGCCGAGCAGATCGTCGTACCAGGTCAGCAGGTCCGACGCCGTCGTGGTCGTGTCCCACCACCAGGACCCCGGATCCGGGGGAGTCGTGCCGGTCAGGTTGTGCCGCTCCACGACGTGCTCGACGATCTCGGGACCACCGTAGGTTTCCCACAACAGCGTCGCCGCGTTGTCGTCCGACGACCGCAGCATCGACCGGATCAACTCGTGGTCCTCGTCGGCGAGCGTCGCCTCGCCCGTCACCTCGCGGTACAGGACCTCCTCGGCGATGAACAGCTTCACCGTCGAGGCGGTCTCGAAGGGTTCGTCCGAACCGCCGAGCACGCGGGTCCCGGATTCACGGTCGAGCACGGCGACAGTCAGGCGCGCTCCGCGGCTGTCGGCGAGCGCGACGGCCGCGTCGATCTGTCGGGGCAGTTCGGCCGTCGACAGCGTCACGGTCGATTCGTCGGAATCGGTGTCCGTCACCGAGGCGAGACCGAGCGCCTCGTGCGGGAGCGGATGGGAGTCCATCGATTCGCAGCCGGATACGGCCAGTGCGGTGGCCACGCACAGCATCATCGCGCCCGATCGTGCGCGTCCGCGCCCGTGCTTCATGTCCGGTTCCTGCATTCCATTGTGCTGTGGACGATAGCGCCGGTCCACCCGGCAGCCTGCACGGACCCCGCTCGCGAGCGCGAGTGCCGTTACGCGCGCGGGCGCCCCACGGTCACAGGCGCGGGCGGGGGACGGCAACTGTAGGGTCGTTCGACGTGACGACCGAACTCGACACCGTGAACCAGCGGATCGCCCAGGAACTCGACGTCCGCGAAGACCAGGTCGCTGCGGCCGTGGGACTGCTCGACGGCGGCGCGACCGTGCCGTTCGTCGCGCGCTACCGCAAGGAGGCGACCGGTGGGCTCGACGACGCCCAGCTGCGCACCCTCGAGGAACGCCTCCGCTATCTGCGTGAACTCGACGAGCGCCGTGTCGCGATCCTCGAATCGATCGAGGCGCAGGGCAAGCTCGACGACACGCTGCGCGGACAGATCATGCTCGCCGACACCAAGGCGCGGCTCGAGGACATCTACCTGCCGTTCAAGCCGAAGCGGCGCACCAAGGCGCAGATCGCGCGCGAGGCCGGTCACGAACCCGTCGCCGACGCGCTCATCGGCGACCCCACCACCGACCCCGCCGGATACACCTCCGAGCAGCTCGACGGTGCGCGCGCCATCCTCGTCGAACGCTTCGCCGAGGACGCGGACCTCGTCGGCGAGCTCCGCGAGGCGATGTGGACGCGCGGCAAGGTGAGCTCCACCGTGCGGTCCGGCAAGGAGAACGACGGCGCGAAGTTCTCCGACTACTTCGAGTTCTCGGAACCGTTCACCCAGCTGCCCTCGCACCGCATTCTCGCCCTCCTGCGCGGCGAGAAGGAGGAGGTGCTGTCGCTGTCGTTCGATCCCGAGATCGACGAGCCGGTGCCCGGTGAGCGCACCTACTACGAGGGCCGGATCGCGACGCGCTTCGGCATCGCCGACGAGGGACGCGCCGCCGACAAGTGGCTGCTCGACACTGTGCGGTGGGCGTGGCGCACCAAGCTGCAGATGTCGCTGTCGCTGGACATCAGGATGCGGCTGCGGCAGTCCGCCGAGAAGGACGCGGTCGACGTCTTCGCCGCCAACCTCAAGGACCTGCTGCTCGCCGCACCGGCCGGAACGCGACCGACGATGGGCCTCGACCCCGGCTACCGCACCGGCACGAAGGTCGCCGTCGTCGACGCGACCGGCAAGGTCGTCGACCACGCCACCATCTATCCGCATCAGCCGCACAACAAGCGTGACGAGGCCCTCGCGGTGCTCGCCGCGCTGGTCGCGCGGCACGGTGTCGAACTGATCGCCATCGGCAACGGCACGGCGTCGCGTGAGACAGACGCTCTCGCAGCCGAACTCGTGTCGCTGGCGAAGGTGCCCGGGCTGACGAAGATCGTGGTGTCCGAGGCGGGCGCGTCCGTCTACTCGGCCTCCGAGTACGCCACCAAGGAACTCCCGGATCTCGACGTGTCCATCCGTGGTGCGGTCTCCATCGCGCGCCGCTTGCAGGATCCACTCGCCGAACTGGTCAAGATCGACCCGAAGTCGATCGGGGTCGGCCAGTACCAGCACGACGTGTCCGAGACGATGCTCGCGCGGTCGCTGGGCGCGGTCGTCGAGGACGCGGTGAACGCCGTTGGCGTCGACGTCAACACGGCATCTGTCCCGCTGCTGTCGCGGGTCTCGGGGATCACCGGCTCGCTCGCGGAGAGCATCGTCGCCCACCGCGACCAGAACGGTCCGTTCCGTGCACGGCGAGCGCTCGAGGACGTTCCGCGACTCGGCCCGAAGGCCTTCGAACAGTGCGCGGGCTTCCTGCGCATCCCCAACGGCGACGACCCGCTCGACGCGTCCGCGGTGCACCCCGAGGCGTATCCGGTGGTGCGGCGGATCGTCGACCGGACCGGCAGCAGCGTCCGCGAACTGCTCGGCAACATCGCGACCCTGCGGAAGCTGCGCGCCGACGAGTTCGCCGACGACCGCTTCGGTGTCCCGACCGTCACCGACATCATCTCCGAGCTCGAGAAGCCCGGCCGCGACCCGCGTCCGGAGTTCAAGACCGCGACGTTCGCCGCCGGTATCGAGAAGGTCGCCGACCTGAAGCCCGGCATGGTCCTCGAAGGAGTGGTCACCAACGTCGCGGCCTTCGGTGCGTTCGTCGACGTCGGTGTGCACCAGGACGGCCTCGTGCACGTCTCCGCGATGTCGCGCAGCTTCGTGAAGGATCCGCACGACGTCGTCCGGTCCGGTGAGGTCGTCAAGGTGAAGGTCCTCGAGGTCGACGTCGCGCGCCAGCGCATCGGTCTGACACTGCGCCTCGACGACGAGGTCCCCACCCCGGGCGCCGAGAAGTCGGGCGGCCAGCCGCGCGGAGGTGGCCGTCGCCCCGGAGGTCAGGGCAGCGGCAACCAGGGCGGCGGTCGTGGACGCAGCGGTCAGGGCAATCGTGGGCAGCAGGGCCGTGGCGGCGACCGCCGTTCGACGCCGGCCGCCTCCGGATCCTTGGCCGACGCCCTGCGACGCGCCGGTTTCGGCAACAACTGACGCGAATCACCGGGTCACTCCTGCAATGCTGTGGACATGAGATCCACGGTGGCCGGGGTGATCCGGTGATGCTCGACTGGATGCGGCGCGAGATCGTCGATCAGGGCCGCCTGCCGCTGCTGTTCTTCCTGCTCGGTTTCGTGGCCGCGTTCGTCTTCATCCGGATCAGCGTGCGGTTGATCCGCGCGCAGGTGCGCTGGTGGCCCGGCAACATCACCCCGGGCGGTCAGCACGTGCACCACGTGGTGTTCGGTGTCGTCACGATGGTGATCGCCGGTGGGGGACTGATCGCGATCTCGGAGGACGCGAACCGCGTCGCCGCGTGCATCCTCGCGGCGCTCTTCGGAGTCGGTGCCGCACTGACACTCGACGAGTTCGCGTTGATCTTCTATCTGAACGACGTGTACTGGGAAGAACAGGGACGGGTGTCCGTCGACGCCGTCTTCGTGGCGATCGCCGTGACCGGGATGTGGTTGCTCGGTCTGCGACCGTTCGAACTCGGGGACACCACGAACTTCGAGGACAGCGGTGACTGGGCCGGACGGGCCGCGCTGGTGGTGGCCGTGCTCGTGAACCTCCTGCTCGCCGCGATCGTCCTGGCGAAAGGAAAGATCTGGACGGGCCTGGTGGGGCTGTTCGTCGTTCCGCTGCTGTGGGTCGGCGCGATCCGGCTCTCCCGGCCCGGCGCGCCCTGGGCTCGCTGGCGGTACGGCAAGCGGCCCCGTCGCATGGCGCGCGCGCTCGAACGCGAACGTCGACTGCGGCGCCCGGTGATCCGCGCCAAGATCTTCGTGCAGGATCTCGTCGCGGGCGCACCGACGCTCGAAACCGTGCGGGGCAGTGTCGAGCACTCGCGCACCGCGACCGAGGCCGAACTGGACCGTCGCGTCAAGCCGGCGCCACCGCCGATTTCATCGATCGATGTTCCGTCTGGCACAATGGACGGGTTGCCCCGTTCGGGCACGCCTACCTGACCTGGGCACGAACCGGTCGAGCCCGCCACACGGCGGTCGCCGCCAGGTTCCTCTGCTCGAGCGAACAAGAGGATGAAAAACCGATGAACACCCTGGACTTTCTGGACGCCAAGTCGCTGCGCGACGACATCCCGGACTTCCGTCCCGGCGACACTCTCGACGTGCACGTCAAGGTCATCGAGGGCAGCAAGGAGCGTGTGCAGGTCTTCAAGGGCGTCGTGATTCGGCGTCAGGGCGGCGGCATCCGCGAGACCTTCACCGTCCGCAAGGTTTCCTTCGGCGTCGGCGTGGAGCGCACCTTCCCGGTCCACAGCCCCAACCTCGCCAAGATCGACGTGCTGACCCGTGGCGACGTCCGTCGCGCGAAGCTCTACTACCTGCGTGAGCTGCGCGGCAAGGCTGCCAAGATCAAGGAGAAGCGCTGATCTTCGGCCGCTGACCAGCCCCTCGGGCTGCTCGGCACGGCTCCCGAGCCACCCGATACAGCATCCGACGACCCGGCCCGGACTTCCGTCCCGGCCGGGTCGTCGTCGTTGTGGGCAGCGGTCTGTCGCTCTCCCGTCCGGTCGACGGTCGTCCTCGGCGGGCCGCCGTGCCGCAGACGCTAGTCTGTCGAGGTGGCAGATTCCCCGCACGATCCGGCTCGACCGGATGTGAACCGCAACGATGTTCGAGGTTCGGCTCGGAGCGATCGAGCCGACGGTGCACACCACCGGCGCGAGGACCCCGCAGCGAAGGACACCGCCCCGAAGGCGAAGAAGCAGAAGTCGTTCTGGCGTGAACTGCCGATCCTGGTCGTCGTCGCACTGGCCCTGAGCTTCCTGCTGCAGACCTTCGTGGCGCGGGTCTATCTCATCCCCTCGGAGTCGATGGAGCCGACACTGCACGGCTGCCCGGGCTGCACCGGCGACCGCATCGTCGTCGAGAAGGTGGGATACCGCTTCACCGACCCCCGTCCCGGCGACGTCATCGTCTTCGAAGGCCCCGACTCGTGGTCGGCCGGCTACACCTCGACCCGTTCCGACAACGTCGTCGTGCGGGGACTGCAGGAGATCGGTTCGCTCGTCGGCGTCGTGCCGCCGGACGAGAACGACCTCGTCAAGCGCGTGATCGCGACCGGCGGGCAGACGGTGGAATGCTGCGACGACCAGGGCCGCGTCCTCGTCGACGGTGTCCCACTCGACGAGCCGTACGTGACCATGGACTTCCCGTTCACCCCGGGTGTCGTCACCTGCGAGACCGAAGTCACCTCCGGGCGTTGCTTCGGGCCCGTCACCGTGCCCGAGGACCACGTCTGGGTGATGGGTGACAACCGCAGTAACTCGGCCGACTCGCGCTACCACGTCGGGGACGAGCACCAGGGCTCTATCCCGCTGGACAATGTCATCGGAAAAGCCCGCTTCATCGTGCTGCCTCCCGGCCGATGGGGCCTCATCGACTCACCGGAGATCCTTCCCTCGTGACTGCCTGGCCACCTCGACCCGTGATCCGTCGCTCCTCCGGACTGCGCACCATGGAGTCCGCGCTCGCGCGGTGCGGTCTCGGTCCGGTCGCGGGGGTCGACGAAGCCGGCCGCGGTGCCTGCGCCGGGCCGCTCGTCGTCGCCGCCTGCGTGCTCGGCGACCGGCCGCACGCGTCGCTCGACCGGCTCGACGATTCGAAGAAGCTCACCGAACGCACCCGCGAGGAGTTGTACTCGGTGATCGTGCGACGCGCCCGGGCGTGGAGCGTGGTGGTGATCCCCGCGGAGGAGGTCGACGCGATCGGCATCCACGTCGCCAACATCGAGGGCATGCGACGCGCGGTGGCAGGTCTGTCGACTCCGCCCGGCTACGTGCTGACCGACGGCTTCCGAGTGCCCGGACTGCCCGCGCCGTCGCTGCCCGTGATCGGCGGCGACGCGGCGGCCGCGTGCATCGCGGCGGCCAGCGTGCTCGCGAAGGTTACACGCGATCGCATGATGGTCGACCTCGACGGCGAGCTACCGGAGTACGGTTTCGCAGTACACAAGGGCTACAGCACTCCGACGCACATGGCGGCGTTGGCCAAGCACGGCCCGTCACCGCAGCACCGGCGGTCGTGGGCCAATGTGCGCTCGGTGTGCGGAGTGCCCGCAGTGCGACGTCGGCTGTTCGCCGACGACCTGGTTCGTCGATCGTATGCAGACGACCTGGGGCGTCGATTGTTCACCGACGAGGCGGATGCGGGATGATTGCAGGACACACCAGACTGGGAGGACACCGAGACCGATGAGTGCCGAGGATCTCGAGAAGTACGAAACCGAGATGGAACTCTCGCTGTACAGGGAGTACCGGGACATCGTCGGTCAGTTCGCGTACGTCGTGGAGACCGAACGCCGGTTCTACCTGGCGAACGCGGTGGAATTGCTGCCGCACAACGCCAACGGCGAAGTGTACTTCGAGGTGCGCATGTCCGACGCCTGGGTGTGGGACATGTACCGTCCCGCCCGCTTCGTCAAGCACGTCCGTGTCATCACCTTCAAGGACGTCAACATCGAAGAGCTCGACAAGCCCGAACTGAGACTGCCCGACAAGCTGGGCTGACGCCCTCGGGGATGACCCTGCGCACAGCGGCCGCATCCTAGCCGGGGCGCCGACACCGAGCCGTTCTCCGTGGCTCGTCGCCCGCCGTTATGCACAGGCACCGCACTCATCCACAGTTTCCCCGATCTTCGTGCTCGGACCCCGATTCCGCGTGCCCCGGTCCTCCACAGTGGGGGCATGCAGGGGACCAATCGGACATCACACAACCGGGATCTGGGCGCGCGAGGCGAGGATCTTGCCGCCGAATACCTTGAGTCGACCGGCATGGTCGTGCTCGAACGGAACTGGCGCAGCCGATACGGCGAACTCGATCTCATCGCACAGGACGGCGCGTCCGTCGTCTTCGTCGAGGTCAAGACCCGCACCGGCACCGGCTACGGCACCCCCGCCGAGGCGGTGACGCCCGCGAAGGCCGAACGGATCCGTCGCCTCGCCGGACAGTGGTTGTCCGAGCAGACGCGCCGCTGGTCGCACATCCGCGTCGATGTGGTCACCGTCCTGCTCGCGCGGGGACACGCCCCGGAGATCACCCATCGCAAGCAGGTCCTCTGATGGCGCTCGGCCGTGCCTGGTCGGTCGCCGTCTCCGGGATCGACGGGCAGGTCGTCGAGATCGAAGCCGACATCGGGCGAGGTCTGCCGGGCGTGACGATGGTCGGGCTGCCCGACACCGCGCTCCAGGAGTCGCGCGACCGGGTGCGCGCCGCCGTGTCGAATTCCGGTGCCAAGTGGCCGGATTCGAAGGTCGTGCTCGCACTGTCGCCGGCCACGCTGCCGAAGGTCGGCAGTGTCTACGATCTCGGACTGGCGTGCGCGGTGCTCGACGCAGCGGATGTCGTGCCGACCGAGGCCGTCTCCCAGACGGTGCTGCTCGGCGAACTCGCGCTCGACGGGCGCGTCAGGCCGGTGCGCGGTGTGCTGCCCGCCGTGCTCACGGCGAAGAAACACGGCTGGTCGCGCGTGGTGGTGCCGACCGCGACGATGACCGAAGCGGCGCTCGTCGACGGCATCGACGTCTACGGCGCCGAGACACTGCGCGAGTTGGTGCTCTGGCTCCAGGGCGACGGTCCGCTCGAACGGCCCGATCCGCGCGCGCTGCCACCGCGGGCGGTGCGCGGCGATCTCAGCGAAGTGGTCGGCCAGCACGAAGCGCGTCGCGCGATCGAGGTCGCTGCGGCCGGCGCGCACCACCTGATGTTGACCGGCCCGCCGGGAATCGGGAAAACAATGCTCGCGCAGCGACTTCCGGGGATCCTGCCGGACCTGGACGAAAGTCACGCCCTCGAGGTGACGGCCATCCATTCGGTGGCGGGCACCCTCACCAGCGACCGGCCGCTCGTGACGGAACCGCCCTTCATCGCGCCCCATCACACGGCGTCGGTGAGTTCGCTGATCGGAGGCGGTACCGGCATGGCGAAACCCGGCGCGGTGAGCCGGGCACACCGTGGCGTGCTGTTCCTCGACGAGGTCGCCGAGATGGGGACGAAGACACTCGAAGCGCTGCGGACGCCGCTCGAGGACGGGGAGGTGCGCATCGCCCGCCGGGACGGTGTCGCGCGATATCCGGCCCGCTTCCAGCTGATCCTCGCCGCCAACCCGTGCCCGTGCGCACCACCACGCGACGCCGACTGCGTGTGCGCGCCGACCGCACGTCGCCGCTATCTGGGGCGTCTGTCGGGCCCGCTCCTCGACCGCGTCGACCTGCGGGTCCGGATGCAAGCCGTCGCGACCAGCGCGTTGATGGGGGAGACCGGCGAGAGCACCGACGACGTACGGGCGCGCGTCGCCCGGGCGAGAGCCGCGGCACGCGAGCGGTGGGCCGAGCACGGCTGGGCCACCAACGCCGAGGTGCCCGGGCCGGCTCTGCGGCAGAAGTTCCGTCTTCCACGTGCTGCGCTCGAACCCGTCGAATGGGCGCTGCGCAAGGGCGCCATCACCGCGCGAGGAGCGGATCGGGCACTGCGGGTCGCGTGGACGCTGAGCGACCTCGACGGTTCTGATTCGCCGACGGCGACGCACGTCGCTGCCGCACTCGACTTCCGGGATCGGGGTGTCGCATGAGCGGGCACGGCGACGAACGGCGCCTGGCCTGGGCCTATCTGTCGACCGTCGCACAGGGTGCGTCGCGTTCGTTGTCGGCGGCAGTGGAAGCCGAGGGTGTACTCGAGGTGGCAGCCGCCATCCGGTCGGGTGCGGGCCTCGACGAACTCTCGTCGCGGTACTCGGTGCGGGCGCACCTCGATACCGCGGCACGGGATCTCGATCGTTTGGGACGGGCCGGCGGGCGACTGGTCACGCCCGACGACGACGAATGGCCTGCCTGGCAGATGCTCGGCTTCGGCACTCTCGACACCGCGACCGACGCCGAAGGGCCACCCCTCGCGCTGTGGGTGTGGGGGAGCCGGCGGATCGACGACCTCGCCGAACGCGCGATCGGCATCGTCGGGACCCGCGCCGCGAGCGGTTACGGGGAGCACGTCACCGCCGAGATCGCCGGGGATCTCGCCGCCGACGGATGGACGGTCGTGTCCGGCGCGGCCTTCGGCGTCGACGCGGCCGCACACCGCGCGGCGCTCGGGGTGGGTGGCACCACCGTCGCGATCCTGGCCTGCGGTGTCGACCGGGCGTATCCGGCGGCACACGCGACGATGTTGCGGCGGATCTCCGAATCGGGTCTGGTGGTGAGCGAGTATCCCCCGGGCACGACTCCGGCGCGGTACCGGTTCCTCGCCCGCAACCGGCTGATCGCGGGGTTGTCCGCCGGCACGGTCGTCGTCGAGGCGGGCTGGCGCAGCGGGGCGCGCAACACCGCGGCGTGGGCGCGACGACTCGGGCGGCCTGTCATGGCGGTGCCCGGACCGGTGACCTCGGCGGCCTCGCAGGGCTGTCACCGCATGATCAGGGAGGGCGAGGCGCGTCTGGTGGGCGCGGCGCGCGACGTCGTCGAGGAGTGCGGTCCGCTGCTGGCGGGCGGGGACGACGACCTCGACGGCCTGTTCCGCCGCGACCTGGACGGATTGTCGGGCGACATGGCCCTTGTCTACGAGGCGCTTCCGGCGTCGGATGTCTGTGATCCGGCGATGGTGGCCGAGTCCGCGGGGCTGCCGATCGAGCGGGTGCGGGCGGCGCTGCCCCTGCTCGAACTCGACGGTCTGGTGGTGGTGACGGACGGAGGGTGGCGGCGGACGTGACGGCGGATCGACGCCCGGGGCGGTCTACCCCCGGTCGGGAGGGGTGCCGAACATGCGGTCGCGCAGGCTGTCGTAGATGGGCGGGACCCGCGTGGAATACGCCACGACGACGGCGCAGATCGTCGCGGCGAGCATCGGGACCGTCACTCCCGTCGCCGCGGTCATCTCCACGACGAGGACGACTCCGGTGATCGGGGCCCGCACCGACGCGCCGAAGAGAGCGGCCATCCCCGCGATGGCCATCGGCACGGCCAGGGACGACCCGATCCCGGGGACGATCGCGGTACAGATCCCGGCGCACAACAGACCCCAGAGAGCGCCCAGTGCGAGGAGCGGCGCGAACAGTCCGCCCGGTGTCCCGGCCGCGTACGACAGCGGGCCGGCGACGAACCGCAGCAGGACGTACCAGGCGACCACCGGCAGTGCGAGCGCACCACCGCTCACCACGTGCTGGACGAGGGAGTCGCCGCCACCGCCGGCCCACGGTGCGACCACGGACAACAACCCGACGAGTCCGCCGATGATTGCAGCCTTCATCACCGGGGAGAGCGACCGGACCGACTCCACCACGCTCAGCGAGCCCAGGACCATCCGGTTGTAGGCCGCGCCGAGCAGCCCGGTGAGCAGACCGAACACCACGAACACGGGCAGCAGGACGATCGACGGGGGAGCGATGGGGTCCACGGCGAAGTCGGGGGTGTCGCCGACGATCGTCCGCGAGCACACCACCGCGGCGGCCACCGACAGGACGACGGGTACGACCGTGCGGAAACGGAAGCTGCCGGTGACCTCCTCGAAGACGAACAGCGCACCGCCGATCGGGGCATTGAACGCGACCGCGAGTCCGGCACCGGACACCGAGGTCTGCAGCAGACGTTCGTGCTCGGGACGCCGGGCGCAGCGTGCGGTCTCGGCGCCCACCGCGGCACCCATGTGCACGATCGAGCCCTCCCGTCCCAGGACGAGACCCGACCCGATCGACAGGAGCGCCCCGACGAATCTGGAGGGCAGCACCGACAGAGGTGGGGGCTCGGCCTGCCCGCGGTCGACGGCTTCGACGTGCTGGATTCCGCTACCCGAGGCGAGGGGGACCATCCGGACGATCAGCGCTGCGAGCAGAGCGCCAAGGATCGTGATTCCCACCGGCACGAGCCATCCCGGACCGGGAAGTTCGTGCGCCCACTCCGCGGTGTGGATCCGCCATCGCTCGAGCCGTTCCAGGCACCAGCGGAAGGCCCCGCCGACGACGCCGATGACGGCGCCGGCCACGATCGCCAGCACACAGATCGTCGCCAGTTCGCGAGCGGGAACGGTAGGTTCCCGCACGTTCTCGATGTCCACCCGGCGCCCTCCGACCTGCCGCCGACGCGCCGATCCGCCCGGCGGTGCCGGAGACGGTCGCGCGAAGGAGTCGTGACCGTATGTTCACAGACTCCGAGACGTTTCGCGGGGACGCGCGAGGGTGAATTCGGAGGAGGACCGCCTACTCGGCCGAGGTGTCGGCGGTCGGCTCGTCCTCGACGTACCAAGCGCGGTCCTCGCGGTCCCATTTCACGGCACCGGGGTGGGCCTTGCGGAACTCCTTGAGGACGGCGCGGTCGATCGAGGGGTGGCCGTTGTCGTTCACGTAGATCCACTCGGAGCCGAACTTGGCCTCGATCGCGTCGACCATGTCGGTCTGGGTGACCCTGCGTTCGGTGGTGATGATGTCGGTCATCCATGTGGCGATGTCGGCCGCGGTGGTGCTCATGTTCTCGAGCCTAGAGCCTCGCCGATCGTGACCTCCCCGCCGCACCCCGCGACAGAGTACGGTGACGCGAGATAGGTAACCCTAATAGGAGGTTCGGTGGCACGGAAAGCGCCCATGGGGACGACACTCACGGTTCTGCGGACCGAGGCGATCGGCGAGCACTTCGTCCGCGTGGTGCTCGGCGGAGACGGCTTCGGCGAGTTCCAGGCCCGTGCGGAGACCGACAGCTACGTGAAGATCGAGCTGCCCGCGGGGGACGAGACGGTCGTCCGCACCTACACCGTCCGGCGCGTGGACCCGGACGCCGGGGAGATCTGGATCGACTTCGTCGTGCACGGCGACGAGGGTGTCGCGGGGCCGTGGGCTCGCTCGGTGCAACCGGGCACGCAGGTCGTGGTGCGGGGACCCGGCGCGGGATACCGGCCCGATCGCTCCGCCGACTTCCATCTGCTCGCCGGCGACGAGACCGCGATCCCTGCGATCGCGACTGCGCTCGAGGACCTGCCCGCCGACGCGCGGGGCGCGGTCTTCCTGGAGGTCATCGGTCCAGGCGACGAACTGAAACTCGACGCGCCGGCGGGTGTGGACATCACGTGGCTCCATCGCGGTGTCGCGGCCGGTGACGCCGGTGCCGACCTGATCGACGGCAACTCGCCGCTCGTCGCAGCGGTGAAGGCCCTGCCCTGGCCGGGCGGCGACGTGCAGGTCTTCGTGCACGGTGAGGCCGAGGCCGTCATGAAGCACATCCGGCCGTACCTGCGGAAGGAACGGGCCGTACCGCCGGCACGCGCGTCGATCTCGGGTTACTGGCGTCGCGGACGCACCGAGGAGGGCTTCCGCGTATGGAAGAGCGAACTGGCGGCCGTCGAGAGCAACTGACGGCGGCGGTTCGCGTCAGCTCGAGGACTCGCGCGCCGGCACCGCGGCCGAGTCACGCGCCAGCACCGCAGCGGAGGTGAGCGCGAGTCCCGAGCACACGACGATGGCGACGGCCATCGGGATACCTGTGCCTTCGCCGCCGAGCCCGACGAGGGGGGAGACCACGGCGGCGAGACCGAACTGGGAGGCGCCGATCACGGCGGAGCCCGTACCGGCCGCCTTCGGGACCTGCGACTGGGCCAGCGCGGTGGCGTTGCCCAGCGTCAGTCCCATCATGCTGATCGCGACGAACAGCAGCGGCAGGATCAGCGCCGCGACGTAGCCGACGACGACCATCGTCAGCAACAGCAGGGCGCCCGCCGTGAACATGGTGGTCACACCGAAGAGCAGCAGTGTCCGCACCTCGAACCGGCCGATGAGGCGGGTGTTGACGGCATTGGCCAGCACGAGACCGGCCGAGTTCACGGCGAACACCATCGAGAACTGGCCGGGGCTCAGACCGAGGATGTTCTGGGTGACGAACGGCGAGGCCGAGATGTACGAGAACATGGCGCCGAAGCCCAGGGCCATCGCGGCGGCGTAACCGACGAAGCGTCGCTGCCGGAGGACGTACCCGAAGTTGCCGGCCATCGTCTTCAGACCGCCGCCGTGCCGCTCCTCCGGCGGCAGGGTCTCCGGGACGAACGCGAAGGCGCCGACGGCCATCAGGACGGCCAGGCCCGTGAGCACCCAGAAGATGCCGCGCCATCCGATCGGTCCCAGCAGCACACCACCGAGCAGAGGAGCGGCGACGGGCGCGATGCCACCGATGATCATCATCAGGCTGAACAGCTTGGCGGCCTGATTGCCTCGCGCCCGGTCGGCGATGACCGCCCGGGCGAGGACGATGCCGGTGCCGCCGCTGAAGCCCTGGACCAGACGCGCAGCGATCAGGATCTCGACGGTGGGTGCCATCGCGCAGATCGCGCTGCTCACCGCCAGGACGATCGTGCCGGCGAGGATCAGCCGTCGACGGCCCCAGCCGTCCGACAGGGGACCCACGAGCAGCTGGCCGAGTCCGAGACCCGCCATGAACGTCGTGAGTGTGAGCTGGACGCCGACGGTCGAACTGCCCAGGCTCTCCGCCATGACGGGAAGTCCCGGGAGGTACATGTCCGTGGCGAGCGGCGCGATCGCCGACAGCAACGCCAGGGCGCACAACATCGGTACCGGGATCGTTTTGTTCACGAAAGCACCTTAGTCGGCGCGGGCCGTTGCACCCGAGGCGGTCGTGCCGCACGGTAGACCCATGCGAGGCAAGGAATCCGACATGCTCCCCGCGACGCTGGACGTGCACCTCGGGGACTTCGTCGACCACCTCCGCCTCGAAGGCAACCGCTCGGAACACACGATCCGCGCCTATCGCGCCGACATCCGTTCGCTGTTGCAGCACCTCGCCGACCGGAATCCCGATGCGCGCATCACCGACCTCGACCTCGATCTGCTGCGATCCTGGCTCGCCGGGATGGTGGCGGCGGGAGCGGCCCGCACCACGCTCGCGCGGCGCACCTCGTCGGCACGCGTCTTCACGGCATGGCTCGTACGCACCCGCCGACTCGACGCCGATCCGGCGACGCGTCTGGTCTCGCCACGTCCGCACCGCTCCCTGCCCGCCGTGCTCCGCGACGACCAGGCACTGGAGATCATGGAGGCCGCGAAATCCGGTGCGCGTGAACTCGATCCCGTCGCACTGCGTGACCGGGTGATCGTCGAGCTGCTCTATGCCACCGGAATCCGGGTCGGTGAGCTGTGCGCGGTCGACATCGACGACGTCGACGCCGAGCGGCGGGTCGTCCGGGTTCTCGGCAAGGGCGACAAGGAACGGATCGTTCCCTACGGAGGTCCCGCGGCAGAGGCGCTCGACGCGTGGCTGCGTCACGGACGCCCGCATCTCGCACGACCGTCGTCGGGTGCGGCGCTGCTGCTGGGCAAGCGTGGTGGCCGGATCGATCAGCGGCAGGTCCGGTCTGTGGTGCACGACGCCGTCTCGTCGGTGCCGGGCGCACCCGACCTCGCACCGCACGGCCTGCGGCACAGTGCTGCGACGCACCTGCTCGAAGGGGGAGCGGACCTGCGCGTGGTCCAGGAGGTGCTGGGCCATTCGAGTCTGGCCACCACGCAGCTCTACACCCACGTGTCGGTGGCGCGTCTGCGCGCCGCGCACGATCAGGCTCATCCCCGCGCCTGATCGGCCTGCCCGAGAAGCCGTCCCGGTTTGATAGCGTGCGCCGGCACCATCGAATCGGGGGAACAGATGAGACGCAACGAACCGGGTCCTGCCGTGCCCGCCTGGCTGCAGGACCCACCGGAATCCGGAACCGACCACGCGCGACGCGGCCTCCGCCGCGCGGCCAGAGTCGCCGAGACGCTCGGCTCCTCCACTTCGCCTGGCGACGGTGCGATTCCGCCCACTGCCTCCGCTCCGATCGAGATGACGGCCTCCGTGCCTCTCGGCATGGCGTTGCGGCCCCGGATCAGCGCAGACGACCCGGAGCCGGAGGCGTCCGAACCGCTCGCCGCGCACAAACCGGCGCGACCCGAGAATCCGGTGTTCCCATCGTCGGAGCCCGAGGCGGCGGTCTCGGCAGCGACCGATGCGGTGGTTCCGGAAGCCGTGACCGAACCCGAGCCTGAGCCCGTCTTCTCGGAAGCGGCACCCGAAGCCATGGAGACGCAGCCCGACACTGTGGCACCTGCACCTGCACCTGAGGTGTCGAGCCCGGAGACTACGGAGGTCGCTCTTGGACCGGTCGAACCCGAGGTCTCGGGCCCGCTACCGGCGCGAACGGACGCTCCGGTCGACGACCTGCAACACGAGGCCCAGCGGTTCGACCATCAGCCGTCGAATGTCGACCTCGCGTCGGGAGTGCTCGTCCGCAGGTCACGACGTTCCACGCGGCGGTGGCGGGAGCGGGTCGACCGGCTGACCGGCGGCAGGCTCGACGGAGGAGGCAGTGAGCGCCGCGAGGAGCTCGTCGCCCGGATCCGCCAGCCGATCCCGGGCGACTACCGGATCGCGGTGCTGTCGCTGAAGGGCGGGGTGGGAAAGACCACCACGACCGTCGGGCTCGGGTCGACGTTCGCGTCGCTGCGCGGCGACTGCGTCATCGCCGTCGACGCGAATCCGGACTTCGGCACCCTCGGGCAGAGAATTCCGCAGCAGACCACCTCGACGGTGCGGGACCTGCTCGCGAACGCGTCGAACATCCGCCGGTACTCGGACGTGCGTGCCCACACCTCCCAGGCGCCGAGCCGGCTCGAAGTGCTCGCGAGCGAACGCGATCCCGCTGCCTCCCAAGCGTTCAGCGAGGAGGACTACCGCCGCGTCGTCGGCATTCTGCAGGTCTACTACAACGTGATCCTCACCGACTGCGGGACCGGGATCATGCATTCGGTTATGCGGGGCGTGCTGGACCTGGCGAACACCCTCGTCCTCGTCGCCTCACCTGCGGTCGACGCGGCCCGCAGTGCGGCGGCGACCCTCGACTGGCTGCAGGCGCACGGCTACTCCGACCTGGTCGAACGCACGGTCGTGGTGATCAGCTCGCCGCGCCCGGGTGCGGCGAGCATCGACATGGACGCGCTGACCGCGCATTTCCTCGCGCGGTGCCGGGCGGTGAAGGTGCTGCCCTTCGACGAGCATCTCGCCGAGGGAGCCGAGATCGATCTCGAACGCCTCCGCCCCGCGACACGCACGGCGTTCGTCGAACTCGCCGCGATGGTCGCCGACGACTTCCCTGCACTGTCGGGTCGACACGCGGGGCGCTAGTCGGGTCGACACGCGGGGCGCTAGTCGGGTCGACACGCAGTGCGCCAGGCGGGGCGCACGGGCCCCGGGACGTCTCATACCGGCAGCAGGCGGATCACAGGGCGCTCGACGAGGGGCAGCGGGTCGAGATAGTCGTCGCGGCCGCGTCGGAGTCCCCAGTGCAGGCATGCGGGGGAGGCGCAGCCATCGTGACCGGCGACGACGGTGCCGATGGGATCGCCCCTCGTCACCCGGCGACCCGCGGCGACCGCCGCCTCCACCGGCTCGTAGGTGGTGCGCAGCCCGCCCTCGTGATCGACGGAGACCACAGGCTTCCCGGCCACGACACCGGCGAACGCGACGACGCCGTCACCGGCGGCCACGACGGTCTGCCCCACGTGTGCGTCGAGGTCGACACCGCGGTGACCGGGGAGCCAGTTCTGCTCGGGCGGGTCGAACTGCCGGCTCACGACCGGCCGGGGATCGAGTGGCCACACGAACCGTCCGGCGTCGGCCGATCCGGGTCCCGGCGCAGCGGTGAGCACGACGACCACGGCGATCACGACGGCGAGCGACCGGAGGGGAGCGGGGAGGAGCATGCCCGCCAGCCTCGTGAATCGGAGTCGCTGCGCACCAGGGGGCGACGCGATCTGTGGACAACTCCGGATCCGTCCACAGGTCCGGTGACTCCCGGTTAGGGATCCGCGCCTGCTCCGCGTACACTTGTCGGGCGGTCTGTATACGCAGATCGACTTCGCGCGTCCGCGCATCGATGCCGACCCGTTTCTCCGGGCCGCATCGGAAATGGCCGTCGGCCGGTCCCGCAAGGGTTCGACGGGCATGTGGGCGCCAGGGCGGGGATCGGAAGATCCACCGCGGAAACCGACACGAAAGAGAGAAACAGGCATGCCTGTTGTGACTATGCGGCAGCTGCTCGACAGCGGCGCCCACTTCGGACACCAGACCCGTCGCTGGAACCCGAAGATGAAGCGGTTCATCTTCACCGACCGCAACGGCATCTACATCATCGACCTGCAGCAGACCCTGACGTACATCGACAAGGCGTACGAGTTCGTCAAGGAGACCGTCGCTCACGGTGGAACCGTGCTGTTCGTCGGCACCAAGAAGCAGGCTCAGGAATCCATCGCCGAAGAGGCCACCCGCGTGGGCATGCCCTACGTGAACCAGCGCTGGCTCGGCGGCATGCTCACCAACTTCTCGACCGTTCACAAGCGCCTGCAGCGCCTGAAGGAGCTCGAGTCGATGGAGCAGACCGGCGGCTTCGAGGGACGCACCAAGAAGGAAATCCTCATGCTCACGCGTGAGAAGAACAAGCTGGAGCGCACCCTCGGCGGCATCCGCGACATGGCGAAGGTTCCGTCGGCGATCTGGGTCGTCGACACCAACAAGGAGCACATCGCCGTCGGTGAGGCCCGCAAGCTGAACATCCCGGTCATCGCCATCCTCGACACCAACTGCGATCCGGACCTCGTCGACTACCCGATCCCGGGCAACGACGACGCGATCCGTTCCGCGGCGTTGCTGACCAAGGTCGTCGCTTCCGCCGTCGCCGAGGGCCTGCAGGCCCGCGCCGGCAAGAGCAGCGACGCGGAGGCCAAGCCCGAGGCCGGTGCCGAGCCTCTCGCCGAGTGGGAGCAGGAGCTGCTCGCGCAGGCCACCCCCGCCGCCGACGCCGAGGCGCCCGCAGCGGACGTAGCCCCCGCAGCAGACGCGGCCCCCGAGGCCTGATTCGTTGCCCGGCCCCGACCTTCCGATCGAGAGATCCTGGTCGGGGCCGTCGCATCGCGGCCCGAGCTCATCCGCGCGACAGGGCCGCCCCCAGAGACTTTTCCACCACAGACACAGGAGGCTCGCTTCCATGGCGAACTACACCGCCGCCGACGTCAAGCGTCTTCGTGAGCTCACCGGCTCCGGAATGCTGGACTGCAAGAACGCTCTCGCCGACAACGACGGCGACTTCGACAAGGCCGTCGAGCAGCTGCGCATCAAGGGTGCCAAGGACGTGGGCAAGCGCGCCGAGCGCTCCACCGCCGAAGGCCTCGTCGTCGCCAAGGACGGCGTTCTCGTCGAGCTGAACTCCGAGACCGACTTCGTCGCCAAGAACGACGAGTTCCAGGCTCTCGCCGACAAGGTCGTCACCGCTGCCGCACAGGCCCGCGCGAACGACGTCGAGGTACTCAAGGCCGTCGAGGCCGACGGCAAGACCGTCGACGCCCTCGTCCAGGAGCTGTCCGCGAAGATCGGCGAGAAGCTCGAGCTGCGTCGCGTTGCCGCTTTTGACGGTCAGACCGCCGTCTACCTGCACAAGCGTGCTTCCGACCTGCCGCCGTCCGTCGGCGTGCTCGTCGAGTACACCGGTGAGGGCGACGCTGCTGCAGAGGCCGCTCGCGCTGCCGCCATGCAGATCGCCGCTCTGAAGGCCAAGTACGTCACCCGTGACGAGGTTCCCGAGGACATCGTCGCCAACGAGCGTCGTATCGCCGAGGAGACCGCCAAGGCCGAGGGCAAGCCGGAGCAGGCTCTGCCGAAGATCGTCGAAGGCCGCGTCAACGGCTACTTCAAGGATGTCGTCCTGCTCGAGCAGGCGTCCGTGACGGACTCGAAGAAGACCGTCAAGGCGATCCTCGACGAGGCCGGCGCGAACGTCGTCCGCTTCGTGCGTTTCGAGGTCGGCGCCAGCTAGTTCTTCCACTCCACGACCCCGTCGGTGCTGCTACCGGCGGGGTCGAGGTGTGTCGGGCCACGCCGCCTCGGGGCCCGGAGGCGCCCGCGCGTGCTGCGCGGTGACAGGTGTGGCGTGTCTATCCGCCCGATCTCGGTTCCCGCGAGCGGATGAGGCAGGATGATAAGGGCCGATTCATGCGCAACCAGAGGAGAGTCATGTCCGACCACGCCCACGATCGGCCCGGATTCCGCCGGGTACTGCTCAAGCTCGGCGGCGAGATGTTCGGCGGCGGCAAGGTCGGACTCGACCCGGACGTGGTGACGACGGTGGCCCAGCAGATCGCGGAGGTCGTGCGCGGTGGCGCCGAGGTCGCGGTCGTGATCGGTGGCGGCAACTTCTTCCGCGGCGCCGAACTCCAGCAGCGCGGTCTCGAACGCGCGCGATCCGACTACATGGGCATGCTCGGCACGGTCATGAACTCCCTTGCGCTGCAGGACTTCCTGGAGAAGGAAGGCATCGACACCCGCGTCCAGACCGCCATCACGATGGGGCAGGTCGCCGAGCCCTACCTGCCGCTGCGTGCGCGCCGCCACCTCGAGAAGGGGCGTGTGGTCATCTTCGGTGCCGGCATGGGCATGCCGTACTTCTCCACCGACACCACCGCCGCGCAGCGCGCACTCGAGATCGGCGCCGAGGTCGTCCTCATGGCGAAGGCCGTGGACGGTGTCTATTCCGACGATCCCCGCACGAACCCGGATGCGGTGCTGTTCGAGGAGATCACCCATCGCGAGGTCATCGAACAGGGCCTCAAGGTCGCCGACGCGACCGCCTTCAGCCTGTGCATGGATAACGCCATGCCGATCATGGTCTTCAATCTGCTGACCAAGGGCAATATCGCCCGAGCCATCGCCGGTGAGAAGATCGGAACACTCGTACGGTCATGAACGGACAACGGAACATGGAGGAACTGCCGTGATCGATGAAGCCCTCTTCGAAGCAGAAGAGAAGATGGAGAAGGCCGTCACGGTGGCCCGGGACGATCTGGGTGGCATCCGGACCGGTCGCGCGAACCCGGGCATGTTCAACCGCATCGTCGTCGACTACTACGGGGCTCCCACGCCGATCACGCAGATCGCCAGCATCAATGTTCCCGAGGCGCGCATGGTCATCGTCAAGCCGTACGAGGCCTCGCAGCTGAACGCGATCGAGACCGCGATCCGCAACTCCGATCTCGGTGTCAATCCCACCAACGACGGCAACATCATCCGCATCTCGGTCCCGCAGCTCACCGAGGAGCGTCGCCGCGAACTCGTCAAGCAGGCAAAGGCCAAGGGCGAGGACGCCAAGGTCGCCGTGCGCAACGTCCGCCGCAAGGCGATGGAGGAACTCGGCCGCATCCAGAAGGACGGCGAGGCCGGCGAGGACGATGTGAACCGCGCCGAGAAGGAACTCGACAAGACGACCGCCAAGTACGTCGGTCAGATCGACGAGTTGATCAAGCACAAGGAAGCCGAACTGATGGAGGTCTGACAGTGGGTCGAGCCGACGGGTCCTCCGACCCGCAGCTTCCACTCGGTGCCGGAGCCGACTCCGGTGCCACCCCTGCAGACCCGGCACCGGCCCCCGACCCTGCGTCGGAGCCGGTGAAGAAACCCTCACGGGCGGGACGCGACCTGCCGGCCGCCTTCGCGGTCGGCGGGGGTCTGGGTGCGCTCGTCATCGGGATCCTGCTGTTCGCCCCGAAGGCGTGGCTCGCCGTCGTCGCGATCGCCATCGGCATCGCGACCTGGGAGGTCACCAAGCGTCTGCGTGAAGCCGACGTGCTCGTCCCCAGACTGCCGCTGCTGGTCGGTGGTCAGGCGATGATCTGGCTCGGGTGGCCGTACGGCACAACGGGTGTGCTCGGCGCGTTCGCGGGCACGGTCGTCGTGACGATGCTGTGGCGCCTGTTCGACCACGGTCTCGTCGCGCAGCCACGCAACTACCTGCGCGATACCGCTGTCGCGGTCTTCGTCGCCGCCTGGTTGCCGCTGCTGGCGTCGTTCGCGACCCTCATGGTCCTCGAGGATCAGGGCGCGCAGCGCGTGTTCTGCCTGATGCTCGTGTGCGTGGCGTCGGACATCGGTGGCTACGCAGCGGGCGTGCTCTTCGGTAAGCACCCGATGGTGCCGGCGATCAGCCCGAAGAAGTCCTGGGAGGGGTTCGGCGGGTCGCTCGTGGCGTGCGTCGCCGTCGGCGTCCTCACGGTCATGCTTCTGCTCGACGGCCCGTGGTGGGTCGGTGTGATCCTCGGTGCGGTGCTCGTGTTCACGGCGACGGCCGGAGATCTGATCGAGTCGCAGGTCAAACGCGACCTCGGTATCAAGGACATGGGCACCTTGCTGCCCGGTCACGGTGGCATCATGGACCGGCTCGACTCGATCCTGCCGTCGGCCTTCGTCACCTGGCTGATCCTCACGGCCTTCGTGTAGTCGGCCGATGGTGCGTCCGTCGAAGCTTCGTGCGCCGAAGTCGGGAAGTGGTGTGATCGCCAGCCCCAACATCTGGCACTGGCCCGAGGTGTACGAGGAGGAGAACCGCGCGCAGGACCCCCGCGGCGCCGTGTACGCGGCGCTGCGGGAGGCCGCGGACTGGATCGGCCGCCACGTCGTCGACGTCGGGTGCGGTTCGGGTTTCCACCTTCCGATGTTCGCGTCCGACGCACGCACGGTGACCGGAATCGAGCCGCACCCGCCGCTGGTCGCCGCGGCCCGCACCCGCGTGAAAGGTCTTCCGTCGGTCACCGTGACGGAAGGCTCCGCCGCGGACATGCCGCTGCCTGACGCCTCGGTCGATCTCGTCCACGCCCGCACCGCCTACTTCTTCGGCCCCGGGTGCGGCGCCGGAATCCTCGAGGCCATGCGGGTGCTGCGTCCCGGCGGGGCGCTCGCCGTCGTCGACCT
This sequence comes from Rhodococcus sp. DMU2021, assembly GCF_019641445.1. Classification (NCBI taxonomy): domain Bacteria; kingdom Bacillati; phylum Actinomycetota; class Actinomycetes; order Mycobacteriales; family Nocardiaceae; genus Rhodococcus; species Rhodococcus sp. DMU2021. Next base: position 243,451 of record NZ_JAIFKB010000001.1, read on the forward strand.
CGACGCCACCGCCCATCCCTACGGCGACTGGATGCGCGACGACCTCCCGCACTACGACCCGGCCGCGGTCGAGGCGTTCTTCGAGGCGCAGGGATTCGATCTGCGCCGCATCGACACGCTGTGGGAGTTCCCGGACCGCGCGACCCTCGAGCGGGTGCTCGGCATCGAGTTCGCACCCCGCGTCGCGACCCGGGCGATCCGGGAGACACCCGGCACGACGCTTACCGTCCGCTACCGGCTGCACGTGCGCCGCAGACCCATCGGCGGCCTGGAACTGAGCTGAGACCGGTCAGCGCTACCGGCCGATACCGAACATCCGCGCCAGCTCGGTGATCTTCTTCGCCTTCGCGAGGTTCGGCAGGTCGCTGCCGTCGCGGACGTTGCGCCCGTCCTCACCGAGCTTGTCGATGATGCCTTCCGCCCAGTCCACGTCCGTGCTGTTCGGGCTCAGAGCCACGTTCGCGTACGACGCGCGTTCGCCGGTCATGCACAACTTGCCGGTCATCCCCATCGAGCGCGTCAGCTCGGCCTCATGTTCGAGGACCTCGGGGTCGTCGCTGAGTGTGGGTCCGTCGATGGGTCCCGGCAGGCGCGCGGCGCGGCTTGTGATGACCAACCGGGATCTCGCGTATGCCATCGCCATCGGGCTGTCGCTCATGCCGGTGTCGCGCCGGAAGTCGCCGCTGCCGAAGACCAGGCGGAAGGTGCCCTCCGCGCGGGCGATCTCGGGAGCCGCCTCGAGACCCATCGCCGACTCGATCAACACGAGGATGCGCGTGCCCTCCGGCAGCAGGTCGGCGGTGGCCTCGACCTGGTGACCGCTCTCCGCCTTCGCGAGCATGACGCCCTGCAGGCCCGATAGGCCGGCGAGCGCGGCGAGATCGTCGGCCCAGAACGACGTGGTGGCGTCGTTGACCCGCACCCAGGCCTTCCCACCCTCGCGCAGCCACGCCACGATGCCGTCGCGAGCGGCGGGTTTGGCCGCGGCGGGTACGGCATCCTCGAGGTCGAGCACCACCGCATCGGCGGGCGAGTCGGCGGCGGCGTCGAAGAGATCGGGGGAGCGGCCCGGAACGAGCAACCACGAGCGTGCGACTTCGGGAGCGACGAGACCGGTCATGATGTCCATGCTCCCGTATTCCCCCTCCGCGCCCGGGTGACTCGGCGTGAGGGAGACCGAGCGGTGACACCGGCACAGGAATGGGGGCGAGTATCACAGCGACACCGCGACCCATCCGTCCCGGATCATGGGACAATGGGTGATTATGGCTTCTTCTCTGCCCCTGGTCTTCGATGCGCCCAAGCGTGGTCTTCCGCCGCGCCATCTTGCCGACCTCGACGCAGATCAGCGTCGTGATGCGGTGCGCGAACTGGGGCTGCCGGCCTTCCGTGCCGACCAGCTCGCCCGGCAGTACTACGGACGGCTCGAGGCGGATCCGGCGAAGATGACCGATCTTCCCGCCGCCGTCCGCGACAAGGTGGGGGAGTCGCTGTTCCCGCCTCTGCTCAGCGCGGTCAAGCACATCGCGTGCGACGGAGGGGAGACCCGCAAGACGTTGTGGCGCGCGCACGACGGCACCCTTCTCGAGAGCGTGCTCATGCGGTATCCCGACCGCGCCACGCTGTGTATCTCGAGCCAGGCGGGGTGCGGCATGGCGTGCCCGTTCTGCGCGACAGGCCAGGGCGGCCTCGACCGGAACCTGTCCACGGCGGAGATCGTCGATCAGGTGCGTGCGGCTGCTGCGGCGCTGCGCGACGGTGACGTCGCCGGCGGACCCGGACGGCTGTCGAACGTCGTGTTCATGGGCATGGGGGAGCCGCTCGCGAACTACAAGCGGGTGGTCGCGGCGGTGCGCCGCATCACCTCACCTGCCCCCGAAGGGCTCGGCCTGTCGCAGCGCTCGGTCACCGTCTCCACCGTGGGACTGGCACCGGCCATCCGGCGCCTCGCCGACGAAGGTCTGAGCGTCACCCTCGCGGTGTCGCTGCACACCCCGGACGACGAACTGCGCGACACCCTCGTCCCCGTCAACAACAGGTGGTCGGTCGCCGAGGTTCTCGAGGCGGCGCGGTACTACGCCGACAAGACCGGCCGGCGCGTCTCGATCGAGTACGCCCTCATCCGCGACGTCAACGACCAGCCGTGGCGCGCCGACATGCTCGGCAAGAAGCTCCACAAGGCGCTCGGGTCGCTCGTGCACGTCAACTTGATCCCACTGAACCCCACACCGGGCAGCGAGTGGGACGCCAGCCCGAAGGACGTCGAACGCGAATTCGTGCGGCGCGTGCAGGCCCAGGGCGTGTCGTGCACCGTGCGCGACACGCGTGGCCAGGAGATCGCGGCAGCCTGCGGGCAGCTCGCCGCCGAAGGATGAGGCGGCACCGAAGACACGACGGGGCCCGTCCGGAGAATCCGGACGGGCCCCGAACGTTCGTGGAACTAGCGCAGACGGCGCCGGCGCACCGCGTCGCGCGCGACGATGAACACGAGCAGGGCCGCCGAGCCGATCAGGTACAGGCTCTCCACGTGTCCTTCGTGGTTGCCGATGAGCATCAGCAGCAGGAACGCCGCGACGACCAGGGCCATGACGCGGAAGAACTTGGGGGCTTCCCCGCTCCAACCCCACTCGGCCGACGGAACTTCCGCCGCCACATCACTACGAGTGGACTGCAACTCGGTACCGGCCACGGCTTCCTCCTGCTCACCAGATGCTGCTGTTGCTGCTTATCGTGACATACGACCCCCTGTCGTACGAAGCGGGGCATGCGTGCGGTGCGTTCCGACGGGTGGATGCCGGGCGGTTCAGGAACCGTTCAGGTGCGTGGGGAACAATGCTCGCGTGGCCGAGACTCGATCTTCTTCCCGCACCCGGGTGCTCCTGCTGGGCAGTACCGGTTCCATCGGTACCCAGGCACTCGACGTGATCGCCGCCAATCCCGACGACTTCGAAGTCGTCGGTCTCGCCGCGGGCGGAGGCAAGACGGACCTACTCGCCGAACAGATCCGCGCGACCGGCGTCCGCGAGGTCGCCGTGGCCGATCCCGACGCCGCCGCCCGGCTCGACCTGCCGGTCCGGAGCGGCCCGACCGCCGTCACCGAGCTCGTGCGTGAGGTCGGCGCGGACGTCGTGCTCAACGCCCTCGTCGGCTCCCTCGGTCTCGAACCGACCCTCGCGGCGCTCGGCACCGGCGCGAGACTCGCATTGGCGAACAAGGAGTCGCTGGTCGCGGGCGGGTCGCTCGTCACGAAGGCGGCGGGGCCGGGCCAGATCGTGCCCGTCGACTCGGAGCACTCCGCGCTCGCGCAGTGCCTGCGCGGCGGCACCGGCGGCGAGGTGGCGCGTCTCGTGCTCACCGCCTCGGGCGGTCCGTTCCGCGGCTGGACCGCCGATCGCCTCGAATCGGTGACGCCCGAACAGGCCAGCGCCCACCCCACCTGGTCGATGGGGCCGATGAACACCCTCAACTCGGCGACCCTCGTCAACAAGGGACTCGAACTCATCGAGACCCACCTGCTCTTCGGTGTGGACTACGACCGGATCGACGTGACGGTGCACCCGCAGTCGATCGTGCACTCGATGGTCACCTTCGTCGACGGATCGACCCTTGCCCAGGCATCGCCGCCGTCGATGAAGCTGCCGATCGCGCTGGCCCTCGGCTGGCCGCACCGCGTCCCGCACGCCGCCCCGGCACTCGACTTCTCGACCGCGTCCACCTGGGAGTTCGAACCCCTCGACGACGACGTCTTCCCCGCCGTGCGGCTCGCGCGCCAAGCGGGCGTGGGCGGCGGATGCCTCACCGCCGTCTACAACGCGGCCAACGAGGTCGCCGCCGAGGCCTTCCTCGCGGGGACGCTGTCGTTCCCGCGGATCGTGCAGACCGTCGAGGCCGTGCTGAACGACGCACACGAGTGGTCCGCCGAACCCAGTACCGTGGACGACGTGCTCGCCGCCGACGGCTGGGCCCGCGACCGGGCGCGCACACTCGTATAGGAGGATCGGCCACTCATGATGTTCGTACTGGGCGTGGTGGTGTTCGCCCTCGGCATCGCCGTCTCCATCGCCCTGCACGAGGCCGGCCACATGTGGACGGCGCAGAAGCTGGGCATGAAGGTCCGGCGCTATTACATCGGGTTCGGTCCCCGTGTGTTCGCCTTCCGGCGCGGGGAGACCGAATACGGTCTCAAAGCGGTTCCGGCCGGCGGGTTCTGCGACATCGCCGGCATGACGGCCCTGGACGAACTCGCGCCCGACGAGGTCGAGCGCGCGATGTACAAGCAGAAGACGTGGAAGCGTCTCGTCGTGATGTCGGGTGGCATCGCGATGAACTTCCTGCTCGGCATCGTGCTCATCTACGGCCTCGCTGCCAGCGCGGGGCTGCCCAACACCGACAACCGTGCGGTGGTCGGCACCGTCGGCTGTGCCGCGCCGACCCAGGACGGGCCGCCCGACTACACCCCGGCCGACTGCTCGGGTCCCGGCCCGGCCGAGCAGGCCGGCATCGAACCGGGCGACGTGATCGTCGCCGTGGACGGGCAGTCCGTCGAGACCTTCGGCGACCTCGTCCGGGCCACGCAGCCCCTGTCGGGCACCGTACCGTTCACCGTCGAGCGTGGTGACGAGACCCTCACCGTGCCCGTCACGGTCCAGCAGGTCCAGCGCTGGGTCTACGAGAGCGAGTCGCTCGACGCCGAACCCGTCTCCCGCACCGTCGGTGCGATCGGGGTCGGGGGAGAGCCGGGCATCATCGAGTACACGCCGCTCTCGGCGATCCCCGCGACCTTCGACTTCACCGGTTACCTGGCGGTCCGCACGGCCGAGGCCCTCGTGAGCCTGCCGAGTAAGGTCGCCGACCTGTGGACGGCCGTCACCGGGGGAGAGCGCGCGGTCGACACCCCGGTCAGTGTCGTGGGCGCCAGTGTCATCGGCGGCCAGTTCGCCGAGCGCGGCATCTGGGAGTCGTTCGTGTTGTTGCTCGCTCAGCTGAACTTCTTCCTCGGTGCGTTCAACCTCCTCCCGCTGCTGCCGCTCGACGGTGGGCACATGGCCGTCGCGATCTACGAGAAGGCCCGCAACTGGCTGCGCGGCCTGCGCGGACTGCCGGTCGGCCCTCCCGTGGACTACATGAAACTGCTGCCGCTGACCTATGTGGCGGTGGTCATCGGTGGCGCCTACATGGTGCTCACCCTTACAGCAGACATCGTCAACCCCATCAAGCTGTTCTGATCTGCGCCGGTAGACTTGCCGAGTAGCGACGAAAGAAGGCGAACTGTGACCAGCCCCGTCGGATTGGGCATGCCCGAAATTCCTGCGGTCCTCGCACCCCGACGCAAGACCCGCCAGCTCATGGTCGGAAATGTCGGCGTCGGCAGCGATCATCCGGTGTCCGTGCAGTCGATGACTACCACGAAGACGCACGACGTGAACGCCACCCTCCAGCAGATCGCGGAGCTCACGGCGTCCGGCTGCGACATCGTGCGTGTCGCGTGCCCGCGTCAGGAGGACGCCGACGCACTCCCGATCATCGCGAAGAAGAGCAAGATCCCGGTGATCGCCGACATCCACTTCCAGCCGCGGTACATCTTCGCCGCGATCGACGCCGGTTGCGCGGCCGTGCGCGTCAATCCCGGCAACATCAAGGAGTTCGACGGTCGCGTCAAGGAGGTCGCCAAGGCGGCCGGAGACGCCGGGATCCCCATCCGGATCGGCGTCAACGCCGGCTCCCTCGACCCCCGGCTCCTCGCCAAGTACGGCAAGGCCACCCCGGAGGCGCTCGTCGAGTCCGCCCTGTGGGAGGCGAGCCTGTTCGAGGAACACGGCTTCGGCGACATCAAGATCTCCGTCAAGCACAACGACCCCGTCGTGATGGTCGAGGCCTACCGGCAGCTCGCCGCGCAGTGCGACTACCCGCTGCACCTCGGTGTGACCGAGGCCGGCCCCGCCTTCCAGGGCACCGTCAAGTCGGCCGTCGCCTTCGGTGCGCTGCTGAGCGAGGGCATCGGCGACACCATCCGCGTGTCCCTGTCGGCGCCGCCCGCCGAGGAGATCAAGGTCGGCACGCAGATCCTGCAGTCGCTGAACCTGCGTCCCCGCAAACTCGAGATCGTCTCGTGCCCGTCCTGCGGGCGTGCCCAGGTGGACGTCTACTCCCTCGCCAACGAGGTCACCGCCGGACTCGAGGGCATGGAGGTGCCGCTGCGGGTTGCGGTGATGGGTTGCGTCGTCAACGGACCCGGTGAGGCTCGTGAGGCGGACCTCGGTGTGGCCTCCGGAAACGGCAAGGGCCAGATCTTCGTCAAGGGCAAGGTCATCAAGACCGTGCCCGAGGCGCAGATCGTCGAGACCCTCATCGAGGAAGCGATGCGCATCGCCGACGAGATGGACGGCAACGACTCGGGCGGCGGCCCCGTGGTGTCGGTCGGCTGATACGGGTGGGGCGCACGGGACGGCGTTCTCTCACTTTCGAGGACTCAGGTTTCCACGCCGCCGTCCGGCATGGCACTCTGATCTCGTATCGGCTTCTCGACGGGTGGTGAGCGAGTGCTCAAGCTTCTGGGCGTCCGGTCGTTGGGCGGACGTGACACCGCCGCGGTGCTCCGGGTGCTCTCCCGCGACCCCGTGGCCGCGTGCATGGTGGCCGGCCGCGTCGAGGAGTACGGACTCGACGGGCGTGCCGTCGGCGGCGAGATGTGGAGCCGCGGAGGCCCCGAGACCTCGCTGTGCTTCTCCGGCGCGAACCTCATTCCGCTGCTGGGCAGTCCGGACGACATCCAGGCGTTCGCCGAGCGCGCGAGTCGCGGGCCGCGGTTGTGTTCGTCCATCGTCGGTCGCGCCGAGTACGCGCTGCCCATGTGGGAGCGACTCGAATCCACGTGGGGCGCTCCCCGCGAGGTGCGCGCCGAGCAACCCCTCCTCGTCCTCGACCGCGAACCGCTCGTGGACCCCGACCCGCTGGTCCGGCCCGTGCGGACCGACGAACTGGATGTGTATCTGCCCGCCGCGATCTCGATGTTCATCGAGGAGGTCGGCGTCGACCCGCGCACCGGCGACGGCGGTGCGGGTTACCGGCGCCGCGTCGCGAGCCTGATCGCGGCGGGACGCGCCTGGGCGCGGTTCGAGGACGGACAGGTCGTGTTCAAGGCGGAGGTGGGTTCGCAGTCGTCCACGGTGGGCCAGATCCAGGGCGTCTGGGTCGATCCCGCGCATCGTGGCTCGGGCCTCGGCACGATCGGCACGGCCGCCGTGGCCTGCGCGGTCGCTCGCAGTGGTCGCCTGCCCAGCCTCTACGTCAACAGCTTCAACGCCCCGGCTCGTGGAGCCTACGCCCGCGCGGGTTTCCGTCAGGTCGCGACGTTCTCCACGGTGCTGCTCGACTGATTTCCCGTCGGCTCTGCCTACGATGACGGGCGATGAGACCTCGAAGTTCCACCCCGGCATCCCCGTACGCACGCGCACTCCGGATCGGCGCTGTGTGGTCGGCGGCCGTCGTGCTCCTCGGCCTGGCCGTCGCGTGCACGCCGCGGCCGGCCGGGCCGGAGGCCGCCGCCCAGGCGTTTCTCGACTCGTTCGCCGCGCAGGACGTCGCGTCGGCGGCGGATCGCACCGACCGCCCCGACGACGCGGCCGTCGCGATGCAGGAGGTCCTGGACGGGCTTCAAGCCGAATCCCTCATCGCCACAACGACATCCACCCGGATCAGCGGCGACTCCGCGACCGTGGGCTACAGCTACGAGTGGCACCTGCCGAAGGAACGGGTATGGCAGTACACCGGTGAGCTCAACATGGGGCGCAGCGGGAACGACTGGATCGTGCGGTGGGCGAAGTCCGCGCTGCACCCGCAGCTCGGCGAACGGCAGACCATGCAGCTCCGCAGCAGCCCGGCGCCGCGTGCCCGGGTCAACGAGCACGCAGGCAGCGACATCCTCGTCCCCGGCACGGTCTACGGCATCGCCTTCGACGCCGCGCAGACCACCGACGTCGCCGGCGCCGCACGACAGCTCGCGTCGACGTTGTCGGAGTTCGATTCCTCGCTCACGGCGCAGGCGATCGCGGAATCGGTGACGGCCTCCTCCGGGCCGCGCTCGGTGATGCGACTGCGCGAGGACGACTACGAGCGCGTCGCCCCACGTCTCGCCGGGATCGACGGTGTCGTGGTGACCGAGCAGGCCGACCTCGTCGCGACCGATCGCAACTTCGCGCCGGATCTCGTGGGTCAGATCAAGAAGACCGTCATCGACGAGGTCGACGGCACGGCCGGGTGGAGCGTCGTCGTGGTGAACCAGTACGGCGTGGACACCGGGGTGCTCACCGAGACGCCGCCGCAACCGGTGCCGTCGTTCTCGGTCAGTCTCGACCGTCCCCTCCAGCTCGCGGCCCAGGCGGCCGTCGATGCCCGCACCGAGCAGGCGATGACGGTCGTGATCGAGGCGTCCACGGGTGCGGTGCTGGCGGTGGCCCAGAACAAGGCCGCCGACCGGGACGGCCCGGTCGCGCTGGCCGGCCAGTACCCGCCGGGCTCGACGTTCAAGATCGTCACCTCGGGTGCGGCGATCGCCGAGGGGAGCGCGACCCCGAACACGATGGTGCCGTGCCCGGGCCGCATCACGATCGGTGAGCGCAGCGTGCCGAACTACAACGAGTTCGAGCTCGGGACGGTCTCTCTCGCTACCGCTTTCGCCCGATCCTGCAACACCTCCTTCGCCAAGCTCGCCTCCGAGATGGCCCCGGACGCGCTGACCGTCGCCGCTTCGCAGTTCGGTATCGGTGTGGACTACGAGGTGGTCGGGATGCCGACCTTCACCGGTTCGGTTCCGCCCGCGGAGGATCTCGTCGAACGGACCGAGGACGGCTTCGGTCAGGGCAAGGTGGTCGTGAGCCCGTTCGGGATGGCGCTCACCGCGGCGACGGTCGCCGCCGGCCGTACCCCGGTGCCCTATCTCATCGCGGGTCGCGAGACCGTTGTGAGCGGTTCGCCGCCGCCGGTGACGCCGGAGATGGTGGAGGGTCTGCGCGAGATGATGCGCCTGGTGATCACGAGCGGTACCGCCGACCGCATCCGGGACCAGGGCGACGTCTACGGCAAGACCGGCGAGGCCGAGGTCGAGGGCGGGTCGCACTCGTGGTTCGTCGGTTACCGCGGTGATCTGGCGTTCGCGACGCTCGTCGTGCGCGGCGGCAGCTCCGACAATGCGGTCGCGGTCACCCGCGACATGTTCGCCGCCCTGCCGCCGGAATACGACGAGGGAGCCTGAGCTCAGGTCGTACTCGCGGGCCGACCGTCGCGCCGGCCCGCGAGTCGCGTCACCAGCCACAGCACCACACCGATCCCGAGCAGCACCCCGGCCGTCCGGTACTGGGTCACGGGCCGGTCGACCCACGGCAGGACGAGGAACAGGCAACTGGCCGCCCCGAGCACCGGAAGGATCGTCGGCGCGCGGAAGTGCCGGTGCTCCACGTGGTCCCGGCGCAGGACCAGGGCGGCGACGTTGACGATCGCGAACACCCCCAGCAGGAGCAGCGCCGTCGTCCCCCCGAGTTCGGGCACACCGCCGACGAAGACGACGAGACCGACCGCGAGCAGCGTCGTGAACGCGATCGCGACATAGGGCGTGCGGCGCGTGGGGTGCACCCGCCCCAGGACGGCGGGCAGGACGTCCTCGCGGGCGATGCCGTAGACCAGCCGGCTCGCCATCAGCATGTTGATCAGCGCGGTGTTGGCCACCGCGAACATCGTGACGAAGGCGAAGATCCCGACCGGGAACGCCGGCGCGCCGACCTCGACCACCCGCAGCAAGGGCGTCTCGCCCGCCCCGAGCTCCTCGGGCGCGACGAGCGCGATCGCGGTGATCGAAACGAGCACGTACACCAACGCGGCGAGACCCAGGCCGAGCAGCAGCATCCGGGGGAAGATCCGGGTGGGCTCCTTGCACTCCTCGGCCATGTTCACCGAATCCTCGAACCCCACCATCGCGAAGAAGGCCAGGGCCGTCCCTGCGACCACCGCGGAGAAGACGGACCGGTCGCCGGGATCGATCTCGACCACACGCGAGAAGTCCCCGCCGCCGAAACCCAACGCCCACATGCCGATCGCGACGATGATGAGCAGGCCGCCCAACTCGACCATCGTGAGCACCACGTTGGTCTTCACGCTCTCGCCGACCCCGCGGAAGTTGATCACCGCCAGGACGAGGACGAAGACCAGCGCGATCACGGTGATCCCGGCCGTGCCGGCCAGGTCGAGTCCGAAGGCCTCGGCGAAGTTCGCGGCGAACGCCCGCGCGGCAGTGGCGGCAGAGGTGATGCCCGAGGACATCACGGCGAAGGCCACCAGGAAGGTCAGGAAATGCACGCCGAACGCCTTGTGCGTGTAGAGCGCCGCTCCGGCCGCCCGCGGATACTTCGTGACCAGCTCCAGATAGCTGAACGCGGTCACCGTCGCGACGGCGAACGCGACGAGGAACGGCAGCCACACCACGCCGCCGACCTCGTTCGCGACCTCCCCGGTGAGAGCGTAGATGCCGGTGCCCAGGATGTCGCCGATGACGAACAGCAGGAGCAGACCCGGTCCGAGGACGCGGACGAGCTGGGGTGAGTCGGTCGTCTCGGCCACCGCAGGCCCCCTTCCGCACCCTGTCCGCCGATGGGGGACCGGCCGGATATCAGGGCAGCAGACCCGATTTTCGCGCGGCGACGACGGCCTCGTGGCGGGAATGGACGTCGAGCTTGCTCATGGCGCTGCGCAGGTAGCTCTTGACCGTCTCGGCACCGACCGACAGGCGCTGGGCGATCTCGGCGTTGCTGCACCCCAGCGCCACATGGGACAGCACGTCGGTCTCGCGCGGGGACAGCACGACGTCCGTCGGTTCCGGTTCCGTTCCGTCGAGCACCCCGGCGAGACGGTCGGACAACGAGCGGAGCTTCTCCTGCAGCGCCGGATCGGTTGTGCCCTGCGCGAGCACCCGCAGCTCGGCGTGGACCTCGCGGACCTGCGCGGTCGCGACGGGATCGCGGTCGCCGGACGACCGCTCGAGCATCGCGAGTCGCCGATCGACCTCGTCGCGCACCTCGATCTCGTGCGCGAGACGTGCGGCCGCCTGCGCGAACGCCGTCACCGCCCGATCACCGACCGGCGCGCACTCGCGCGCGGCGCCGTACAACACCGCGCGGGCCTTGCCCTCGACGAGTACCGGCACGGCGAGGATGGACCGCAATCCCTCGTACAGAACGGGACGGTCGAAGTGGTGCGTGATCGACGCAGAGCGACCGTAGTCCGACACCGTCACCACCCGCGACTCCGCGAGGACGCGACCGCCGAGACCGGCCCGCGGAGGCACCACGACCCCCGCCAGGCTGTTGGTGCGGGTGCCGAAGAATTCGCTGAGCTGCAGCGATCCCTGCTGGACCTCGCCGGCGAAGACCACCGGCAACTGTGCCTGCGCCGCGGTGCGGCGGAGTTCACCGCGCAGGGCGTCACCGTCACGGGGACGCAGCAGCGCCGACGAGGAGGACGACACGAACGCCACCCCTTTCCGGGGGTATCGGGGAACATGGTGTGACTCGAATCATAGACGTCGAACGGGTGTGCTCCACAGATCAGGAACACCCTGGCCGGTACGGACGAAAGGACCACTATGGGCGACACAGCGAGCCGCGTGCGGACACTGCTCGAGCGGTACGACACGGCAGACGCCTGCGCAGCCCGACTGCTGTGCGACGACCATCCCGCCGACGCGGTGGCGTTCACCGTCGTCGACGCGGACCTGAGCTCCACCGATCTCACCTACGGCGAGCTCCGCGAACGGTCGATCCGCTTCGCCGCGGCGCTGGCGGATCTCGGTGTCGAACCCGGCGACCACGTCGCGACGCTCATGGGCAAGTCGGCAGACCTGGTGGTCGCGGTTCTCGGTATCTGGCGTCGCGGCGCCGTGCACGTGCCGCTCTTCACCGCCTTCGCCCCGCCGGCGATCGCCTTCCGGCTCGACGCGAGCGGCACCAAGGTGGTCGTGGCCGATCGTGATCAGGCCGGCAAGCTCGCCGCCGGATCGGATCTTCCCGCCGAGGTGCCGTGGCAGGTCGTCGTGGCCGGGGAGGGAGACGCCGACGCGTCCGGGCGTGGGGCCCGCGACTTCGGCGAGCTGGTCGCCGCGCAGTCGGCCGACGACCCGCGTGGCGAGGCCGTCGCCGTCGGCGCCGAGGGGCGCCTGGTCCAGCTGTTCACCTCCGGCACGACCGGCACTCCCAAGGGTGTTCCCGTCCCGGTGAAGGCGCTGGCGTCCTTCCACGCCTACCTGGAGTTCGGCCTCGACGTGCGCAAGGACGACGTCTTCTGGAACGCGGCCGATCCGGGATGGGCGTACGGGCTCTACTACGCGCTACTCGGGCCGCTCGCGGCCGGTCGGCGCAGCCTCCTGCTGCACGCCGGTTTCTCGCCCGCGCTCACCTGGCAGATCCTCGACACCTTCGGGGTGACCAACTTCGCGGCGGCCCCGACGGTCTACCGCAGCCTCAAGGCCGACACCGCCGAGCACCCGCCGGTGCGGCTGCGTCGTGCCTCCTCGGCCGGTGAGCCGCTGACCCCGGACGTCCTCGAGTGGTCGAAGGAGACCCTCGGTGTCGTGGTGCGCGACCAGTACGGACAGACCGAACACGGCATGTTCGTCGTCGACGCGTGGGCGGACGAGCTGCGCGAGGACACCCCGGCGCGTTCGATGGGCAAGCCGCTGCCGGGCTGGAGCTGCGCGGTGCTGCGCGAGGACAGCGACGAGATCGCCGAGCCCGGTGAGGTCGGACGCGTCGCGATCGACGTGCACGCGAGCCCGCTCGTGTGGTTCACCGGCTACGTCGACGCACCCGAGAAGACCGCCGACCGGTTCAGCGAGGACGGCCGCTGGTACCTGACCGGCGACGCCGGCAAGGTCGACGAGAACGGCTTCTTCTTCTTCTCGTCCCGCGACGACGACGTGATCATCATGGCCGGTTACCGCATCGGCCCGTTCGACGTCGAGTCGGTGCTCGTGATGCACCCCGACGTGATCGAGGCCGCCGTGGTGGGTCTGCCGGACGAACTGCGGGGGGAGGTCCTCGAGGCGTTCGTGGTGCTGCGGGAGGGTGTCGAGGGCGACGACGCGGTCGAGGCGGAGCTGCAGAAGCTCGTGAAGCAGAAGTACGCCGCCCACGCCTACCCGCGCGCGGTGCACTTCGTGCCGCACCTGCCCAAGACGCCGAGCGGCAAGGTCCAGCGCTTCAAGCTGCGCCAGGCGGGCGCTGTGGGCTGAGCGGCGCACGACGGCCCGATCGGTGGATGACGGGGGAGCGGGGCGCGGCGGCTAATCTGGAAGTCATGGCTACCCGCGCTCCGCTCGTCCCCGGCACTCCGACTCCCGTCCGGGAGGTGCCCGCATCGATCGAACGGCCGGAGTACGTGTGGAAGCCCACGGCGAAGGAAGGCAACGAGCCGTGGGTGCAGACACCCGAGACGATCGAGAAGATGCGACTCGCGTCGAAGATCGCCGCACAGGCCCTCGTCGAGGCCGGTAAGGTTGTCGCGCCGGGCGTGACCACCGACGAGATCGACCGCGTCGCGCACGAGTACATGTGCGACCACGGCGCCTACCCGTCGACCCTCGGCTACCGCGGCTTCACCAAGTCGTGCTGCACCTCGCTCAACGAGGTCATCTGCCATGGCATCCCCGACTCGACCGTCGTCGAGGACGGCGACATCGTCAACATCGACGTCACCGCCTACATCGACGGCGTCCACGGCGACACCAACGCCACCTTCCTGGCCGGCGACGTCTCCGAGGACGTCCGCCTGCTCGTCGATCGCACCCGCGAGGCCACGATGCGCGGCATCAAGGCGGTCAAGCCGGGCCGGGCCCTCAACGTCATCGGCCGGGTCATCGAGTCCTACGCCAACCGCTTCGGCTACGGCGTCGTCCGCGACTTCACCGGCCATGGTATCGGCGAGACCTTCCACAACGGCCTGGTGATCCTGCACTACGACCGGCCCGACATCGACACGATCATCGAGCCCGGCATGGTGTTCACCATCGAACCGATGATCAACCTCGGTACGCCCGACTACGAGATCTGGGACGACGGCTGGACGGTCGTCACCAAGGACCGCAAGTGGACCGCGCAGTTCGAGCACACCATCGTCGTCACCGACACCGGCGCCGAGATCCTCACCCTGCCGTGACCTCCGCTCGCTGAGCGAGCACGGAGTTCGGCCCCGACCCGGAAAGGGTCGGGGCCGAACCTGTTTCGGAAGGCGGCCGGCCTGGGGTGCCGCGTTGCGGGCGACCTGCCAGGTCGCGCCCACGCACACCGCGGCCACCAGCAGGGGGAGCGCCACCAGGGTCGTCGTCGGCGACGCGTCGACGATCCACGACCACAGCGACGACCACGACCGGGTCCACGTGACGAGGGTCGCGGCGAGACCGCCGATCACGACGACGGACGCGGCGGCCGTCAGCAGACCCGTTGCGCGCCAACGGTGCTGGATTGCCCCGACGAGCATCGACAGCGCAACGATCAGGAGCATGGTGGCGAAGAAGCCCAGGAACTGCACCACGGAACTGTCGGTGACGAAACGCAGGATCCCGAACATCCGCATGTCCACTCCCCAGCCCGTCGTCGATACGGCAAGAGGCGGAGCACGGACTGCGGCCATGTAGCGTTTGCCCATGGAATCGAGGACGGTGACCACGCCCGGTGGGGACGTGCAGGTTCGGATCGGCGGCCCCGAAAGTCGTTACACGGTGCTGCTCTTCCCCGACGCGGGGGAGGACGCAGGTGTGTACGACGTCGTGTGCGAGCGGCTGCACACGTCCGACCTGCGGACGATCGTGGTCGAGAAGATCGACGGACTCGCGCCCGCCGACGTGTTCGCCCTACTGGACGCCCTCGCCCTGCCCTGGGTTCATCTGGCGGGCAGCGGCGCGGGAGCCGAACTGGCCTGGGCCGTCGCCGCAGGACGCTTCGGACGCTTCGCGAGCCTGGTGGTCGCCGACCGCGGCCATCCCGCGGTCGCGGATCGTGACGGCACGGTGCGCGACGCGTCGGCGCCGCCCGCGGAGGTGCCCACCACGATCGTCGTGGGCGATGCCTCGCGTCGACCCGAAGCGGACGCATCGATGCGCTACGTGACGGGAGAGTTCCGGGTGGTCGAACTCGCCGGGGTCGCCAACGTGCCCGCCGAGGCGCCCACCGACTTCGCGTCCGCGATCGCGCTGCGCACCGGAAGCTGGTGAGACGCGTGTGGCCTGCGGCCCGGAGAGGGCAGCAGGCCACACGGCGCTGGTGAAGGTGCTCGGAGACCCCGAAGTTCAGAGACCCAGCAGGGCGTTCTCGACGAGTTCGGGCAGCGCGGGGTGGATCCAGTACTGCCCGGTCGCCATCTCCCGCGCGGGCAGACCGAACGACATGGCCTGGATGAGCGGCTGGATGACCGTCGACGCCTGGGCCCCGATGATGTGGGCGCCGAGCAGCAGACCCGTCGACCGATCGGCGATCAGCTTGCAGAAACCTTCGGTGTCCTCCATGGCCCAGCCGTAGGCGACGTTGCCGTAATCCTGGATCTTGACGGAGATGTCGAATCCCACCTCCCGGGCCTCGGCCTCGGTGAGACCGACCGACGCGATCTGCGGATCGGTGAACACCGCGGAGGGGACGTAGCGGTGGTCCGTCCGCTGCAGACCCGTGGTGTCGCCGCTCCACGCGTCGTGCAACAGGTTGTGCTGGACGACCCGCGCCTCGTGGTTGGCCACGTGCTTGAGCTGGTAGGGCGACGACACGTCGCCGAGGGCGAACACACCCGCCGCGGACGTGCGCTGGAACTCGTCGACCACGATCCGGCCCTTCGCATCGAGTTCGATGCCGGCCGCCGCGGCGTCGAGCAGGTCACCGTTGGGCTGCCGACCTGTCGCGACGAGCAGGGCGTCGCCGCTCACGACGGTGCCGTCGGCGAGTTCGACCTCCACGCCGTCGCCGACCGGACGGAACGCCCGGGCCGGATTGGCGAGGTGGACGTCCCACTTGGCCGCGGCGAGCGCCGTGAACCGCTCGGAGACGTCGGCGTCGAGGTGCCGCAGTAGACGGTCGGTCCGCGCGATCACCGACACCCGCGTGCCGAGCGCCGAGAAGACGTGGGCGAACTCCATCGCGATGAAACCCGTCCCGAGGATTACGAGGGACTCGGGCAGTTTAGGCAACCGCATGATGCCGTCGCTCGTGTGATATCTCACACCGGAATCGAGTACCTCCTGCGGGATGGCGGGCCGCGAACCGGCCGCGACGACCACCTGGTCCGCGGTGATCACCTCACCGGTTCCGGTGTCGATGCGGCGCTCGCCGACGAACCGCGCGTGACCGTCGTAGACGGTGACGTTCGCGCAGTCCTCGCGGCGGTAGCGCTCGCCGCCCGCAGCGATGGGATCGATGCGACCGAAGACCCGGTCGACGATGTCGTTCCACCGCACTCCGTCGATCGACGCGTCGACGCCGTACTTCGCCGCGGTGCGGACCGTGTGGGCGACCTCCGCGGCGTAGACGTACATCTTCGTGGGGATGCAGCCCACGTTGAGGCAGGTGCCCCCGAAGGTGCCTTCTTCGAGGAGAGCGACGCGCTTCCCGTCGTACCGCTCGTCGAGGATCGAATTCCCCGATCCTGTGCCGATGATCGCGAGGTCGTAGTGGGTCACGCGTGCTCTCCCGTGAGTCGGTGCAGTACGGAAACGGTGGCGGAGTCGTCGGAGTCGTCGGCCTCGGTTCGGGAACCGGAGGTGTCCGCCTCGTCCGCTCCGTCCAACCATTCCAGCCACAAGTCCAATTCCCGGAAGGCCTCCGCCAGGGGACCGGGTGTGGACAGGAACACGTCGTGACGGGCACCGTCGATCGGCACGATCGTCGTGCGGTTGCCGAGGCATCCCGCCCATCGGGCTATCTGGCGGACGTCGAGGACCGCGTCGACGGTGTCGACGCTCGCGTCGTACCGCGGAGCGAAGCGCGAGGCACCGGACCGCAGGATCAGCGACGGCACCCCGATGTCGAGCCCGCGGTGCAGGACGGCCTGGCCCCGCCGCACGGCACGTAACCAGCCGAAGCGGACGGGGAACCCGGTCAACGGCTTCCAGTCGAGGTCGTAGCGCCAGCCGTCGCACTGCAGGCTGCGGCCGTAGGCCTCGGTCTTCGGCAGCGGTATGAGCGCGCGCGGGCGGAGGCGGCCGACGATGTCGACGGCCGCCGTGCCGACATTGCGCAGGTAGGACGGTCCCTGCAGGTCGAACCACGGACTGTTCAGGACGAGACCCACGATGCCCGCCGCGGCAACCCCGCCGGGCCGGCGACGGAGACGGTCGAGCCACAACGGCAGGACGAGCCCGCCCGTCGAGTGGGCCGCCAGCAGCACACCGCCACCGACCTCCTCGCGCACCACGCGCAGCGCCTCGTCGAGTTCGGCGTCGTAGTGGGAGAGATCGGTGACGAAGTGAGGGGTGTGCCCGGGTGCCCGCGAACGACCGCACTTGCGCAGGTCCAGCGCGAAGAAGCGGTAACCGCGCGCCGCGAAGTGCTCGGCGAGGTGCTGCTGGAAGAAGTAATCGGTGAAGCCGTGGACGTAGAGCACCGCCCGGTCGGGGAGATCGGTAGACGGAGGCTGGTAGCGCACCAGGGTCGCCGAGATCTCGCCTTCGCCGTCGGGGTCGGTGCCCAGCGGCAGTTCGAGCTGTTCGTAGCCGTCTCCGAGGACGTCAGGACGCCAAGTAGTCACTATCACACCCTAGGTGTGTTCGCCGACCACCGCTCATGGGTACACAATGAGGTGAAATGAAACGCCGGACCACGCGCGGGTAACCTGTCGGTCGCATTCGCGCGCCGCGTTGACGGGACACCCACGCGAGACGGTACCTCCGTACTTCGGCGGCGCGTGCGAACCAGACAAGGAAGTCGATTTCCCAGTGTCAGAGAACGTAGTAGCGAAAACCGATGTAGTGCTCGTGGGCGCGGGCATCATGAGCGCAACCCTCGGTGCGTTGTTGCGTCAGGTGCAGCCCGACTGGTCGATCACCGCGTTCGAGCGCCTCGACGCCGCGGCCGCCGAGAGCAGCGACCCCTGGAACAACGCCGGTACGGGCCACTCCGCGCTGTGTGAGCTCAACTACACTCCTGAGAAGCCGGACGGTTCGGTCGACATCGCGAAGGCCGTCAACGTCAACGAGCAGTTCCAGGTCTCGCGCCAGTTCTGGGCGTACGCCGTCGACAACGGCATTCTGTCCGACCCCAAGAACTTCATCAATCCGGTTCCGCACGTCAGCTTCGTACACGGCGCCGAGAACGTGAAGTACCTGCGTGCCCGCTACGACGCCCTTGCCGGCCATCCCCTCTTCGAGGGCATGGAGTACACCGAGAGCCCCGAGGTCTTCACCGAGCGTCTGCCGCTCATGGGCAAGGGCCGCGACTTCTCCGACCCGGTTGCCCTGAATTGGACGCAGACCGGCACCGACATCGACTTCGGTGCCCTCACCAAGCAGCTCATCAACCACGTCGCGGCCTCCGGCGGCACCGTCTTCTTCGGCCACGACGTCACCGACGTGTCCAAGCAGTCCGATGGCAGCTGGATCGTGAAGGTCCGCAACCGCCGCACCGGCGAGTCGCGCAAGGTCCAGGCGAAGTTCGTCTTCGTCGGCGCCGGCGGCGGCGCGCTGCACCTGCTGCAGAAGTCGGGCATCAAGGAGATCAAGGGCTTCGGTGGCTTCCCCGTCTCCGGTGCCTTCCTGCGCTGCACCAATCCCGAGGTCATCGCGCAGCACAGCGCCAAGGTCTACGGCAAGGCCGCGGTCGGTGCCCCTCCGATGTCGGTGCCGCACCTCGACACCCGCGTCATCGGCGGCAAGCAGGGTCTACTCTTCGGTCCCTACGCCGGCTGGTCGCCCAAGTTCCTCAAACAGGGCGGCGTCATGGACCTGCCCAAGTCCGTCAAGCCCGGCAACCTGATGTCGATGCTCGGCGTCGGCGTCACCGAGCTCGGCCTGGTCAAGTACCTCGTCGGTGAGCTCATGCAGTCGCCCGCCGACCGCATCGGCACCCTCGCCGAGTTCGTGCCCGAGGCGCGCCTCGAGGACTGGGAGCTCATCGTCGCCGGCCAGCGTGTGCAGGTCATCCGCCGCAAGGGTGCGGGCGGTGTCCTCGAGTTCGGTACCGCCGTGGTCAACGCGGGTGACGGTTCGATCGCCGGTCTGCTCGGTGCGTCGCCGGGTGCCTCGACGGCCGTTCCGGCCATGCTCGACGTCCTCGAGCGCTGCTTCCCGCAGCAGTGGGCGGGCTGGCAGTCCAAGCTCCGCGAAATGGTCCCGTCGCTCGGTCTGAAGCTGTCCGACAACCCCGACCTGTTCCGCCAGGTATGGGACCACAGCACGAAGTCGCTGCAGCTCGACGTCTGCTCCGACACCGTGGCCGAGGCACCCGCAGAGGCCGCCGCGGTCTGATCCGATCACTGCACCTGTGGCCCGGGGCGATGCCCGGGCCACAGGTGTCCCGAAGGTGGGTCCGATCGGATTCGCCCCGACACGAGAGATGGGGAGATGCCCGTGTCCGCTGCCGCTGAGGACGAGACCAGTTACCTGGTCGGACTCGATCTCCGTGGACGCCGCGTCGTGATCGTCGGAGGAGGCAGCGTCGCGCAGCGGCGTCTCGGTCTGCTCGTCGCGTCCGGTGCCGACGTCCACGTGGTCGCCCGGGCCGCGACCCCCGTGGTCGAGAGCATGGCGACGAAGGGCCGCATCTCCCTCGACCTGCGCGACTACCGCGACGGCGACCTCGACGGCGCGTGGTACGCCATGGCCTGCACCGACGAACCCGAGACCAACGCAGCGGTCGTCGCCGAAGCCGAACGCAACAGGATCTTCTGCGTCCGCGCGGACAACGCCCGTCACGGCAGTGCCGTCACCCCCGCCACGGCCCGCTACGAGGGTCTGACCGTCGGCGTCCTCGCCGGTGGCGACCACCGCCGGTCCGCCGCCGTGCGCACCTCGATCCGTGACGCCCTCGCCGGAGCGGCCGTCGCCGAGTTCGCCGAGACCGCGCCGAAGCCGGTCGGCGTCGCCCTCGTGGGCGGAGGGCCGGGCGATCCCGACCTGATCACCGTGCGCGGTCGACGCCTCCTCACCCGCGCCGACGTGGTCGTCGCCGACCATCTCGCCCCGCAGGAACTGCTCGCGGAACTCGACTCGCACGTCGAGGTGATCGACGCGGCGAAGCTCCCGTACGGACGGGCCATGGCCCAGCAGGTCATCAACGAGACCCTCATCGACCGCGCAAAGGCCGGCAAGTTCGTCGTCCGACTCAAGGGCGGCGACCCGTACGTCTTCGGTCGCGGTTACGAGGAGCTCGAGGCCTGCACCGCGGCCGGCATCCCGGTGACCGTCGTCCCCGGCATCACCAGCGCGATCTCCGTGCCGTCCGCGGCCGGGATCCCCGTCACCCACCGTGGGGTCACCCACGAATTCGTCGTGGCCAGCGGCCACGTCGCGCCCGGACATCCCGACTCGCTCACCGACTGGGACGCGCTCGCCAAGCTGCGCGGCACCCTGGTCCTGCTCATGGCCGTCGAACGCATCGAGCAGTTCGCCGACGCCCTGATCGCCGGCGGACGTCCCACCGACACCCCCGTGGTCGTCGTGCAGGAGGGCACGCTGAGCAGCCAACGTGTGGTGCGTGCCGATCTGTCGACCGTCGCTCAGCGTGTCCGGGACGAGGCCGTGCGCCCGCCCGCGATCGTCGTGATCGGGCCGGTGGCCGGATTCGGACTCGATCCGCGGACCGGCTCCGACTCGGACGGTGGGTAACGTTGGATCACGTGTCAGCCACTTCGCATCCGTCGGCCACCCGCGCGGTCGCTCTGGCCATGCTGGTCCTCAGCGGCCTCCAGTTGATGGTCGTGCTCGACGGAACGGTCGCGAACCTCGCGCTCGCGCCGCTGCAGAGTGATCTGGGACTGTCGGATGCGGGTCGCAACTGGGTCCTCACCTCCTACGCCCTCGCCTTCGGCGGGTTGATGCTCCTCGGCGGCCGTCTCGGCGACAGCTACGGACGTAAACGCACGTTCATGGGCGGAGTCGGCCTGTTCACCCTGGCGTCCCTGCTGTGCGGTCTGGCGACCGGCGAGGCGATGCTCATCGGCGCCCGCGCCCTGCAGGGCGTCGGCGCCGCGGTCGCGTCCCCGACCGCCCTCGCGCTCGTCGCGACGACCTTCGCCGCAGGTCCGGCACGCAACCGCGCCATCGCGGTCTTCGCGGCCATGACCGGTGTCGGGTCCATCGCCGGACTGATCCTCGGGGGTGCGCTCACCCAGCTTTCGTGGCGCTGGATCTTCCTCATCAACGTCCCTATCGGCGTCCTCATCGTCGTGCTCGCCGCGATCGCGCTGCGTGAGACCGCCTCCGAACGCCTCGCGCTCGACGTGCCGGGCGCGATCCTCGCGACACTCGGATGCACCGGCCTGGTCTTCGGTCTCACGGAGGGTCCCGAAATCGGTTGGTCGAGCCCCTCGGTCATCGGCGCGATCGTCGCCGGCTTCGTGCTGCTCGGAGTGTTCCTGCTCGTCGAGCGGCGGGCGGAGAACCCGCTGCTGCCGTTCGTGCTGTTCCGCAACAAGGACCGCGTCGCGACCTTCGTGGCGATCTTCTTCGCGGGCGCCGTGATGTTCAGCCTCGCGGCCTTCGTCGCCCTGTTCGTGCAGGACATCCTCGGCTACAGCCCGCTCGCCGCGGGTCTGGCCTTCGTGCCGTTCGCCTTCGGTCTCGGCGGTGCCGCCGCGGTGTCGTCGAAGCTGGTCGCGCGGATCGAACCGCGCTGGCTCGTGGTCACCGGCTCGGCGATCATGACTGTCAGCCTGCTCTACGGCTCGACCATGGACGGCAGCGTCCGCTACTTCCCGACCCTGTTCGTGCTGGTGCTCGTTGTCGGCTTCGGGGTCGGCCTGGCCGTGGTCCCGCTGCCGCTGTGCGCGATATCCGGGGTGGGACCGCACGAGATCGGACCGCTCTCGGCGATCGCGCAGGTCGCCCAGACTCTCGGAGGTCCGGTCGGCCTCGGGGTGATCGGTGCGATGGCCACCTCGCGGACGATGTCGCTCGGTGGTGTCTCCGGAGCCGTCGCCGACATGACCGACGCCCAGCTCGTCGCCCAGGGCGAGGGATACATGTTCGCGCTCGTCGGCTGCGCGGTCTGCGCGGTGATCGCCGGTGTCGCCGCGCTGTTCATCCGCTTCACTCCCGAAGAGGTCGCGCAGGCGCAGGAGGCCGAGAAGGCCGCGCAGACCTCCTGACCGTCGGACCGTCACCGTGGCGGACGAGCGACCGCTGCGGCGGATGAGTTTGCTCACGCCTGCCACGCACGACCCCCGGGTACCCGACACTCATGCAGGTCGGTGTTCTCGAACGGGGCAGATTCGTCGGATCGTGGATGGTCCGCGCGGTGCGCGAGGCCGGACACGAGCGGTACGTTGCCCTCCAGGCGTTCCGGTCCACGCTCGCCGCGGTCGTCGCGTGGCTCGTCGTGACCGAGGTCTTCCACTTCCAGCAGGCCTTCCTCGCGCCCTACGTCGCGGTCTTCCTCGTCGAGGCGACACTCGTGCGCTCGCTCCAGCAGGCGGTGGTGCAGGTCGGGGCGGTGGTTGCGGGTCTGCTGGTCGCGGTCGTGGTGACGCGGCTCGTGGAGTCGACGACCGCTGCGATCGGCATCGCCGTGGCGATCGGCTACTTCGCGGGTCGCTGGCGACGGTTCGGGGCCAGTGGCATCTGGGTGGCGATCACCGCGCTGCTGGTGATCGCGACGGGCGCCTCGGACAGCCCGATCCTGCTCGGTGAACGACTCGCGGAGACGGCGATCGGCGCGGCGATCGGCGTGGCCGTGACGGCGCTGGTCTTCCCGCCGGTGTACTCGGCGGGCAAGGAGGCCCGCGAACTCACCGGTGAGCTGCGCGACCTGCTGCGGGACATGGCGTCCGGATGCCGTGAGGGATCGTCGGGGGTGCGGGACTGGGTGCAGCGCGCGCGGGGCATCGACAGCCTCGTGCAGCGCGCCTTCGAGGAATCACGGTGGGCGCACGAGAGTGCCCGGATGAATCCACGCCCCGCCGCTGCACGGGCCGGGGAATGGGCACGTCGCTGGGACCGGACCCTCGACGACCTCTCGTCGGTGTCCAGCGCTGTCGAGGAACTCGCGCACGCTCTGGACCCCGTACTCGGCGACGACGTCGCCGAAGCCGACCGTCGCCGCCTGCGGACGGGGATCGCAGCGATGCTCGACGCCCTCGCCGAGATGGTCGATGCCGTGGGGGCGGGCCGGGAGGTCGACCCCGACGGGACGTGCCGCAGCAATCTCACCGACCTCGAACGGTTCGCCACCGAATCGGACGACCTGGTCCTGACCGCACGACTCGGCGCCGTCCTGCACACGGCTCGCCGGATCGTCGCGGCGATGGGACTCGAGGTCAGGTGAGCACGACCAACTCGGTCGGCGACTCCACCTCGACCCTCAGTCCCGCCTTCGTCGCGACGCGGGCGAGCGCTCCGATATCGCTCGGCTCCGCGCGGGTGAGGACCAGCGCGCGGGCCAGCAGGCCCTTGTGGTGCTTGTTGAAGTGGCTGACGACCTTGCGGGTGCCGTCGGGCTGCTCGGTGAGCACGGTTGCGGTCACCGCACCCAGCACGGGACCGAGCTGCTGGTAGACCCCGGAGCGGAGATCGACCACGAGGTCGCCGCCGGCTTCGGCCACCAGCGCGTCGGTGAGCTCGTTCCGCCACACGGACTTCACGGTGCCGAAGCAGGGCAGTTTCGACCCTCCGGAGAGGCGGTAGGCGGGTATCGGATCCGCAGCCCGGACCGCGCCGAACAGCGCCGACCCGATGCCCAGGCGTCGATAGGCCTTGTCGCGCTGCGCCTTCGTGAAGGCTCCCGCGTCGAGCGCGTCGTACAGCACGCCGGTGTACCGCTCCAGCGCCGGGCGGGTGGGGGAGACCCACAACTTCGCGTTGCGTTCGATCTCGTCGGCGCCCTTCGTACCCAGCCCGAGTGCGCGGCTCGACTCCTCGGGGTCGGCGGAGAGGTCGACGAGGGCCTGCACGAGCATCTCCCGCGTCTCCGTCAACTGCGGCATCGACAGGTCGGCGAGATCGAGCGGTCCGCCGTCGCCGCCGTCGGACTTGGTTTCGGAAGGGGGGAGAAGCACCAGCACAACCGGTAACCGTACCGACGTCGCGGAAGGTGGCCACGGTAGGCTGCACGGTCGTGATCACCCGCATGTCGCACCTGTTCCTCCGCACCCTCCGAGACGACCCGGCCGACGCCGAGGTCGCGAGCCACAAGCTGCTGGTCCGAGCCGGATACGTGCGACGAATCGCGCCAGGTGTGTACTCGTGGCTGCCTCTGGGGCTGCGGGTGCTGCGGCAGATCGAGCGGGTGGTGCGCGAGGAGATGAACTCCATCGGAGCGCAGGAGATCGCTCTGCCCGCGCTGCTGCCGCGCGAACCCTACGAGGCCACCAACCGGTGGACGGAATACGGCGACAGCCTGTTCCGGCTGAAGGACCGCAAGGGCGGCGACTACCTCCTCGGACCCACCCACGAGGAGCTCTTCGCGCTCACCGTCAAGGGCGAGTACAACTCCTACAAGGACTTCCCGGTCACGCTCTACCAGATCCAGACGAAGTACCGCGACGAGGAGCGCCCCCGCGCCGGCATCCTCCGCGGTCGCGAGTTCGTCATGAAGGACTCCTACAGCTTCGACCTCACCGACGAGGGCCTGACCGACTCGTACAAGGCGCACCGCGACGCCTACGAGCGCATCTTCGCGCGTCTCGGCGTGAAGTACGTGATCGTCTCGGCCACCTCCGGTGCGATGGGTGGCAGCGCCTCCGAGGAGTTCCTGGCCGACTCGCCTGCGGGTGAGGACACCTACGTGCGGTGCCTCCAATCCGGCTACGCGGCGAACGTCGAAGCGGTGAAGACGCTCGCGCCGGAACCGCTGCCGATCGACGGACAGCCCGAGGCGGTCGTGCACGATACCCCCGACACCCCGACGATCGCCTCGCTCGTCGCCGCGGCGTCGGAGGTCCTCGGCCGGGAGGTCACCGCGGCCGAGACGCTCAAGAACGTCATGGTCAAGGTCCGGCAGCCCGGTGGCGGGTGGGAGCTGCTCGGCATCGGCATCCCCGGCGACCGCGAGGTCGACGACAAGCGCCTCGAGGCCTCGCTCGAACCCGCCGAGGTCGAGTTGCTCACCGACGCCGACTTCGAGGCCAATCCCTTCCTCGTCAAGGGCTACATCGGCCCGAAGGCGCTGCTCGCCAACGGTGTCCGCTACCTCGTCGACCCCCGCGTGGTCGACGGCACCAGCTGGATCACCGGCGCCGACGAGCAGGGCAAGCACGTCTTCGGGCTGGTCGCAGGTCGCGACTTCACCCCGGACGGCACGATCGAGGCCGCCGAGGTGCGCGACGGCGATCCGTCGCCCGACGGAGCCGGCCCGCTCCTCTCCGCCCGCGGCATCGAGATCGGCCACGTCTTCCAGCTCGGCCGCAAGTACACCGATGCTTTCGCGGTGGACGTCCTCGGCGAGAACGGCAAGCCCGTCCGCCCCACGATGGGCTCCTACGGCGTCGGCGTGTCACGCCTCGTCGCGGTGGTCGCCGAACAGCAGCACGACGAGAAGGGCCTGCGCTGGCCGTCGGAGATCGCACCGTTCGATGTGCACCTGGTCATCGCCAACAAGGACGAGCAGGCCCGCGAAGGCGCCGAGAACCTCGCCGAGGAACTTTCGAACGCCGGCCTCGAGGTGCTCCTCGACGACCGCAAGGCGTCGCCCGGCGTGAAGTTCAAGGACTCGGAGCTGCTCGGCATGCCGCTCGTCGTCGTGGTCGGCCGCGGCTTCGCCGACGGCAAGGTCGAGGTCCGCGACCGTTTCTCCGGCGAGGCCGACGAACTGCCGATCGGTGAGGTCGTCCAGCGCATCGTCAACCGCTGACGCTCTTATTCGCCGATACAGGCGGAACCCGGTGTCCCTGCGACCTGCCGTCGCGGGGGCACCGGCGTATGTGGCAGAAGTCGCCGTGGTGCGCTGCGCGCCGAACCACAATGAGGTACATGGCCGACAACTGGAGTGCGACCGACAACTACCTCACCGACGTGCTGATCGGCGACGATCCTGCGCTGAGCTCAGCGCTCGAGGCGAACGCCGCAGCGGAACTGCCGCCCATCGACGTGTCCGCGCCGCAGGGCAAGTTCCTGCACCTGCTCGCACGGATCCGGGGTGCCCGCCGGGTCCTGGAGATCGGCACCCTCGGCGGATACTCGACCATCTGGCTCGCCCGGGCCGTCGGGGAGTCCGGCCGGGTGGTCACCCTCGAATACGAGCGCAAGCACGCCGAGGTGGCCCGCGCCAATCTCGACCGCGCCGGCGTCGGTGACCGTGTGGACATCCGAGTCGGCCCCGCCCTGGACTCGCTGCCGGGCCTGGTCGACGAGGATCCCTTCGACCTGGTGTTCATCGACGCCGACAAGGAGAACAACAGCAACTACGTGCGCGCGGCGCTCGGGCTGTCGCGACCCGGCACCGTCATCGTCGTCGACAACGTGGTGCGGGCAGGGGCCATCGTCGATCAGGGCAGCGACGACGAACGGGTCCGCGCGTCGCGGGACGTGCTCGAACTGCTCGCCCGCGAACCGCGCCTCGACGCGACGGCGTTGCAGACCGTCGGATCGAAGGGCTGGGACGGCTTCGCGCTGGCGGTCGTGACCGGGTGACCCGTGCTTCGGAGTCGACCGGATCGAGGCCGACCGGATCAGGGTTGACCGGGGAAGGCCACCGACGGCACGACTCCGCGGCTCTGCCGCCACCGCGCCGCCCGCAGGGCCGCCTCGGTGAGTGCGTCCACGGCCGTGGCCCGGGTGGCCTCGCTGCGTGCCCGTTCGATGACGGACCGCCACGCGACCGCGGTGTCGCTCTCTATCTGTTCGGCGAGCTGCGCGGCGGACGCGGCGTCGATCACCGGGAACGGCACGGTGTAACCGGGTGCCGCGACCGGCGGCTCGACGCTCGCGGCGCGCAACGCCTCGATCGTTGCATCACGGCGTGCGCGGTGCGCTGCGGTGTCCTCCGCCACGGCGTTCGCGCGGGCGGGATCCGCGAAGGCCGCGACCACGCCGTATCCGAAGACCGCCGCGTGTTCGGCCTCGAGGGCGTCGACGAGAGCCTGCTGTTCGGAACCGAGTTCGGGTGAGCTCACGGCAACATCACCGCCGTCTGCACGGCGCAGGACGCGCTGATCGAGGCGAGCAGACCCGCGCGGTAACCCGAGAGCGTGCGTGCGAGGTCGGCGGCTTCGCGCTGCGACCGGTTCAACCGCTCACGGAGCGCCTCTACGGTCGGCAGCTCACCGGTGGGAGTGGTCACGGTGGTCGACGGGGGAGTGAAACTCGTGGTGGCGCCCTCCATCCGGGCGATCTCGGCCTCGAGCGCGTCGGCGTGGGAGGTCCGCTCGGCCGCGATCGTGGTGAGCGGCGCGGACAGCTCCGGCGCCCGCGCGACCAGCGCGGTCGCGATCGCGGCGTCGGTGCGGGCGCGGGTCGCCTGACCCGCCAGCGGATCCGGTTCGGCGGCATCCTCGTCGGAGGCGCCGCACGCGGTGATCGTCGTGATTCCGAATCCACCGACGGCGACCGACGACCATCGCAGGAGGGTTCGTCGGGAGACGGTGGGACGGTCGAGTGGCATCGGCACCGGACCATCCTGCCAGTCGCGTCGTCCGACGAAGGACGCCGCCCTGGTCACAGCAGCAGGAGACGCGGGTTAGGCTTGATGTCTGCCGGTACGCATCCGTTCCGGCCCGCTGTCCGCTGCGACCACAACTGAACGAGGAGCCCGCCCGCCATGCCTGTGCCGCCCCCGGAGAGGATCGTCGAGCTCGTCTCCGATCTGCTCGCCAGAGAGGGATACGACCTCGAGGACGTGGTGGTCACGGCCGCCGGAAAGCACAGTACGGTGCGCCTCCTCGTCGACAGCGACGCAGGTCTCGGTCTCGACGAGGCGGCCCGCCTGAGCAGGATCGTCTCCGAGGCCTTCGACGGAGTCTCGGACTTCGGCGAGTCGCCCTACGTCCTGGAGGTCACCAGCCCCGGGATCGGCCGGCCCCTGACCGAGCCCCGCCACTGGCGGCGCGCTCAGGGTCGCAAGACGAAGGTGGAACTGGCCGACGAGACCCTCGTCGCACGCATCGGCGAGCTCGTCGGCGACGAGATCAGGCTCGTCCTGCCCGATCGGTCCGGGCCGGTCGTGCGTTCGGTCCCGCTCTCGGCGGTGCGCAGAGCGGTGGTGGAGGTGGAGTTCTCCCCGCCGCCACCGAGGGAACTCGAGCTCGCGGGCGGGGTTCCGGACGGCCGGGTCGCGGCCGGGGAGCTGGCCGAAGGGCCCGAGGACGACACGGGCAGCGACGACCACGACGAGACGAACGAAACGAAGGTGGACAAGTGAATATCGAGATCGCCGCCCTGCGCATGCTCGAGGCGGAGAAGAACATCCCGTTCGACGAGCTGATCGCGACGCTCGAGACGGCCCTGCTCACGGCGTACAGGCACGTCGACGGACACCAGCCGCACGCGCGGGTCGTGGTCGACACGAAGACCGGCGCCATCCAGGTCCTCGCCGAGGAGCGCGACGCCGACGGCAACCTGATCGCCGAGTGGGACGACACTCCCGAGGACTTCGGCCGGATCGCGGCGACCACCGCGCGTCAGGTCATCATGCAGCGCATCCGCGACGCCGAGCACGAACAGCGCTTCGGTGAGTTCGCGACCCACGAGGGTGAGATCGTCAGCGGCGTCGTGCAGCGCGACTCGCGTGCCAACGCCCGCGGCATGGTCGTCGTGAAGATCGGCGGCGAGACGAACAACGCCGAGGGACTGATCCCGCCGGCCGAGCAGGTGCCGGGGGAGTCCTACGAGCACGGCGACCGCATCAAGTGCTACGTCGTGGGCGTCTCCCGCGGACAGCGCGGCCCGCAGATCACCCTGTCGCGGACGCATCCCAATCTGGTGCGCAAGTTGTTCGCCCTCGAGGTCCCGGAGATCGCCGACGAGTCGGTGGAGATCGTCGCCGTCGCCCGCGAGGCCGGGCACCGCTCGAAGATCGCCGTGCACTCGACCGTCCCCGGCCTCAACGCCAAGGGTGCGTGCATCGGCCCGATGGGGCAGCGGGTGCGCAACGTGATGCGCGAACTCGGCGAGGAGAAGATCGACATCATCGACTACGACGAGGACCCCGCGAAGTTCGTGGGCAACGCACTGTCGCCGTCGAAGGTGGTGTCGGTCACGGTCGTCGACCCCGACGCGCGCGCCGCCCGGGTGGTCGTTCCCGACTTCCAGTTGTCCCTCGCGATCGGCAAGGAAGGGCAGAACGCCCGGCTCGCGGCCCGGCTGACCGGCTGGCGGATCGACATCCGCAGCGACGCGGCACCGGCCGGGAACGACGATTCGCGCGGCGGCTCGACAGGCGCGTAGGAGTGGGATGCGGGATTCCGGGCAAATCAGCGGTACAGTGGTCGATGGTTCAGCATGACCTGTCCTCGACCGGCGGGGAACGCGCCACTACGGTGCGGACCTGTGTCGGATGTCGGCAGCGAACGCTGGCTGCCGAACTGCTCCGGGTGGTGGCGCGCGAGAAGGAACCGTCAGGTTTCGCCGTGATTCCCGATCCCCGACGCAGACTTCCCGGGCGAGGTGCTTGGTTGCATCCCAACCCGGAATGTCTGGGCCTGGCGGTTCGGCGTCGAGCATTCGGCAGGGCACTGCGCGTGACCGGGTATCCGGACACCACAGCGCTGGATCAGCTGGTCGGGTCCACGGCACAGTGATCACGGACGCATCGAGTCGGCCTCGGCCGGGTACGACGATCGTGGGAACGACGACGAGGAACACCAACAGTGACATCGCACTCTGAGAAGAACAGGCACGAACACTCATGAGCACACCGTGAAGCACCAGCGATGAACGTCCATCGGAGATAACCCGAGGTCGTGCGGGCAGTCGGCCGCTCGACCTCATCAGTGAGGAGAGCAGTGGCAGGCAAGGCCCGCGTGCACGAGTTGGCGAAAGAACTCGGTGTCACCAGCAAGGAACTACTCGCACGCCTGAAGGAACAGGGCGAGTTCGTCAAGTCCGCGTCGTCGACCGTCGAACCGCCGGTCGCGCGTCGACTGCGCGAATCGTTCGGTAAGACCGAAGGCGATGCAGCCGCGAAGGCTGCACCCAACCCCGCACCGAAGCCCGGTGCCCCCCGGCCGGGTCCCCGGCCCACCCCTGCGAGCCCGGCCCCCGCGGCCGAGACCGCGCGTCCGAAGCCCGGCGCACCGAAGCCGGCTGCTCCCAAGCCCGCTCCGGCACCGGAGGAGCCCGCGGCTCCCGCGCCGCAGGCCCCCGCTGCCCAGGCGGCACCGCAGTCCCCGGCTGCTCAGGCTCCCAGCGCGACGCCGCAGGCTCCCGCGGCCAAGCCCGGCCCCAAGCCGGCCGGTCCGCGTCCGGGTCCGAAGACCCCGCGCGTCGGTAACAACCCGTACTCCTCGGCTCCGGCCGAGCGTCCCGCTCCGCGTCCGGGTGCCCCGCGCCCCGGCCCGGGCGGACCGCGTCCTACCCCCGGACAGGGCGGCCCCCGCCCCACGCCCGGACAGGGACGTCCCGCAGCAGGCCCCGGTGGCCCGCGTCCCGGACCCGGCCAGGCCGGTCCGCGTCCGGCTCCCGGACAGGGCGGTCCCCGCCCCGCGCCCGGACAGGGCGGTCCCCGTCCGTCCCCGGGTTCGATGCCCCCGCGTCCCAACCCGGGTGCGATGCCGCAGCGTGCTGCGCGTCCGGCCGCATCCGGTCGTCCGGGTCGTCCGGGCGGAGCTCCCGGTGGACGTCCCGGTGGCGGTGGCGGCGGCTACCGCGGTGGCGGTGCCGGTGGCGGCGCACCTGCAGGTGCAGGTGCTCCCGGTGGTTTCCGCGGTCGCCCCGGTGGCGGTGGCGGTGGACGCGGTCGCGGCGGTGCAGCCGGCGCGTTCGGTCGTCCCGGTGGCGCTCCGCGTCGTGGTCGTAAGTCGAAGCGGCAGAAGCGGCAGGAATACGATTCGATGCAGGCGCCGTCGGTCGGCGGCGTGCGGTTGCCGCGTGGCAACGGCGAGACCATCCGTCTCGCTCGCGGCGCATCGCTGTCCGACTTCGCCGAGAAGATCGACGCGAACCCGTCGGCCCTGGTGCAGGCGCTGTTCAACCTCGGTGAGATGGTCACGGCCACTCAGTCGGTGAACGACGACATCCTCGAGCTGCTCGGCTCGGAGATGAACTACGTCGTGCAGGTCGTCTCGCCCGAGGATGAGGACCGCGAGCTGCTCGAGTCGTTCGACATCCAGTACGGCGAGGACGAGGGCGGCGAGGAAGACCTCCAGCAGCGTCCGCCGGTGGTCACCGTCATGGGTCACGTCGACCACGGCAAGACCCGCCTGCTCGACACGATCCGGAAGGAGAACGTCGGCGAGGGTGAGGCCGGTGGCATCACCCAGCACATCGGTGCCTACCAGGTGATGACGCACCTCAACGGTGAAGATCGCCTGATCACCTTCATCGACACCCCGGGTCACGAGGCGTTCACCGCGATGCGTGCCCGCGGCGCGAAGGCGACGGACATCGCGATCCTCGTGGTCGCAGCCGACGACGGCGTCATGCCGCAGACGGTGGAGGCGATCAACCACGCACAGGCCGCCGATGTCCCGATCGTGGTCGCGGTGAACAAGATCGACAAGGAGGGTGCGAACCCTCAGAAGATCCGTCAGCAGCTCACCGAGTACGGGCTGGTGGCGGAGGAGTACGGCGGCGACACCATGTTCGTCGACATCTCCGCGAAGCAGAACCTCAACATCGACCAGCTGCTCGAAGCGGTGCTGCTCACCGCCGACGCAGCGCTCGATCTGCGGGCCAACCCGGACATGGAGGCGCAGGGCGTCGCCATCGAGGCGCACCTCGACCGCGGTCGCGGTCCGGTGGCCACGGTGCTCATCCAGCGCGGCACTCTGCGGGTCGGCGACTCGATCGTCGCCGGCGACGCCTACGGCCGCGTGCGCCGCATGGTCGACGAACACGGCGAGGACGTGCTCGAGGCACTGCCTTCGCGTCCGGTCCAGGTCGTCGGCTTCACGTCGGTGCCCGGCGCCGGGGACAACCTCGTCGTCGTCGAAGAGGACCGCATCGCGCGTCAGATCGCCGACCGGCGTAATGCCCGCAAGCGCAACGCGCTCGCAGCACGTAGCCGTAAGCGCATCAGCCTCGAGGATCTCGATGCCGCTCTCAAGGAGCACAACGAGCTCAACCTCATCCTCAAGGGCGACAACTCGGGTACCGTCGAGGCCCTCGAAGAGGCGCTCATGGGTATCGAGATCGACGACGAGGTGCGCCTGCGGGTCATCGACCGCGGTGTCGGTGGCGTCACCGAGACCAACGTCAACCTCGCTGCCGCGTCGAACGCCGTGATCATCGGCTTCAACGTCCGCGCCGAGGGCAAGGCCACCGAGCTCGCGAACCGCGAGGGTGTCGACATCCGCTACTACTCGGTCATCTACCAGGCGATCGACGAGGTGGAGAAGGCCCTCAAGGGCATGCTCAAGCCGATCTACGAGGAGGTCGAGCTCGGCCGCGCCGAGATCCGCGCGATCTTCAAGTCGTCGAAGGTCGGCAACATCGCGGGTTGCCTCGTGCAGTCCGGCATCGTCAAGCGCAACGCGAAGGCCCGCCTCATCCGCGACAGCAACGTCGTGGCCGAGACGGTCACCATCTCGTCGCTGCGCCGCGAGAAGGACGACGTCACCGAGGTCCGCGAGGGCTTCGAGTGCGGTTTGACGATCACCTACTCCGACATCAAGGTCGGCGACGTGATCGAGGCGTACGAGTTGCGCGAGAAGCCGCGCGACTGATCCACCCGCACCCGTGGCGGTGAACGATTCGTCGTTCGCCGCCACGGGTGTGTCGGGACGCCCGACCCGGCCGGCACGGAGCCGACCGGACGGCCGACCGGAGTGTCCTCGAGGAGAGAAGCGAATGTATCTGGGAGCACTCGAACTCGACCTGCTGCTCGGCGACGTGCATTCGCTCAAGCAGAAGAGATCGGCGATCCGTCCGGTGGTCGCAGAACTGCGCCGGCTCGGGGTGTCCGCCGCCGAAACCGGGGAACACGATCTGTACCGCCGGGCGCAGGTGGGTGTGGCGGTCGTCGCCCCCGACCTCGCGCACGTCGGAGAGATACTGGACAAGTGTGAGCGGCTGGTCGCCCAGCGGCCCGAACTCGACCTGCTGTCGGTCAGACGCAGGCTGTACGGGCCCGAGGACTGATCCCGGCCGCACGACAGGCCGCCTGCCGGCGGCTACAGAAGGGAACGAACGACATGGCCGATCCAGCACGGGCTCGCCGACTCGCGAAGCGCATTGCCACCATCGTGGCCACCGCCATCGACCTCGAGATCAAGGATCCGCGCCTCGAGTTCGTGACGATCACCGACGCGAAGGTCACCGCGGATCTGCACGACGCCACCGTCTACTACACGGTCCGGGGCGCGGATCTGAACACCGAACCCGATCACGAGGCCGCTGCTGCCGGCCTCGAGAAGGCCAAGGGCGTGCTCCGCTCGAAGGTCGGCGCCGGCACCGGTGTGCGGTTCACCCCGACGCTGACGTTCGTCACCGACACCGTGCCCGACACGGCACGGCACATGGAGGAACTCCTCGCGCGCGCTCGCGCGGCCGACGACGAGGTCGCACGCGCCCGTGAGGGCGCCGTTCCGGCCGGCGATGCCGATCCCTACAAGGAATCCCGTGAGCGCGACGCCGGTGACGACGACGAATAACGCACCGGTGCCCGACCCGACTCCTCCGGTGGTCCCGTCGCACCGGGACGATGCCGGCGTCCCGTCCGGCCCGGCAGGATCCGTCGACCTGCACGGTGCCGCCGCACTGCTCGACGCGGCGGCCACCGTGACGGTGCTGTGCCACATCAACCCCGACGCCGACACCCTCGGCAGCGGGCTGGCCCTCGGGCTGGCGCTCGAGCGACGCGGTGTCACCGTGCAGGTCGCGTTCGGTTCGCCCGCGAACATGCCGGACTCGATGCGGTCGCTGCCGGGCGCACACCTGGTCACGCCGGTCGCGGAGGTACGCCGTGAGGCCGATCTCGTGGTGACCGTCGACTGCGGTACCGCGGGCCGTCTCGGTGTCCTGCGCGACCGTCTGAAGACCGCCCCGAACGTCCTGGTGATCGACCACCACCTGTCCAACACGCGGTTCGGCACCCACAACCTCGTCGACCCGGAGTCCGAGGCCACCGCGATGGTGCTCGCCGACCTCTTCGACGTGTGGGGTGTCGAGATCGACGCCGCACTCGCGCACTGCCTGTACGCGGGACTGGTGACCGACACCGGATCGTTCCGCTGGGGTCGCCCGCAGGCCCACGGACTTGCCGAGCGCCTGCTCGCCACCGGTATCGACGGCACGTCGATCACGCGGGCCCTGCTCGACACCCATCCCTTCGGGTGGTTGCCGATGCTGTCGTCGGTGCTGGCCACCGCCACACTCGAACGCGACGCTGCTCAGGGCAGGGGACTGGTCTACGCCTTCGTCCGGCGCGCCGACTCCGCGCATCTCGGTCCGGAGGAGGTCGAGAGCGTCATCGACATCGTGCGCACCACCGCCGAGGCCGAGGTCGCCGCGGTGTTCAAGGAGGTCGCTCCCGAGGAGTGGACCGTCTCGCTGCGCGCGAAGACCTCGGTGGACGTGTCCGCCGTCGCCACCGCACTCGGCGGCGGAGGACACCGCCTGGCGGCGGGATACACCGCCCACGGCGACACCGATCGGATCGTCGCCGCCCTACGCGGCGTGCTCGGTTGACTGCGTCCGGCGGGTCGCCCGCCTCTGAGACGCCCGGCGGCTCACGCGCCTCTGAGACGCCCGGCGGCTTACGCGCCTCTGAGACGCCCGGCGGCTCACACGCTTCCGACGTCACCGGACGGCGGATCCTCGGGCTCGTCCTTCCCGCCCTCGGGGTGCTCGCGGCCGAACCGCTCTACCTGCTGTTCGACATCGCCGTCGTCGGCCGGCTGGGGGCGCTGCCCCTGGCCGGTCTCGCGATCGGCGGGTTGATCCTCGCGCAGGTGAGCACCCAGCTCACCTTCCTGTCGTACGGCACCACCGCGCGCGCGGCGCGTTTCCACGGTGCGGACCGGCACGACGACGCTGTCGGCGAGGGCGTGCAGGCGACCTGGCTCGCGATGATCGTCGGACTTGCGATCCTGCTCGTCGGCCAGGCGCTGGCCGGCCCCGTCGCGCGGCTGCTCGCCGGCGATGCCGAGATCGCCGACGCCGCCGTCTCGTGGCTGCGCGTCGCGCTGTTCGGGGCTCCCCCGATCCTCGTCGGCCTGGCCGGGAACGGTTGGATGCGCGGCGTCCAGGACACGATGCGGCCGCTGCGATTCGTCATCGCCGGCCTCGGCCTGTCGGCGGTGCTGTGCCCGGTACTGGTCCACGGACTGCTGGGCGCTCCCCGGTGGGAACTCGTCGGTTCCGCCATCGCCAACGTGATCGGGCAGTCCGTGACGGCCGTCCTGTTCGTCGTGGCGCTGCTGCGGTCCGGGGTTCCGCTGCGACCGCGACCCGCCGTGATCGGGGCACAGTTGCGGCTCGGACGTGACCTGATCGCGCGCAGCCTCGCATTCCAGGCCTGCTTCCTGTCCGCGGCGGCGGTGGCGTCGCGCTTCGGTGCGGCCGCGGTGGCCGGTCATCAGGTCGTGCTGCAACTGTGGACCTTCGTGACCCTCACCCTGGACTCGCTGGCGATCGCCGCGCAGGCCCTCGTCGGCGCCGCGCTCGGTGCGGCCGACCGCCGGGGCGCGACTCGCCTGGCGTGGCGGTTGTCGGCGTGGTCGGTGGTCTTCGCCGTCGTCCTCGCGGCGGTCTTCGTGGCGGGGAAGGATGTGATTCCTGATCTGTTCACCACCGATACCGAGGTGCTCGACCAGATCGGCGTCGCGTGGTGGTTCTTCGTCGCGATCATGCCGTTCGCGGGAATCGTCTTCGCACTCGACGGTGTTCTCCTCGGTGCGGGGGACGCCGCCTTCCTGCGCACCGCGACGCTGGCCTCGGCGCTGTTCGGCTTCCTGCCGTTGATCTGGTTGTCGCTCGCGTACGACTGGGGTCTGGCGGGTATCTGGACGGGGCTTACGGTGTTCATCGTGTTCCGGATGATCGCCGTCGTGTGGCGCACGCTCTCGGGACGATGGGCGGTGACGGGCGCGGACCGGCAGGTGTGCATCCAGGACGAGTCGGGAGGTTAGTGCGTGGCAGCGAAGCTGTGGGCGATCAGCGACATCCATGTGGGCCATCGGGGCAACCGGCCGGTCACCGAGGACCTGTATCCGGAGTCGCCCGACGACTGGTTGATCGTCGCGGGCGACGTGTCGGAGAAGACCGACGACATCCGGTGGGCGCTGTCGCTGCTCCGCAGCCGGTTCGCGAAGGTGATCTGGGTGCCCGGCAACCACGAACTGTGGACGACCGCCAAGGACCCGGTGCAGATGTTCGGGGTCGCGCGCTACGACTATCTCGTCACTATGTGCCGCGAACTCGACGTGCTCACCCCTGAGGATCCGTATCCGATCTGGGAGGGCGAGGACGGGCCGGTGGTGCTCGTGCCGATGTTCCTGCTCTACGACTACTCGTTCCTGCCGGAGGGCACCACGACGAAGGCGGACGGGCTCGCGCTGGCGCGCGAACGCAACGTCGTCGCGACCGACGAGTTCCTGCTGAAGCCGGATCCGTACATCACGCGCGACACCTGGTGCCGGGTACGCGTGGATCAGACCCGCGCCCGTCTCGACGCGCTCGACCCCGCCCTGCCCACCGTGCTGATCAACCACTTCCCGCTGGTGCGCGAACCCACGCGGATGCTGTTCTACCCCGAGTTCGCCCTGTGGTGCGGTACCACCGAGACGGCCGACTGGCACCTGCGCTACCGGGCGCTGTGCAGCGTGTACGGCCACCTGCATATCCCGCGGACCACCTACTACGACGGGGTGCGCTTCGAGGAGGTCTCGGTCGGCTACCCGCGCGAATGGCAGCGACGCGGCATGCCGGAGCAGCCCCTGCGGCAGATCCTCCCCGTCCCGGAGTATCCGCCGGGCAGCCTGAACAAGTGGGGCGGTCATTTCACCGTGACCCCCGAGATGGAAGCCGAGGCCGAGAAGATGCGGGCTCAACGAGAGAAGGAGTTGCGGTGACCGAACCGGACACCGGGCAGAAGACGGACACGCGCGGCGCGCTGATCGGGCGCATCGTGCCGGACGGCGTCGCTGCAGCCGAGTTGTTCGAGGACCCACCGGGACTGCGGCCGCATCCCCAGGAGGAGCCGCTCGTGGCGCGGGCCGTGGAGAAGCGGCGCCGCGAGTTCGCCGGTGCCCGTCATTGCGCCCGCCAGGCCATGCGCACCCTCGGCGTCGACCCCGCGCCGGTACTGCGCGGAGAGATGGGCGATCCCGTCTGGCCTCGCGGCGTCGTCGGCAGCCTCACCCACTGCGACGGCTATCGCGGTGCCGTGCTGGGCTATTCGCTGCAGATCCGATCGCTCGGCATCGACGCCGAACCGCACGACGTGCTCCCCGACGGGGTGCTGCCCGCGGTGAGCCTCGAACCCGAACGCGAGTGGCTCGCCTCGGCCGGCGACGACCTGCACTGGGACCGTCTGCTGTTCTGCGCCAAGGAGGCCACCTACAAGGCGTGGTTCCCGCTGACGAAGAGGTGGCTGGGCTTCGAGGACGCCCACATCACCTTCGAGCGCGACACCACCTCGGACGTGGTCACCGGCACCTTCCACTCGCGACTGCTCGTCCCCGGCGACACCCTCGACGGGCAGCCGCTGACGGGCTTCGACGGACGGTGGCTCATCGCCGACGGTCTCGTCCTCACCGCGATCACGGTGCGCTGATGAACGACGCCGCACCCCCGCAGGAACATCCGGCACTCGCCCGCGCAGGCCTGCTCGTCGTCGACAAGCCGGCCGGCATGACGAGCCACGACGTGGTGGCGCGCTGCCGCCGACTGCTCGGCACCCGCAAGGTCGGGCACGCGGGCACTCTCGACCCCATGGCGACGGGCGTGCTCGTCCTCGGCGTCGAGCGCGCCACCAAGCTGCTCGGGCTGCTCGCACTGACGACCAAGTCGTACACCGCGACGATCCGTCTCGGGCAGAGCACCGTCACGGACGACGCGGAAGGCGAGACCGTCGCGACCACCGATGCGACGCACGTGACCGACGAGCAGATCGGCGAGGGCGTGGCCGCGCTGACAGGCGACATCCAGCAGGTGCCCGCCAGCGTCAGCGCCATCAAGATCGACGGCAAGCGCGCCTACGCCCGCATGCGCGAGGGGGAGGCGGTCGAGTTGAAGGCCCGGCCGGTCACGGTCTCGCGGTTCGACGTCCTCGCCCGCCGCGATGTGCCCGGGAGCGGCTTCGTGGACGTCGACGTCGACGTGGACTGCTCGTCCGGCACCTACATTCGGGCGCTCGCACGCGATCTCGGCGCGGCCCTCGGAGTGGGCGGTCATCTCACGGCGCTGCGTCGCACGAAGGTCGGCCCGTTCGGCCTCGAACATGCCCGCACGCTCGAACAGCTCGCCGACGACCCGACGCCGAGCCTCGACATCGACGCGGCCGTGCGCACGGCCTTCGAGTGCCGCACCATCAGCGACGAGGAGGTGGGGCTGCTCGCGAACGG
The DNA here is from genome assembly GCF_019641445.1 of Rhodococcus sp. DMU2021. Lineage (NCBI taxonomy): Bacteria > Bacillati > Actinomycetota > Actinomycetes > Mycobacteriales > Nocardiaceae > Rhodococcus > Rhodococcus sp. DMU2021. The sequence continues at coordinate 282,277 of NZ_JAIFKB010000001.1, forward strand.
GCGCTGGCTAGAGCCCGTCGGGATCCACGGCGTCTACGGCGCCGTGGATGCGCAGGGTCGGGCTGCAGCGCTGCTGCAGGAGAAGGGCAAGCGGGCTGCGGCGGTGTTCGTGGTGCGCCCCTCCAACATGTGAGCGGGCTCGGACGGGCCGGATCGCAGCCGGCTCAGACGAGCCAGATCGCTTCCGCCGCCGGGTGACCGAGATCGATCGTGCGGCCCTCGGTCCGGCCCAACCGGACCGAGATGGTTCCGGCGAAGTCGCGACGTTCGAGCACGGTGATGTCGGTGTCGAGGGCGATCCCGACCTCGTCGAAGTAGCGCAGCATCGCGGGGTCGGAGTCGGAGATGCGGGCCACGCGGCCGTGGTCGCCGTCGTTGAACTCGCTCAGGGCGCGGGCGGGTGGTGACGGGATCGTGCCGTCGGGCGCCGGGATCGGGTCGCCGTGCGGGTCGCGTTCGGGATGACCGAGTTTGGTGTCGATCGCTGCGACCATCCGTTCGGAGACGGCGTGCTCGAGGATCTCGGCCTCGTCGTGCACTTCGTCCCACCCGTAGCCGAGCTCGCGGACCAGGAAGGTCTCGATGAGGCGGTGGCGCCGGACCATCGCCACGGCGGCCTGCCGGCCCTCGTCGGTGAGGGAGATCGCGCCGTAGCGCTCGTGGTCGACGAGTCCCTGGTCCGCGAGGCGGCGTACCGCTTCGGACACCGTGGACGCCGACACGCCCAGCTTCTCGGCGAGCAGCTTGGTGGAGATCTTCTCCCCGGACCACTCCTGGACCGTCCACATGATCTTGAGATAGTCCTGTGCGACCGAGGACAGCAGCTCGGTCGCGGTGGTCTCGTTACTCTCAGGCACGCGTCCAGCTTAGGTAACCGTCACCCGGGAATCACGCTCTCCGTCGGCTCGCTGGTCCTTTCGCCCTCCGGCGCGCGGCGACGCATCACGAGCCGGGTGACGACACCCTGACGCGGAGCGAACAGGTACGCGAGGGTGAAGACCACGGCCTGGGCGAGCACCACCACGCCGCCGGTCGCGGCGTCGGTGTAGTAGCTCGTGTACACACCGACCACCGAGGCGATCACTGCGAGTACCGGTGCGATCACCAGCATCCGGGCCATCCGGTCGGTGAGCAGATAGGCGGTCGCGCCGGGGATGATGAGCATCGCGACGACGAGGATCACGCCGACCGCCTGGAGCGCGCTGACGATCGTCACCGCGAGCAGCGACAACAGCAACGCCGACAGCGCGGCGGGGGACAGGCCGAGGGTGTGCGCCTGGACGCGGTCGAAGGCGAACAGCGTCAGATCGCGGCGCTTCGCGACGAGGACGGCCAGCACGACGGCCGCCAGGATCGACACCTGCCAGACGTCGCCCGTCGCGAGCCCGAGCAGGTTTCCGAACAGCACGTGGTGCAGGTCGATCTGGCTCGGGTTCTTCGAGATCAGCACCACGCCCAGGGCGAACAGTGTCGTGAAGACGATGCCGATGGTGGCGTCCTCCTTGACGCGGCTCGTGCCGCGGACGAGCCAGATCAACGCGACGGCGATGCCGGCGAAGACGAGGGCTCCGAGCGCGAACGGCACCCCCACCAGATAGGCGAGGACGACACCGGGCAGCACGGCGTGCGAGACCGCGTCGCCCATCAGCGACCAGCCGATGAGCACGAGCCAGCAGCTGAGCAGCGCGCACACGATCGTCGCGGCGACCGCGACGAGCAGCGCGCGCTGCATGAAGCCGTACTGCAGGGGTTCGATCAGCACGTCGATCATCGTCCGGCCTCCTGTGCGTATGTCTCCCGTGCGACGTCCTCGGCTCGTCCACCGTTCGCAGGTGGGGGAGCGCCGAAGGCGCGGGCGAGGTTCTCCGGGAGGAGGACCTCCTCGGGGGAGCCGTGCACGAGCACGCGCCGCTGCAGCAGTACCGCCTCGTCGCACAGTTGCGCCAGACCTGCAAGATCGTGGGTGGCGACGAGGATCGCGTGGCCGCTCGCCGCCAGTTCGCGGATGACGCCGGTCAGCGCGTGCTCGGTGGTGGTGTCGACCCCCGCGAACGGCTCGTCGAGCAGCAGCAGCGGCGAGCCCTGCGCGATCGCCCGTGCCACGAAGACACGCTTGCGCTGGCCGCCCGAAAGCTGCCCGATCTGCCGGCCGGACAACGCGGTCATGCCCACGCGTTCGAGCGCGGCGTCGACGGCCTCGTGGTCGGCGGGGCGCGGGCGGCGCAGGAAGCCCTGGTGGCCGTAGCGGGCCGTCATGACGACGTCGCGCACGCCGATCGGGAAGTTCCAGTCGACGGCCTCGGACTGCGGCACGTAGGCGACCTGCGTGCGGCGACGCGCCACGGCGGTGGTCGTCCCGCCGATGGTGACGCGACCTGAGGTGGGTCGCACGAGACCCATGATCGTCTTGAACAGCGTCGACTTACCCGAGCCGTTGGTTCCCACGAGTCCGCAGACGCGGCCGGGTGCGAGTTTCAGGGTGACGTTCTGCAGGGCCAGGACGGTGTCGTAGCGCACCGTCACGTCGTCGACGAACAGTGCCGGTGTGTCGAGTGTCGAAGTCATGGCCTCAGTCCCGTCGTGATGACGTCGATGTCGTATCGGAGCAGATCGAGGTAGGTGGGGACGGGACCGTCCGCCTCGGAGAGCGAATCGACGTAGAGGATTCCGCCGAATTCCGTTCCGGTATCGGCCGCGACCTGCCGTTGCGCCTTGTCCGAGACGGTCGATTCGCAGAACACCGCCGGAACCTCGTTGGTGCGCACGAAATCGACGGTCCGGGCGATCTGCTGCGGGGTGCCCTGCTGGTCGGAGTTCACCGGCCACAGATAGGCCTCCTGCAGCCCGGCGTCGCGCGCGAGATAGCTGAACGCGCCCTCACAGGTGACGAGTGCGCGCCGGTCGGCGGGCACGCTGTCGAGGGCGGTGACGAGTTCGGTGTGGAGACCGTCGAGTTCGGCCTTGTACGCCTCGGCGCGGGCCGCGAAGTCGTCCGCGTGCTCGGGGGCGAGGTCGGCCAGTGCCGCGGCGATGTTGTCGACGTAGACGCGGGCGGCGAGCGGGGACATCCAGGCGTGGGGGTTGTAGGGACCCGTCGTCGCGCCCTCACCGATCGGCAGTGGGTCCACACCCTCGCTCACGACCACGTGCTCGGCGTCGACATCGGCGACGAACTGTTCGAACCACCGCTCGAGACCGAGTCCGTTGTCGAGGACGAGGTCGGCCTCGGTCGCGAACCGCAGGTCGCCCGGCGTGGGCTCGTAGCCGTGGACCTCGGCGCCGGGCTTGGTGATGGACTCGACCCGCACGTGGTCGCCGCCGACGTTGCGCGCCATGTCGGCGAGGACGGTGAAGGTGGTCAGGACCAGGGGCCGATCGTCGGCGGAACCGGTGGTCGAACATGCCGCGAGGGCGGCGGCGCAGGCCGTGGCCGCGAAGGCGGCGATCATGCGACCGGCACGGAAGGATACGGACCGTGTTCTGTGGGCTCTCGACGAAAAGTTCGGCACACCGAAATTATGCATTCGCCGAGCCGTCACCGTCATGTGGGGCGCTCCGGGAGCCATCCGGGCGTGCCCGACCCGCTCACGGGCCGTAGGCTGCCGATGTGCAGAGATGGCGAGGTCTGGACGAAATTCCTGCGGACTGGGGTCGGTGTGTACTCACGATCGGCGTGTTCGACGGCGTACACCGCGGCCATCAGCAGCTCATAGCGCGTGCCGTCGAGGCCGCGCGGGCACGCGGTGTGGCCGCCGTGCTCATGACCTTCGATCCCCACCCCATGGAAGTGGTCCGCCCGGGCAGCCACCCGGCGCAGCTGACCACCCTCGCGCGACGCGCCGAGCTCGCCGAGGAACTCGGTATCGACGTTTTCTGCGTCATGCCGTTCACCCCGGAATTCATGAAGCTCTCGCCGGAGCGGTACGCCCACGAGATCCTCGTCGAGCGACTGCACGTGGCCGAGGTGGTCGTGGGGGAGAACTTCACCTTCGGAAAGAAGGCGGCCGGCACCGTCGACATGCTGCGCTCGATCGGTGAGCGTTTCGGGTTCGCGGTGCAGGGGCTCACGCTGGTCGCCGAGCACGCCGTGACGTTCTCGTCGACCTACATTCGTTCGTGCGTCGACGCCGGGGACGTCGTTGCGGCCGCGGACGCACTCGGTCGCCCGCACCGGGTCGAAGGCGTGGTCGTGCACGGCGACGGTCGCGGTCGAGGACTCGGATTCCCGACCGCCAACGTCGCACCGCCGATCTACGCGGCGATCCCCGCCGACGGCGTGTACGCGGCCTGGTTCACGGTGCTCGACTCCGGTTCTCCCGTCGAGGGACTCACAGCTGGTCAGCGCTACCTCGCAGCCGTCTCGGTGGGCACCAATCCGACCTTCTCCGGACGCAAGCGCACCGTGGAGGCGTTCGTCCTCGACGAGAAGGCCGATCTCTACGGCCAGCACGTGGCGGTCGACTTCGTCGAGCGGCTGCGGGGCATGGAGAAGTTCGATTCCGTGGAAGCGTTGATCTCCGCGATGCACCGCGACGCCGAACGGGCGCGAGAGGTTCTCACGAAGACTCCCCAGTGACACCGACTTCGAGTGACACCGACTTCGAGTGACACCGACTTCGAGTGACACCGACTCTCGAATGACGTGGGTGTCCGTCGACCGTCCGGTGTCGTCCGAACGAACGAAACTGCGAGTTCGGTACGAAAAAGGTCTTGTCCGCCGTCTTCTCCGAGGACCGGGGGCGCACCCCGGACCGTGAGTCGATTCTGTCGTTCTTCGCCTCCCGCATGCACCTGGTCAGTGCTCTGGCACGTCGGATCGCCGACGCGCCGGGCTCACTGGACTATCCCTACTGGGTGAAGGCCGACCTCGCCGTCGACGACGGTGTCGCTCGCGATGGAGCGCTACTACCGCGAGCGCGGGGAGGATCTGCCCTCGGAGTACGCGGCGGTGCCCGTGGCGCTCGGCGGTCACCGTCCTGGCCCCGGCGCGGGACGACCTCCGTCCCGACCGCGACATCGACCGGTACGTCGAGTTGCTCGACCAGGTTTTCGCCGAGGTGTCGGCCGCGGTGGGCCGCGCGGGTGCCGGCCGGCGCTGAACCCGATCGTGGTTCGGCGGCAGAAGTCGGCTCTGATAGGCTGGACCGTCGGTGCGCGCTGCGGTTCGCGGTGGCCGTACCGGGCGGACTCCGGTCCGTCTACCGTCACGCGGACGTCAGTTGTACAGGAGTGACCCAGTGGCTCTGACCACCGAACAGAAGAAGCAGATCCTCGGCGAGTACGGCCTCCACGAGACCGACACCGGCTCCCCCGAGGCGCAGGTGGCACTGCTCACCAAGCGCATCGTGGACCTCACCGAGCACCTCAAGCAGCACAAGCACGACCACCACTCCCGCCGCGGCCTGCTGCTGCTGGTCGGTCGTCGTCGCCGCCTGCTGAAGTACGTCGAGAAGGTCGACGTCGAGCGTTACCGCTCGCTCATCCAGCGTCTGGGTCTGCGTCGCTGACGCGGACAGGACACGACCTGATCTGCATTCGCTGATCTTTTCCGGCAGCCGACGGGGTACCCACTACACTGGGCCTCGTTGGCTGTCGGTGTTTGTGCCGGTTCGGCCGGCGACTTCCATCGCCTCCAATGGTGATGATCCGTATGCACCGACGGTGTCGGTCCTCGGTAGTGACCTTCCGGTCCCGTCGGGTGTCGTATCCCGAATCCGCCGGAGGGTTTCGATCGACGACCGCCTCCGTGAGTCGGTGCGCAGCCGTGGCCACGGGGGTCGCGGCGCCCGCGCGGGTACGGCGAAGACGAAGAGGGAAGAGAAGACATACAGATGACAAGCACTACCGCAGTCGAGATCGACGAAGGGGTCTACGAGACCACCGCAACGCTCGACAACGGTGCCTACGGCACCCGCACCATCCGTTTCGAGACCGGCCGCCTCGCACGCCAGGCCGCCGGTTCGGTCGTCGCCTATCTCGACGACGAGACCATGCTGCTCTCGGCCACCAGCGCCTCGAAGCAGCCCAAGGACCAGTTCGACTTCTTCCCGTTGACGGTGGACGTCGAGGAGCGCATGTACGCCGCGGGTCGCATCCCCGGCTCGTTCTTCCGTCGTGAGGGACGCCCCTCCACCGACGCGATCCTGACCTGCCGTCTGATCGACCGGCCGCTGCGCCCGTCCTTCGTCGACGGTCTGCGCAACGAGATCCAGGTCGTCGTCACGGTTCTGAGCCTGAACCCGAACGACCTCTACGACGTCGTCGCGATCAACGCCGCGTCGGCCTCCACCCAGCTCGCCGGCCTGCCGTTCTCCGGCCCGGTCGGTGGCGTGCGTGTCGCGCTCATCGTCTCCGACGACAACAAGTCGGGCCAGTGGGTCGCGTTCCCGACCGTCGAGCAGCTCGAGAACGCCGTCTTCGACATGGTCGTCGCCGGTCGCATTGTCGGTGGGGGAGACAACCCCGACACCGCGGACGTCGCGATCATGATGGTCGAGGCCGAGGCGACCGAGAACGTCATCGCGCTCGTCGACGGTGGCGCCCAGGCGCCCACCGAGTCCGTCGTGGCCGAGGGCCTCGAGGCGGCGAAGCCGTTCATCGCCCGCCTGTGCATCGCGCAGCAGCAGCTCGCCGCCGCCTCCGCGAAGCCCACCGGTGAGTTCCCGCTGTTCCCGCCCTACCAGGACGACGTCTACACCGCGGTCGAGTCCGCCGCGTCGGAGAAGCTCGCCGAGGCGCTCACCATCGCCGGCAAGCAGGAGCGCGACGACCGCACCGACGAGATCAAGGTCGAGGTGCTCGAGCAGGTCGCTCCGAACTTCGAGGGTCGCGAGAAGGAGATCGGCGCTGCCTTCCGCTCATTGACCAAGAAGCTCGTGCGCCAGCGCATCCTGCGCGACCAGTTCCGCATCGACGGCCGCGGTGTCACCGACATCCGTGCCCTCTCCGCCGAGGTCGCGGTCGTTCCCCGCGCCCACGGTTCGGCGCTGTTCGAGCGCGGCGAGACCCAGATCATGGGTGTCACCACGCTCGACATGGTGAAGATGGCGCAGCAGGTCGACTCGCTCGGTCCCGAGACCAGCAAGCGCTACATGCACCACTACAACTTCCCGCCGTACTCCACCGGTGAGACCGGTCGTGTCGGCTCGCCGAAGCGTCGCGAGATCGGCCACGGTGCCCTCGCAGAGCGCGCGCTCATCCCGGTTCTGCCGAGCCAGGAGGAGTTCCCCTACGCCATCCGTCAGGTCTCCGAGGCCCTCGGCTCGAACGGCTCGACGTCCATGGGTTCGGTCTGCGCCTCGACGCTATCGATGCTCAACGCCGGTGTGCCGCTCAAGGCCCCGGTCGCCGGTATCGCCATGGGCCTGGTCTCCGACGAGGTCGAGCTCGAGGACGGCACCCGCGAGACCCGCTACGTCGCCCTCACCGACATCCTCGGTGCGGAGGACGCGTTCGGCGACATGGACTTCAAGGTCGCCGGCACGAAGGACTTCGTGACCGCCCTGCAGCTCGACACCAAGCTCGACGGTATCCCGTCGCAGGTCCTCGCCGGTGCGCTCTCGCAGGCCCACGATGCCCGCGCCACGATCCTCGAGGTCATGGCCGAGGCCATCGACACGCCCGACGAGATGAGCGAATTCGCTCCGCGAATCACCACCATCAAGGTCCCGGTGGACAAGATCGGTGAGGTCATCGGCCCCAAGGGCAAGATGATCAACTCGATCACCGAGGAGACCGGCGCCAACATCTCCATCGAAGATGACGGCACCGTCTACGTCGGTGCAGCGGACGGCCCGTCCGCGCAGGCCGCGATCGACAAGATCAACGCCATCGCCAACCCGCAGCTGCCGAAGGTCGGCGAGCGCTTCCTCGGCACCGTGGTCAAGACCACGGCGTTCGGAGCGTTCGTCTCCCTGCTCCCCGGCCGCGACGGCCTGGTGCACATCAGCAAGCTCGGCAACGGCAAGCGCATCGCCAAGGTCGAGGACGTCGTGAACGTCGGTTCGAAGATCCGCGTCGAGATCGCCGACATCGACAACCGCGGCAAGATCAGCCTCGTCCCCGTCGAGGACGAGTCGGCCGAGGCCGCTGCGACCGGCGAGAACGCCGAGTCCTGATCACCCACCCGCCTGCCGGTTCCCGGTGGGCGCGTGAACCCCGCACCCGTGGCGCCCGACATCCGGTCGGGCACCACGGGTGCGTCGTTTCCGGCAGACCATGGTTACCGGGGTGCAACGGCCGGACGTCATCCGGGTGAGGTTCCGCCGAACCGGGTCCGGACCGCGCCCGGGAATGGTTCCCTGAGTATGTGAGAACGGACACGCAGGCGGATCTCGGGAGGTTGCGCGGAGCGAATCTGGCTCTGGCAACCTGGGTGTCCGCCATCAACTTCTGGGCCTGGAACATGATCGGGCCGCTGTCGACGACCTACGCCACCGACATGTCGCTCAGCAGCACGGAAGCGTCGATGCTGGTGGCCACGCCGATCCTCGTGGGCTCCCTCGGTCGCATCGCGGTCGGGGCGATGACGGACCGGTACGGCGGACGGGCGATGTTCATCGCCGTCTCGCTGTCGTCGATCGTTCCCGTCGTCGCGGTCGGATTCGCCGCCGAGGCCGGCTCCTATCCGCTGCTCCTGGTCTGCGGGTTCTTCCTCGGCATCGCCGGCACGATCTTCGCGGTCGGGATCCCGTTCGCCAACAACTGGTACGAACCCGCCCGCCGCGGCTTCGCGACCGGCGTGTTCGGGGCGGGCATGGTGGGCACGGCCCTGTCGGCCTTCTTCACCCCGCGTTTCGTGAACTGGTTCGGGCTGGTGCCCACCCACATCGTCGTGGCGGCCGCCCTCGCCGTGACCGCCGTGGTGTGCATCCTGATGATGCGCAATGCTCCCGATTTCCGTCCCAACACCGACCCGGTGCTGCCCAAACTGACAGCCGCGGCGAAACTCGGTGTGACCTGGGAGATGTCGTTCCTGTACGCGGTCGTGTTCGGCGGATTCGTGGCGTTCAGCAACTATCTGCCCACCTACATCAAGACGATCTACGGCTTCTCCGCCGTCGACGCCGGTACGCGCACGGCGGGTTTCGCGCTCGCCGCGGTCCTCGCCCGGCCCGTGGGCGGAGCGCTGTCGGACCGGGTGCCGCCGAAATACGTGGTCCTGGCCTCGTTCACCGGCACCGCCGTGATGGCGGTGATCGCGACCTTCCAGCCCCCGCCCGACCTGTGGTCGGCGCTGACGTTCATCACAATGGCGATCTTCCTCGGCATCGGCACCGGCGGTGTCTTCGCGTGGGTGGCGCGCCGCGCCCCGGCGCACACAGTGGGCAGTGTCACCGGCATCGTCGCCGCTGCCGGTGGGCTCGGCGGCTACTTCCCGCCACTGGTGATGGGCGCGACCTACGACGCCGAAGGCAACGACTACACCGTCGGTCTGCTCCTGCTCGCGGCGACGGCACTGGTGTGCCTGTTCTACACCGCATTTCGGCTGCACGCCCACGAACCGCCCCCTGTCGCACGATCCGGAACCCGCGACGTACGTGAGGAGAAGCCGTGACGGACACCGCCGGAGTCGGGAACCGGATCGAGGAACTGCTCGTGCGCAGCGGACGGTTCTTCACCTCCGGCGAGCAGTCCGACGACACACGCACGGTCACGCGGCGCGGTGGCCGCGAGGGCGACATCTTCTACCGGGACCGCTGGAGCCACGACAAGGTCGTCCGCTCGACCCACGGGGTGAACTGCACCGGCTCGTGCTCGTGGAAGATCTACGTCAAGGACGGCATCATCACCTGGGAGACCCAGGAAACCGACTATCCGACAGTCGGTCCCGACCGTCCCGAGTACGAACCGCGCGGATGCCCGCGCGGCGCGGCCTTCTCCTGGTACACCTACTCGCCGACGCGCGTGCGCTATCCGTACGCGCGCGGGCTGCTCGTCGAGATGTACCGGGAGGCGCGGCAGCGACTCGGCGATCCGGTGCTCGCCTGGGCCGACGTCCAGAACGATCCCGAACGGCGCCGCCGCTACCAGCGTGCCCGCGGCAAGGGCGGACTGGTGCGCGTCACGTGGGCCGAGGCCACCGAGATGATCGCCGCCGCGCACGTCCACACCATCAAGGAGTACGGAGCCGACCGGGTGGCCGGCTTCTCGCCGATCCCCGCCATGTCGATGGTCTCCTTCGCCGCCGGATCCCGGTTCGTCGAACTGCTCGGCGGCGTGATGACGTCGTTCTACGACTGGTACGCCGACCTACCGGTGGCGTCGCCGCAGGTCTTCGGCGATCAGACCGACGTACCCGAGTCCGGGGACTGGTGGGACGCCTCCTACCTGATGATGTGGGGTTCGAACGTGCCCGTCACCCGCACCCCGGACGCGCACTGGATGACGGAGGTCCGCTACCGCGGCACCAAGGTCGTCTCGGTGAGTCCGGACTACGCCGACAACACCAAGTTCGCCGACGAGTGGATGGCGTGCGCGGCCGGTACCGACGGTGCCCTGGCGATGGCGATGGGCCACGTGCTCCTCACCGAGTTCTATGTGCGGCAGCGCGTGCCGTTCTTCGTCGACTACGTGCGCCGGTACACCGACCTGCCCTTCCTCGTGCGGGTCGAGGAACGCGACGGAAGGCTCGTGCCGGGCAAGAACCTCACCGCCGCCGATCTCGGGCACAGCGTCGAGAACGCGGCCTTCAAACCGGTCTTCGTCGACGGTGCGACCGACACCGTCGTCGTACCCCCGGGCTCCCTCGGCTTCCGCTACGGCGACGACGGCATCGGAAAGTGGAATCTCGAACTCGGCGACCTCGTCCCGACATTGACGGTCGCGCCCGGCGGCGGGGGAGCGGGCGAGACCGCGGCGGTGTACCTGCCGAGCTTCGACACCGTCGACGGGCACGGTGAAAGCATCGAACGGGGCGTGCCGGTCCGTCGGATCGGGGACCACCTCGTGTGCACCGTCTTCGACCTGATGCTCGCGCAGTACGGGGTGAACCGTCCGGAGCTCGACCTGCCCGGGCAGTGGCCGAGCGGGTACGACGACCCGGGCTCGCCGTACACCCCGGCCTGGCAGGAGGCCCTCACCGGGGTGCCCGCGGCCCAGGCGATCCGGATCGCGACGGAGTTCGCCCGCAACGCCGAGGAGTCGGGCGGGCGTTCGATGATCATCATGGGGGCCGGCATCTGCCAGTGGTTCCACGGCGACGCGACCTATCGCGCCGTACTTGCGCTGCTCATGCTCACCGGCTGCATGGGACGCAACGGAGGCGGGTGGGCGCACTACGTCGGCCAGGAGAAGTGCCGTCCCGTCACGGGATGGGCGGCCATGGCGATGGGGACGGACTGGTCTCGCCCACCTCGCCAGATGGCCGGCACCTCCTACTGGTACGTGCACACCGACCAGTGGCGCTACGACGGTTACCGTGCCGACGCGCTGGCCAGTCCGCTGGGACGAGGTCGTTTCCGCGACAAGCACACGATGGACGTCATGGCGTCCGCGGTCGCCATGGGCTGGACACCCTTCTATCCCCAGTTCGACCGCAACACCCACGAGATTGCCGAACAGGCACGGGCGGCGGGACGGGAGATCCCGCAGCACGTCGCGCAGCAACTCGCCTCGGGTGAACTGAAACTGTCGGTGACCGACCCCGACGACCCGCGGAACTGGCCGCGCGTGCTCAGCGTGTGGCGGTCGAACCTGCTCGGCTCGTCCAGCAAGGGCAACGAGTATTTCCTGCGGCACCTGCTCGGCACCGATTCCAACGTGCAGGCCGAGCCGACCGCCCCCGGCCTGCGGCCCGGTGAGGTGGCGTGGCCCGACGACCTGCCCGAAGGAAAACTCGACCTGCTCATGTCGATCGACTTCCGCATGACCTCGACAACGTTGTTCTCCGACATCGTCCTGCCCGCCGCGACCTGGTACGAGAAGGGCGACCTGTCGAGCACCGACATGCACCCCTACATCCACGCCTTCACCGCAGCGGTCGATCCGCCCTGGGAAACCCGTTCGGACTACGACGCTTTCGGCGCCATCGCGCAGACCTTCAGCACCCTCGCCCGGACCCACCTGGGAACCCGCACCGACATCGTGATGGGGACACTGCAGCACGACACGCCCGCAGCGATGGCGTATCCGTCCGGCACCGAGCGGGACTGGCGCTCGACCGGCGAGGTGCCGGTTCCGGGGAGGACGATGGGTCCGCTCACCGTCGTCGAACGGGACTACGGTGCGATCGCGGAGAAGTGGGCGACGCTCGGTCCGCTCGTCGAGTCCCTCGGGTTGAACACCAAGGGCGTCGTGACCCGGCCGGACCGTGAGGTCGCCGAACTGGCACAGAGATTCGGCGTGATGGATTCCGGTGCCGGACAGGGACGTCCGGCGATCACCACCGCCGAACGCATGGCCGACACGATCCTCGCGCTGTCGGGCACGTCCAACGGCAGGCTCGCCGTCGAGGGTTTCCGTGAACTGGAGAAACGCACCGGACGGCGACTCGTGCACCTCGCGGAGGGCAGCGAGGAACGGCGGATCACCTACGCCGACACCCAGGCCCGTCCCGTACCGGTCATCACGAGCCCGGAATGGTCGGGGAGCGAAACGGGAGGTCGCCGGTACGCGCCGTTCACGATGAACATCGAGGAGCTGAAACCGTTCCACACGTTGACGGGCCGGATGCACTTCTACGTCGACCACGACTGGCTCGAAGAGCTCGGGGAGCAGCTCCCGGTCTACCGGCCCCCACTCGACATGTCGCGGTTGTTCGGCGAACAGGCGGTCGGCTCCGGCGACGGTGTCGGTCTGACGGTGAGATACCTGACCCCGCACTCGAAGTGGTCGATCCACTCGGAATATCAGGACAACCTGTTCATGCTGTCGCTGTCCCGGGGCGGGCCGACGATGTGGATGTCGCCGGCCGACGCCGCAAAGATCTCGGTGAGCGACAACGACTGGGTCGAGGCCGTCAACCGCAACGGTGTCGTGGTGTGCCGGGCGATCGTCTCGCACCGGATGCCCGAAGGGGTGGTGTTCGTCTACCACGCCCAGGACCGCGTCATCGACGTCCCGCGCAGCGAGACCACCGGACGCCGCGGCGGCATCCACAATTCGCTGACCCGCATCCTCATCAAGCCGAGCCACCTGGCCGGTGGATACGCGCAGACGGCCTACGCGTTCAACTATCTCGGCCCGACGGGCAACCAGCGCGACGAGGTGACGATCGTGCGTCGCCGATCCCAGGAGGTCGTCTACTGATGCGTGAGCAGGAAGCGAGGCGATCGTGAAGGTCATGGCACAACTCGCGATGGTGATGAACCTCGACAAGTGCATTGGATGCCACACCTGCTCGGTGACCTGCAAACAGGCGTGGACCAACCGGTCGGGCACCGAGTACGTGTGGTTCAACAACGTCGAAACCCGCCCGGGCCAGGGCTATCCGCGCACCTACGAGGACCAGGAACGCTGGCGCGGTGGCTGGGTCCGGGATACCAAGGGACGGCTGCGTCTCCGCGACGGTGGACGCCTCGCGAAACTCGCCCGCATCTTCTCGAACCCGAAGATGCCGTCGATCCACGACTACTACGAACCGTGGACCTACGACTACGACAACCTGACGAACGCCCCGCTCGGCGACCACGTCCCGGTGGCCTCGCCGCGCAGCCTCATCTCCGGTGAACCGATGAAGGTGGAATGGTCGGCGAACTGGGACGACAACCTCGGTGGCTCACCGGCGATCGTGCCCGACGACCCGATCCTGAAGAAGGTCGGCGACCGGATCAAGCTCGAGTTCGAGCAGACCTTCATGTTCTACCTGCCGCGGATCTGTGAGCACTGCCTCAACCCGTCGTGTGTGGCGTCGTGTCCGTCCGGCGCGATGTACAAGCGGTCGGAGGACGGCATCGTCCTCGTCGACCAGGACCGGTGCCGCGGCTGGCGGATGTGCGTGTCCGGATGCCCGTACAAGAAGGTGTACTTCAACCACAAGACCGGGAAGGCCGAGAAGTGCACCTTCTGCTACCCGCGGGTCGAGGTGGGGCTGCCGACCGTGTGTTCGGAGACGTGCGTGGGCAGGCTCCGGTACATCGGTCTGGTCCTCTACGACGTCGATCGGGTCCTGGAGGCGGCATCGGTGGAGAACGACACCGACCTGTACGAGGCGCAACGCGGCCTGCTGCTCGACCCCCGTGACCCCGAGGTGATCGCCGGCGCCCGCGCCGAGGGCATCTCCGACGAGTGGATCGAGGCCGCGCAACGGTCCCCGGTCTACGACCTGATCAGCACGTACCGGGTCGCGTTGCCGCTGCATCCGGAATACCGGACGATGCCGATGGTCTGGTACGTGCCACCGCTGTCACCGGTCGTCGACGCCGTCAGCCGGGAGGGACACGACGGCGAGGACATCGGCAACCTGTTCGGCGCCCTCGACGCCCTGCGCATCCCCATCGCGTACCTCGCGGAACTGTTCACCGCCGGGGACACCGCGACGGTCGAGGCGGTGTTGCGACGACTCGCCGCGATGCGCTCCTACATGCGCGACATCAATCTCGGCCGCGAGACCCGCCCCGAGATCCCCGAGGCCGTCGGCATGACCGAGGAACGGATCTACGAGATGTACCGGCTCCTCGCGCTCGCCAAGTACGACGAGCGGTACGTCATCCCGACCGCCTACGCGGCCGAAGGGCATCGGCTCGAGGAGTCGGCGACGGACTGCGCGCTGTCCTACGAAGGTGGCCCCGGCATGTACGAGTCGGGTCCGTTCGGGGAGGCCAGCGGCGTCCCGGTCCCGGTGGCGGTCGAGACCTTCCACGCCCTCGCACAGCGGCAGACCAGTGAGGGGATGGCGGCGAACGCGTCGAACCCGTCGCGGGTGAACCTCCTGAACTGGGACGGCAAGGGCGTACCGACGGGCATGTTCCCGGGCGGTCACGACACGAGGGGGGAGAAGCAATGAGACTGCTGCGTCCACGGCGCGCCGGCGTCGCTCGCGCCCTGCACCGTCGCCTCGTCCGTCAGGCCGCGTCGCTGCTGCTCGCCTATCCCGACGCCGGACACGCCGGACGGCTGGACGTCGCCGGGCAGCTCGTCGACCACATCACCGGTCCCGAGCAGGACATGCTGGGGACGGCGGTCCGCGCACTGGACGAACCGGATCTGCTCGTCCTGGCCCAGCGGTACGTCGAGACCTTCGACCTGCGGCGACGCTCGACGATGTACCTGACCTACTGGACCGCGGGCGACACCCGGAATCGCGGCGCCGAGATGCACGCCTTCGCGAGTGCCTACCGCGCCGCGGGAGTCGAGCCGCCCGCCCACGAATCACCCGACCATCTGCCGGTCGTCCTCGAATTCGCGGCCACCGTGGATCCCGCCGTGGGCGAGGAACTCCTCACCCGGTATCGGGTGGCCCTCGACGTGCTGCACACCTCCCTGCACGAGGCCGGCTCGGCGTACGCGCAGGTCGTCGCGGCCGTGTGCGCGACGCTCCCGCCGGTCACCGCCCGGGACGAGGAACGGGCCCGGCGCCTCGCGCAGGCGGGACCGCCCCGCGAGTCGATCGGTCTGCAGCCCTTCACCCTGACGGTGCCGCCCCGGCGAGGAGTTCCGGAATCATGAGTGCAGGAGAGATCTTCTGGGACGTGGTGCCGTACGTGACACTCGCGATCGTCGCGGTGGGGACCTGGTGGCGGTACCGATACGACAAGTTCGGATGGACCACCCGTTCGTCCCAGCTGTACGAGGCGCGGTTGCTGCGCATCGCGAGCCCCATGTTCCACTTCGGGATCCTGGTCGTGATCGTCGGCCACGTCATCGGCCTGGTGATCCCGCAGTCGTGGACCGACGCCGTGGGATTGAGTCAGCACGCCTATCACGTGCAGGCCATCACGCTCGGCACGATCGCGGGTGTCTCGACGCTCGTCGGCATCTCCCTGCTCGTGTATCGCCGTCGCACCAGCGGTCCCGTCTTCAGCGCCACCACTCTCAACGACAAGGTCATGTATGTCGTGCTCGTCGCCGCGATCGTGGCGGGTCTCGCCACCACGCTGATGGGGTCGGGTGTCGTGGGCGAGGAACACAACTACCGGGAGACCGTCTCGCCGTGGTTCCGGTCGATCTGGGTCCTGCAACCCCGCGGCGACCTGATGGTGGAGGCGCCGTTCAGCTTCCAGCTGCACGCGCTGATCGGCCTCGTGCTCTTCGCGATATGGCCGTTCACCCGCCTAGTCCACGCCTTCAGTGCCCCCGTCGGATACCTGTTCCGGCCGTACATCGTCTACCGCAGCCGCGAGGAGGCACGTCCCGGCCGGCTCGTGGGTTCGCAACCGCAACGACGGGGGTGGTGAGCGCGACCGATGGTGGGGGACAGTCCCGGTGTACTGTGAAATGTTCCGCGCCCTCCGACCTTGTCAGGACCACCGAAGATCCCCATGGCTTCCAGTTCCCACGTGAAGAACGACGCTTCGACCCCCGCACCCGTCGCGGCCACCGGCGTCCGCCGCTCGGTCCTTCCCGGGGGAGTGCGGGTCGTCACCGAGCACGTCCCGGGAGTGCGCTCGGCGGCCGTCGGCGTGTGGGTCGGTGTCGGATCCCGCGACGAACAACCGTCGGTCGCAGGTGCCGCCCACTTCCTCGAGCACCTGCTGTTCAAGGCGACCCCGACGCGTACCGCTCTCGACATCGCCGAGACGATGGACGGGATCGGGGGAGAGCTCAACGCGTTCACCAGCAAGGAACACACCTGCTTCTACGCGCACGTCCTCGACGACGACCTGCCGATCGCCGTCGACGTCGTCGCAGACGTCGTCCTGCGCGGCCGGTGTCTGAGCGCGGACGTCGACGTCGAGCGTCAGGTGGTGCTCGAGGAGATCGCGATGCGCGACGACGATCCGGAGGATCTGCTCGGCGACTCGCTGCTCACCGCGCTGTACGGCGATCACCCCATCGGCCGGCCGATCATCGGATCCGTCGAGTCGATCGAGTCCATGACCCGGACCCAGTTGCACTCGTTCCATGTGCGCCGCTACACCCCGCCGCGGATGGTCGTCGCGGTCGCCGGCAACGTCGACCACGCGCACACCGTCGAACTGGTCCGCCGCGCCTTCGCCGGTCACCTGGACGACGCGGCCACCCCCGCGCCCTGCCGCGACGGACGGCTCGAACTGCGCACTGCACCGACGATGAGCATCGTCGAGCGCGACAACGAGCAGGCGCACCTGACGCTCGGCGTGCGGTCCTTCGGTCGGCACGACGGGCGTCGCTGGGCGCTGTCGGTGCTCAACGCAGCCGTCGGCGGTGGGCTGAGTTCGCGCCTGTTCCAGGAGGTGCGCGAGAAGCGGGGCCTGGCCTACTCGGTGTACTCCGGCACCGACACCTTCGCCGACACCGGCGCCTTCTCCGTGTACGCGGGCTGCCAGCCCGACAATCTCGGTGAGGTCGGCGCGGTGGTCCGTGAGGTGCTCACCGACGTGGCCGAACACGGCATCACCGACGCGGAATGCGCTCGCGCAAAGGGGTCGCTGCGCGGCGGTCTCGTGCTCGGACTCGAGGACACCGGGGCGCGCATGCACCGGATCGGCCGCAGCGAACTGAGCTACGGGCAGCACTGGGGCATCACTGAGACCCTCGAACGCATCTCGTCGGTGTCCACCGAGGAGGTGCGCAGCGTGGCAGCCGACCTGCTGCACCGGCCGTTCGCGGTCGCCGTCGCCGGCCCCTACCGGCGCACGCGTGATCTTCCGGCGTCGGTGCGCGCGCTCGTGTCCTGAATCGTCCTCAGCTGAGCCAGTCGGCTCCGGAGGCGTCCGAGGTCGACGCGCTCTGCGCGCAGCAGTAGGTGGCGTTCGACCCGCTCGGGACGTCTACGGGTGGTTGCGTAGGATTTCCGGGGGAGACGGCAACGAAAGGGCGTGACGACGCAAGTGGATGCAACAAAGGTTCGGGTGGGTGTACTCGGTGCTGCCGGCAAGGTCGGCCAGGCGATCTGCGCCGCCGTCGACGCCGCGTCCGATCTCGAGCTCGTCGCCACCGTCGACAAGGGCGACAGCCTCGACGCCTTCGTGAACTCGCAGACCCAGGTGGTCGTCGACTTCACCCACCCCGACGTCGTCATGGACAACCTGCACTTCCTCGTCGAGAACGGCATCCACGCCGTGGTCGGAACCACCGGCTTCGACGACGAGCGCCTCGACCGGGTGCGGAGCTGGCTCGCGGATCGTCCCGAGGTGGGCGTGCTCATCGCGCCGAACTTCGCGATCGGTGCCGTGCTGTCGATGCGCTTCGCTCAGGCCGCCGCCCGGTTCTTCGATTCCGTCGAGGTGATCGAGCTGCACCATCCGAACAAGGCCGACGCCCCGTCCGGCACCGCCTACCGCACCGCCCGTCTGATCGCGCAGGCCCGCGCCGAGGCCGGTGTGGCTCCGAGCCCGGACGCCACCACCACCGAACTCGACGGTGCGCGCGGCGGTGACGTCGACGGTGTCCGCGTGCACTCCGTGCGTCTCGCCGGCCTCGTCGCTCACCAGGAGGTGCTGCTCGGCACCCAGGGCGAGACCCTCACCATTCGGCACGACTCGATCGACCGTTCCTCCTTCGCTCCCGGCGTGCTGCTCGGTGTGCGGGAGATCGGTAAGCGACCGGGTCTGACCGTCGGAATCGATCCCCTCCTCGACCTGTGAGAACCGGCTCGCTCAAGGTCCTCGTCCCCATTGCGTTCATCGTGGTGGCGCTGGGGTTCTACTTCGTTCTGCTCGGCTCCACCGGCCTGGAACTGGTCCGGTCCGGTGAGGTCGCGGCGATCGGTCTCGGGATCGGCATCCTCATTCTCCCGATCGTGGGAGCCTGGATCGTCTACGCGACCCTCCGCGCAGGGCTGCAGCATCAGCACCTCGCGCGGCGGATCCACGACGAAGGCCTCGAACTCGACGTCGACGACCTGCCCCGCATGCCGTCGGGGCGGGTCGAGCGGGACGCCGCCGACGAACTGTTCGCGACCGTGAAGCAGGAATGGGAAGCCGACCCCGACAACTGGCGCAACTCCTACCGGCTCGCACGCGCCTACGACTATGCGGGCGACCGCAGTCGTGCGCGGGAGACGATGCGCCGAGCCGTTGCGCTCGAGAAGCTCGAACGGGACGGCCACGCCGGTTCCTGAACCGGCGAGCGGCTTTGACAACCTCGAGATGGTGCAGCAGCCTGCTGATGTGACGGACGAGGCTGTGGAAGACCGGGCAGGGGCGGGCGAGACAGGGCGCGAGGACGGATCCCGCACAGTGCTGGTGGTGCATCACACCCCCTCGCCGCCGACTCGCGAGATCCTCGAAGCCGTCCTGGAGGGAGCGCGGGACCCGGAGATCACGGGTGTCACCGTCCGGGTGGTCCCCGCGCTGGGCGCCACGGTGCCCGATGTGCTGGCCGCCGACGGCTTCCTGTTCGGCACGACAGCCAATTTCGGTTACATGTCGGGTGCGCTCAAGCACTTCTTCGACACGGTCTACTACCCGTGTCTCGATGCCGTGGCCGGCCGTCCCTACGGTCTGTGGGTGCACGGGAACAACGACACCGCCGGCGCTGTGGCGTCGGTTCGGCGCTTGACCACCGGGTTGGGTCTCGTGCAGGCTGCTGCCGATCTCGAGATCACCGGACCGGTCGACGCGAAGGTACGCGAGCAGTGCTACGAGCTCGGCGCCATCGTCGCGGCGACCGCGGCCGGTGACATCTGACGTCAGCGGAAGTTCTTCTCCGTGAACGACTTGAGGCCCTTTCCGGCGGTTTCGAGGGCCATCTTCTCGGCGCGCCGCACGAGGAATCCGGGGATGGGGACCTTCGGATCGATCGTCAGTGAGAACTCGGCCGTCGTGCCGGATCCCTTGGCGGTGAGGGTGTAGGCGCCGTCCTGCTGGCGCTGCTGGCTGCTCTCCACCAGGGTCCACGACATCGACCCGTCGCCGTTCCAGGAGTACTCGACGACCTGCTCGTCGGTGATGCCGACGATCGAGACGGTCATCCGTACGCGCTGGGGTCGTCCGTCGGGGTGGGTGGACTCGACGGTGACGGACTTGTGGGTCGACGACCACTCGGGCAGGCGTTCGACCGCGGCGAGCGCGGCCATCACCTGCTCCGGGGTTGCGTCGATGTCGAAACTCCTGGTGCTGCTGACTGCCATGCGCCCTCCGCGTCGCCCGATTGTGTGCGTCGGCACTCTATCGTGCGGTGAGGTGCCTTACGCGTCGCTGCGCGGGTTCGTGTCGTCGGGGCCCGCAGTGTCGTTGCGGCCGGCGGCGTCGTCCGGGCCCGCGGTGTCGCTCGGGTCGGACGGCTGCGGCTCGGTGGGTGCGGGCGGGGTGGGCTTCGCCCAGCCACCCTGACGGCGCCATTCGTCGGCGCGGCGCTGATAGCGCATCTGCTCCCGTAGGGCGCCCTGTACCGCCTGCGCCATCCAGGAGTTGAGTGACACTCCGCTCTGCTGCGCCGCTTCCTCGGCCTTGGTCTTGATCTGTTCGACGAGGCGCAGGGTGACCCGGCTGATGTCGCCCGTCATCTCCTCGAAGGACGGCGTCGGATCCTCGTGCGGGGGAGCGGGTTCGCTGTGGACGGCGAGGACGGCATCGGTGCCGTCGAGGCGCACCGTGACGGTGCGGTCGCCGAGTTCGTCGCTGATCTCGTTGGCCATGTCGGACAGTGCTGCCAGGACCGCGAGGCGGACGGGTGCGGCGATGGCGGTCGCGAGGGCTGCGGCGGTGCGTCGGGTCTGCTCGTCGCCGAGTTCGGCTGCGGAGATCACGGAGTCCGTGATGGCGGACGTGTACTTGTCGATGTCCATGACGCCAGTGTGACGTCACCGATGATGTCACGCAAGGTGTCATCGTGATGTCATCGATCGTCGCAGGTCGAGGCGCGTTAGTGTGCGGACGGAAGAGACGGCGCGTCCGGAGGATGCGCGACGACCGAGGCGAGGAGGAGACGATGGCGCCCGAACCCGCCGTTCCGAAGGTCCGGCTCATCGCCACGACGGAGTTCCACGTCCCCGACGACGTCGACTGGGACACCGACGCCGAGGGCGGCGAAGCGCTCGTCGAGTTCGCCGGTCGCGCCTGCTACCAGAGCTGGTCCAAGCCCAACCCCCGCACCGCGACGAACGGCGGATATCTCCGTCACCTGCTCACCGTGGGGCACCTGTCCGTTCTCGAACACGCGACGGCGACCTTCTACATCACCGGCATCTCCCGTTCGTGCACGCACGAGCTGATCCGGCACCGGCACTTCTCGTTCTCGCAGCTGTCGCAGCGTTTCGTCGCCGACGGTGAGGTGCCCGTGGTGGTTCCGCCCGCGATTGCGGGCGATGCCGAACTCGAGGAGTTGTTCTTCGCGGCCGCGGAGCGCAGCCGCGAGGCGTATGTGGCGCTGTTGGCGGCGCTCGACGAGAAGCTCTCGCATCTTCCCGCCGGTCCGTTGCGCGCCAAGCAGGTCCGGGAGGCCGCCCGGGCGGTGCTCCCCAACGCCACGGAGACCCGCATCGTCGTCACCGGAAACTACCGATCGTGGCGTCACTTCGTCGCCATGCGCGCGACCGAACATGCCGACGTCGAGATCCGGCGTCTCGCCGTCGAATGTGTGCGTCAGCTCGCGGATGCCGCACCGAACGCGTTCTCGGACTTCGCGATCACGAAGCTGGCCGACGGCAGTGAGATCGCAGCTCCCACGCTTGCGACCGACCTCTGATCGACCGCTACACCGATCTGTGATCCGTCTCCGAGGGGCGGGCGTGTGTCGAGGCGGCCCTGCCACGCGGTAGCCTTCTGACCATGACCAACGGTGATTCCGCAACTGCTGTCGAGCTTCCGTTCGGCACCGTCGCCACAGCGATGGTGACCCCGTTCACTGCCGATGGCAAGCTCGACGTGGATGCGGGCGTGAGTCTGGCGAACTACCTCGTCGACGGTGGCTGTGACGCACTGGTTCTCGCCGGTACGACCGGCGAATCGCCCACGACGACCGAGAACGAGAAGATGGAGCTGATGCGGGCCGTGCTCGCATCCGTCGGCGACCGCGCCAAGATCATCGCCGGGGCCGGCAGCAACGACACCGCCCACAGCGTCGAGCTCGCCCGCGACGCCGCGCGAGCCGGTGCACACGGCCTGCTCGTGGTGACCCCGTACTACTCGCGGCCCCCGCAGGCCGGCCTCTACGCCCACTTCGTCGCGGTGGCCGACGCGACCGATCTGCCGGTCATGCTCTACGACATCCCACCTCGATCCGTCGTGCCGATCGAGACCGACACACTGCGTCTGCTCGCCGAGCACCCCCGGATCGTCGCGGTGAAGGACGCCAAGGGCGATCTGAACGCGGGCGCCGAGCTGATCGGTACCACCGACCTGAAGTTCTACTCGGGCGACGACCCCCTGAACCTGCCGTGGCTGTCCGTCGGCGCCGTCGGATTCGTCAGCGTCATCGGCCATCTCGTGCCCGGTCGCCTGCGCGAGCTGCACACCGCTTTCGAAGCCGGCGATCTCGAACTCGCCCGCCGCATCAATCTGTCGATGGTGCCCATCTATCGCGCCGTCGCTCGGCTGGGCGGCGTGAGCGCCTCGAAGGCCGCCCTGCGGCTGCTCGGCATCGACGTCGGAGAGCCTCGTCTGCCGCAGGTCGCCCCGGTGACCGCGCAGATCGACGCTCTCGCGGCGGATCTCCAGGCTGCGGGGGTGCTGTGATGAGCCGCCCCGCACGCGGCCGGGGCCGCGCCACCCGCAACGCCGGTCCGCCCGCCCGCGTTCCGCGGCGTGTCGCGCAGAACTCGGCGAACCCCCAGCGTCCGGACGCCCGCATCGTCGATCCCACCGAGCGATTGGGTCTGCCGCCGAAGGCTCCTCGCGACGGTCTGCGGGTCGTCGCGCTCGGCGGTATCGGCGAGATCGGCCGCAACATGACGGTCTTCGAGCACCAGGGCCGGCTGCTCGTCGTCGACTGCGGGGTGCTCTTTCCCGAGGACCAGCAGCCGGGCGTCGACCTGATCCTGCCCGACTTCCGGTACATCGAGGACCGGATGGACGACGTCGAGGCGATCGTCCTCACCCACGGCCACGAGGACCACATCGGTGCCGTGCCGTTCCTGCTGCGCCTGCGCCCCGACATCCCGGTCGTCGGGTCCAAGTTCACCCTGGCGCTCGTCGCGGCGAAGTGCCGCGAACACCGCCAGCGTCCCAACCTCGTCGAGGTCGTCGAGGGGCAGACCACCTCGCACGGTCCGTTCGAGTGCGAGTACTTCGCGGTCAACCACTCCATCCCGGACGCGATCGCCGTCGCGATCCGCACCGCTGCGGGCATCGTGCTGCACACCGGCGACATCAAGCTCGACCAGCTGCCGCTCGACAACCGTCTCACCGACCTCGCGGGCTTCTCCCGCCTCGGCGACGAGGGTGTCGACCTGTTCCTCGTCGACTCGACGAACGCCGAGGTCCCCGGCTTCGTCACACCGGAGCGCGAGATCGGCGGAGTGCTCGACACCGTCATCGGCAAGGCCGCCAACCGGGTGATCGTCGCGTCCTTCGCGAGCCACGTGCACCGCATCCAGCAGATCGTCGACGTCGCCGAGCGCTACAACCGGCGTGTGGCGTTCGTCGGCCGGTCGATGGTCCGCAACATGCAGATCGCGCAGGATCTGGGCTACCTGAACGTGCCCGACGGCCTCGAGGTCGACATCGACACCGCCGCGAGCCTGCCCGACGACCGGGTCGTGCTGGTCTCCACCGGTTCGCAGGGCGAACCGCTCTCGGCGCTGTCCCGGATGGCGCGCGGCGAGCACCGGCAGATCAACATCCGGGCCGACGACCTCGTCGTCCTCGCGTCGTCGCTGATCCCTGGCAACGAGAACTCCGTGTTCGCGGTCGTCAACGGCCTGGCCAAGCGCGGCGCGAAGGTCGTCACCCAGCAGAACGCGAAGGTGCACGTCTCCGGTCACGCGTCGGCCGGCGAGCTGCTGTATCTCTACAACGCGGTGCGACCCACCAACGCGATGCCCGTCCATGGCGAGTGGCGCCACCTGCGGGCGAACGCCGCACTGGCCGAGGCCACGGGTGTTCCCCGCGAGCGGATCGTGCTCGCGGAGGACGGTGTGGTCGTCGACATGGTCGACGGACTCGCGGAAATCGTCGGGCGCGTCCCGGTCGGTCACGTCTACGTCGACGGCCTGTCGGTAGGCGACGTGGGCGAGTCCACGCTGTCCGATCGTCTCGTCCTCGGCGAGGGTGGTTTCATCTCCATCTCAGTCGCGGTCGACGCCGCGACCGGCCGTGCGGTGAGCACCCCGGAGGTCTCCGGTCGCGGTTTCTCCGACGACCCGGACGCACTCGACGAGGCGGCGCAGCTCGTCGACAAGGCGCTCAACGAACTCGCTGCCGAAGGGGTCACGGAGACCCATCGCATCGCCCAGGGCATCCGCCGGGTCGTCGGCCGCTGGGTCGCCGAGACCTATCGTCGTCGCCCGATGATCGTGCCCACGGTGATCCCGGTCTCCTGATTTCGGTCCGCGCGGGCCCGCCGAACACGCGGGCTCGCGCGATGGGCGAGGGCAGGAGTGATCGCTAGAGTGGCGGAATGAGCCTCGCCCGAAGCGAACGACATGCCCTCGTCCGCACCATGTCCGAGGTCGGACCCGACGCGCCGACGCTCTGCGGCGACTGGACGGTCCGGGATCTCGCCGCGCACCTGCTCGTCCGCGAGCGCCGCGTGGACGCGATGCCCGGCATCGTCGTCCCGGCCCTGGCCGATCACACGGAGAAGGTGCGACGCTCCGCCACCGACCGACAGTGGGCACACGTGCTCGCCGACGTCGATTCCGGCCCGCCGAAGTGGTCGCCGATGTTCCTGTTCGACGCCGTCGCCAACGCGGCGGAGATGTTCGTGCACCATGAGGACGTGCGCCGCGCGCAGCCCGGATGGGAGCCGCGGACGCTGTCGGCGGACGATCAGGACCAGCTTTGGCGCATCGCGCGGATGATCGGACGCAACAGCTACGGCGGATGCGACGTCACGGTGATCTTCGAGAGGTCCGGTTCCGGCGAGCGGGTCGCCCTGCGCAAGCGCGGTCCGCGCACCGTCGTGCTGCGCGGCGAACCGTCCGAACTCGTGCTGCACGCCTTCGGCCGCGACCAGGTGCGGCTCGAGATCGAGGGCGACGAGTCGGCGGTCTCCGAACTGGCGGGATCGAAACGCGGCCTGTGAGCGCTCGCCCGGACGGCGTGTGACCAGTGCCGCCGACCGGTACCCGTGTTGCTGATGGTTCATGAGAGGTCCGTGCGGCTACCCTGGCGGATATGGCAGGAAAGTCGTCGGGCAGCCGCGGAACGTCGTCTACGACCTCTCGGTCGCGGACGGGGGCGCGGGGCTCGGGCGGCAGCACCTCCCGTGCTCGCAGCGCGGGTGCCTCCACCTCGAAGACCAGATCGACCGCGAAGACGAAGGCGTCCGGATCGACCCGGTCCACCCCTGCGCGCAAGCCGCGCGCCGCGGCCTCGACCGCGAACCGTCGCAGCGGCGGCACCGCACGTCGCGCTCCGGCCGCGAGTCGACGCCCCGCGCCCGCTCGTCCCCGGCGCAGTTCCGGGGGGATCCTCACCGCCGTGGGCCGCACCGTCGGCGCCGGTTGGATGATGACGGCCCGCGCTGTCGGAGCCACGACCCGCACGATGGGTCGCGCCACCGAGATCGAGTCCGGACACCGTCGCGACGGCATCGCGCTCGGATTGATCTCCATCGGTGTGATCATCGCCGGCACGGTGTGGTTCGGCGTCGGCGGCCCGGTGGGGGAGTGGGTCGAGACGGCCGTCCGCGCCATAACCGGTGGTGCGAGCGCGGTCCTTCCGCTCGTCGCGGTCGGCATCGCGGTGACGCTCATGCGCACCGAACCGCATCCCGAGATCCGTCCCCGGCTCGTCGTCGGCGGACTGCTCGTCGGTCTCCCCGCACTGGGCCTGTGGCACGTCGCCTCCGGTTCACCC
Organism: Rhodococcus sp. DMU2021; assembly: GCF_019641445.1. Classification (NCBI taxonomy): domain Bacteria; kingdom Bacillati; phylum Actinomycetota; class Actinomycetes; order Mycobacteriales; family Nocardiaceae; genus Rhodococcus; species Rhodococcus sp. DMU2021. The sequence continues at coordinate 308,259 of NZ_JAIFKB010000001.1, forward strand.
ACCGACGCGGAGGGCCGCTCGGAAGGGGCCGGTTTCGTCGGTGCCGCCGTGGGCGGCCCGCTCACTTCCGGGCTCACCGTCTGGCTGTCCGTGCCGCTGATGCTCCTCGCGGCGGGCTTCGGGATCCTGCTGCTCACCGGCACCACGGTGCGGGAGCTGCCCGAACTGTTCCGCGACTACTTCGGCCTCGGCTACCGCGCCGACGACGAGTACGGCGACTACGACGACGATTACGGCTACGACGAGCCGCCGATGTTCGACGCCGACGGCTACCCGATCGACGAGCCGCCCGCCCCCAAGCGGTCCCGCCGCCAGCGTACCCCGGTGGAGAACTACCCGCCTGACGAGTTCGACGGCGACGCGAAGACCGAGGTGCTCCCGCTGTGGGACGACCGCGCATCCGAACCCGAGGCGCCCGCCTCACCGCCGGCCACACTGGAGGTGCCCTCGGTCGCCGAGACCCCGGCCGCAGCGCCGGCCCCGGCTCCCGCCCGCAAGAAGCCGAAGGCCGCCCCGGTACCCGAGGTCGTCGATCAGACCTCCGAGCCGGAACCGGCCGAGACGTTCGTGCGCGACCGCGAGGTCGACGGCGACTACACGCTGCCCTCACTGGAGCTGCTCACCAAGGGCGACCCGCCCAAGACGCGGTCGGCCGCGAACGACCAGATGATCGAGGCGATCACCGAGGTCCTCGAACAGTTCAAGATCGACGCCGCGGTCACCGGCTTCACCCGTGGCCCGACCGTCACCCGCTACGAGGTCGAACTCGGCCCCGGCGTCAAAGTCGAGAAGATCACCGCGCTCGCCCGCAACATCGCGTATGCGGTTGCGACCGACAACGTCCGGTTGCTCGCACCGATCCCGGGCAAGTCCGCCGTCGGCATCGAAGTCCCCAACACCGACCGCGAACTCGTGCGGCTGTCGGACGTGCTCGCAGCACCGTCGACCCGCCGCGACCATCACCCCCTCGTCATCGGTCTCGGCAAGGACATCGAGGGCGACTTCGTCTCCGCCAACCTCGCGAAGATGCCGCACCTGCTGGTCGCCGGTTCGACCGGTTCCGGTAAGTCGAGCTTCGTCAACTCGATGCTCGTGTCGCTGCTCATCCGCGCGACGCCCGACGAGGTGCGGATGATCCTCATCGACCCCAAGATGGTCGAGCTGACGCCCTACGAGGGCATCCCGCACCTGATCACGCCGATCATCACGCAGCCGAAGAAGGCCGCGGCGGCACTGGCCTGGCTCGTCGAGGAGATGGAGCAGCGCTACCAGGACATGCAGGCCAACCGCGTGCGCCACATCGACGACTTCAACACGAAGGTGAAATCGGGGGAGATCACCGCACCGCTCGGTAGCGAGCGCGTGTACCGGCCGTATCCGTACATCCTCGCCATCGTCGACGAGCTCGCCGACCTGATGATGACGGCCCCACGCGACGTCGAGGACGCGATCGTCCGCATCACCCAGAAGGCCCGCGCCGCCGGCATCCACCTCGTGCTCGCCACCCAGCGACCCTCGGTGGACGTCGTCACGGGTCTCATCAAGACGAACGTGCCCTCGCGACTCGCGTTCGCGACGAGTTCGCTCACCGACTCGCGTGTCATCCTCGACCAGCCCGGTGCCGAGAAGCTCATCGGTATGGGCGACGGACTGTTCCTGCCGATGGGTGCGGGCAAGCCGATCCGCCTGCAGGGTGCGTTCATCACCGACGAGGAGATTGCAGGGGTCGTCGACTTCGCCAAGAACCAGGCCGAACCCGAGTACAACGAGGGCGTCACCGCCCCGAAGGCCGGCGACAAGAAGGACGTCGACCCCGACATCGGCGACGACCTCGACGTCTTCCTGCAGGCCGTCGAACTCGTCGTCACGAGCCAGTTCGGTTCGACGTCGATGCTGCAGCGCAAGCTCCGCGTCGGCTTCGCCAAGGCCGGTCGCCTGATGGACCTGATGGAGACCCGAGGCGTGGTCGGGCCGAGCGAGGGCAGCAAGGCCCGCGAGGTGCTGGTCAAACCCGAGGAACTCGACGGCCTGCTGTACTCGATCCGTGGCGGCGGGGATCCGGTGGAAGTGCCTGCCGCAGAGCAGTGAGACATGCCCGTTCGACCGGCCGTCCCTGTTGCCTTCCGGCGGGAAGTGACGATGTGTGGCACAATCGTGGGAGCTGTGGAGGGGAGTATCCCCAGATCCGCGGCGGTCTCGTCAACACGTTCGGCACCGATGCCGTCCCGGGGCCGTCGGTCCGGCGATAGTCCGGGCGGGAGAGACCTCCGGCAGGTACACATACCTACCGGAAGGCCTATGTGCCCATGCACGTAAACCTGACTACCTGGTTGATCACGATCGCCGTCATCATCGGGTTGTTCATCTTCGACTTCTTCGCCCACGTCCGCAAGCCGCACGCGCCCACACTGCGCGAATCCGGTTTCTGGTCGGCCGTCTTCGTCGCCATCGCGATCCTCTTCGGCGTGATCGTCTTCGCGGTCTGGGGACCGACCTACGGCGGTGAGTACTTCGCCGGCTACATCACCGAGAAGGCGCTGTCGGTCGACAACCTCTTCGTGTTCGTCATCATCATGGCCACCTTCGCGGTGCCCCGTGAGTACCAGCAGAAGGTCCTCACCATCGGCATCGTGCTGGCGCTGGTCATGCGCGGAGCCTTCATCGCGGTCGGTGCCGCGGCGATCAACGCCTACAGTTGGGTGTTCTACCTGTTCGGCTTCTTCCTCATCTACACGGCGGTCAAGCTCATCCGCGACCACGGTGAGGACCCGCAGGCCATCTCGGAGAACCGGATGGTCAAGCTGGCCCGGAAGTTCCTGCCGGTGCACGACGAGTACGACGGCGACCGCCTCGTCACCCGCATCGACGGCAAGAAGTTCGTCACGCCGATGCTGCTCGCGCTCGTCGCGATCGGCTTCACCGACATCCTCTTCGCGCTCGACTCGATCCCCGCGATCTACGGTCTGACCAACGAGCCGTACCTGGTGTTCACTGCGAACGCCTTCGCGCTGATGGGCCTGCGCCAGCTGTTCTTCCTCATCGGCGGTCTGCTCGAGCGGTTGGTCTACCTGTCCTACGGACTGTCGATCATCCTCGCGTTCATCGGCGTGAAGCTGGTGCTCCACGCCCTGCATGAGAACACGCTCGGCTGGATCAACGGCGGCGAGCACGTCGCCGTCCCGGAGATCTCCACCGGCGTGTCCCTGATCGTGATCGTCGGAGTGCTGGCCGTGACGACGGTGGCCAGCCTGCTCAAGACGCGCGGTGAGAAGGAATCCGTCAGGAGTTGAACACGCCCATCACCGGGTTCCACCCGGTGATGCGCACGGCATCGACGAGGTCGCGCTGCGCGAACGGGTCCTGGGCCATCAGTTCGCGCGCCGCGGCCTCGTCGGCCACGTCGACGAGGATGAGCGCACCCGAACCGTCGGTCCACGGGCCGGTCGCCCGCACGATGCCCTGTTCGACGAGATCGCCGAGCCATGCTCGGTGCTTCGGGCGGTGCTCGTCGCGCGCCGAGGCGGTCGCATCCGAATAGGTGTACTCGACGGCGAACAGGGCCATGCGGGCCTCGCTTTCGTGGGTCTCGATCAGAGGGTGAGGAGCATCCGGGTGTTCCCGAGCGTGTTCGGTTTCACGTAGCTCAGGTCCAGGAACTCCGCGACGCCCGTATCGTACGACCGGCACATCTCCGCATAGACCTCGGCCGTCACCGGAGTCCCCTGGATCTCCGTGAAACCGTGCCGCGCAAAGAACTCCACCTCGAAGGTGAGCACGAACAGTCGTTCCAGCTCGAGCTCGCGGGCGACCTCGATGAGGCGCTCGACGATCAGGTGACCTGCGCCGTGGCCCTTGACGGACGGGTCGACGGCCACGGTGCGCACCTCGCCGAGATCCGACCACAGCACGTGCAGGGCCCCGCACCCGACGACCCGACCCCCGAGTTCGGCCACCCAGAACTCCTGGACGGCCTCGTACAGGGTCACCAGATTCTTCTCGAGCAAAATCCTGCCCGCATAGATGTCGATGAGCCGCTTGATCTCGGGCACGTCGGAGGTTCGGGCGCGCCGTACGACCATTCGATCGTTCGAGTCGTGGTTCGTCGGCGGTGTCGTCATGCGGTGAACAGTAGCGCGTGCGGCTACCGATATTGTGGGGCACATGAGCACGCCCCGCCAGCATGTCACCGCGTCGGGCGGGAGCGGCGCCGCACCGGGACCGCACGCCGGGAGCCCGCACGATCCGGTGCCGTTGTGGAACATCGCCAACATCTTGACGGTGGGTCGGATCGCGTTGGTACCGGTCTTCCTGGTGCTGCTCTTCGTCGGCGACGGGCACGACATCGGGTGGAGGCTCGCGGCGACCGGAGTCTTCGCGATCGCCGCCATCACCGACCGGATCGACGGTCAACTCGCGCGAAAGCACGGTCTCGTCACCGATTTCGGCAAACTCGCCGATCCTATCGCCGACAAGGCCCTCATCGGTGCCGCGCTGGTCGGGCTGTCGATGCTCGGTGACCTGTCGTGGTGGGTCACCGGGATCATCGCTGCTCGGGAGCTGGGGATCACCGCCCTGCGGTTCGCCGTGCTCCGGCACGCCGTGATCCCGGCGAGTCGCGGTGGCAAGCTCAAGACGCTGGTGCAGACGCTCGCCATCGGTGTCTACCTGCTGCCGCTGCCCGAATCGGTGGCGCCGGTGGCGATCGGCCTGATGATCCTGGCGGTCGCCCTGACGGTGGTGACGGGACTCGACTACGTGGTCCAGGCGATCCGGCTGCGTACCGGGGTGCGCCGGAGCGAGAGCGAGACCGCCCGTGCGGAGGACGTCCCGAGGGTGGACGTCGCGGGCGAGGGCGCCGCGGGGGAGGGCGCCGCGGGGGAGGGCGCCGCGGGGGAGGGCGCCGCTGCCCAGGACATGCCGGGCGACGGCCGCACGGTGGGTGAGGACGCCCGGTAACCACGGGGCGGGACGTGCGGGATCCGGCTCGGTGCGGTCGACACCGCTGTGTCGGGACTACTCGGGCGTCTGCAACCGCCGTCGGCGTTGTAATGTCTGGACACCGCAGTATCGAGGTCCGATCGGTCTGCGGGAACCTCGCAGCGTCGTCGTGCGTTGACGAGGTGTCGGCACGACGGACGAAGGAGGATGGGATGGCGCTGTTGTTGCGTGAGGCACTCGGTGACAGCCTTCGGCGCACCCGTGTTTCGCAGAGCCGCACCCTGCGCGAAGTCTCCAGCAGCGCCCGGGTCAGCCTCGGCTATCTCTCGGAGATCGAGCGCGGCAGGAAGGAAGCCTCGAGCGAACTGCTCGCGGCCATCTGCGATGCACTGGAGGTCCCGCTGTCCGACGTGCTGTTCGATGTGAGCGGTCTGCTGGCGGACGGCCTCGACCGTCGCACGGACATGGAGACCACCGCAGCCGACACGGCACCGGCCGAGCGGTCCGACGACGGCGCCACCGCCGAGCCCGGGTTGCTCGCGCAGGAGCCGCGCATGGTGATCCCTGCACCCGCCGCACAGGCGCTGGCAGCCGCCTAACATGGATCACGAACCGTGCCGGTCTCGCCGGATACGGTCGTAAGCGACATCGAGCCGGGGCGTGGTGCGTGCACGGACCCGGCCGGGGCAGGTGGGTCGTCGGGGGTAGCAGCGGACCGGCGATCTTCGAACCGGGGCGCGAGGGCCGCGTACCGGGTCGCGTTCGGCGCGGCGTACCAGATGGAGGCAGGATCACACCCATGGCTAATCCTTTCGTCAAGGGCTGGAAGTACCTGATGGCGCTTTTCAACTCGAAGATCGATGAGAAGGCCGATCCGAAGGTCCAGATTCAGCAGGCGATCGAGGACGCGCAGCGTCAGCATCAGGCGCTCTCGCAGCAGGCGGCCTCCGTTATCGGTAACCAGCGTCAGCTCGAGATGAAGCTCAACCGTCAGCTGGACGAGGTGGAGAAGCTCAACGCGAGTGCCCGCCAGGCCGTCATGATGGCCGACCAGGCCACGGCGGCGGGCGACACCGAGAAGGCGATCCAGTACACGAACGCGGCCGAGGCCTTCGCGGCACAGCTCGTCACCGCCGAGCAGTCCGTCGAGGACCTCAAGGTGCTGCACGACCAGTCGCTCCAGGCCGCCGCGCAGGCCAAGAAGGCCGTCGAGCAGAACGCCATGGCGCTGCAGCAGAAGGTCGCAGAGCGCACGAAGCTGCTCAGCCAGCTCGAGCAGGCCAAGATGCAGGAGCGCGTGAGCGAGTCGCTGCGTTCGATGGATTCGACCCTCGCAGCTCCGGGCACCACTCCGAGCCTCGATGCCGTCCGCGAGAAGATCGAGCGTCGCTACGCCAACGCTCTCGGTTCGGCCGAGCTCGCCCAGAACTCGGTGCAGGGCCGCATGCTCGAGGTTCAGCAGGCCACCGTCCAGATGGCCGGTCACAGCCGACTCGAGCAGATCCGGGCGTCGATGAAGGGCGAGGCGCTTCCGGGCACCCCCGCCAACCCTGCCGTCGACACGCGCAAAGAGCCCCCGAACGCTGCCGGTACCACCGGCCGCTGATCCGCACGCCTCGGAACTGATCCGCCGTGAACGTCTCCGGAGACGACCGGACCGGGAACATCCCCGGTTCGGTCGTCTCTGCGTTCCGCGATGCCACCGGCAACGCGATGGAGGCCGCGCGCCGCTGGCGCGATCCCGCCGCCCGCTTGCGGCGTAAGAAGCGTCGCGCGCGTCGGCGTGCCAGTTTCTTCGGTGCCGGCTCGGGCACCACGGCGATCGGCACCGCGACCCTGGCCGTCGCGTCGGCTCCCGAATGGACGCTCGTCGCGGCCGGGGGAGCGACGGCGGCTCTCGCAGTGCCTGCCGTCCTCGCCGTCCGTACCTTCCGTCGCCTCGATGCGGTGCCGCTGCCCCCACCGCCGCCGCGCCGCCGGTCGCTGCCACCGGCCGGTTCGGTCGCCCGCGCCCCGATGGAACGCCTCGCGGCGAACGAGGAGAGCCTGCGGCGCCTGCTCGGTGTGCTCGTGCGGTCGAACTCCGTGGCCCCCGACGACCTCACCGAGATCGACGACGCGGCCCGCGCAGCCGCATCCGCACTCGATGCCGTCGTCGAGGACGTCGTTGCCCTCGAATCCGCCGCGCAGGGCAGTGCGGCCGCCAAGACCCATCTGTCCGCGGCCATCGTCGACGCGGGCGAGCGTCTCGGGACGGGTGTCGACCAGTTCGAGGAACTCGTCGCCGCCGCAGCACGCCTCGCCGCGACCGCCGAGAGTAACCGGTCGCTGGCGATGCTCGACCAGCGACGCGCCGAACTGATCGCCACGTCCGACAAACTCGAGAGCTGGGCGCAGTCCTGGCGCGAGTTGGGGCAGATCGAGCAGCGTTACCACCCCTGAGGGGTGGAACACCCCCATCATCGACACCGCGAGCCGAACACGTCGGTCGTCGACACCTCTCAGTCGTCGACACCGCGAGCGGCGAGGGCCTCGCCCATCGCCTCCGCGGTGCGGAGGGCTCCCACCACCACCGGAACCACCAGCGCCCGCAACGAGAATCCGAGACCGCGCGCCTTGCGTGCCTCGGTCACGCGGGTGACCACGGTGCCGATCAGCGGGATCGCGCGGACGGTCATCACCAGCACGAGTCCCACCCGGTCGGGATCGACCCCGACGCGCGCGAGGGGACGGGCCGCCCGCACGATCGCGTCGAGCATGTCGGTGGTCCGCGTCGTGAGGGTCACCAGGGCGGCCAGGGCGACCGCCACGAGCAGCGACCCGCAGATCACCACCGCCCGTTCCCACCCCGCCACGAGCACCTGGAACGCTGCAATGATCGCCAGCATCCACACCAGCGGCCGCAGCTGCACAACCGCCAGACGCGGAGGTATGCGCGCGGCCGCATACGCGAGCACGGCCAAGGCCAGGGCGGGAAGCACCTGCCAGGGTTGCCGGATCCACAGGGTCAGCGCAAGGATCAGTGCTGCGACCGCGAGCAGCTTCGCTCCCGCCGGAAGCCGGTGCAGGACGGAGCGTCCGGGATGGTAGAGGCCGAACGTGTTCACCCGATCAGATTCCGGTAGAACGCGAGCGCGGACGCCGGTTCGTCGTCGGCGACGACCCGCCCCGAGTCGACCACCAGCACACGATCGAAGTCCACGAGGAGTTCGAGATTGTGGGTCACCGCGATCACCTGCTGCGGAAGGCTCGCGAAGGTGCGCGCGATGAGCTTCGTATTGCGCAGGTCGAGCAGGGTCGTCGGTTCGTCCGCGACGAGCACCGCCGGGTCGGTCACCATGATCGCGGCGAGCGCGAGCAACTGCTTCTGGCCGCCCGAGAGCAGGTGGCTGGGGTGGTCGTGATGCCCCGCGAGCCCGAAGTCGGCGAGGACCTGCCCTACCCGGGCTTCGCGTTCCTCTTTGCCGAGTCCGCTGCGTCGCAGCGAGAAGGCGACGTCCTCGGCGACCGTCGGCATGACGATCTGATGGTCCGGGTCGGTGAAGACGAATCCGACCTTCTTGCGGACCTCCCGGCCCTTGCGCGTCGTGTCGAGGCCGTCGACGGTCACCGAGCCGGACGACGGGACGAGCAGGCCGTTGATCATGCGCGCCATCGTCGACTTGCCGCTGCCGTTCGCTCCGACGATGCCGACGCGTCGTTCGGTGAGGACCACGTCGACCCCGTCGAGGACGGTGCGGTCGCCGTAGGCGTGCCGCACCTCCCGGAATCGGATCTCGCTCATCGACGGTCGGACGGCGTCAGTGCGCAGGACCCGCAGCGGGGCGGTGCGCGATGCGCGGTGCCGCCAGTGCGGGATAGGCGCGATGCACTTGGGCGGCGACCGCTGCGGCGACGACCGCCTTGGCCAGATCGCCCGGCAGGAAGGTGACGTTGGCCGCGGCGGCGGCCCACACCGTGAGATCCGTGCGCAGGACCATGCCTGCGATACCGAAGGCGTAGAGGACGACGATGCCACCGAGGACGTTGACGGCCACACCGGGCAACGTGCGGTATCGCGGCAGCATCTTCATGCTCAGCCAGCCGATCACGGCGACGGCAGGGATCCAGCCGATGAGGAAGCCCACCGTGGGACCTGCCAGCGAGGTGAGGGTCGTGCGCCCGCCGGCGAGTACGGGCAGCGCCAGCCCCAGCACGATCACGGTGAGCACCGACAGGACACCTTTGCGTGCGCCGAGCAGTGCACCCGCGAGCATCACGCCCAAGGTCTGCAGCGTGATGGGCACGCCGGACGATCCGATACTGATCTGACCGGGCAGTCCCAGGGCGATGATCAGGGCGGCGAAGACGGCGATCTGCGCGAGGTCGCGCGCGGGGATACGGGGGGACGAGGACACGGTTACTCAGCCTTCTGGTATGGACGGCGAACCCGTAGAGCCTAAGCCGTACCGGCGTGCCGCGGGTCACCGACCCGTCTCCGGGTGCCCGTGGGCCACACCGGGGTGCGCCTCCGGGTGTCCCCTGATCTTTCCCTGATATCTGCGCTGACCTGCTGTTTTTCATTGCTCGAGCTGTCAGGATCGAGGCGTACCGAGCAAACGGAGTCCGACTCGGAAGAGGTCGGCATCGAGGGTGGGAGTACCCAATGTTCTGGAAGATCGTAGGAATCGTCGCGGTGGTGTGGGTCGGTCTCGCCGTCCTCGGCGCCCTGCTCGACAACCTGTTCGGCTTTCTCGTACTCGGCGCCGTGATCTTCGGCGGATACCTGCTGTACAAGGCAGTATCGGGAGGTGACAAGCACGACCTGACACGTCTGTAGACGAAGGGGGCAGCTGTGGAGGCGGTACCGGAGAACTGGCAACGCGGACTCGTCGTCGTCGCCCACCCGGACGACATCGAATACGGCGCGGCGGCGGCGATCGCGCGGTGGACCCGACAGGGCAAGGAGATTTCCTACGTTCTGGCCACCAGTGGCGAGGCGGGCATCGCCGGTCTGTCGCCCGAGAAGAGCGGGCCGGTGCGGGAATCGGAGCAGCGCGAGTCCGCGCGGATCGTCGGAGTGGATACCGTCGAGTTCCTCGGGCACCCGGATGGTCGACTCGTCCCGAGTCTCGATCTCCGTCGCGACATCGCTTCCGCCATCCGACGTCATCGTCCTGAGATGGTGGTCACGCTCGCGTTCGGGCTGTCGCCCCGGCCGGGCTGGGTCAACAGTGCCGACCATCGGGCGCTCGGGATCAGCGTCCTCGACGCCGTCTCCGATGCCGCGAACGAATGGATCTTCCCGGAACTCACCGAACGCGGTCTGGAACCGTGGCACGGCGTGCGATGGGCTGCCGTGTGTCCGGGTTCGCCTCCGACCCACGCGGTGGACGTGACCGATACGGTCGAACTGGCAGTCGAGTCCCTCGCGGCGCACCGTCTGTACCTGCAGGCTCTCGACGACAGGCCGGTGGAGGCACAAGCGCGCGAACAGGTGGAGCGCGCATCGGCGCCGCTGCCGGGATTCGCTGCCGAGCGCGCCTCCGGGTTCGAGTTGTACACCTTCGCGGGATAGGAAGCGTCCCGCCGTCGGTGGCCTGTGGCAGGCTGTGCGCGTGCGAGTGGCGGTGGTGGCCGGGCCCGATGCGGGTCATGCGATTCCGGCGATCGCGTTGTCGCTGCGGCTCGCGGATGCCGGGCACGACGCGGTCGTCCTCACGGGCGAACGATGGCTCGGCCTCGAGCTGCCCGGTGTGACGTTCGCTGAGTTGAAGGGGCTGGCGCCCCGGCGCGGGGACGACGACGGCGACGCGGGGGCGAAGATCCACGCCCGCGCCGCCCATATCGCGAGCGAGATGCTCCCGGATCTCGGGGCCCTGCTACCCGACCTCGTCGTGGCGGACGTGCTCACCGCCGGCGGAGGGATGGCCGCCGAGCGCCTGGGGATCCCGTGGGTCGAGCTCTCGCCGCACCCGTTGTACCTGCCGTCGCGCGGGCTCCCGCCGATCGGCAGCGGTCTCGATGTGGGCAGGGGCGTGCGGGGCCGGTTGAGGGATGCCGCGTTGCGAGCGATGACCGCGAGATCGCTGCGGCAGGGGGAGCGCGAGCGTTCTGCCGCACGCGTCGGGATCGGTCTGCCGGCGCGCGATCCCGGGCCCCGGCCCCGGCTGATCGCCACCCTGCCGGCACTCGAGGTGCCACGTCCCGACTGGCCCGGGCACGCGCACGTCGTCGGTCCGCTGCTGTGGGAACCCACCGTGGAGATCCTCGATCCGCCGCCAGGGGACGGACCTCTCGTGATGGTCGCGCCGTCGACCGCGGTCACCGGCGTGACCGGGATGGTCGAGACGGTCTGCGACGCACTCGACGGGGCCGGGATGCGGGTCGCCGCGACGATGCTCGACCCTCCGCCGCAGTCGCTCCCCAGCTGGGCCGTCTCGGGTCGCGGCAGGCAGGACGTCCTGCTCCGGCAGGCCGATGTCGTCGTGTGCGGGGGTGGGCACGGGATGCTCGCCAAGACGCTGAGTGCGGGGGTTCCGGCGGTGATCGTTCCCGGGGGCGGCGACCAGTGGGAGCTGGCGAACCGCGCCGCACGGCAGGGGAGTGCGGTGGTGGTGCGTCCGCTCGACGCGGATGCGGTCCGCTCCGCGATCGACACCGTGCTGTCGTCGCCGGACTTCGCCGCCGCGGCTCGTGCGGCCGCGGACGGTGCCGGCGACGTGGAGGATCCGGTCGCGGTGTGCGAGGCCGCAGCGGACTGACTGTCGCGCCACACCGCGCGCGACTACCGTGGTCGGGGTGCGGTTGACGGAGTTCTACGAGGTGGTCCGGGACGAGTTCGGACAGATGCACGGCGATGCCCTGCTGCGCGATCACGTGCTGCTTTCGCTCGGTGGACGGACGGCGGCCGAGGCGATCGAGGCGGGACAGGAGCCCCGGGAGGTATGGCGCGCTCTCTGCGACGAGTTCGACGTCCCACCCGTGCGGCGGTAGCCGCGGAGCCGGTCGGGGCTGTTCCCGACCGGAATCGGTGCAGGAGTAGATGCCGGAATCGATTCTCTGTCCGACCGGGATGAGACCATTCCTGGCGTACACGAAGCGACCGGATTTCGAACACGTGTTCGGCTATGCTGGGAACGCCGGGTGGGTTGTCCACAGGTGGTGATTCCATCCACAGATACGGCGTTTCCGCGGTCGCGACAGCGAACTTGTCGGTGCCGGGTTCTAACGTCGTCGACAACAAGGACGAGATTCTATTAAGGGGACCAAGATGGCAGCACAGGCTCACGACCGCGAGAAGGCGCTCGAGCTCGCCCTCGCGCAGATCGACAAGAGCTTCGGTAAGGGCTCGGTGATGCGCCTGGGCGAGGACGTCCGTCCGCCCATCGCAGTCATTCCCACCGGGTCGATCGCACTCGACGTGGCTCTCGGTATCGGCGGCCTGCCGCGCGGGCGCGTCATCGAGATCTACGGCCCGGAATCCTCGGGTAAGACGACGGTGGCCCTCCACGCGGTCGCCAACGCGCAGGCCGCCGGCGGCATCGCGGCGTTCATCGACGCCGAGCACGCCCTCGATCCGGACTACGCGCGCAAGCTCGGTGTCGACACCGACGCCCTGCTCGTGTCCCAACCCGACACCGGTGAGCAGGCCCTCGAGATCGCCGACATGCTCATCCGCTCGGGTGCGCTCGACATCATCGTCATCGACTCGGTCGCGGCGCTCGTGCCCCGCGCCGAGATCGAGGGCGAGATGGGCGACAGTCACGTCGGTCTCCAGGCCCGCCTGATGAGCCAGGCACTGCGCAAGATGACCGGTGCGCTCAACAACTCCGGCACCACCGCGATCTTCATCAACCAGCTGCGCGAGAAGATCGGCGTGATGTTCGGCTCGCCCGAGACCACCACGGGCGGTAAGGCGCTGAAGTTCTACGCCTCCGTGCGTCTGGACGTGCGCCGGATCGAGACGCTCAAGGACGGGGGCGACGCGGTGGGCAACCGCACCCGCGTGAAGGTCGTCAAGAACAAGGTCTCGCCTCCGTTCAAGCAGGCCGAGTTCGACATCCTGTACGGCCAGGGCATCTCGAAGGAGGGCTCGCTCATCGACATGGGTGTCGAGCAGGGCTTCATCCGCAAGTCCGGCTCCTGGTACACCTACGAGGGCGACCAGCTGGGGCAGGGCAAGGAGAACGCCCGCAAGTTCCTGCTCGAGAACACCGATGTGCGCGACGAGATCGAGAAGAAGATCAAGGAGAAGCTCGGCATCGGTGCCGTTCTCACCGATCCGAGTGATGTCGAGGAGCCGGTCGACTTCTAGTCACCGCCCACGGCCCCACGGCCCCACGGCCCCACGGCCCCACGGGGGCACGGACGCACGTCGTCCGTGCCCCCGTGGCGTATCCGCACCCGGCCGCGCTGTCGGTGTGTCCGGCTACTGTGCGCGTCATGGACGACTCCGAGGAACGACGCCCCGACGCTCGGCGCGAACGACGCGGACGGCGGCGCTCGGCTCGCACCGAGCAGGAACTGCCCGGCGGCGGCACCGAAGCGCAGGCCAAGGACGTCTGTCTCCGTCTGCTGACCGATCGGGCACGCAGCCGATCCGAGCTCGCGACGAAGCTCGAGCAGAAGGGGTTCGCGTGCGACGTCGCCGAACGTGCCCTCGACCGTCTCACCGAGGTCGGGTTGATCGACGACGCGGATTTCGCCAACCAGTGGGCACGTTCACGGCATCTGCACGCGGGGAAGGGTAAGCGCGCGATCGCACTCGAACTGCGCCGCAAGGGAATCGACGCCGACGACGCGGCGGCTGCCCTCGAACAGATCGACACCGCCGACGAACGGGAACGGGCGGTCGAACTGGTCCGCAAGAAGCTCCGCACCCAGCCGCCGCTGCCCACCGAAGGGGATCGGCGCGAGATCGCGGCCGAACGCGACAAGTTGGTGCGGCGGCTGGTCGGGATGCTGGCCCGGCGCGGCTACGCGCAGGGGATGGCGTTCGATGTCGTGCGGGAAGAACTCGCGACGTTCGGTGCCGACGCGAGCGACCTCCCGCACGACTGAGCCCGACTGCGAAACGCCTGGGCTCGACTGCGAACTTCGCAACCGCAGTGCTGCTGTTACTTGCGGCCCTCGCCGCTCAGGTCCAGGCCCGGCACCGACATCGTGGGCATCGTCTGCGGCTCTTCGGCCGCCACGGCACCCTTCTTCCGCTTCCCGGATCGCAGACGCTTCTCGAGCCAGATCGCGAACTGTGTCAGCGCACTGTTGAGGATGATCATGATCGCCGCGACCACCAGCAGCGACGGCAGGTAGTTCTGGAAGAACGCGCCGAGCTGCTGGCCGGAACGCACCACTTCGACATAGCCGATGAGGTAGCCGAGCGCGGAGTCCTTGAGCGCGATCACCATCTGCGACACGATCGCCGGGAGCATGACCGTCACGGCCTGCGGCAGCAGGATCAGTCGCATGAGCTGGTTCTTCCGCATGCCGATCGCGTAGGCGGCCTCGCTCTGACCACGCGGAAGCGATCGGATGCCCGCGCGCACGATCTCGGCGATGACCGAGCCGTTGTACAGGGTCAGGCCGGTGATGACCGCCGCGAGCGCGAGATATCCGGACTTGAAGACGCGGTACTCGGCGAACACCTGGTAGGCGAAGATCATCAGGATCAGCACCGGGACGGCGCGGAACAACTCGACGATCGTGCCGGCGATCCAGCGGACCCACCGGTGGTCGGACAGACGCGCGATACCCAGGACCGTGCCGAGCACGAGTGCCAGCACGATCGACGCGACGGCCGCGATGATCGTGCCGCGGATGCCGGGCAGCAGATAGGTGGTCCAGCTGGACGATTCGACGAACGGCTCCCACTTGGCGGCCGTCAGCTGTCCGTTGGCGTCGAGCGCGCGGTAGACGATCCAGCCGACCAGGACGAGGAGCGCGACCACGACCACCGACAGGATCCGGTAGAGCGCCTTGGCGCGGGGCCCGGGTGCGTCGTAGAGAACGGTTCCGTGTGCACTCATCGGGCGACCTCGTATCGCTTGCTGAGCCGGCCGAAGAGCAGGCCGGTGGGAAGGGTGAGGATGACGAATCCGAGCGCGAAGATGCCACCGACGACGAAGATGGCCGCTTCGTTCTCGATCATCGTCTTCATCAGCAGCGAGGCCTCGGACACGCCGATGACGGAGGCGATCGTCGAGTTCTTGGTCAACGCGATGAGCACCGAACCGAGCGGGGCGATGACCGCGCGGAAAGCCTGGGGGAGGACGATCAGGCGCAGATTCTGGCTGAAGGTCAGACCCAGCGAGCGGCCGGCCTCCGACTGTCCGAGCGAGACCGTGTTGATGCCCGAGCGGAGCGACTCGCACACGAAGGCCGCCGTGTAGACGCTCAGGCCGAGCACAGCGAGCCGGAAGTTGTTGTCCACCAGGAAGGTCGGCGACGACTCGGAGGCCAGCTTGATGCCGAGCGTCTGGGACAGACCGAACAGGCAAAAGATGATGATGAGGGTCAGCGGGGTGTTCCGGAAGATCGTCACGTAGGCGGCGCCGACGGCACGCGCCACCGGGATGGGGGACACGCGCATCGCGGCGAGGATCGTTCCGAGGATCAGTGCACCGATCGCCGAGATGACGGTCAACTGGATCGTGGTCCAGAACGCGTCGAGTAGCTGGCTGCTGTACTTGCTCAACAGATCCACAGGTCACTCCGGGATCGAGGGGACGGGTGGGAGTCCGGAACGGTCCGGCCGGTCCGTGGGATTACGGACCGGCCGCACCGCCGGACGTGACGGGTGGTACCCGTACTCGGTGACGATCGACACTCAGTAGCGATCGACGCTCGGCTGCTCCGGGAGCTCGTAGCCCGAGGCGCCGACCGTCTCCTGGAATGCGGCCTCCCACGCACCGCTGGCGATCATCTCCTCGATCGCGTCGTTGATCGCATTGCGCGACTCGTCGTCGCCCTTGGCGAGACCGATGCCGTAGCGCTCGGTGGTGAACGGCTCACCGACGACCTTGAAGTCGCCCGGGCTCTGCGCGGCGTAGCCGGCGAGGATGATGTCGTCGGTGGTCACCGCGTCGACCGCGCCGTTGCGCAGCGCCTCGACACACAGCGAGTAGGTGTCGAACTCCTGGAGCTGGACGTCCTGCGCGTAGTTGTCCTTCACGTTCTGGGCCGGGGTCGAACCCGCCACCGAGCACAGGCGCTTGCCGCCGTTGAGCGAGTCGGGTCCGGTGATCTCGGTGTCGTCCGCGCGCACGAGGAGCGACTGGCCCGCAATGAAGTACGGGCCGGCGAAGTCCACCTTCTCCTTGCGGGAATCGGTGATCGAGTAGGTCGCGACGATGTAGTCGACCTCACCGTTCTGGATGAGGGTCTCGCGCTGGGCGGACGGAGCTTCCTTGAATTCGATGTTCTCCTCGGACACACCGAGCTGACCGGCGACATACTTGGCGACCTCGACGTCGAACCCGCTGAACGAACCGTCCGGGTTGCGCAGGCCCAGGCCCGGCTGGTCGAACTTGATACCGACCGTCAGGGTGCCGTTGTCCGCGGACTGCGAGACACTGCGCGTCTCGTCGCCACCGCACGCCGTGGCGACCACTGCCACGGCGACGGCGCCGATGCCCAGGCGGATGGAGCGGGACAATTTCATCGAATACCTCCGGTGCGGTTCGGAACTACGTCCGACGGACCGGGTGGCCCGTCGGTGCGGGAATCAGGTCAGTGACTGAGGATCTTGCCGAGGAAGTCCTTGGCGCGATCGGATTTCGGTGTGGTGAAGAAGGTCTCGGGATCGGTGTCCTCGACGATGCGACCGTCGGCCATGAACAGAACGCGGTCGCCGGCCTTCCGGGCGAATCCCATCTCGTGGGTGACCACGACCATCGTCATGCCCTCTTTCGCGAGGGAGGTCATCACGTCGAGGACCTCCTGGACCATCTCGGGGTCGAGGGCGGAGGTGGGCTCGTCGAACAGCATGACCTTGGGATTCATCGCGAGCGCGCGTGCGATCGCCACGCGCTGCTGCTGGCCGCCCGACAGCTGCGCCGGGTATTTGTCGGCCTGATTGGCGATCCCGACCCGGTCGAGCAGCTGCATCGCCGACTCGCGGACCTTGTCCTTCTTGATCCTGCGCACCTTGAGGGGGCCGAGCATGACGTTCTCGAGGATCGTCTTGTGGGCGAAGAGGTTGAACGATTGGAACACCATGCCGACGTCCGAACGAAGGCGGGCGAGTGCCTTGCCCTCCTCCGGCAGCAGGGTGCCGTCGACGTGGATCTCTCCCGAATCGATCGGTTCGAGCCGGTTGATGGTGCGGCAGAGGGTCGATTTGCCCGAACCCGATGGGCCGACGACGATGACGACCTGTCCTCGCGGAATCTCGAGGTTGATGTCCTGCAGTACGTGCAGGGATCCGAAATGCTTGTTCACCCCGTTCATGGAGATCATGGACGAGCTGGTGTCCGACTTCTCGGACGGACGATCCGTTCCGGCGGCCGCTGATGTCATATCTGCAGACCCTATGCCGTCCGACGCCCGAGACTTCGCATTTCGGGACACCTTCGGTGCACGCGTCACGGGATTTTTACTGCACGAGCAGTAACGGATACCTCGACGGGGCACGCGCGGTCGGCGCGAGGAAAGGGGACCCGCCGAGGTGAGATACCCTGAGACGTGTCACTGATCGACGAAGAAGCCCCCCGTACCGGTGCCCGGACCTACGAGGTCCGCACCTACGGCTGCCAGATGAACGTACATGACTCCGAGCGTCTGTCGGGGTTGTTGGAGGACGCCGGCTTCACCAAGGCCGTGCCCGGCGCGTCACCGGATCTGGTGGTCTTCAACACCTGCGCGGTGCGGGAGAACGCCGACAACAAGCTGTACGGCAATCTGAGTCATCTGCGTCCGGTCAAGGACGACAACCCCGACATGCAGATCGCCGTCGGAGGCTGCCTCGCCCAGAAGGACCGCGACACGGTCGTGAAGAAGGCGCCCTGGGTCGACGTGGTCTTCGGCACGCACAACATCGGCAATCTCCCCGCACTGCTCGAACGCGCGCGGCACAATCGCCGTGCCGAGGTCGAGATCCTCGACGCCCTCGAGGCGTTCCCCTCGACGCTGCCCGCCAAGCGCGAGTCGTCGTACGCCGGATGGGTGTCGATCTCCGTCGGCTGCAACAACACGTGCACCTTCTGCATCGTGCCGTCGCTGCGCGGCAAGGAGGTCGACCGGCGCCCGGGTGACATCCTCGCCGAGGTGCAGGCGCTCGTCGACGAGGGCGTGCTCGAGGTGACACTGCTCGGCCAGAACGTCAACTCCTACGGCCGGTCCTTCGCCGATCCGGAGCAGCCCCGCGACCGGGGCGCCTTCGCGTCGCTGCTGCGCGCGTGCGGCGACATCGAGGGCCTCGAGCGGGTGCGCTTCACGTCCCCGCATCCGGCGGAATTCACCGACGACGTCATCGACGCGATGGCGCAGACCCCCAACGTGTGCCCGCAACTGCACATGCCGCTGCAGTCCGGCAGCGACCGGATCCTGCGCGCCATGCGCCGCTCGTACCGCAAGGAACGCTTCCTTGGCATCATCGAGCGGGTTCGGGCCGCGATGCCGCACGCCGCGATCACCACCGACATCATCGTCGGTTTCCCCGGTGAGACCGAGGAGGACTTCCAGCAGACCCTCGAGGTCGTCGAGAAGGCGCGTTTCACCAGCGCGTTCACCTTCCAGTACTCGAAGCGTCCCGGCACGCCCGCAGCAGACATGGAGGGTCAGGTCCCCAAGGCCGTAGTGCAGGAGCGCTACAACCGTCTGATCGCGCTGCAGGAACGCATCACCCTCGAGGAGAACCGCAAGCTCGTCGGCACGGAGGTCGAACTGCTCGTCGCGGCGGGGGAGGGTCGCAAGAACGCCGAGACCGCCCGGATGAGCGGGCGTGCCCGCGACGGCCGCCTCGTCCACTTCCGTCCCGAGGGCGCGATCGACACCGCGGTGCGTCCCGGCGACGTCATCACGATCGTCGTCAGCGACGCCGCGCCGCACCACCTCGTCGCGGACACCCCGATCCTCACGCACCGCCGTACACGTGCGGGCGACCACTTCGAACAAGGCCGGTTGCCCAAGACACCGCCGATCGGTGTCGGACTCGGACTGCCGAGCATCGGCGTCCCCGACCCGCTGCCGCCTCAGATGGGATGCAACGCATGACCACCGACAAGCCGCACGATCACCACGCGACGGGTGACGTACGCGCCGAACTCGAAGCCGCCGAACGGAAGGTGGCGAGCGACATCGACCCGGGCGCCCGGGCGATGTTCGTCGCGATCGCCGTCCTGATCCTGCTGGCGACCTTCAGCCTGCCCCACGCCGGATCCGCCAACGGGTGGGAGGTGCTGTCCTTCGCCCCGGACGCGACCACCGAGGAGATCGGTCTGCCGTCGCGGCTGTTCGTCGGCTTCGCAGTGGTCTTCGCCGGGCTGGGCTCGATTCTCGCGCTCGTCACCCGCAAGTGGGCGTTGGCGTGGGTGTCTCTGGCCGGCTCGGCGGTGACCATCGTCTTCGGCATGCTCGCGATCTGGTCGCGCCAGACCCTGCCCGTCGAGTCGTCCGCCGCGGGACCGGGATTCGGTCTCGTGATCGGCTGGTTCGCCGTCATGGTGATCGTCTTCCACTGGGCCCGCGTGGTGTGGGCGCGGACCTCGGCCCAGCTCGAGGCCGAGGCCGAGTTGCGGAAGGTCGCAGCACAGCACGAGCGGCCCCGCCTGATGCGCGACGACCCCGAGGCCTGACGCCTCCGGCACGAACACGACGATCCCCCTCTCCCGGACCGGGAGAGGGGGATCGTCCGTCTCGGATGTCGCGGGGTCAGCGCTCGCCGACGGCACCTTCGGCCGCGTCGGCCCACTCGCGCCACTGCGCGGCCTGGGCGAGAGCCTTCTCGGCCTCCTTCGCCCGGCCGGCGGCGGTCGCCTTGGCGGCCTGCTCCTCGAACTGACGCACCCGCTCACGGAACTGGGCCGCACGCGCGAGGGCCTCGGGATCGGTGCGGCGCCACTCGGAATCCGCGGCCTCGCGCACCTTCTTCTCGATGGCCCGCAGACGGCCTTCGAGATCGTGCATGCGCTCGCGCGGCACCTTGCCGATCGCCTCCCACTGGTCCTGCAGCTCGCGCAGGCGCGCCCGGGCACCTTCGAGATCGGCCGACGGGTCGATCGAGGAGGCCACCTCGAGCAGGGCCTCCTTCGCGCGGGCATTCTCCTCGAACTCGGCGTCGCGCTCGGCGTTCGCGGCGTTGCGTGCGGCGAAGAAGACGTCCTGGGCGCCCTTGAACCGCTTCCACAGCTGGTCGTCGGCGTCCTTCGGTGCCCGTCCGGCCGCCTTCCACTCGGCGAGCAGGTCGCGGAAGGCCGCGGCGGTGGCACCCCAGTCGGTGGAGTTCTGCAGCTCCTCCGCCCGGGCGACGAGTTCTTCCTTGCGGCTCTTCGCCGCGGCGCGCTCGCGGTCGAGTTCGGCGAAGTGGGCTCCGCGACGCCGGTTGAACGCCTCGCGTGCCTTCGAATAGCGACGCCACAACACGTCGTCGACCTTCCGGTCGACCCCGCGGATGGTCTTCCACTCCTCGAGGATCTCGCGCAGCCGGTCGCCCGCGGCCTTCCATTGGGTGGATTCGGCGGCGATCGTCTCGGACTCGGCCGCGAGGGCCTCCTTGCGGGCCGTGCTCTCGGCGCGCCGACGCTCCTTTTCCTGCTTGGCGAGAGCCGCAGCCTCCTCGGAGTGCTCGATGATCGCGGTGAGCCGGGCGGCGAGCGCATCGAGATCACCGATGACGGCGGCGGTCGGCAGCGACTCGGCCAGTGCCTCGGCGGCCGCGCGGGTCTTCTTCACGTCGGCGGTGCCGGAGGTCAACCGGGTCTCGAGGATCGCCACCTCGGTGACGAGATCGTCGTAACGGCGTCCGAAGTGCGCGAGGCCCTCGGCGGCGTCGCCTGCCTGCCACGATCCGATGCACCGCTCGCCCTCGCTCGTGCGGACCCATGCGGTGCCGTCCTCGTCGACGCGTCCGAACCGACTCGGATCGCTCGCGGGCACCGCCGGGACGTGGGGGTGCGTCTGGGCCGCGACGGGATGCGGCTTCGGGGGTGCTGCGGTGGAACTGCCGTTCTCTCGGCCCGCGGGGCCGGGCGTCGCAGCATGGGCTCGGGGTGTGGCGGGACCGGGACGCGGGGTCCGCTCCTGCGTCGACTCGCCGGTTCGGTCCTGTGCGTTCGGGTCGCTCATCGATACCTCATCTCTGCCGCGCGGCACGGCTGCCTGGTCGCATGGGTCTACCGCCGGTCGATCCCGGGGCTCCGCGATCGTGTCCGCTCACTATTGAAACAGGTCGTGTCCATGCAGGGCGCCGGGTCCGGTGGACTACGGTTGCCGATGTGTTGACCGCCGCGGCGTTCGTGCCGTCCCCACCGCTGCTCGTCCCCGAGCTCACCGGTCTCGCCGTCTCCGAGACCGACGATCTGCGCGAGGCGGTTCTCGAGGTCGGTCGCAGCCTGTCCGGTGCCGCGGAATGGGTGGTCGTGGGAGCCGAGACGGCCGAACAGACCGTTCCTTCCACCGCGCGCGGAACCTTCCTCGGGTTCGGTGTCGACGTCACGGTGCAGCTCGGTCCTGAGGCCGCCGGTGAACCCGATCCCGCGCTCGCATTGACCGCGCTGGTGGCCGGCTGGATCCGCGACCGCACGGCACCCGGCACCCACGTGACGACCCACGTGGTGGCCGCCGACGCCGACGCCGCCCACTGCGCCGATCTCGGCCGCGACCTGCGTGCGGAGCTCGACCGCGACGATCTGCCGCGAGCACTGCTCGTCGTCGCGGACGGAGCGACGACCCTCACCGCCAAGGCGCCCGGCGCCTACGATCCGCGCTCGGAGGAGGTCGAGGCGGCCCTGGCCGCAGCGCTCGGCGCCGGCGACACGGAGGTGCTCGCGGCGCTCGACCCCGACCTGTGTTCGGACATCAAGCTGACCGGCCGCGCTGCCTGGCACGTCCTTGCGGCCACCCTCGGAGCGCGCCCGCGCTCGGCGTCCGTCACCTACTCCGCCGCGCCCTACGGCGTGGGCTACCACGTGGGGATCTGGACACCGTGAGCGCAGAAAGCACCGGTCCCGCCGACACGCTCGTACCGATCGCGGTGGTGGGCCCCACCGCCACGGGCAAGTCCGATCTCGGACTGGACCTCGCCGAAGCGCTCGGCGGCGAGATCGTCAACATCGACGCGATGCAGCAGTACCGCGGGATGGACATCGGGACGGCCAAGCTGGCACCGGACGAGCGTCGCGGGATCCCGCACCATCAACTCGACGTCCTCGACGTCACCGAGACCGCGACGGTCGCCCGCTACCAGCAGGCCGCGATCGCCGACGTCGAGGCGATCCTCGGCCGCGGCCGCCTCCCGATCGTCGTCGGCGGATCGATGATGTACGTGCAGGCACTGCTCGACGAATGGCAGTTCCCGGCGACGGATCCGCAGGTCCGTGCCAAGTGGGAGGCGGTGCTCGAGACCGAGGGGCCCGCCGCGGTCCACCGGGCGCTGCAGAGCGCCGATCCCGCCGCCGCGGCGACGATCCTGCCCACCGACGGCCGCCGCATGGTCCGCGCGCTCGAGGTCGTCGAGCTGACCGGGCAACCGTTCGCGGCGTCGCAGCCGACGATCGGTGAGCCCCGCTGGGGCACCGTGATCCTGGGCGTCGACCGCGACACCGCCGAACTCGACGACCGCATCGCGCGGCGCACCGACCTGATGTTCGAACGCGGCCTCGTCGACGAGGTGCACGGACTCCTCGAAGTCGGGCTGCGCGAGGGCGTCACCGCACGTCGCGCGATCGGCTACGCACAGGTGCTCGCGTACATCGACGGGGAGTACGACCTCGACCACGCACGCGAGCGGACGTTCATCGGGACCCGGCGCTACGTGCGACGGCAACGCTCGTGGTTCCGCCGCGACCCGCGCATCCACTGGCTCGACGGCGCCGACCCCCACCTGCTCGACGTCGCGTTGCGGGCCGTCCGGGACGCACGCACATCACCGGCCTCACCAGCCCGATAAGGTAGCGCGCATGGAGTTCAGCAAAGGGCACGGAACCGAGAACGACTTCGTGATCCTTCCGGATCCCGACGCCCGCCTGGACCTCGACGCAGGCCGGATCGCGGCCCTGTGCGACCGGCGTCGCGGGCTCGGCGCCGACGGTGTGCTCCGCGTGGCCCGAGCCGGGGCACTGGTGTCGGCCGGCGCGCTCGGAGAACTGCCCGAGGGCACCGACGCCGACGACTGGTTCATGGACTACCGCAACGGCGACGGATCCATCGCCGAGATGTGCGGCAACGGTGTGCGGGTGTTCGCGCACTATCTGACCGCGCACGGGTTCGAGGACCGCCGCGAGTTCGTCGTCGGCAGCCGGGCGGGAGGCAAGCCCGTCACCGTGCACGAGACAGGACCGGTCCTCGGCGAGGTGACCGTGGACATGGGGACGGTGCGCACCCTCGGCGAGTCGGCGGCGACCATCGACGGGCGGGTCTATCCGGGCATCGGCATCGACGTCGGCAACCCGCACCTCGCGTGCGTGGACCCGCACCTGAACGACACGAGCCTTGCCGGTCTCGACCTCACCTCGCCCGGCTTCGACCCGGGCTTCTTCCCGCACGGGGTCAACATCGAGTTCCTGACCCCGATCGCGGCCGGGACGGTCCACATGCGCGTCCACGAACGCGGCGTGGGGGAGACCCGCTCGTGCGGAACCGGCACGGTGGCCGCGGCTGCTGCAGCCCTGCGCTTCGACGGCGCATCCGACGGCGCGGTGCAGGTGCGGATCCCCGGTGGCTTGGTCGAGGTGCGCATCGAGAACGGTCGCGCCTGGTTGCGCGGGCCGTCTGTGCTGGTCGCGACGGGTGAACTCGACGACACCTGGTGGTCGGCGCCGATCTGATCGGCGCCGCTCGGCCCGGCCGGCGCGCACTTGGGTACCCCCCGCGCGGATGCGGCAGAAAAACTCGAATGCACCGATTCGGGCTTCGTGACACCATGGAGGTGTATGACGAACACACAGCGCATGCATCGCGCAACCACAGATGACAGCACTCCGACCGCGTACGACGCATCCGGAGGCTGGACCGCCGAGGATCCGTCCGTCGGCGAGATGCAACTCGAAGACCGTAGCGCGTTGCGGCGTGTGGCCGGTCTGTCCACTGAACTCGAGGACATCACCGAGGTCGAATACCGCCAGCTCCGACTCGAGCGTGTCGTGCTCGTCGGTGTCTGGACGGGCGGAACGGCCGCCCAGGCGGAAGCGAGCCTGGCCGAGCTGGCCGCGCTCGCCGAGACTGCGGGCTCCGAGGTCCTCGAAGGCCTGGTCCAACGTCGTGACCGGCCCGATGCCTCCACCTACATCGGCTCCGGCAAAGCCGACGAACTCCGGGAGATCGTCCTGTCCACCGGCGCAGACACCGTGATCTGCGACGGCGAACTCACCCCCGCCCAGCTCACCGCGCTGGAGAAGGTCGTCAAGGTCAAGGTCATCGACCGGACCGCGCTGATCCTCGACATCTTCGCCCAGCACGCCACCTCGCGAGAGGGCAAGGCACAGGTCTCCCTCGCACAGATGGAGTACATGCTCCCGCGTCTGCGTGGCTGGGGCGAATCGATGTCGCGGCAGGCCGGTGGACGTGCCGGCAGCAACGGCGGTGTGGGCCTGCGCGGTCCCGGTGAGACGAAGATCGAGACCGACCGTCGCCGGATCCGTGAGCGGATGGCCAAGCTCCGTCGCGAGATCAAGGCGATGAAGGCCGCGCGCGACACCAAGCGCACCCGGCGTCTGCGCAACAAGATCCCGTCCGTCGCGATCGTGGGATACACCAACGCCGGTAAGTCGAGCCTGCTCAACAAGCTCACCGGCTCCGGCGTCCTGGTGCAGAACGCACTGTTCGCGACCCTCGACCCGACGACCCGCCGGTCGGCGCTGCCCGACGGCCGCGAGTACGTGCTCACCGACACCGTCGGTTTCGTCCGGCACCTCCCGACCCAGCTGGTCGAGGCGTTCCGGTCGACTCTCGAGGAGGTCGCCGACGCCGATGTGCTGCTCCACGTCGTCGACGGCTCCGACCCCATGCCCACCGAGCAGATCAAGGCGGTGCGCGAAGTCGTCACCGAGGTGCTCCGCGAATCGGACGCACCGCCGCCGCCGGAACTGATCGTCGTCAACAAGATCGATGCCGCCGACCCGGTCACCCTGACGCAGTTGCGCAGCGCGATCCCCGGCGCGGTGTTCGTCTCCGCGCACACCGGCGTGGGCGTCGAGGAGTTGCAGACCCAGCTCGCGGGTCTGCTCGAGGATCCCGACGTCGAGGTGAAGCTGCTCCTGCCGTACACCCGCGGTGATCTGCTCGCGCGCATCCATTCGGACGGTCAGATCCTGTCGTCCGAGCACGAAGTGGACGGCACGCGGGTGCACGCGAAGGTGCCGGCAGCGCTGGCGTCGGCATTGGTCGACTTCGCGGCCTGATGCGGGTCGTACGCCGGGCGGCGCTGCTCGCTGCCGTCGCGGCGTTCGTGCCGGTCTCGCACGCAGGCGCGCAGGACGCTGGGACTCCGGTCGCGGATCTGCCGACCGAGATGCTGTGTACCCCCGACGATCCCGTGCTCACCGAACTGTCCGGCCTCGCGACGATCGGCGACCGGCTGTTCGCGACGCCCGATGCCGGGGAGGACGAACGCATCGTCGAACTCGACGACGATTGCTCGGTGCTGCAACGCGTTCCGTCGCCCGTCGATCCCTACGACGTCGAGGATCTCGCCGCGGGGCCCGACGGCCGGTTGTGGCTCGGGGATCTCGGCGACAACACCCGCGTCCGCGAGACGATCGCGCTCATCTCCCTCGACCCCGACACCGGGCAGGGAGATCTGCACCGGCTGACCTATCCCGACGGTCCCCGCGACGCCGAGGCCGTGCTCGTCTCCGCGACAGGCGAACCTGTGATCGTGACGAAGGCGCTGTTCGGCTCGAGCAATGTCTACCGGCCCGCACGCGGACTCACGATCGACGGCCTCCCCGTGCCGGGACCTGCCCCCCTCGAGAGGGTCGGGTCGCTGGCACTCGGACCGTCGGACACCCCCGGCGGTCCCATTCCCGGTGCGTCCTCCTCGATGATCACCGGCGGTGCGGTCAACGCCGACGGGACGGTCGCGGCGGTCCGCACCTACACCGACGTCTACCTGTTCCACGTCCCCGACGGCGATCTCGCGTCCGCTCTGGTCGCCGGTCCGCGCTTCCGCGTCCCGGTCCCGGGCGAACCGCAGGGCGAAGCCGTCGCATTCACCGCCGACGGTGACCTGGTCACCGCGTCCGAGCGCGGCGCGGCAGGCACGGAGAATCCACCGATCCATATCCGTCGCGGTGCGACCGATCTCTTCGCACCCGCGGACGACGATGCCGCGGACGAGATGTCGCCCGCGGCACTGCCGGTCGTCGGTGCGGGCGTGGCCGCCGGGGTCATCGCCCTCGGGGTGCTCGGACTCGTCGTCCGGCGCCGCGCCCGCCGCTGAGATCAGACGCCGCGACCGCGGCCGAGATCAGGCGTCGAGGTCCGCGGCGACCAGCTCCGCGACCTGCGCGAGGACCGCGTCGTCATCGCACGAGATCGTGACCTGCGTGCCCTTTTCTGCGCCGAGCGTCATGATCATCAGGGCCGAACCGGCGTCGACGGGCTCGCCGCCGTCGACCGCGAGGGTCACGGGGACACCGGCCGCGACCACGGCCTCGGCGATGATCCCTGCAGGACGGGCGTGCAGGCCGATGGACGAACCGACGGCAACGGTGGTGCTGGGCATGGGAATCTCCTTCGTGGTGGGGACGTGCAGGAAGTCGGGTAGATCAGGCGCGTGCCGCTGTGATCAGGAGCGTGCCGCTACGGGCTGGGGGTTCGCCTCGTCGGCGGCAACCCGGGCGGGACGCGTGATCGACTTGGCGATACTGACCGCGAGTGCGGCGACCACCGTACCGGCTGCCAGTGCGATCAGGAACCACACGACGCGGTCCATCGCGAACAGCACGAACAATCCGCCGTGGGGAGCGGTGAGCGTGACACCCGTCGCCATGACGATGCCGCCGGTCACGGCGCCGCCGAGCATCATCGACGGGATGACCCGGAACGGGTCGGCCGCCGCGAACGGGATGGCGCCCTCCGAGATGAACGATGCACCGAGCAGCCAGGCGGCCTTGCCGTTCTCGCGTTCGGCCGTGCTGTAGAGACGCGGACGCACCAGCGACGACAGTGCCATGGCGAGCGGCGGAACCATACCGGCGGCCATGACCGCCGCCATGATCTCGAGCGAACCGGTGTTGGCGACGTCGAGACCCGCGACCGCGAAGGCGTAGGCGGCCTTGTTGACCGGTCCGCCGAGGTCGAAGCACATCATCAGGCCGAGGATCGCACCGAGCAGCACCGCGGAACCACCGGACAGACCGTTGAGCCAGTCGGTGAGACCGGTCGTGATCGCGGCGAGCGGGCGACCGAGCAGCAGGAACATGAGCCCACCGACGATCAGGCTCGCGAGCAGCGGGATGATCACCACAGGCATCAGGCCACGAGCCCAAGTGGGCAGCGGGATACGGCCGACCCACAGGGCCGCGAAGCCGGCGATGATGCCGCCGACCAGACCGCCGATGAAACCGGCGCCGACGAAGACGGCCACCGCACCGGCGGTGAAGCCCGGAGCCAGACCCGGACGGTCCGCGATCGCGAAGGCGATGTACCCGGCCAGTGCCGGGACGAGGAACGAGAACGCCAACGAGCCGATCTGGTACAGCACCGCACCGAGATAAGTGCCGAGCCCACCCTCGGGAAGGTTGGTGAGCGTGTTGTCGAGGACGATGTCGGCGGCCGAGTCGGTGATGTCGGGACCGGCGAGCAGGAAGCCCAGAGCGATGAGCAGACCACCGGCCGCGACGAACGGGATCATGTAACTCACACCGGTGAGCAGGATCTGCCGCAGCCGGGTACCCCAACCGAGGTCGCTGCCGCTCTCCGACTCACCCGCCGGGGCGCCCGCGGTGCCCTCGACGGTGCGTGCGGACGGATCGGTGGCGGCCCGCAGGGCCTCGTCGACCATGGTGTCCGGCTCGTTGATCGCGCGCTTGACGCCCGATGCGATCACGGGCTTCCCGGCGAACCGTTCGCGGCCCTTGACCCCCACGTCGGTGGCGAAGATGACGGCGTCGGCGCCGGCGATCACGTCGGGGGGCAGGGGAGTGCTGCCGCTCGATCCCTGCGTCTCCACCCGGACCGTCACGCCCGCGCGTTCACCGGCGGCGGCCAGCGCATCGGCGGCCATGTAGGTGTGCGCGATACCGGTCGGGCACGCGGTGACCGCGACGATCGTGCGGCCTCCGGGCTGTTCCGCGCTCTGCGGAGGCGCGACCGCCGGCGTCGCAGCGGCTGTCGGTGACGGCTGTTCCGGCGCTGCGGTCGAGCCGGCAGGAGCGCTGCCCGACGACTCCGGTCGGGGCGGGAGGACGTCCTCGACCAGCGCGATGACCTCGTCCGCGGACGCGGCCGCGCGCAGCGACGCGACGAAGTCCGGGCGCACGAGTGCACGAGCGAGAGCGGTGAGCAGCTTCATGTGGTCGCCGCCCGCACCTTCGGGCGCGGCAATGAGGAAGACGAGGTCGGCGGGTCCGTCGGGCGCACCGAAGTCGGCCTTCGGGGACAGCCGGGCGAAACCGAGCGACGGCGTGGTCACCGCTTCGCTGCGTGCGTGCGGGATCGCGATCCCGCCGGGAAGGCCGGTGGCGGACTTGGCCTCCCGTTCGAGAACGGCCGCGGTGAGTGCGTCGGCGTCGGATGCGCGACCGTTCGCTGCGAGACGCTCGGCGAGCGCGGCGATGACGGAGTTCTTGTCGGATCCCAGGTCTACATCGAGCGAGACGAGTTCCGTGCCGATGATCGAGGAACCGCCTGCGGAGCCGGAGGTGGTGTCGGACATGACGTTCCTTAGGAGTGGGAGGGGAGCGGTCGGGGTCGGCGGTGGACGTCGGTGACGTGCACTCGGGATGGATCGACGGAATCGGTTGTGGGCAGGGCTGTTCCGGGGAGCGTGACGGCTGCGGTTCCGTACGCCACGGCGAGGCGCAGGCACTCGTCGGGGGTGTGACCGGCCTGCTCGGCGAGCAGATATCCGGCGAGCGACGAGTCGCCCGCGCCGACCGTGCTGCGGACCGTGACGTCGTCGGCGGTGGCCCGCCACGCGCCGGTGGCGGTGACCAGCACCGCGCCCGCACCGCCGAGGGTCGCGAGTACCGCGCCGACCCCGCGTTCCACCAGCACCCGTCCCGCGTCGACCACGGCGCCGACGTCTCCTGCGGCGGCGCCGGATTCGAGTTCGTGGGCGTCCGCGCCGGTGAGCTGGGCCAGTTCGTCGGCGTTCGGCTTGATCACGTCCGGGGCCGCCGCGGGGAACCGCTCGGCGAGGGCGAGCAGTGGCCGCTCGGAGGTGTCGACCGCGATGCGGCATCCGAGACCGCGCAGGGCACCCACGAGATCGGCATACCACGACTCGGGCACACCGGGAGGAAGAGAACCGGACAGGACGGTCCACGCGGCTCCCTGCGCGCATTCCAGCAGGACTGCGTGCAACTCGCCGAGTGTGCGTCCGGTGCAGGGGGTTCCGGGTTCGTTGAGTTTGGTCGTGGTGCCGTCGGGTTCGGCGACGGTGATGTTGTTGCGCGTCGGCCCGGAGGTGGGCACGGCCCGATGGGCGATGCCCTGCTCGTCCAGCGCGGCGAGCAGAGGATCGCCGGCGTTGGCCGGGAGAACGGCGACGACCTCGGTCGTCGCGGCGTGCAGCACACGCGCGACGTTGATCCCCTTGCCGCCCGGATCGACGGTGGATCGCTCGGTGCGATGCACCTTCCCGCGCTCGAGCGGGCCCGTCAGCCCGACCGTGCGATCGAGACTGGGGTTGGCCGTGAGCGTGACGATCATGTCGTCACCACCTCGATTCCGTGTTCGATGAGTTGCCGACGGTCGGTGTCGTCGAGATCGGTGTCGGTGACCAGAACGTCGATCGGTTCGAGCGACGCGAAGCTCAGCAGATTGCGCCGACCGACCTTCGACGAATCGGCGACCACGACGACCCGGTCGGCGGTGCGCACCATCGCGCGCTTGACCGCGGCCTCGTCGGCGTCGGGGGTGGACAGGCCGTGGTCGATGCTCAGCGCGTTGGTGCCGATGAAGGCCACGTCGACGTGCACCGTCGACAAGGTGGCGAGGGCCTCGGCACCCACCGCGGCCTGCGTGACACCGCGGACGCGACCGCCGAGCAGGTGCAGCTGCACGGTGCTCATTGCGGCGAGGCGCGCGGCGATCGGCACCGAGTTGGTGACGACGGTGAGGTCGACCTCGGGCGGCAGCGCTCCGACGATCCTGCCGGTCGTGGTGCCGGCGTCGAAGAGCACGCTTCCGCCGGACGGCGGGAGGAAGGACGTCGCGGCGGCGGCGATGCGGTCCTTGTGTTCGGCGCGGGTGTGTTCGCGCTCGGAGAGGGCAGGCTCGGCCACCGAGAGCGAGGCGGCCGGGATCGCGCCGCCGTGAACCCGCCGCACGAGGCCCAGGCGTTCGAGGTGTGCGAGGTCGCGGCGCACGGTCTCGGTGGTGACGCCGTACCGGTCGGCGAGCACTGCGACCGACACGCGGCCACGTGCCGCCACCAGTGCTGCGATCGCCTGCTGCCGTTCCTCTGCGTACACCGACACTCCTGGGGGTACCCGATCTGTGGGGAAAACTATGTTGGTTTATGTTGTTTTACGCCCGTCTGTGTTGACATGTCAAGGCTTCCGAGTAATCTGAGTCACAACGAACTACTGCGGTGAGGAGATCTCCATGGAGCAGTCGGCGTCCGTCCTGCACGGCACCCCCGTCGTCCCCGGTATCGGATACGGGCCGGTCATCCGTCCCGTCGCGCGTCCTGTGGTCCCGGCGCAGGGCGCCTCGATCCCCGACACGGCGCGCGAGGCCGAGGTGGGCCGGTTCGAGGACGCCGCGAAGGTCGTGGCCGAGCGGCTGCGCGCCCGCGCCTCGCGTGCATCGGGTGCCGCGGCAGAAGTGCTCCAAGCCACCGCTGTGCTGGTCGAGGACCGCGCCTGGCGCGGGACGACCGCGACGAAGATCCGGTCCGGATCCGACGCGGTCGGCGCCACCGTCGCCGCCACCGACCAGTTCGCGGCCCTGTTCGAGAAGATGGGCGGGCTGCAGTCCGAGCGGGTCACCGACCTGCTCGACATCCGCGACCGCGTGATCGCCGAACTGCAGGGCGCCCCCGAACCCGGTCTCGAGATGCCCGATTCGCCGTCCGTGCTCCTCGCGGCCGATCTTGCACCCGCCGACACCGCCGGACTCGACCCGTCCGTCGTCGTCGCGCTGGCCACCTCCCTCGGAGGACCCACGAGCCACACCGCGATCATCGCGCGCCAGCTCGGCATCCCGTGTGTCGTCGCAGTGGCAGGTCTCGACGACGTCCCTGCCGGCACCGAGGTGCTGGTCGACGGCGCGACGGGCCGGATCGTAATCTCCCCGGACAGCGCCGAGGCCGCAGCCGAGGTCGAACGCGACCGCGTCGAGCGCGAGCGGGTGGCGGGCTGGTCCGGTCCCGGCGCCACCGCCGACGGTCACCCGGTCGAGATCCTCGCCAACGTGCAGGACGGATCGGGTGCCCGCGCGGCGCGCCGGACGCCGGCGCAGGGCGTCGGACTGTTCCGCACCGAGCTGTGTTTCCTCGACCGCGACACCGAACCGACGGTGGACGAGCAGGCCGACATCTATGCGGAGGTCTTCGAGGCGTTCGAGGGACGGAAGGTCGTCCTGCGGACCCTCGACGCCGGCTCCGACAAGCCCCTCCGGTTCGCCAACCACCCCGACGAACACAATCCCGCACTCGGCGTCCGCGGTATCCGCATCACGACCACGGCGCCGGGAGTCCTCGATCGTCAGCTCGACGCGGTGGCCGCCGCGGCCTCGCGCACCGGCGCCACGCCGTGGGTCATGGCACCGATGGTGGCGACCGTCTCGGAGGCGGCCGATTTCGCCGCGCGGGTGCGCGAGCGCCGGCTGTCACCCGGCGTCATGATCGAGGTTCCGTCCGCGGCGCTGCTCGCCGATCGGTTGCTCGAACACCTGGACTTCCTGTCGATCGGCACCAACGACCTCGCCCAGTACACGATGGCGGCCGATCGGATGTCGCCGCAGCTCGCCGCACTCACCGACCCGTGGCAGCCCGCGGTGCTCGCACTCGTGGCCCGCGCGGCGCAGGCCGGGGCGGCCGCGAGCAAGCCGGTGGGGGTGTGCGGCGAGGCGGCGGCCGACCCGCTCCTCGCCTGCGTCCTGACCGGAATGGGCGTGACGTCCCTGTCGTGCGCCGCGTCGGCGGTGACGGGTGTCGGCGCCCGGCTCTCCTCGGTCCCGATGGACCGTTGCCGTGAGGCGGCCGAGGCGGTCCTCGCGAGCGACGACCCCGTCGCGGCACGTGCCGCGGCAGCGAAACTGCTGGACTGAGCGGCGCGGCCGGGACGGCCTGTTCTACGCGGCCGGGACGGCCTGTTCTACGCGGCCGGGACGGCCTGTTCTACGCGGCCGGGGCGGTCTGTTCTACGCGGCCGGGGCGGTCTGTTCTACGCCGATGAGGCTGCCGGTTCTACGATGACCTGTCGTGACCGAACGAGCGAACACGACCGGACGCACGACCACACGCCGCGGCTGGACCCTGCACGGCGACGGACGTCGCATCAACCCCGGTGCGGTGGTCGCACCGCACGAGCGACTGTCGTGGCCGCGCACCATCGGCATCGGGATGCAGCACGTCATCGCGATGTTCGGCGCCACCCTGCTCGTGCCGACGATCACGGGCTTCCCCGTCACGACCACGCTGCTGTTCTCCGGTATCGGCACCGCGCTGTTCCTGATCATCACGCGCGGCCGGGTGCCCAGCTATCTCGGTTCGTCTTTCGCGTTCATCGCGCCGCTCAGCGCCTCGGCCGGTTCCGGTCCGGCAGCGCAGCTCGGCGGGATCGTCGCCGTCGGCATCGTGCTGGTGCTTGTCGGCCTCGTGGTCAAGGCGGCGGGTTCGCGCATCATCGACGCGGTCATGCCGCCGGTGGTCACCGGGGCGATCGTCGCCCTCATCGGCCTCAACCTCGCGCCGACGGCCACCGGATCGTTCGAAGCCCAACCGCTCGTCGCCACGATCACGCTCGTGGTCACACTGCTCGTGACGGTGGTCGGCCCGGGCATGCTCGGCCGCCTCGGCATCCTCGTCGGTGTGATCGTCGGATGGATCTTCGCGGCGTTCACCGGGGCGATCGCGTCCGAGCGCATCGACGCCATGCGCGACGCGGCGTGGTTCGGTCTGCCCGATCTGCACGGCCCCACCTTCGAACTGTCGGTCGTGCTGTTGGCGCTGCCCGTCGTCGTCGTGCTGGTCGCGGAGAACGTAGGCCACGTCAAGGCGGTCGCCGCGATGACCGGTCGAAACCTCGACGACATGGCCGGCAATGCGCTCATCGCCGACGGCCTTGCGACCACCCTCGCGGGTGCGGGCGGCGGCTCGGGCACGACCACCTATGCCGAGAACATCGGCGTCATGGCGGCCACGCGCGTGTACTCGACCGCTGCATACGCCGTTGCGGCGGTCACCGCCGTCGTGCTGGCCTTCTCGCCGAAGTTCGGTGCGCTGGTGTTCACCGTGCCCGAGGGCGTCCTCGGCGGCGCGACCCTCGTGCTCTACGGCCTGATCGGCATCCTCGGTGTCCGCATCTGGACGGAGGCGAAGGTCGACTTCACGGATCCGGTCAACCTCACGGTCGCGGCCGCGGCGCTCGTCGCCGGCATCGGCGACCTGACCCTGTCGATCGGCTCGGTCGAACTCGGCGGTATCGCCTGGGGTTCGATCGGCATCCTCGTCGCGTACCCGCTGCTGCGCAGACTCGCGGATCTGCGCCGCTGACCGGAACCCGGCGCATCGGCCGACACCGACCCGTGCCCGCGGGTCGTTCGATACCGACGCGTACCCGCCGGGGTCGTCCGGGTCACAAAATGCGCTCGGTTGTGTCAGCGTCACCGCGCCCTCGTCTGCATACCGTGAGTATGTCGAACGACGTCTCACACAGGAGCGCAGATGCAACGCACCCTTTTCGAGCCCGAGCACGACCTCTTCCGGGAGTCGTACCGGAAGTTCCTCGAACAGGAGGTGGCCCCCTTCCACGAGCAGTGGGAGAAGGACAAGATCGTCGACCGTGAGGTGTGGAAGAAGGCCGGCGCGCAGGGCTTCCTCGGCATGGCGGTGCCGGAGGAGTACGGCGGCGGTGGCATGGACGACTTCCGCTACAACGCCATCATGGCCGAGGAGACCACCAAGCTGGGCTTCAGCGGTCTAGGCTTCATGCTGCACAACGATGTCGTCGCTCCCTACCTGCTCGAGCTCGCCAACGAGGAGCAGAAGAAGCGTTGGCTCCCGGGCTTCTGTTCGGGTGAGCTGATCACGGCCATCGCGATGACCGAGCCGGGCACCGGCAGCGACCTGCAGGGCATCAAGACCCGCGCGGTGCGCGACGGTGACGACTGGGTCCTCAACGGCGCCAAGACGTTCATCACCAACGGCATCCACTCCGATCTGGTGATCGTCGTCGCATGCACCGACCCGGAGAAGGGCGCCCAGGGCTTCTCGCTGCTCGTCGTCGAGCGCGGCATGCCGGGCTTCGAGCGGGGACGCAACCTCGACAAGATCGGCCTCGACGCGCAGGACACGGCGGAGCTCAGCTTCAACGACGTTCGCGTCCCGGCGGCCAACCTCCTCGGCCAGGAGGGCATGGGCTTCATCTACCTGATGCAGAACCTGCCGCAGGAACGTCTCGCGATCGCCGTCGTCGCCGCTGCTGCGATGGAGCGCGTGCTCGACGACACGATCCAGTACTGCCGCGACCGCAAGGCGTTCGGCAAGCCGATCGGCAAGTTCCAGAACACCCGCTTCGAGCTCGCCGAGCTCGCCACCGAGACCCAGCTGGCCCGGGTGTTCGTGGACCGGTGCATCGAGCTGCTCAACGAGAAGAAGCTCACCGTCCAGGAGGCCGCGATGGCCAAGTACTGGACCACCGACAAGCAGGTCGAGCTGATCGACCGCTGCCTGCAGCTGCACGGTGGCTACGGCTACATGCGCGAGTACCCGGTCGCCAAGGCGTACCTCGATGCCCGCGTGCAGAAGATCTACGGCGGCACGAACGAGATCATGAAGGAAGTCATCGGGCGCGGCCTCAACGTCTGAGGCACGTACGAGAAGGTCGGGGTGGCTCCGCTGTGCGGAGCCACCCCGGTCTCGTTCGTCTCCGGTGGCCCGGGGATCAGATCTTGCGGACGACCGTGACGACCTTGCCGAGGACGACTGCGTCGTTGCCCGGGATGGGTTCGAACATCGGGTTGTGCGGCATGAGCCAGACGTCGCCGTCGACCCGCTTGAACGTCTTGACGGTGGCCTCGCCGTCGAGCATCGCGGCGACGATATCGCCGTTGTCGGCGACGTTCTGCTGCCGGACGACCACCCAGTCGCCGTCGCAGATGGCTGCGTCGATCATCGACTGGCCGACGACCTTGAGCAGGAACAGCGAGCCCTGACCGACGAGTTCGCGCGGCAGCGGGAAGACATCCTCGACCGATTCCTCGGCCAGGATCGGACCACCGGCAGCGATCCGGCCGACGACGGGAACCATTGCCGCCGAAGGGATGTCGTCGGTCGACGAGCCGGCGACCACCTCGGGCGAGGACTCGGGTGCGGGGGTGGGCTCGAGACCGCGGACGTCCACGGCACGCGGACGGTTCGGATCCCGGCGCAGGAAGCCCTTCCGTTCGAGCGTGCGCAGCTGGTGTGCGACGGAGGATGTGGAGTTGAGGCCGACGGCGTCGCCGATCTCACGGATGCTCGGCGGGTACCCCCGTTCGCTGACGGAATCGCGGATGACCTCGAGCACACGACGCTGACGCTCGGTGAGGCTCGCGGTGGGATCGTCGGTCGCGGGTCCGCCCCGGCGGGCTGTGGATGTTCCGTCCGCCTTCATCGTGACCTCCGTGCGGCGAGTGTCGGATGGGTTGCAAGTTGCCTTTCGAATCTATCGAGATCCCGCGCGTATATCAAACAGATGTTCGAGATTCACCCTCCGAGGAGCTGCCGTCAGGCTGTGACTCGTGATAGAACATTCGAACAGACTTTCGTTCGAACACATGATCGATTGGTCGGACGGGGTCGGAAGGCCATGCAAAGCGACACGGACGGGGTCGGAAGACCACGCACAGCGACACGGAGGATTTCCGATGAGCAGAGCGGTTCGGATCGACACGGCGGTTCCGGTGGGTACGGCGCGACAGGGCGCGGTGGTCCGAACCGGTGCCTCAGTCCGGACGAGCACGGCAGGGCGGACCGTCGTGGGCCCGCCGGGAGCAGGTGCGCCCGGGGCGGCGGCATATCGCATCCGGCCGATCGCGACGTCGACGCTGCACCATCGCACCCGTGTCCCGGCGCGGACGAGACCGCGCGTCGCCGCGCCCTCGCGGGAACCCCTGCACCGCCGTTCGGAGATCGCACCGCGCAGTCGCCGGCCCGCGGAGGGCACGAGTTGGCGGCAGATGGCCACGACGGTGCTCCTCACCGCGCTCGCGACCACGATGCTCCTCGTGCTCGCCCACGTGCGCACCGATGAGGTGATCTCGCAGAGCGCCGGCACCACGGTCGTGCGAGAGGGGGAGAGTTTGGAGGCCTTGGCCGCTCGCGTGTGGCCCGACGTCCCGGTCGACGTCACGGTCGCGAGGATCGCCGACCTCAACTCGCTCGACGGTACGGCCGTGCAGGCCGGAATCCGCCTCCTCTTGCCGGATTCCAGCCGGGAATGAGGGCGTCGTGGCCCCGCCGGACCCGCGATCCGCTCCCGAGCCGGACAGGCGGGTATTGTCTAACACTGTCAGTCACACCACTCCGTGTGGTTGCGGCGGTGTCGGCCCACTCGCGGGTGGAGACGGTTCCGGTCGGGAGACATCGCTTCGGCGCCGACGTCGCGACCCGCACGGGCACGACGAAGGAACCGACATGTACTGCCCGTATTGCCGCCATCCCGATTCCCGGGTGGTCGATTCGCGCGAGGCAGACGAGGGTGCCGCGATCCGTCGTCGGCGGGCGTGTCCCGAATGCGGACGCCGCTTCACCACAGTCGAGACGGCCGTGCTGTCCGTCGTCAAGCGCAGCGGCGTGACCGAGCCGTTCAGCCGCGAGAAGGTCGTGCGCGGCGTGGCCCGCGCCTGCCAGGGGCGCGATGTCGACAACGACGCACTCAACAAGCTCGCGCAGCAGGTCGAGGACGCGGTGCGGGCGAAGGGCTCACCCGAGGTCCCGAGCCACGAGGTCGGACTGGCGATCCTCGGACCCCTACGCGATCTCGACGAGGTTGCCTATCTTCGATTCGCCTCGGTCTACCGTTCCTTCAGTTCTGCAGAGGATTTCGAACGCGAGATTCAGGAACTGCGCGAGCACAAGAAGTCCTGCTCGGTCGAGACCGACTGAGCGACCCGGTCGAAGCCGACCGCACGCCGGCCGGTCCGGTCGCTACCGGATCCCGTCGATCGCCTTCAGGACGCGCTTCTCCGACACTGGGATCCGCGTTCCGAGACCCTGCGCGAACAGGCTCACGCGCAGTTCCTCGATCATCCAGTAGATCTCGACCACCTCGGGCGCGGCGCGCCGTTCCTCCGGCAGTCGTGCGAGTAGCTTGTCGTAGGCGCCGTAGACGCGATCGAGCACATCCATTCCCGCGGCATCGCGATGCGCACTCGCCGGCAACGCCTCCAGGCGTTGCGCGGCCGCGGTGAGATAGCGCGGCAGGTCGGCGATCCGCCGCGACCCCAGATCGGTGACGAAGCCGGGGAACAGCAACGACTGCAGCTGTTCGCGTACGTCGTCGGCAGCCTCGCCGTCCGACCGATCGAGGAGCACACCCACCTCGTGGGCGCGGGACAGCACGGGCACAACCGCTTTCAACAGACGGGCCACGCGCCCCGGCAGGTGTGACCGCACCGTGGACGCGAGCGCCTCGAACTCGTCGGGCGTGCGCACGGGTGCGCCGTGTGCGGCGATAAGTTCGTCCACCGCGCAGGCACGGCAGTCCTCGATCAGCGCTTCGAACGATCCGTCGGGGTTCCGCCCGAGCGCGAGCCGCTCCATGTTGGTCAGCCCCGAGGTCACGGCCTTCGCCTTCGTCGGTGCCGACGACAGAAGCAGGGCACGCAACCCCTGACGCGTCGCGTTCTGCTGGGCCTGCGGTGTGCTGAGCACGCGCACCGCGACGCCGTCCTTCTCCGCGACCAGGGCAGGGTAACCGGTGACCTTCCGGCCACCGACCTCGCGGGTGACGGTCTCCGGCAGGTTCCCGAGGGTCTCGGCCGTCCACACCACCGCCGCGGGACGTTCGGTGCCCGCAGCGGCGCGCGAGACCTCCGCTTCGACCCGCGGAGCCAACTTCTTCCGCAGGGCCGCCAGGCTCTTGCTGCGGCCGAGCACGGTGCCGCGCTCGTCGACCGCGGCGAAGGTCATCCGCAGATGGTCGGGCAACGCACCGGTATCGAAGTCCGAGGACTCGATCGTGCACCGGCCGAGCCGGGACAGCTCGCGGGCCATCGCATTGACGAGCGGTTCGGAGCGCGGCGTCACCGAGGCGAGGGCGGCCGCTGCGAAATCGGGAGCCGGTACGACCTGCCTCCGAAGGTGTTTCGGCAGGGTCTTGATGAGGGCCGTGACCAGCTCGGTCCGCATCCCGGGTACCAGCCAGTCGAAACCGACGGACTTGAGGTTCGCGAGCAGCGCGACGGGGACGCGGGCGGTGACACCGTCCTCCTCCGTGCCCGGCTCGAACTGGTAGGTGAGGGGGAACTGGATCTCGCCCTGGCGCCACGCGTCCGGATAGTCGCCCTCGAGCACCGAGGCGGCGTCCTGGTTCACCACGGTGTCCGGCGTGAACGTCAGCAGGTCGGGTTGCTGCCTGCGGGTCTTCTTCCACCACGTGTCGAAGTGCCGGGCCGAGATCGCCTCCGGGCCGACCCGCTGGTCGTAGAAGTCGAACAGGGTCTCGTCGTCGACGACGATGTCGCGCCGGCGCGCACGGTGTTCGAGTTCCTCGACGTCCTCGAGCAGCGCCCGGTTGTCGTGGAAGAACTTGTGCTGCGTGCGCCATTCGCCTTGCACGAGGGCGTGGCGGATGAACAGTTCGCGCGAGACCTCCGGATCGATCCGTCCGTACGGCACGGGACGCTGGGCGACCAGGGGAATGCCGTAGAGCGTGACGCGTTCGTAGGCCATCGCCGACTCGCGGCGCGTCGACCAGTGCGGCTCCGAGTAGGTGCGCTTGACCAGGTGCGGAGCGAGCTTCTCGACCCATTCGGGTTCGATGCGCGCGGCCGTCCGCGCCCACAGCCGTGAGGTCTCCACGAGTTCGGCGGCCATGACCCAGCGCGGAGGCTTCTTGAACAACGACGATCCCGGGAAGACGGCGAACCGTGCGCCGCGGGCACCGAGGAAGTCGCGCTTGTCGCCCTCGCGAAGACCGATGTGCGACAGCAGACCTGCAAGCAGGGACTTGTGGACGTCGTCGGGATTCACGTCGCGGTGGTGCGTCTGCCAGCCCATGTCGACAGTGATCTGACGGAGCTGCCCCTGCAGGTCCTGCCACTCACGGATCCGCAACCAGTGCAGGAACTCGTCGCGGCACAACCTGCGGAACCTGCTCGACGACAGTTCCCGCCGTTGCTCCTTCAGGTAGTCCCACAATCGCAGGAAGGCCAGGAAGTCCGAGCCCTCGACCGCGAACCGGGCGTGCTTCTCGTCGGCGGCCTGCTGGAACTCGGTCGGGCGTTCGCGCACGTCCTGGATCGACAGGGCCGCGACGATGATGAGCACCTCGCGCAGACATCCGTTCCGGTGGCCCTCGACGATCATGCGGGCCATGCGCGGATCGACGGGCAGGCGGGCGATCTCGCGGCCCGTCGCGGTCAGGCGCGGCGTCTCGCCCTTCTTGGCGGGTTCGAGCGCGCCGAGCTCCTCGAGCAAAGCGATGCCGTCGCGGATCGCGCGGGGATCCGGGGCCTCCACGAACGGGAACGCCTCGATGTCGCCGAGACCGAGCGCCGTCATCTGCAACACTACCGACGCGAGGTTGGTGCGCAGGATCTCGGGCTCGGTGAACTCCGGCCGGCCGTCGAAGTCGTCCTCCGAGTACAGACGGATGCAGATGCCGTCGGCGACACGACCGCACCGTCCGGCGCGCTGCCGCGCCGAGGCCTGCGAGATCGGCTCGATCGGCAGTCGCTGCACCTTCGTCCGCACCGAGTACCGCGAGATACGTGCGGTGCCGGGGTCGACGACGTAGCGGATGCCGGGAACCGTCAGGGACGTCTCGGCGACGTTGGTGGACAACACGACCCGCCGGCCCGTGTGCGGTGCGAAGACCCGGTGCTGTTCGGCCGCCGACAGGCGTCCGTAGAGCGGGAGGATCTCGGTGTTGCGGAGCTTGCGGTCGCGCAGTGCGTCGGCGGTGTCGCGGATCTCGCGCTCGCCGGAGAGGAAGACCAGGATGTCGCCGTCGCCCTCACGCTGGAGTTCCTCGACGGCCTCGCACACCGCGTCGACGGGGTCGCGGTCGACCAGCGTGTCGCCCACCTCGACGGTCAGCGGCCGGTAACGCACCTCGACGGGATAGGTGCGGCCGGAGACCTCCACGATGGGGGCAGGCGTGCCGTTCGCGTCGGCGAAGTGGCGCGCGAAACGTTCGGGGTCGATCGTCGCCGAGGTGATGATCACCTTCAGGTCGGGGCGACGCGGAAGCAGCTGCGCGAGGTAGCCGAGCAGGAAGTCGATGTTGAGGCTGCGCTCGTGCGCCTCGTCGATGATGAGCGTGTCGTACTGGCGCAGCAGGCGGTCGCGCTGGATCTCGGCGAGGAGGATGCCGTCGGTCATCAGCTTGACGAGTGTCGACTCGGTGACCTGATCGTTGAAGCGCACCGTGTATCCGACGGCGTCGCCGAGCTCGGTGTCCAGTTCCTCCGCGAGTCGCTCGGCGACGGCGCGCGCGGCGATACGGCGCGGCTGGGTGTGGCCGATCAGGCCGCGAACCCCGCGCCCGAGTTCGAGGCAGATCTTCGGGATCTGCGTCGTCTTGCCCGAACCGGTCTCACCGGCGACCACTACGACCTGGTGGTCGCGGATCGCGGCGGCGATGTCGTCCTTGCGCTGCGAGACCGGTAGGTCCTCGGGATAACGGATCTCCGGGACCGACGACGCACGGGACGTGAGCCGGGCGCGGGCGGTCTCGATCTCGGCGGCGACCTCGGTCAGCGCCTCGCCGCCCCGCGCCCGGTCGAGCCTGCGACGGAGGCGGTTCTCGTCGCGGAGGGAGACCTCGGACAGGGCAGCGCGCAGTTCGCGACGATTCGGGGCGGGGGAGATGGACATGCTGATCACACAGCCTAGCGAAACGACCCGGTCGGGGCCGGTCGGGGAGGGCAGGCAGGCCAGGTGGTCAGCCCGCCAGAGCACGCACCCGGCCGATCACTTCACCGAAGGTCTCCCGGTACGGGGCGTGGACCGTGAAGTGGGTGAACCCGTAGCGCTCCCGGCTGTGCAGGATCTGCCCGGCCATCTCGTCGACCGTGCCGATCAGCACGAACGGCGAGTCGAGCAGGTCGTCGGCCTCGGCCGGGGTGGCGATGCGGAACGTCCCCGGTGGCCTCCCGGGCAGCAGGACGGCACCCGCGACACTCACGATGTCGGCGTGGGCGGCGACGACGGAAAAGATCCGGTCGCGGTGCCTCCGACGATCAGGGGCGGGCCGTAGCCGCCGAATCCGCGCCGCTGCACCGGACGGAGCACGGGCAGGTCGAATGCTTCGCGCAACGCCGCCTGCTCGTCGAAACCGGGCGCGGTGAACGATCGCTGCAGTTCCTGCACGGTGGATTCGAGACGCTCGGCGCGCTCGTCGAAGCGTTCCCACTCGATCCCGGCCGCCTCGAACTCCCATCTCATGTGGCCCCTGCTCCGAGGCCGATCTCGAGCCGGCCGCCGGTGAGCACATCGGTGGTCGCGATCTCGCGGGCGAGCAGTGCCGGATTCCAGAAACCGGCATTGAGCACCATCGTGCCGACCCGCAGACGCTCGGTGGCACCGGCGGCGGCGACCAGGACGGGGAACGGCGCGGGGACACCGAGATGGTCGGCCGCGTACACCGCGTCGAAACCCGCGTCCTCGACGGCGCGGCACCAGCGAACGAACACATCGGGAGACCCGACCTCGAAGATGTTGACGGAGAAGCGGAACTCGGTCATGGCACCAGGGTGGCGGGTACGGGCCTCCGGCGCCAGAGTCGTTTCCTCCGCATACGATGGCGGGTGTCGTGATCGTCGTGGACGGGAGTTGGTCGTGGGTGCGTTGTGGCACGGATTCGCCGATATGGGCGCGATCGAACGGGACGGCGCATTCGTCGTGTCGCGCGGGGAAGGCGCGTACATCTGGGACGACGCCGGCAACCGTTACCTCGATGCCACCGCCGGACTGTGGTTCACCAATGTCGGTCACGGCCGCACCGAGATCGGCGACGCGATCGCAGCGCAGGTCGCCAAGCTCGCCCACTACTCGAACTTCGGCGATCTGACCTCCGAACCCGCCGTCGAACTCGCCGAGCGTCTCGCGGGGATCGCCCCGGTTCCGGGCAGCAAGATCTTCTTCACCTCCGGTGGATCCGACTCCGTCGACTCGGCGGCCAAGCTCGCGCGGCGGTACTGGCAGGAGGTCGGGAAGCCCGGCAAGCGGCTGCTGGTCTCGCGCGAGAAGGCGTACCACGGCATGCACGTCGGCGGCACCTCGCTCGCCGGTATCCCCGTCAACGGTGAGGGCTACGGCCGCCTGTGGGAGGACACCGCGCGGGTTGCGTGGGACGACGCCAAGGCGCTGCTCGAACTCATCGATTCGGTCGGTGCCGACTCCATCGCGGCCTTCTTCTGCGAACCCGTCATCGGTGCGGGCGGGGTGTACCTGCCGCCGGACGGCTATCTCGCCGAGATCCGCGACATCTGCCGCGACCACGACATCCTGTTCGTCGTCGACGAGGTGGTCACCGGCTTCGGTCGTATCGGTGGTTCGTGGTTCGCGTCGTCGCGATTCGACCTGGAGCCCGACATGGTCACCACCGCCAAGGGACTCACCTCCGGTTACCTGCCGATGGGCGCCCTGTTCGTCGCTCCGCGCGTCGCCGAACCGTTCTTCGCCGGAGACGTGTGGTGGCGCCACGGCTACACCTACGGTGGGCACGCCGCTGCTGCGGCGGCCGCGCTCGCCAACCTCGACATCATCGAGCGTGAGAATCTGCTCGCCGAGGCGGCGCGGATCGAGCGGACTCTGCACGAGAAGCTCGCTCCGCTGGCGGACCACCCGCGGGTGGCCGAGGTGCGCAGCGGCCTCGGTGCGGTGGCGGCCGTGCAGCTCGCCGATCCGTCCGAAGCTCTCGGTTTCGTCAAAACCCTGCGGCAGCATGGGATCTCGGGACGCGCGGCCGGTCAGGGCGCGATGCAGATCTCCCCGTCGTTCGTGATGACCGACGAGCAGATCACCGATCTCGCCGACGGAATCGCCGCAGCACTCGGCTGATCCGTTCCTTCGGCCCGATCGGTACCTCGGCGAGGGGGAGTTCGGCGCTGCCGTCGCGTGCGGCGAGTGAACGGGCATAGCGCTCGTGCAACACCGAACGCACCTCGTCGGGGCTGTAGTTCCGTCGCTGTCGCTCGTTGCGGGCGGCGACAGCACCGGTCGCCGCGACTCCCACGATCCCAGCGAGTCCGACGAGCTTCCACCACTTGCCACCGCGCAGTGCCATGGGGCGACCCTAGCGGTCCGTCGGGGTCATGGGGACGACCCCAGCGGCCGTCGGGCATGGCAGGCTGACGGCATGGACACTTCGTCGGCAGATCGGTCCGCCGGTGCGCGTTCGCGTCTCACCCTCGACGAGGCCGTGGCGACGACCCGCACGGGGGACCTGTGGATCTTCCGCGGCGCCACCCCGGCCGACCGAGCAATCCAGACGCTGACCAACGCACCGGTGAACCACGTGGGGATGACGGTCGCGCTCGAGGACCTGCCG
Organism: Rhodococcus sp. DMU2021; assembly: GCF_019641445.1. Lineage (NCBI taxonomy): Bacteria > Bacillati > Actinomycetota > Actinomycetes > Mycobacteriales > Nocardiaceae > Rhodococcus > Rhodococcus sp. DMU2021. Next base: position 352,427 of record NZ_JAIFKB010000001.1, read on the forward strand.
CCGCTGATGTGGCACGCCGAGCTCGGACGCAGTCTCCCGGACATGTGGACCGGGCGGCACCAGCGCGGCGTGCAGTTGCACGACCTGCGCAGTGCGGTGCAGGTGTGGGCCGCGCGTTACGGCCAGCGCGGCTGGCTGCGGCAGGTCTCGGTGGCGGTCACCCCGGACCAGGAGGACCAGCTGCTGCGCACGATCGCGCGGCTCGACGGCACACCGTTCCCGTCGACGACGAAACTCACGGGGCGATGGTTCGCGGGCCGGCTCCCGCGCCGTCGCCGGGCGGCCGTACCGTCCGGTGGGCTCGAGAGCGCGTACTGCGCCGAAGTGGTGGGGCTGACGCTGGAGGAGATGGGGCTGCTGCGGCAACGGCACCGGGGGAGCAACTGGTACGACCCCGGCCGGTTCTGGAGCGGCGATCGGCTGCCGCTCGCTCCCGGTGTGGAGTTCGGTGGCGAGATCGAGGTCGTGCTGGACGAGGACGACCTCGCTGCCGGAAGAGCGGCGGGCTCGGCGTCGTAGGACCTGGCAGTCGGCGCAGCGAGCGCCCGTCTCGTGGTCGACGCACGACCGTCCGATAGCTGCGAAAGGTAGAGACGATAGGTCGCACTACACTGATAGGCGTGACCGATCAGAGCTACCAGCCCACCCTCTCGCAGCTGCGTGCCTTCGTCGCGGTGGCCACCTACCGCCACTTCGGCACGGCAGCAGCGCGACTCGAGGTCAGCCAGCCCACCCTGTCCCAGGGGCTGGCGGCTCTCGAGAACGGCCTCGGCGTCCAGCTCATCGAGCGGAGCACCCGCCGCGTGCTCGTGACACCGGTGGGAGCGCGCCTGCTTCCCTACGCGGAGGTGGTACTCGACGCCGCCGACGGCTTCGTCGACGCGGCTGCAGGAGTGTCCGACGGACTCTCGGGCCCGCTGCGGGTGGGCCTGATCCCCACCGTCGCGCCCTACGTCCTGCCCGAGATCCTGCCCGCACTCGACCGGGCGATGCCGGCGCTGTCGCTGCAGGTCGTCGAGGACCAGACCGCGCGTCTCCTCGACGCCCTGCGCGCCGGAACCCTCGACGTCGCCGTCCTCGCCCTGCCCGCAGACGTCTCGGGTGTCATCGAAGTGCCGCTGTACGACGAGGATTTCGTCCTCGTCCTGCCGACCGGACACGAACTCGCCGGGCGCACCGACCTCTCGGTCTCCGCGCTCGACGACGCACAACTGCTGCTGCTCGACGAAGGCCACTGCCTGCGCGACCAGACACTCGACCTGTGCCGGTCCATCGACGCGCGACCGGCACTCGGCGACACCCGCGCGACCTCCCTGTCCACCGTGGTGCGCTGCGTCGCAGGACGATTGGGCGTCACCCTCGTCCCGGCCTCCGCGGTCGCCGTCGAAACTGCCCGGGGAGACCTCGAGGTCGCGCACTTCGCGGACCCGGCACCCGGCCGCCGGATCGGGCTGGTGTTCCGCTCGTCGTCCCCACGCGGAGTCGACTACCGCATCCTCGCCGACACCATCCGTGGCTGCGTCCCGCCGACCTGCCGCCCCGTTTCCTGACGAAGACCCCGATCAGCGCCGACCGCGGCAGTGTCGATCAGCACCGACCGCGGCAGTGTCGATCAATGCTTACCGCGGCGGTATCGATCAGCGCTTACCGCGCCGAGGCTTCCCGGGGCGCTTCCGCGCGGACGTCCCCGCCCGGCGGGACGTCTTGGGCTCGGGCGCGCGGCGCTTCGGGGTCGAGCCCTTGCGTTCGCCACGACGCGAGGTGCCGCCCGACTCGGCGTCCGGCTCGGAATCGCTGCGGCCACGGGAACTGTTGGCCGTCCGTCCCCGGACGATGCCCACGAACTCGTCGACGTGATCGGTCGTCCGGTCGGTGACCCACACGAGACCCACCTGGGACGCGGGCGCGTCGACGACGGGACGGTAGGTCAGGTCGCGGCGGTGGTACAGGCGGGCGAGCGACTGCGGCGTGACGAGCACACCCACCTCCGAGGCGACGTGCGAGATCGCGTCCTCGGTGGTCGCGGGCCGCTCGAACGCCTCCTCACCGGGTAGGGCGACCCAGTCGAGCACGTCGTCGAGCGGATGCAGCACCGTCTCGTCGGCGAGGTCGGACACCGACACCTCGTCGACCGCCGCGAACACGTGCTCCTTGGGCACCACTACGACGGAGACCTCGGTGTAGAGCGGGATGACCGACAGGCCGTCCCGCTGCAGCGGCAGGCGCAGCAGCGCGATGTCGGCGACGTCCTCGCGTAGCGGATCCGCACCGGCCGTGGGTTCGACGGGGACCAGTTCGATCGGGACGTCCGGCATCCGCTCGTTCCACACCCGCACCCACTTCGCGGGGGTGACACCCGGGACGTAGGCCAAGCGGAAGGGTTGCACGGTCGGTTCGCTCACCGAGTCAGGCTACCGCTCCCGAGGTCCGCCGCCTGCGACGATCAGCCCTCGACGATCTCGAACTCGTCGAACACCACTTCACCGGCCGCATCGGACTCGCGGAGGTTCACCTCGCCGATCAACGCCCAGCCGTGATCGCCCTGCGGATCGTGCAGGGTCTGACGCACCCGCCACAACTCGGGACCCATCTCGACGGTGAACAGCAGCGGTCCACGCGCGTCGGGGCCGGTACCGATCTCGTCGTACTCGTCGAAGTACAGCTCGAGCAGGTCTTCCCAGTCCTCGGCGTCGAGACCGTCGCCGAGGGCCGCGAGTTCGTCCCAGCGTCGACGCGAGGCCAGTTCGACCCGCTTGAACATCGCGTTGCGGACCATGACCTTGAACGCGCGGACGTTCGCGGACAACGGGCGAGGGGAGTCGACGCCGAACGCGATCTGCTGGTCGTCGGATTCCACCCCGGGATGGGTGAGGGACTCCCACTCGTCGAGCAACGATGAGTCGACCTGCCGGATCAGCTCGCCGAGCCACTCGATGATGTCCTCGAGTTCCTCCGTGCGCGCGGCGTCCGGCACCGTCTGCCGCAGCGCGCGGTAGGCGTCGGCGAGATAGCGCAGGACCAGCCCCTCGGAGCGGGCCAGGCCGTAGTGCGAGACCATCTCGGAGAAGGTCATGCTGCGCTCGATCATGTCGCGCACCACCGACTTCGGGGAGAGGGGGAACTCCGACACCCAGGGATGCCCACCCCGGTACGTCTCGAAGGCCGGCTCGAGTAGCTCCACGAGCGGCTTGGGCCAGGTGATCTCCTCGAGCAGTTCCATCCGCTCGTCGTACTCGATGCCGTCGGCCTTCATCTGTGCGACGGCCTCACCGCGTGCGGCATGCTGCTGCGCCATGAGCACCTGACGGGGATCGTCGAGGGTCGATTCGATGACCGACACCACATCGAGCGCGTAGGTGGGGGAGTCGACGTCGAGCAGTTCGATCGCTGCGAGGGCGAACGGCGACAGCGGCTGGTTGAGCGCGAAGTCGCGTTGCAGGTCGACGGTGAGGCGGGCCCGGCGCCCGAACTCGTCGGGCTCGTCGAGTTGCTGCACCACACCCGCTTGGAGCAGGCCCCGGTACAGCGAGATCGCCTTGAGGATGTGCTTGCGCTGCGCCGGACGGGGTTCGTGGTTGTCCTCGAGCAGATGCCGCATCGCGTCGAAGCAGTTGCCCGGTCGCGCAATGACGTTGAGCAGCATCGAGTTGCTCACCGAGAACCGTGACTGCAGCGGTTCGGGCGACGCCGCGATCAGCTTGTCGAAGGTGCCCTCGCCCCACGAGACGAACCCTTCGGGTGCCTTCTTGCGCTGCACCTTCCGGCGCTTCTTCGGGTCGTCCCCGGCCTTGGCGAGGGCCCGGACGTTCTCGATCTCGTGCTCGGGGGCCTGTACGACGACGGTGCCCATCGTGTCGTATCCCGCGCGGCCTGCGCGACCGGCGATCTGGTGGAACTCGCGCGCCTTGAGCTGCCGGGTGCGGGTGCCGTCGAACTTCGTCAGGCCCGTGAGCAACACGGTGCGGATCGGCACGTTGATGCCGACGCCGAGCGTGTCGGTTCCGCAGATGACCTTCAGGAGCCCGTCCTGCGCGAGCTTCTCGATCAGGCGCCGGTACTTCGGCAGCATGCCCGCATGGTGCACACCGATACCGTGCCGGACGAGACGCGAGAGGGTCTTGCCGAAGCCGGTGGAGAACCGGAAGTCGCCCAGCGCGGTGGCGATCGCCTCCTTCTCGGCCTTCGTGCACATGTTCACGCTGGTCAGGGCCTGGGCGCGCTCGAGAGCCGCGGCCTGGGTGAAGTGCACGACGTAGACGGGTGCCTGATGGGTGGTGACGAGTTCTTCGATCGCTTCACCGATGGGTGCCTGCGAGTACGAGAAGGTCAACGGGACGGGTCGTTCGGAGCCCGAGACCTCCACCGTCGGCCGTCCGGTGCGGCGGGTCAGATCCTTCTGTAGGAAGGTCACGTCGCCGAGCGTCGCGGACATGAGCAGGAACTGTGCGTGCGGCAACTCGATGAGCGGAACCTGCCACGCCCACCCGCGGTCGGGTTCGGAGTAGAAGTGGAACTCGTCCATCACGACCTGGCCGATGTCGGAGTCCGGTCCCTCGCGCAAGGCGAGATTCGCGACGATCTCGGCGGTCGCGCAGATGATCGGTGCTCCGGCGTTGACCGATGCGTCGCCGGTCATCATGCCGACCTTGTCGGCGCCGAAGACGTCACACAGGGCGAAGAACTTCTCGCTCACGAGCGCCTTGATCGGGGCGGTGTAGAAGGTGCGCTTCCCGGCAGCGAGCGCGAAGAAGTGCGCGCCGAGCGCTACCATCGACTTTCCCGAGCCGGTGGGCGTGGCGAGGATGACGTTGGAGCCGGCGACGAGCTCCATGAGCGCTTCCTCCTGCGCCGGATACAGCGAGATGCCACGATCCGTCGTCCAGGTGGTGAACGCGTCGAACAGCGCGTCGTCGTCGACGGGGTCGGGTATCAGATCGGGAAGCAGCACTTCTCCAGGCTAGTCGGAAGGACCCGACCCACCGCCGCGGGTCGCGTGGCCCGGCGTGTAGTGCAGGTCAGGTGGCGCTGCGCTCGTCCGAACCCATCGCGCCGAGCACCGCCATGCGGGTCTCCGGGCCACCGCTGATCTGCGACTCGCTCACACCCGACACGAGGAGCCGGCGCCAGCGGTCGAGGTCGAACTCCAGAGGAGCGGTGGTCTCCAGGAAGTTCTCGACCACCCGCAGGAAGCGCAGCGGGTCGTCGCGGAACGGGAAGTGGCCGGAGCCCCGGAAGATCTCGAGACGTGAACCGGGCATGGCCGAATGCGCGAGATAGGCGTGGGCGATGGGGATGACGCTGTCGTGATCGCCCCAGATGAGCTGGACGGGAAGGTTCTCCGTCAGATAACAGCGGTCGAGCATGGTCACCACCTGACCGCGCCAGTCGACCACCGCGCGCAGCGTGCGCAAATACGCTTCGTAGGCCGTGGGGTCGGGGAGGTTCCCCAGTACGCGCACCAGATCCGAGGTGTCGTGCAGCAGGGCACCGGGCCTCAGTGGCGATCCGTTGACCCGGTTCAGCATCGCGCCGGCAGCGCGCAGGACGGGCATCGCCCCGGGCAGTCGCAGGACCCGCAGCGCTTCGCTGACGATCGGCACCGAGATCAGCCGCAGGGCAAGATGGACGTCCTTGGTGACCCCGCCGGACGCGACGAGCACCAGACGCTCGACCATGTGCGGGAACTGGTAGGCGAACTGCATCGCCACCCCGCCGCCGAGCGAATGGCCGATCACCGTGACCGATTCGATCCCGAGGACCGACAGCAGGTCGCGCATACCGTTCGCGTAGGCGGCCACCGAGTAGTCGGCCCGCGGCTTGTCGGATCGACCGTGCCCGAGCAGGTCGGGGGCGATCACGGTGTACTTCTCCGCCAGGTGCGGGATCACGTCCTGCCAGGTCGACGAGTCGTCACCGATTCCGTGTACGAGCAGCAGTGCGGGACCGCTTCCGGCCAGGCGGAACGCGCGTCGGTAACCGTGGATCGTGCGGAACACGATGCGGGGTTCGTTGTCCGGAACCGGGCGGAGCGTCCGGGCGCGCGGTGGAACCATGAGCGTCTCCTGCGACGTCGGTGATCGCGTGGTGGTAGTCAGGCTGCCCGACCCGTGGCCGAGAACCGGACACAACTACCACTGTGGCATGTCGCCGAAGCGTACATGTCTGTATGTGACGTCGACAACGACGATTGTGATGATCATGAAACATCCGGCGAACCCGCCGTGGTGTCAACGCGGAGCGGAATCGTCCCCGTCGTCCGGGTCGAACTCGCCGAATCCGCCGTCGCCGGTTCTTCCGTCGTCCGGACCGGGGAGATCGCCGCCGGGACCGGCGCCGCGCCGGTCGTATTCGGCGAGGAACCGCTCGAACTCCGCCCCGATCTCCTCACCCGTCGGCAGACTCTCGTCGGTCGGCAGGGGAGAGGTCTGCTGTTCCTGGGCGGCGACGTAGCTGTCGTATTGCCGCTCGAGCGCGTGCACCACGCCGAGGACCTCGGCATTGTCCTCGATGTGCTCGTCGATCTGCTCCCGCACCCGCGCCGCGGCCTCACCGAGCGCCTGCAGAGACAGCTCGAGGCCGCCGACCTCTGCGACGTTCGTCAGCAGCGTCTCGGCGGCCGCCGGATAGTCGGTCTGGGCGAGATAGTGCGGCACGTGCACGGAGAAGCCTACGGACTCGTGCCCGTGCTGGCCCATGCGGTATTCGAGCAGCGACGACACTCCCGCGGGCACCTGGAGCTCGCCCGACCAACGGTGGTGCCCCGCGATGAGGTCCTTGTTCGTCGAGTGCGCGGTGACCGCCAACGGCCGGGTGTGCGGGATCGCCATGGGGATCGCGTTGAGTCCGATGGTCCGCCGCACCCCGAACTGCTCGGCGAGCAACCGCACCGCGGTGATGAAACGCTCCCACTTCAGATCCGGCTCGGCACCCGCGAGCAGCAGGAACGGGGTGCCGGCCTCATCGATGAGCGCGTACAGGTTCAGTTCGGGCTCGGCGTAGTCCGAGAAGTGGTCGGCCTTGAACGTCATGAGCGGCCGACGCGACCGGTAGTCGATCAGTTCGTCGACGGCGAACGACGCGACGAGCTCGGTCTCCAGACTCTCGCGCAGGTGCGTGGTCGCCAGGCGCACCGCGTGTCCCGCGTCGGCGAAACCTTCGAGACCGTGCACGAGGACCGGCCCCTCACCTTCCGGGGAGGTGAGCTGCGGAGCCGGGAATTCCAGCTCGTACATGCGGGACTGTTCGTCCATCTGCGAACCACTCCGATCACACTTCGTCTCGGCATCTCCGCCGGGGTCACCCGACGTGGCATGGTGGTGTTCGAGTCTAATCGACGCTACGACGACCGATTCCGGGGCGCACATCCTGCCCGACGTCGACGACCGAGGGAGGTTCGGGTGACCCGACGCGACACTCGTCCGAGGCGCCGCGCATCGGCCGCCCGAAGCGCGGTGGCGACAGCGTGCCTGATGCTCGCATCCGCCTGCTCCCAGACCGTCTCCGGCGTCCCCCGGCCCGAACCGGCAGCCCTGACGGGAACCGCGCCTGCACCTGCACCCGCGATTGTCCGGGCACCGGGCGAGCTGGTGCTTCCTCCCGAACGTTTTCCCGAACCGTACGTCGCGGTGGTCCTCCCACCGGAGGCCGTGGCGCAGGCAGCGCCCGACCTGACCGGGATCCAGCCCGGCTCGAAGGTCGATCCGGGCGGATGTCTGCCGCCCGCGCAGAATTACGCCCCCGAGAGCACCGCCATGGTGGTCGGTACCGACAACGCCAGTCGCGCGACGATCAGTGTCGAGGTCACCCGTTCCGCTCCGGACGTCGGCGAGTACCGCACCTATCTCACCGAGTGCTCGCAGGTGGACGCCACCGTGCGGGGGATCACCTCGACCGTCTCGACCGTCCTCGGCGACGATCCCGCCATAGCCGTCGACGGGGCCGAGACGCTGGCCCTGACCCGCACGGTCGACTCCGGCAGGGGATCGGGTGGCATGACGCAGTCGATGGCCGCGCGGATCGCGCAGATCGGGGACGTGCGTGTGACGGTCACGTACCTGTCCTTCGACGCGGCGCCGCCCGACGCCGACAATCTCGACCTCGTGTTCCGGGAGGCCGTCGACTTCGCCGCCCGCCCCTGACGGGGCCGGGCGCGCACCCTAACAGCGTTCACCGACGGGATCGTCCGTTCGGCACGGGTCGACGATGCCGGTCGCGGAGTTGTCCACAGCCGGCCGGTTCATCCCCAGAAGGCCGCGGAACGACCCCGGGAGTCGCTTTCCGCTCGGGCCGATGGGCCACGGTTCGAGCATGACAACTTCCACGCCTTCGTCGTCGCATCCCCTCCGTCTCACCGATGTCGGTGACGTGATCGCCGCCCTGCCCGCCCTCATGGGCTTCCCGCCGATGCGTTCGATCGTCGTGATGTGCCTGACCCCGACGGGTGACGCTCCGACCCGCCCGAACGGGAAGGTGGCGAGTATCGGCGCCGTGATGCGACACGACCTCGTCCTGCCCCGGCCCGGAGAGTCGGTCCCGGAACCCATGCGCGCGGCGTTCCGGCGCTTCTGCGCCGTCTGTGCCCGCGAGGGCGCGGAATCTGTGGTGGCCGTTCTCGTGGACGACGACCTCATCGACCGGCACGATCCGGTGATCGCCGACGTGTGCAGGCTCGTCGACGACTTCGCCGACCATCTCGACGCCGTCGGCATCGACCTGGCGGGGGTGTACGCGCTACCGGAGATCACCGGTGGAGCGACCTGGTTCGTGCCCGGCCAGAACATCACCGGCAGCGTGGCCGATCCCGGGTCCTCGGTGGTCGCGGTGGCCCGGGTGTTCGAGGGCAGCCCGATCCGCGGCTCCCGCACCGAGCTCGCCGCACTGCTCGCGCCGTATCCGCCGGCGGTGAGGCAGGAAGTCGCGCGGTGTATCGACGAGGTCGTCGAGACCCGCGACCGCGAGTACGAACGCTGTGCCCGCGAGGGCGGCGGCGAACGCGCCGACCGTCTCGAACTCGAAACCGTGCTCGCACACATCGAGACGTACGCCGGCGGAACGGATCCCAGCGCGTCCGACATCGCCGAGCTGGCCGTCCTGCTCGCCAACCGCACGGTGCGCGACGCCGCCATGGGACTTGCGACCGGACCGCTCGCACGGCCGGCGGAGCGTCTGTGGACCGAGCTCGCCCGGGCCCTGCCCGATCCCGAGCGGGCCGATGCCGCCGCGCTTGTCGGCTTCGGCGCTTACGTGCGCGGCGACGGTCCGCTCGCCGGGGTCGCGCTCGCAGCGGCCCTCGAATCCGACCCCCGCCACCGGCTTTCGGATCTGCTCGACCAGGCCCTGCAGGCGGGACTGCGTCCCGAGTCGATCCGTGGCCTCGCGGAGACCGGACACGAGATCGCGGCGCGGCTGGGACTCGAACTGCCGCGCGGCGACGAACCGTCCTGAACCGGAGCCGTGTCCTCGATCAGCGTCGAGCAGCGTGCAGCCGGTCGCCGAGAGACCGGGTGAACTCCCACGCATCGGAGACGATCTCGTCGAGATCGGTGTGCTGGGGGTTCCACCCGAGCTCGGAGATCGCGCGGCTGCTCGAGGCGATGAGCACGGCCGGATCACCGGCACGGCGCGGCGCGTCGACCGCTGCGATCGGCAGGCCCGTGACTCGCTCGCACGCCGAGATGACCTCGCGGACGGTGAAGCCCTCTCCGCTGCCGAGGTTGTAGATGCCGTGGCGGCCGGGTTCGGACTTCGTCAGTGCCAGTACGTGGGCGTCGGCGAGATCCTTGACGTGGATGTAGTCGCGCACCGCGGTGCCGTCCTTGGTCGGCCAGTCGGTGCCGAAGACCGAGATGTGATCGCGCACACCGAGAGCGACCTGCAGCACGAGTGGGATCAGATGCGTCTCGACGACCCGGTTCTCCCCGGCACCGCCGTAGGCGCCGGCGACGTTGAAGTACCGCAGACTCGTCGCCGCGAGACCGTGAGCGTGCGCGTACGAGGAGATCGCATGATCGATGGCGAGCTTCGACGCACCGTACGGGTTGGTCGGCCGGGTGGGCGCGTCCTCGGTGATCGGCACGCTGTCGGGTTCGCCGTAGGTCGCGGCGGTGGAGGAGAACACCAACCGTGGGGTACCCGAGCGGCGGACGGCCTCGAGCAGGGCCAGGGTGGTCACCACGTTGCCTTGCCAGTACTTCTCGGGGAACTCCACCGACTCGCCGACGAGGGACTGTGCACCGAAGTGGAGGACGCCGTCGAAACGGGATCCGGAGAGCAGTTCGTCGGCGACGGCCGCGATGTCGCCCTCGACGAACTCGGCACCGGTGGGCACCGCTTCGGCGTTCCCGGTGGACAGGTCGTCGACGACCACGACGTCGTGGCCCTGCTCGAGCAACACGGTCGTGCACACGCTGCCCACATAGCCGGCGCCGCCGGTCACCAGAAGTCTCACGCTGGACATCCCCTTTTCGCACGCCCGTACCGGACATGCGAAAAGGGGCCTGGGTCAGACCTGCTTCACCTGCACGGCGTGGGCCATCTCGTCGGAAAGCTCGAAGCTGTCGTGACCGGCCACGGTGATGGACACCGAGCCCGGTCGCGTCTCGACTGTAACCCGCGCGTCCGGGACCACACCGGCCTCACGCAGTCGCGCGATGACCTCGGGGTCGGACTGGACGTACTCCGCGAGCCGGCGTACCACGACCGCGGTCGGCTTGCCGTGCGGGATGTCCGTCAACCGCACCAGCTTCTCGTCGAGGACCGCCGTGCGGTCGAGGCCGAGCTGGGCCAGTCCTGGAATGGGGTTGCCGTAGGGGGAGGTGGTCGGGTTGTTGAGCACCTCCACGAGACGCCGCTCGACCTCCTCGCTCATCACGTGTTCCCAGCGGCAGGCCTCGGCGTGCACGTTCTCCCAGTCGAGACCGATCACGTCCACGAGAAGCCGTTCCGCGAGCCGGTGCTTGCGCATGACCGAGACCGCGAGATCGCGGCCCTTCTCGGTGAGCTGCAGGTGGCGGTCGCCGGCGACCCGGAGCAGGCCGTCGCGTTCCATGCGGGCCACGGTCTGGCTGACCGTCGGTCCGCTCTGTTCGAGGCGCTCGGCGATACGCGCGCGCAGCGGCACCACGCCTTCCTCTTCCAAGTCGTAGATGGTCCGGAGATACATCTCCGTTGTATCGACCAGGTCCTTCACTCTCACACCCCTTCGTCTGGGCCGATTCTAACCGTGCGAACAGGACGGTGGGGGCGCCCTCCGAGGCTCGCATGTCCGTGGGTGGACCAGTAGCGTCTGTGTCCATGACCACGAGCTCCACCGCGGCGGGCGGTACGACACAGCTGAGCGGCGATCGGATAGTGGTGTGGAGCCCCGACTACCTCGACTACCGGTGGGGTCCGACACATCCGATGAACCCCACGCGTCTCGATCTCACGATGGCGCTGTCCCGCAGTCTCGGTCTCCTCGAAGGCGTCGAGACGGTCCGCCCGTCCCCTGCGGACGACACCGATCTGCTGCGCATCCACACCTCGTCCTACGTCGACGCGGTCAAGCGCGCGGGCTCCGCTCCGGAGGGAGCGGCACCCCCGGCCGACGCACCCCACGGTCTCGGCACCGAGGACAACCCGATCTTCCCCCGTATGCACGAGGCCAGCGCGACGCTCGCCGGGGGAACCCTCGCGGCCGCACGCGAGATCGCGAGCGGCCGGGCCCGCCGTGCGGTGAGCATCGGGGGCGGCATGCACCACGCGATGGCCGACTGGGCCGCCGGGTTCTGCGTCTACAACGACGCCGCCATCGCGATCTCGTGGCTGCTCGACCACGGCTACGACCGCATCGCCTACATCGACGTCGACGCCCACCACGGCGACGGTGTGCAGCACGCATTCCTCGGCGATCCCCGCGTCCTGACCATCTCCCTGCACCAGCATCCCGCGACGCTGTGGCCCAACACCGGGTGGTCCAGCGAGGTCGGTTCGGGTCCGGCCGAGGGCACCGCGATCAATCTGCCGGTACTGCCGGGCACCGTGGACGCGTTGTGGTTGCGCGCCTTCCATGCCGTCGTGCCGGGCGCGGTCGCGGCGTTCCGCCCCCAGATACTCATCAGTCAGTGCGGTGCCGACAGCCACCGCGAGGACCCTCTGGCCGATCTCTCCCTGACCGTCGACGGCCAGCGCGCGTCGTATCTCGCGATGCGCGATCTCGCCGACCGCTACTGCGAGGGTCGCTGGCTCGCCGTGGGCGGCGGCGGTTACGGCCTCGTGCGGGTGGTGCCGCGCGCCTGGACCCACCTGATCGCCGCGGCGCTGGACCGCGAGATCGACCTGAGCACCCCGGTTCCGGCGGACTGGAGCGAGCGCGTCGGCGCTCTCGCCCCGAGCGTCGAACTGCCCACGGTCATGGGGGAGGGCTCCGACGTCTCGTACCTGCCGTGGGACGGTCCCGGTGGCACACCGGAAACGGGGATCGCGTCCCTGGACCGCGCACTGACCCGCATCGATTCGGCGATCATCGCCACGAGGCGGGCGGCCTTCCCGCTGCTCGGCCTGGACCCGGAGGACCCCCGTGACTGACCGGCAGAATCCCTCAGCGGCACCGGACTCCGCGTCTGCGACGGGCGCGGCCCCCGCGCAGGGTGCCGGGACGACAGGGGAGACCGACCCCGCGCGCGAAGCGGCGCTGGCGCGCGCCCGCGACTATCCGCGGCACTGGGTCGCCGACGTGCTGGCCTCGGACGGCGGTGTCGTACACCTGCGGCCGATCGTCCCCGAGGACGCTGACGCGATCGTCGCCTTTCACAGCAAACTGTCCGAACGCACCCGCTATCTGCGGTACTTCGGTCCGTACCCGACGATCTCGAAGAAGGACCTGTTCAACTTCACGGTCGTCGACCACAAGTCCCGGGTGGCGTTCGTCGCGGTGCTCGGCGACGAGATCATCGCCGTCGGGCGGTACGAGGGACTCTCGCACGAGGGCGACGGTCTCTCCGCCGAGGTGGCCTTCACCGTCGCCGACGCTCACCAGGGACGCGGTCTCGGTCCGATCCTGCTCGAACATCTCGCCGGCGCGGCCGCCGAGAACGGACTGCACACCTTCGTCGCCGAGGTCCTCGCCGAGAACCGGCACATGATCACGGTCTTCCGGGAAGCCGGCTACCAGGTCAGCCGCAGCTTCGAAGGGGGAGTCGTCCGGCTCGAGTTCGCGATCGACCCCACCGAAGCCCTCGTCTCGGTCCGCAACGCCCGCGAACGCGCCGCCGAGGCGCGCAGCGTGCGCAACATCCTCGGTCCCGGCAGTGTCGCCGTCATCGGTGCCTCCACCGACAGCCGCAAGGTGGGCAACGCCGTGCTGGTGAACATGCTGCGCAGCGGGTTCACCGGGCCGGTCTACCCGGTCAACGCCGAACACCGGTCCGTCCGAGGTGTCCGCGCCTACCCGACCGTCCGCGACATCCCCGATGAGATCGATCTCGCGGTCGCCGCCGTCCCCGCCGAATCGATCGACTCGGTGCTCGACGACTGTCTCGCGAAGGGTGTCAAGGCCCTGCTCGTCGTCTCGTCCGGTTTCGGCGAGACCGGACCGGAGGGTCGCGACGCCGAGCGGCGGCTCGCGCTGGCCGCGCGGTCGCACGGTATGCGACTCATCGGGCCGAATGCTCTCGGTGTCGCCAACAACGATCCCGCCATCCGACTCAACGCGACCCTCGCGCCCGTGCTCCCGGCGTCCGGCAACGTCGGTTTCTTCTGCCAGTCCGGCGCCCTCGGCATCGCGATCCTCGACGAGGCCGCCAAGACGGGTGTCGGACTGTCGTCCTTCGTCTCGGCCGGCAACCGCGCCGACCTGTCCGGCAACGACCTGCTGCAGTACTGGGACACCGATCCTGCCACCGAAGTGGTGCTGCTGTATCTGGAGAGTTTCGGCAACCCGCGCAAGTTCTCGCGCATCGCGCGGCGGGTGGCGCGCAGCAAACCGATCGTCGCCGTCAAGAGCGGCCGCCACGCGGTGCCGCCGGCGCTCGCCGCCCGGACGGGGGAGATGGACGACACCATCGTGCGATACCTGTTCGAGCAGGCCGGTGTCGTCCAGGTCGAGTCCATCGGCCAGCTCTTCGACTCGGCCCTGCTGTTCGGTTACCAGCCGCTGCCCGCGGGTCCCCGCGTCGCCGTGGTCGGCAACTCCACCGCCCTGGGTCTGCTCGCCGTCGACGCCGCCCGCGGCCAGGGTCTGCAGGCACCGGACGCGGTAGATCTCGGCGCGCAGGCGTCGCCCGAGGAATTCGCCGAAGCCGTCGCCCGGGCGCTCGACTCACCCGATGTCGACTCGGTGATCGCGGTCTTCGTCCCGCCGGTCGCCGTCGACGTCCAGCCCTACGCGCAGGCCCTGCGCGACGCCGTCGCCGGGTCGGAGAAGCCGGTGGTCACGACCTTCCTGGCGACCGAGGGTATCCCCGACGTCCTGGCCGTGCGCGGACCGGACGGCAACCCGACCCGCGGATCCGTGCCGTCCTATCCCGGTCCGGAACGAGCGGCGCTCGCCCTGGGGCGGGCGTGGCGGTACGCGAAATGGCGCAGTCGTCCGCCCTCGCAGGTCGTGCGACCGGCGGGCATCGATCCCGAGCGCGCCCGTGCGCTCGTGGACGGCTGGCTCGAGACGACTCCCGAGGGTCGCTACCTGTCGGATACCGAGGCGGCCCTGCTGCTGTCCTGCTACGGAGTCGAGGTCGCGGACTTCCGCGCCGTCACCACCGAGGAGGAGGCGGTCGCGGCGGCGGACGAGATCGGCTTCCCCGTGGCGGTCAAGGCCACCGGTGCGCAGTGGCGGCACCGGCCCGATCTGACCGGGGTCCGGCTCGATCTCGTCGACGCCGATTCGGTACGGATCGCCTATTGCGACCTGGCCGCGGTGTCGGGGGAGCCGTTGATGCACGTGCAGCGGATGGCCCACAAGGGCATCGGTTGCGCGATCCGTGTGCAGGACGACCCGTCGTTCGGTTCGCTCATCTCGTTCGGTCTCGCCGGTGTGATCTCCGACCTGCTCGGCGACCGCGCCTACCGGGTTCTTCCGCTCACGGAGGACGAGGCGGTCGAGTTGATCGACGCGCCGAAGGCGGCGCCGTTGCTCTCGGGCTATCGCAATGCCGCACCGGTGAACAAGCCGGCACTCGTCGACTTCGTCCAGAGGATCTCGGCGCTCGCCGACGACCTGCCCGAGGTGCGCGAACTGGTGTGCGAACCGGTCCTGGCCTCGGTGGTGGGAGCCGAACTCACCGACGCGCACGTGCGGATCGGGCCCGAACCGCACCCGCTCGACCTCGGACCGCGCCGTCTGCGCTGACGGCAGTCCGGCGGCCGAACACCTGCCGGAGAAGGCACCCGAACGGCAACGATCCCCGAGAACCCAGCCCGGTTCTCGGGGATCGGATACCGCTGACGCGCCCGGTCAGCTGGCGTAGGCGCGAAGGCGCTCGGCGCGGTCTCCTTCGCGGAGCTTGACCATCACTTCGCGTTCGATCTGCCGGACACGCTCACGGGACAGCCCGAAGAGCTTGCCGATCTGATCGAGGGTGCGGGGCTGGCCGTCGTCGAGGCCGTAGCGCAGCCGGATGACCTGCTGTTCGCGCTCGTCGAGCGTCGCGAGGACGCTGCGGACGTCGCTGTGCAGGAGTCCGGCGATGACGGCGGTCTCGGCGGACGTCGCCTCGGCGTCCTCGATGAAGTCGCCCAGCGGGGCCTCCTCGTCGTTGCCGACGGGCATGTCGAGGCTCACCGGGTCGCGGCTGTGGTCGAGCAGGTCGGCGATCTTCTCGACGGGGATACCCGACTCGTTGGCGAGTTCCTCGTCGGTCGCCTCGCGGCCGAGCTGCTGGTGCAGCTCACGCTTGATGCGGGCGAGCTTGTTGACCTGTTCGACGAGGTGGACGGGGAGCCGGATCGTGCGGCTCTGGTCGGCCATTCCGCGGGTGATGGCCTGACGGATCCACCACGTCGCGTAGGTCGAGAACTTGAAGCCCTTCGCGTAGTCGAACTTCTCCATTGCGCGGATCAGGCCGAGGTTGCCCTCCTGGATGAGGTCCAGCAGGGGCATACCGCGTCCGGTGTAACGCTTCGCCAGCGAGACGACGAGGCGCAGGTTCGCCTCGAGCAGGTGGCTGCGAGCGGCCTGTCCTTCGCGGACGATGATCGCGAGGTCGCGCTTCTTCGCCGCCGACAGACGCTTCTTCGTCTCGAGCAGGTGCTTGGCATACAGGCCGGCCTCGATCCGCTTGGCCAATTCCACCTCGTCGGCTGCGGTGAGCAGAGCGGTCCGTCCGATGCCGTTCAGGTAGACGCGAACGAGATCGGCTGCGGGGCTCTGACCGTCCAGGTCGGAATCGAAGCGAGCGGTGGTTTCGGGGCGTGCCATGACGTGCCTCCTCATCGGTGGTGTCTCACAGGGTTCAACGACCGGCGAAGCGGTGGAGTTCCCGTCGGTCTCGGAGTACCACCGCGCTGACCTGCACTAACCCGATGAGCTCCTGAGAAGTTGCTGAGAGAACCGAATCGTGGAACCTCAGGAACGCCCCGGAGGGGGTCAGACGGGCTCGATCAGCCCGTGCCGCACCAAGCCGTGCACGAGGCCCACCGATTGCGTGAGGAGGTCGTCCTCGTCCTCGCCGTGCGCGGCCGCGAGCAGCGACACGAGATCCCCGAGCGGAAGACCGTCGGCGCGCATGCCGCCGAGCAGGGCGGCCGCGAGGTCGTCCACCTCGTGCTGCCAGGCCGGACCGCCACCGCGATGCACCCGCACGACCACCTGGTCCCACCCGTCCTCACCGGGCAGGTGCACCCGCTCGAGGGCCGTGTCGGGCCGCACCGCGAAACGGGCCTCGAGCACCTCGTGCGTACGCAGCCAGTCGAGGCGCCGGAAGTAGTCGACCGCCTCGTCGCCCAGCGCGTCGGTGAACGCGTGCCGCAGGTCCTCGGCCATCACATCGGACGGCAGGTCGGTGCGGCGCAGGTAGACGAACCCGAACCCGACGCCCTCGACGCCCTGCTCCTCGAAGTGGTCGAGCCACCGCTCGGCGCGCACCGCGACCTCCGGCTCGCGTTGATCGGCGTCACCGTCTCGCAGCCACGTCCCGACGTAGAGGGCCGGATCGGCGATATCGCGCTGCACGATCCAGGCGTCGACGCCGTGTGACGGCAGCCACGATGCGACGCGGGTCCGCCAGTCCTCGCCCTCGACGTGCACCCAGGACGCGAGCATCGCGGCGGTGCCGCCGGGATTCAGGTGTTCGGCGGCCTGCGAGATCATGAGCCGGCTGGCGCCGTCGAGGTCGAGACCGGAATCGCGGTAGCTGTGCTCGACACGTCCGGCGCTCACCACGAACGGTGGATTCGCGACGATGCGGTCGAAGGTCCGGCCGGCGACCGGCTCGAACCACGACCCCTCGAGAAGATCGATGTCGATCTCGTTCAACGCGGCGCTCGCGGTGGCCAGGGTCAGGCAGCGGGGGTTGATGTCGGTCGCGGTGACCTCGTCCGCGTGGTCCGCGGCGCGGATCGCCTGCACCCCGCAACCGGTGCCGAGATCGAGCACCGAACCGACCCGATCGGTCGGGGTGGCCTGCAGCAGCGACAGGGAGGCCTGACCGACGCCGAGGACGTGATCGGGGCGGGTCGGGACGGGCCGGATCGAGCCGTCGAGATCGGACAGCACCCAGCGGCTGCCGGTCCCGGCGTCGAGGGGCCGCAGGTCGAGAGCGGCCCGCACGCCGTCGCCGTCGCGTTCGACGAGTCCCGCCTGCACGGCCTGCTCCGTCGTCACCGGAGCGAGAGCCTGCGCGACCTCGTCCTCGGGGCAGGTGTCCTGGAGGAGGAACAGCCGCACGAGCACGCCGAGATCGCCCGCACCGCGCGCGATGCGCCGAGCAGGGACGGGTTCGCTACGCCCGAGGGCGGCGTGCGCCTCGGGGCCGAGCAGTTCCCGGACGGTGTCGAGGTCGTAGCGGCACCGGATCAGTGCGGTGCGCAGAGCCGGGCAGAGAGACAGGAGAAGGTCGCGGTCCACCACGACATTCTCGCAAGCGTCCCGTCCGGGGTCCCTGTCAGCCGTCGATCACATGATGGCGGGACGACTCGATCGCCGGGGCATCGTCGAAGCGGCCGTCCCAGCGGCTCGGTTCGTCCTTGCGGCGCGGCGGCCGGTCGTTGGCGATGAGGACGGCGATCCACGGCAGCGGGATCGACACCCCGATGATCGCCATCGAGATCCAGGGATTGGCCCATACGCCGTACGCGATCGCCGCCAGCAGCAGGGCGGGGATGCGGACCGACATGATGGTGAGGTACTTGCGAACCCGTGCTCGGTGCTGATCCTCGAGCGACGCCTCCGCCGCGGTGATCAGAACCGGGTTGTCGGGCGATCCGTTCTCGGGGGATCCGCCGAAACCGTGAGTTCTCGCCATGTCTTCCACCTTCCCACGCCGGGCCGTCGCACGCACATACACATCCGGCCCTTCCGTGCGGCATCATGGACACGTGAGCACGGATATCAAGGAACGGCCGGATACCACCACCGACGAAACGACCGACGACGACACCCCGAAGTTCTTCCACTACGTGAAGAAGAACAAGATCGCCGAGAGTGCGGTCATGGGTACCCATGTGGTCGCGCTGTGCGGTGAGGTCTTTCCGGTGACCCGGTCGCCGAAGCCCGGCTCGCCGGTGTGCCCCGAATGCAAGAAAGTCTACGACGGTTTGCGCAAGGGCGACTGAGACACCTGGTGGAATACCTCGTCGTCCGCCGCGGCGTCGGGTGATTCCGGCGACGGTCTTGCTGCCGGCGAAGACGGTGATACTGCCTCCACCGTCAACAGTTCGGTCTGGGCCGGGGGAACTTCGGATCCCCCGGCCTTGTCGTCGTGCGAGGCAGTGTCGTCGTGGGGAGCAGTGTCGTCGTGGGGAGCAGTGTCGTCGTGGGGAGCAGTGTCGTCGTGGGGGGCAGTGTCGTCGTGGGGGGCAGGCCGATCGTCCGGCGCCGCATCCGACTCGACGGGTTTCCCGTCGATCGGCCACGACTCGGGTTGGCGATCCCCGGGCCGGATCAGGTCCGACAGCCGGATGGTCGTGGAGCTCGTCAACCGGCGGGTGAGGTTCGTCACCGGTCCGCTGTCGGGCGACGGATCACGGGCCGACTGCTCCGCGAGCCAGATCCGCCACTGCTCCAGACGCGTGGCGCGCGCCGGCCAGAACTGTTGCACCGTGGCGTTGAACTCCGCTCCGAGGACCACGGCGAACCCCAGGAAGAACGTGAACAACAGGAACGCGATCGGGGCGGCGAGCGCACCGTAGGTGTAGCCCGTGGCCGCGACCCACGTCAGGTACCACCGCAGGATCACGCTCGACGCGAGGAAGAACACCCCGGCCAGCACCGCGCCACCGAGCAGTCGGTGCCACGGCAGTGACTTCGGCAGCGCCACCTTGTACAGGGTCGTCAGACCGATCAGTAGGAGCAGACCCACCGCGGGGAAGTAGAAAGTGTCGATGATCCGTGAGCCGACATCGAACCAGGCGTCGGGCAGCAACCGGCCGATCAGAGTGGGTCCGAGCGCGACGAGCGGCATCGTGAACACCGCCAGGATCAGGAAGATCACGTAGAGGAGCAGCCCGAAGATCCGCTGCCACACCGGGTGGCGATGGTCCTGCTGGTGGTGCGCTTCGACGATCGAATCCACGAACGTCGAGATCGCCGACGATCCTGCCCACAGCGACAACACGAAGCCCAACGACATCACGTCGGCGCGACCCCGACGGAGGACGTCCTCGACCGTGGGCTCGATGATCTGGTCGACCACGCTGTCGCTGAAGACCGAGCGGAGGAAGGTGACGGTCTTCGACGTGATGATCTCCACCGTGTCGGGACCGAACCAGCCACCGACGTAACCGAGACTGCCGAGCAGACCGAGCAACAGGGGCGGCAGTGAGAGGGTCTGCCAGAAGGCCGCGGTCGCCGCCTTGCTGAAGATCGAGTGGTCCCAGGCCGACGACAGGGTGTGCGTCACGACCTTCCAGCCCTTTCCGACCGCGCGGCGAACGCGGCCGGAGGGTGCCTGTGCGGGGGATCGTGGTGTGTCGTTCATCTACTTCCAGAATTCCTGAAGACACGCTCGCGTGCGCGCACAGGCAGGTGAGGGCCTCTCGAATTCTGCCACGCAGTCCTCGGAGAACCCGCCGACGCCGCGGCTTCGGCGGGTTCGCGGGCTCCGAGACGATAGGCTGCATGACGGTCGGCGCCCGGACGAGTGCGGTGGCACCGACCCGAGCAAGCGGACAAGGAGCACGAGAAACCGGTGAGCACCGAAACCGTCGGACAAGCTACGACCTCCGCCCCTGTGGCCCAGCTACGTGCCTGGCAGCGCCGCGCCCTCACCAAGTACCTCGCGACGAAGCCGCGCGACTTCCTCGCCGTCGCGACCCCCGGCGCCGGTAAGACGACCTTCGCCCTCCGGGTGGCGTCGGAGCTGCTGCGCGACCGGACGGTCGACCAGATCACGGTGGTCGCCCCCACGGAGCACCTCAAGCACCAGTGGGCGGGTGCCGCGGCCCGCATCGGCATCGCGCTCGACTCGAACTTCACGAACTCCACCGGGCAGACATCGAGCGACTACCAGGGCGTCGTGGTCACCTACGCGCAGATCGCCTCGCACCCGTTCAAGCACCGTGTGCGCACAGAGGCGCGTCGCACCCTGGTGATCCTCGACGAGATCCACCACGGTGGCGACGCGAAGAGCTGGGGTGAGGGCATTCTCGAGGCGTTCGGGGACGCGACCCGCCGTCTGGCACTGACCGGTACGCCCTTCCGCAGCGACGACAGTGCGATCCCGTTCGTGAGCTACGAACCGAACGAGGACGGTCTGCTGCAGTCCAAGGCCGACCACGCCTACGGCTACGCCGACGCACTCGCCGACGGCGTCGTGCGCCCCGTCGTATTCCTCGCGTACTCGGGCGAGGCGCGCTGGCGCACGAGTGCGGGGGAGGAGTTCACCGCGCGACTGGGAGAGCCTCTCAGCGCCGAGCAGACGGCCCGGGCGTGGCGGACGGCCCTCGATCCCCAAGGCGACTGGATTCCTGCGGTGCTGGGGGCGGCGAACACCCGTCTGCAGCAGCTGCGTGCCGGCGGCATGCCGGACGCCGGTGGGCTCGTCATCGCCACCGACCAGACCACCGCGCGTGCGTACGCGAAGATTCTCGAGTCGATCACCGGCGAGATGCCGACCGTGGTGCTCTCGGACGATCCCACCGCCTCCGACCGCATCTCGCAGTTCAGCGAGGGCAACCAGAGGTGGATGGTCGCCGTGCGCATGGTGTCCGAGGGCGTCGACGTCCCGCGACTGGCGGTGGGTGTGTACGCGACCAGCGCCTCGACCCCGTTGTTCTTCGCGCAGGCCATCGGCCGCTTCGTGCGGTCGCGCCGCAAGGGGGAGACGGCCAGTGTCTTCCTGCCGTCCGTGCCGGTGCTGCTCGAGCTCGCCAGCCAGCTCGAGGCCCAGCGAGACCACGTCCTCGGCAAGCCGCACCGGGTCAAGGAGGGCTTCGACGACGAGCTGCTCGCCGACGCGAACCGGCGCAAGGACGAGCCCGGCGAGGACGAGAAGGCCTACCACTCGCTCGGGGCGGACGCCGAACTCGATCAGGTCATCTACGACGGATCCTCTTTCGGCACCGCGACATTCGCGGGTTCCGACGAGGAGGCCGATTATCTGGGGCTCCCGGGTCTGCTCGACGCGGAACAGATGCGGGCGCTGCTGCGTCAGCGTCAGGAACAGCAGCTGAACAAGCCGAAGGCCGAACCGGCACCCACGCCGCCGCCCCAGGTGACCGAGCGTGTCGAGACCGCCGACACCCTCGCCCAGCTCCGTCGCGAACTCAACTCGCTCGTCGCGGTCGTGCACCACCGGACCAGGAAGCCGCACGGGGTGATCCACGGCGAACTGCGTCGCCAGTGCGGTGGTCCGCCGACGGCGATGGCGACCGCCGAGCAACTGCGCGACCGGATCGCGATCCTGCGCAGTTGGTGACGACGAGAACGGGCGACCACCTCGAGGTGGTCGCCCGTTCGGTCGGGTCTCGGAACCGTGGTTCCGGACGGCGGATCACACGGTGGCGTCGGACTCGCTCACGATCGTCGCTCCGAGTTCACGGAGGCGGTCGGTGTGCTCGTTCGCGTGGTGCCCGCAGAACAACAGTTCTCCGCCGGTAGGAAGGACGGCGCGGACACGAGCGGCGGCATTGCACCGATCGCAGCGATCTGCAGCGGTCAATTTCGGGCTGGTCAACGTACCGGGCATGACTCCTCCAAACTGGCCACCGCTCATATCGGGTGCCGGGGTCTGGTCCGCCGCACCGGCCGGCGCGGTGGATCTACTCTGACAGACGATTCGTATTCACGTGTTGTTCCCCTGGATGCCCAATGGTGGCGTGTTTCACGCATCGAACAGCGAAAATGCTTCGACATGGCCGTTTTCCGCACGGTGTGTTCGCTCACAGCGCAGAGCCCGAGGGGGCCGGAAACGCCCCGGACGGGCTGTCCGACGCACAATGACGCCATGACCGAGACCCTGCTGCACATCATCTCCCGCGACGACTGGGACCACTTCCGACCCCTCGGGGCGGTCGTGCCGGACTCCCTCGGGACCCAGGGTTTCGTCCACCTGTCGACCCCGCACCAGGTGCACCTGCCCGCCGACCGGTTGTACGCAGGCCGCACGGACCTCCTCCTGCTGCGCGTCGACCCGACGCGCCTCGTCGACCCGCTCCGTTTCGAACCCGGCGTACCGGAGGACCCGGAGTCGATGCGCTTTCCGCACCTCTACGGGCCCCTGCCCGTCGACGTCGTTGTGGAGGTGACGCCCTACCTGCCGGGACCGGACGGTCGGTTCCCGCCCCTCGACCGGGAGCGAGCGGATGCCGTCGGTCCGGAGGACTAGTCTTTCGACCATGATCGTCGACGTGACGCCGCTTCCCGGGATCGGTGTACGCAAGGACTTCGAACTGGCCTCCGGGCGCCGCATCGGGGTGATCACCCATCGGGACGGTCACAGCGACCTCATCATCTCGAAGGCGGGCGACCCCGACGCGTGTGCGGCCTCCCTGCCTCTCACCGTCGAGGAGGCGGCGACGCTCAGCAATCTGCTCGGTGCCCCACAGCTCGTCGCCCAGTTGCGTGACGACCACCGCGACCTGCCCGGAATCCTCACCCGCCAGCTCCACATCCACGAGGATTCACGGTTCGACGGAGCGGTACTGGGCGACACCGCGTTGCGCACCCGCACCGGTGTGTCCGTCGTGGCCGTGATGCGTGCCGGTCAGGTCATGCCGTCCCCGACACCCGACTTCGTTCTCACGGGTGGGGACATCCTGGTGACGGTCGGAACGGCCGACGGTCTCGACGCGGCCGCCAGGATCCTGCGCAACGGCTGATCCCGCAGAATGGACACGACGACACTCGCACTCATCGAACTGGGTGCGGTGTTCTTCGGACTCGGCGTCCTCGGACGGCTCGCGGCGCGGATCGGCATGTCGCCGATCCCGTTCTATCTGATCGGCGGCCTGTGCTTCGGCAATGGTGGCTTCATCCAGCTCGGCGATATCGGGGCGTTCAGTCACATCGCCAGCGAGATCGGCGTGGTCCTGCTGCTGTTGCTGCTCGGTCTCGAGTACACCGCGAACGAGTTGATCAGCGGCCTGCGACGCTCCCGGATGGCAGGCCTGCTCGACCTCGCCCTGAACGCGGTGCCGGGAGCCGCCATCGCGCTGATCCTGGGTCTCGGACCCATCGGCTCCTTCGTGCTTGCGGGTGTCACCTACATCTCGTCGTCCGGGATCGTGGCGAAGGTCCTCGCCGATCTGGGGCGCCTCGGCAACCGCGAGACACCGGTCGTCCTGTCGATCCTCGTCTTCGAGGATCTCGCGATGGCCGTCTACCTCCCGATCCTCACTGCGATCCTGGCGGGCGTGAGTCTGCTCGGCGGCCTCGAAGCCGTCGCGATCTCACTCGGTCTCGTCACCGTGGTGTTGGTGCTGGTGGTGCGATACGGGCGCTACGTCTCGGTCGTGCTCGACAGCCCCGATCGGGAAACGCTGTTGCTCAAGCTGCTCGGCGCAGCGCTGCTGGTGGCGGGGATCGCGTCGGCCCTGCAGGTGTCCGCGGCCGTGGGCGCCTTCCTGCTGGGCATCGCCATCTCCGGTTCGACGGCACACAACGCGGTCCGGGTCCTCGAACCGCTCCGCGACCTGTTCGCCGCCATCTTCTTCGTCTTCTTCGGGCTGAACACCGATCCGACGGCGATACCGCCGGTGCTCGGCTGGGCGATCCTGCTGGCCGTGCTGACCGCGCTGACGAAGCTCGTCACCGGATGGATCGCGGCGGCCCGTCACGGTATCGCCGTGATGGGCCGGGCGCGCGCCGGCGCGGCACTCATCGCCCGGGGAGAGTTTTCTATCGTGATCGCCGGGCTGGCCGTCGCCTCCGGACACGTCGACAGTCGCCTCGCGGCGATCGCTTCGGCATACGTGATGATCACCGCCGTGCTCGGTCCGGTGGCCGCGCGGGTCGTCGAACCGGTGATGCGGTTCGCATCCACACGACTCCCCGGAGGTGACGAGCGACAGCGCCTTCCCGGAGACGAACCGGAGCTTCTCTAGCGGCCCCTTCTCCAGCGGCCTTCTTCTGCTGACCTCGGGGTCCGGAACGAAGAACGAGGGCCGCCCGATCGGATGGCCCTCGTTCTTCGTGACGGATGTCAGTCGAGGTAGTCGCGCAGCACCTGCGACCGCGACGGGTGGCGCAGCTTCGACATGGTCTTCGACTCGATCTGACGGATGCGCTCGCGCGTCACGCCGTAGACCTGACCGATCTCGTCGAGGGTACGCGGCTGGCCGTCGGTGAGGCCGAAGCGCAGACGCACGACGCCCGCTTCACGCTCGGACAGGGTCTCGAGCACCGACTGCAGCTGATCCTGCAGCAGGGTGAAGGAGACGGCGTCGACGGCCACGACGGCCTCGGAGTCCTCGATGAAGTCGCCGAGCTGGCTGTCGCCCTCGTCGCCGATCGTCTGGTCGAGGGAGATGGGCTCACGCGCGTACTGCTGGATCTCCAGCACCTTCTCCGGCGTGATGTCCATTTCCTTGGCGAGCTCCTCGGGCGTGGGCTCGCGGCCCAGATCCTGGAGCAACTCGCGCTGGATACGACCGAGCTTGTTGATGACCTCGACCATGTGCACCGGGATACGGATGGTGCGGGCCTGGTCGGCCATGGCACGGGTGATGGCCTGACGGATCCACCAGGTCGCGTAGGTGGAGAACTTGTAACCCTTGGTGTAGTCGAACTTCTCGACCGCGCGGATCAGACCGAGGTTGCCTTCCTGGATCAGGTCCAGGAACGCCATGCCGCGGCCGGTGTAGCGCTTGGCGAGCGAGACGACGAGACGGAGGTTCGCCTCGAGCAGGTGGTTCTTGGCCCGGTTGCCGTCGCGGCAGATCCAGTTCAGATCGCGGCGCTGCGCGACGGGGAGCTTCTCGCCCTTCGCCGCCAGCTGCTGCAGCATGTGGGTCGCGTACAGACCGGCCTCGATGCGCTTGGCGAGCTCGACTTCCTCCTCGGCGTTGAGGAGGGCGACCTTGCCGATCTGCTTGAGGTAGGCGCGCACGGAGTCGGCCGAGGCGGTGAGCTCGGCGTCCTTGCGTGCCTGACGCAGCGCCTCGGACTCCTCCTCGTCCCAGACGAAGTCGCCCGAGGCCTTGTCCTTCTCGCTGGGCTCGTCGTCCTCGACCACCACATCCTCGGCGCCGGCGAGATCACCCTCCGAGACCTCGAGGTCTGCGAGGTCCGCTTCCTCGGTGGCGTCGAAGTCCTCGTCGCCCGAACCCGCAGCCTTCGTGGCCTTCTTTGCTGCCTTCTTCGCGGTGGTCTTCTTGGCGGCTGCCTTCTTCGCAGGAGCCTTCCTGGCGGCCGCCTTCTTCGCGGGGGCCTTCTTCGCAGCGGTCTTCTTCGCCGGCGGCTTGGCACCGGGAGCGGTGCCCTCCGCGGAGTCCGCAGCGCCTGCGACGCTCGAAGCGTCCGCAACGGGTGCCGATTCGTTGGCGGAATCAGCGGTGTGGATGTCGGTGGCTGCCACGTACGCCCTTTCGTGACGAGGTAGTGCGGCGTCGCGCCAGAGTGATTCCGGCGGAGAGGTCTGTCGGGATGAGGGCCGGTTCCGGCCTGCTGGGGACCATTGTAACGATCCCTCGGGCGGCCGATGCGCCGGACTCAGGGAGTGACACCTGTTTTCGCAGCATAAGCAGCCCCTACGATTCCCGCCGCGTTGCGCAGTTCGGCGGGGACCACCGGGGTGCGGTTGGTCAGGAGCGGGATCCACTTCTCGTGCTTGCGGCTGATGCCGCCGCCCGCGATGAACAGGTCGGGCCAGAGCAGATCCTCGAAGCGGGCGAGGACGCGCGAGACCTCCTTGGCCCACTGCTTGTACGACAGGTCGTTGCGCTCCTTGACCGACGAGGCGGCGCGGTGCTCGGCCTCCTTGCCGTCGACCTCCATGTGCCCGAACTCGGTGTTGGGCAGCAGTACACCGTTGTGCAGCACGGCCGAACCGATCCCGGTGCCGAAGGTCAGGAGGATCACCACGCCGTCGGTGTCCTTGGCGGCACCGAAGCGGTCTTCGGCGATTCCCGCGGCGTCCGCGTCGTTGAGCACCGAGACGTCCCGGCCGCCGAGCACCCGCGAGAAGAGGGATCCGGCGTCGGTCCCGATCCACGACTTGTCGATGTTGGCGGCGGTGCGGGCGACACCTCCGGTGACCACGCTCGGCAGGGTCACGCCGACGGGACCCGTCCAGCCGGCTTGTTCGACGATCTGCGCCACCGTCTTCGCCACGGCCTCGGGAGTGGACGGTTGCGGAGTGAGGATCTTGATGCGGTCGCCGACCAAGCGGCCCGTGTCGAGATCCACCACGGCACCCTTGACGCCACTTCCCCCGATGTCGACTCCGAATCCGTGGTTGACGGGAGTCGCTCGGTCCGTGGGGACGTCCTGTGCCATTGCGTACTTCCTCTCGCTGGGTGGGGCCGGCTGCTCCGCTCGTGGAAACGATAGTGCCCGGTGTCACCGGGTGCGGGGTCGGTGGCGAAACCGTCGGCACTGTGTTCGGATCGGTTCGTGCACGCACAGAGAACAATCCCCGAATCCGAGTTGTCCGCGCTGAGGGATGTGGCGGTGACCGTCGCCCGTGAGGCCGCGTCCTACGTCCGTGTACGCCGGGTCGAGCTGTTCGGTCCTCCGGGCTCGGGGGAGGCCGCCAGTGTGGGGACGAAATCGACGGTGACCGATCCCGTCACCGCCGCCGACACCGAGAGTGAGGAACTCATCCGGCGTCGGCTCACGGAACTGCGGCCGGGCGACGCCTTCCTCGGCGAGGAGACCGGGGCCGACGGCGGGACGGTGACTGCCGCGAGCGGAGTCGTCTGGGTGGTCGATCCCATCGACGGCACCGTCAACTTCGTCTACGGACTCCCCGCCTCGGCGGTCTCGGTGGCCGCGCGGGTCGACGGACGCTCGGTGGCCGGTGCCGTCGTCGACATCGCCTCGGGGGAGACGTTCTCGGCGGCAGAGGGTCTCGGTGCCCATCTGGACGTCGACGGCACGCGGGTGCCGTTGCGATGCAATCCCGTGACGGATCCGCGACTGGCGCTCGTGGCGACCGGCTTCTCGTACTCGCCGGCACGACGCGCACGTCAGGGTGAGCTGGTGGCGGCGCTGCTACCGAGGGTGCGCGACATCCGGCGTGTCGGAGCGGCCGCCCTGGACCTGTGCATGGTCGCGGCCGGCAGGGTCGACGCCCACTACGAACACGGACTCGGTCCCTGGGACTGGGCGGCGGGGGCGCTCGTCGCTGCGGAAGCCGGTGCGGTGGTGCGTGTCCCGAGCGGCACCGGGGACGACGGGGAACTCACGGTCGCGGCCGCGCCGGGGATCGCGGCCGATTTCGAAACTCTGCTCGCCGAAATCGGAGCGCTCGACGCAATTCCGAATTGACCGTTTCGTCACATCATGAATTGTGGTTCGTCACCTTTTACCGCAACAGTGACGAAAAACAGGATGCACGGTCTGTGAAAAGAGATTCAGCACCGGGCATTGCGTGCGGCCGTGAGTAGATCGAGGTCGAGCGGAGCCGTCTCCTCGCCCGCCGGGACCTCGCGTAGTGCCCGCAGGACCTCTTCGGCATCCGCCCCGGGGGAGATGTCCCGGAAGTAGGTTCCCAGCGCGAGGTCGACGGTGTCGTCCTCGCGTGTGTCCTGCACCAACTCGGCGCACGGGGCGAGCAACCACACCGAGGACGCAGCAGCGCGCCCGGCCTCGCCGAAGCGGATCTGCCCCTGGCACTGCATGTTCTGGTCGACGTAGACCGGATCGTTGCCGGCCTGCACGTCGGGCGGGCTCGAGAAACCGTAATCGCTCAGCTGAGCGGCCACGTGCGTGGCCTGGCCGCGTTCGCCGTTGGCGTTGTAGACGCGCACCCGGGTGGCAGTCAGGGGAGCGGGTTCGACCTCGAGCAGCGTCGACCGGTCCACGACCTCGCCGAGCGGAGCCGGTTGTGGGCCTTCGGGGTCGGTGGCCTCGGTCGGGGGAGCGTTGCACGCCACGGTGGTCGTGACGGGCTCGGACGAGGTGAACACGGAGGACCACACGACGATCGTGCCTGCGGCGAGGACGGCACCCGCCACGGCGGCCGGGACCACCCGGCGCCGACGGAACGGGCGGCCGCGGTCATCGGTTGCGCTTCCTTCGGTGATCAGGGAAACCACGCGGCCCTGCCTCTCGTGTCATGCCGTGTTCGTCGCACTCACTGTAGAGGTCGCGGACGTGGTCGGTGGAACCGCCGACCCGAGGAAATGTCACGAGTCGTTGTGTTGTTGATGACGATTGCCAGACAATTCCCGGCGTTTCCACGCATCGATTGCATATTCGTGCGTGAGGTCGGCTATTGTTCGGCGGCCGAACCGTCCAAGAATGGGCGGTGCGGCGCGAAAACAGAGTCAATTCGGGTATGCCACAGCAATGGCACACCCGTCGGGAACTCCAACGGACGGCCGTGCGTTGCCCTGGCCGGGAGCACCGTCCGTGTCCCGGCCGGCTACCGGTACGAGTACTAGAAGGTAAGAGGAAATGGCGACTGACTACGACGCACCCCGGCGGACCGACAGCGACGATGTGTCGGAGGATTCACTCGAGGAACTGAAGGCCCGGCGCAACGAGGCCCAGTCCGCTGTGGTGGACGTCGACGAATCGGACACCGCCGAGTCCTTCGAGCTGCCCGGGGCGGATCTGTCCGGCGAAGAGCTGTCGGTGCGTGTCGTCCCGAAGCAGGCCGACGAATTCACCTGCTCGAGCTGTTTCCTGGTGCATCACCGGAGCAGACTCGCGAGCGAGGAGAACGGTGTCATGATCTGCCGGGACTGCGCAGCGTGAGGACATAGGGCAGCGTGAGGACATAGGTGCGAAACGAGGCCGGGTGACGACGATGCGCCGTGGTCACCCGCGTCTCCCTCCTGCGTGCCCCGGCGCCACGGCAGCCTCTGCTGTTCCCGGCATCCGGGGCCGTGTCGTATCCGGGGACCCGGTGCCCGTTCGAACAGCCCTACTTGCGGGTCGGATCGTCCTTGCGGCCCGACTCGTCGCAACCCAGCGCCGCGAGCAGTTCGGCAGGCCGCCGCGTGCTCACCAGCCAGTAGGGTGTCGGATCCTCCGGGTCGTCGAGCACGACGAGCGCCATGGTCCGCACCCAGGGACGGTGCTGGACGAACGCCGCCGGATCGAGCTGGCGGCCCATCGCGGCGCTCTTGGCCGACGCCGGAACCACCACACCCCGCGAGATCACGTCGACGGGCAGATGTGCGCGACCGACGACGAGTTCGCCGTCGACCACCTCGACCCGGCTGCGTGAGAGCCAGGTCAGGACCCAGATCGGGACCGGGAGCAGAAGGACGTAGGGAAGCCACGCGTACATCCCCGGGGCACCCATGTGCAGCTCGGCCGCGAGCAGGGCGGCCACACCGAGCCCGATCGGCCACCACCACCACGGCACCCACATCCGCTCCGAGAAGGTCGGAGCGTCGGCCGTCGGAGGTGTAGTCGGTGAGGTGCGCGAGGAACGGGACACACCGTAAGGATAGTCGCCTCGGCGGAGCGACCCGGCACGCGAGTAGTCTCGGACGACGTGACCGATCTTCCCCCGATACCGCTGCGCCGGCTCGATCCGGAGCTCCCCGTGCCCACTCGTGCCCACCCCGGTGACGCCGGTGTGGACCTGTGCACGTCGGTCGACGTGACCCTCGGCCCGGGGGAGCGGGCGCTCGTCGGCACCGGCATCGCCGTCGCGCTGCCCGTGGGCACGGTCGGCCTGATCCACCCGCGTTCGGGCCTCGCCGCCAAGTTCGGTCTGTCCATCGTGAACACTCCCGGGACGGTCGACGCGGGCTACCGTGGAGAGATCAAGGTGTGTCTGATCAACCACGACACCGAGCGCGCCGTCGAACTCCGCCGAGGCGACCGCATCGCGCAGCTGCTCGTCCAGCGTGTCGAACTCGTCGAATTCGACGAAGTGGACGAGCTCGACGACACGGCGCGGGGCAGCGGCGGATACGGATCGAGCGGCGGGCACGCCGGCCTCGTGAAGGAGGGTTCCTGACATGTTCGGACGACGCCGCAAGGACCGCGGGTCGAACATCGAGGCGACCGACGCCGCTTCCGCCGGCGACCTCGGCGCGTACGACGAGCCCGCCGACGAGGAGTACGACGAGTACGCCACCGGAAGTGCGGCCGATTCCGGCCCGTACGACATCGACGAGGTCGACGAGGAGACGGTGACCGCCTCCCGTCTCGACCTCGGATCCGTGCTCGTACCGCTGCCGGCCGGTGGTCAGATCCAGGTCGAGATGGCTCCGAACGGGACGCCGCAGAACGTCCATCTCGTGACCCAGTTCGGGCGCATCACGGTCTCCGCGTACGCCGCACCGAAGTCGCCGGGACAGTGGCGTGAGGTCGCCGCCGAGCTCGCGGAGACGCTGCGCAACGACAAGGCCGAGGTCAGCATCGAATCGGGGCCGTGGGGTCGCGAACTGCACGGCAGGACCGCGAACGCGGATCTCCGGTTCATCGGTGTCGACGGCTTCCGCTGGATGATCCGCTGCGTCGTCGCGGCGCCCTCGGGGAACGCCGGAGCCGACTCCGAACTCGTCGGGATCGCACGGTCGGTGATCTCCGGCACCGTCGTCCGTCGCGGATCCGAACCCCATCCGGTCCGTACACCGCTGCCGATCGTGTTGCCCGAGGCACTCACCCGCCAGCTCGTCGCGGCGCAGGAGCAGCAACAGCAGGCCGCCGCGCAGCAGCAACAGCAGGCCGCCGCGCGGCAGCAACAG
This sequence comes from Rhodococcus sp. DMU2021, assembly GCF_019641445.1. Taxonomy (NCBI): domain Bacteria; kingdom Bacillati; phylum Actinomycetota; class Actinomycetes; order Mycobacteriales; family Nocardiaceae; genus Rhodococcus; species Rhodococcus sp. DMU2021. The sequence goes on from NZ_JAIFKB010000001.1 coordinate 383,873, forward strand.
GGCGGAGCTCCGGCGCAGCCCGCTCCGCGGACCGCCCCGCCGGAACAGCCCGCCCAGCAGACGCAGCAGGTCCCGCCCGCCCGGCAGACGCCGCCGCGCCGCGGCGAATCCGGTTCGGCGATGCAGCAACTCGGCTTCTGAGGCCAGTACCGATCATCGGTTCGGGACGGGGACGATCCTGTCGAGCGCGGCGAGGCACAACCTCCCGAGCACGGAGGGGTCGTCCCCGACCTGTTCGAGTGTCACCGTCGCGAGTTCCGCGTGAGGGATCTCCCGCGACCATTGCCGCCCCACTGCGAGCGGATGAACCGCGTCGTCCACCGCGGCGGCGATACCGACCGGCACGGTCACGGCACGCAGTTCGTCGACGTCGAGTGCCCGGTAGTGTGCGGCCTCGTCCAGCGCGGACGGGAGATCGGGCCACTGGGCGCTCCACGAACGCGTCAATTCCCGGGCGAGCCAGGGCGGACTCGACGCCGTCATCGCAGCGGTGACCGTATCGAGCCCGTGGGCGCGCAGTTCGGAGGCCGTCCACCGCGCGCTCGCGGCGGCCGGCGCCTCCCGCGGATCGCCGGTCCATGCAGGTAGGGCAGCGAGGACGCCGACGACCCGGTCCGGATTGTCGTATGCCCACCTCAACGCGACGGCTGCACCGATCGACACCCCTCCGACGAGGATCGGCCCGTTCTCGGCCGCCTCGTCGAGCGCGGTGAGATAGCTCGCCACCACACCGCGCGGATCCGGATCGACGGCGATCGGGATGATGCTCCGCCGTCGGAGTTCGGCGCCGAACGCCTTCTCGGCGAAGCATGCGTCCGAACCCGTGCCGGGAAGCACGACCGCGGTGCCGGCGGTCGGGGGGACCGGGGATTCGCTGTGGGACATGCGGACGATCCTGCACCATCGAACCCCGGAGACCGCGCTCACCTGCCCGCACAGCAGGACGACCGACGGCTGCACGCGCGTGTGCACCGTGCAACTTGTATCCGGCGAGAATGGGTCTACAGTGGCGGGCGAAGAAGAGTCCGGTGGCGCGAGATCCGTGCCCCTTCCGTACAGGAGCGTGTTATGGCTTCCCCGGCCGGCTACCTGCGTCGGCTCACACGGCGGCTCACCGAGGACATCGAAGAACTCGATGCCGAGCAGATGGCCGAATCCTCGCACTCCACGGGCGCCCTACCCGTCGTCGAATGCGCCCGCGGTCAGGAAGTGACCATGTACGGACGTCTTCGCAGTGTCGAGTCGTGTTCGCGTGCCGCTGCCGCCGTCGTCGAGGCGGAGTTCTTCGACGGGACCGACTCGATCCAGCTCGTGTGGATCGGTCGTCGGCGCATTCCGGGGATCGAGCCCGGGCGTACGTTGATGGTCCGCGGTCGTGTCGGCGAACGCGACGGACGCAAGGTGATCTACAACCCCTACTACGAGCTGCGCGAGCCCGCCTGACCTCTGTGCGCGCGGAGTGGTGCCCCTGGTGCACGCAGGGTCGTACCCCTGTGCCGGATGTGGCAGGCTCGTAGGAGTGAGCGACACCAACCAGCAGACGATGCTCGAACAACTCGGTGGGATCAGCGGGTTGGTCTATTCGACGCTGCCGGTGCTGGTGTTCGTCCCCGTCAACAGCCTGTGGGGCCTCACCGTCGCCATCTGGTCCGCGCTGGGCGTCGCCCTCGCGGTGCTCGTGTGGCGCCTGATCCAGCGCACCCCGATCCAGCCCGCGATCTCGGGCTTCTTCGGAGTCGCCCTGTGTGCCTTCATCGCTCATCGCACCGGCGACGCGAAGGGATACTTCCTCTTCGGGATCTACGCGAGCCTGGTCTACGGGGGCGCATTCCTGTTGTCCGTGCTCGTCCGCAGACCGCTCGTGGGCGTGATCTGGGGGATGCTCAACGGCCAGGGATCGCGGTGGCGTTCGCATACCACCGCGGTGCGCGCCTACGACGTCGCGACCCTCGCGTGGACCCTGGTCTTCCTCGGTCGCTATCTCGTGCAGAACCACCTCTACGACGAGGACCGCACCGGCTGGCTCGCGGTGGCCCGGATCGGCATGGGCTGGCCGCTCACTGCTCTTGCCCTGCTCGTGACCCTCTGGGCGGTCCGGCGTGCCGACCGCATCGTCGAACCCGCGCCCTCGGAGACGGTCGGTGACGCGCCGGCCGACGATCCGGCGACGGACGACGGGCTGTCGAACAAGCCCCGCGACGAGCACGGCACGCACGACGGGCAGCCTCGGCTCCCCGGTCGGCACCGGCTCCGCGACTAGCCGGCACCGGCTCCGCGACCAGTCGGCACCGGCTCTGCAACTAGTCGGCACAGACTCCGCGACTAGCGGTTCACCGCCTGCCGGAGATCGTCCTCGACGTCCTCCGCCGTGACGAACAGCAGTTCGTCCCCGCCCTCGAGCGGATCGTCCGGCTGAGGGACGATCACCCGCCCGCCGCGCAGGATCGCCACGAGTGCCGTATCGCGCGGCAGTTCCAGTTTCCGGACCGGTTTCCCGGCGAGGGCGGTGGTGTCGCGCAGGGTGACCTCCACCAGGTTCGCGCCCTTGCGCAGCGTCATCAGCCGCACCAGATCGCCCACGGTGACGGCTTCCTCGACCAGCGCCGCGAGCATGCGCGGTGTGGACACCGCGACGTCCACACCCCACGATTCGTCGAACAGCCACTCGTTGCGCGGATCGTTGACGCGGGCTACGACCCGTGGAACACCGAACTCGGTGGTCGCGAGCAGGCTGAGGACCAGGTTGGCCTTGTCGTCGCCCGTCGCCGCGATCACGACGTCGTACTGCTCGAGTCCGGTGGATTCGAGCGAGCTGAGTTCGCAGGCATCGGCGTGTACCCACGTCGCGTCCGGCACGGACTCGGGTTCTACGTGGTCGAGTTTGCGCTCGATGAGCATCACCTCGTGGGCGTTGCGCAGCAGTTCCCGCGCTATCGAGCGCCCCACCGCTCCGGCGCCGGCGATCGCCACCTTCATGTGGGCTTCCTCTCGGGTGGACGGGTCAGTTCTCGTCGACCGGCGGGTTCTCGGCGTGTGTGATCGCCTCCGAGACCGAACCGGACACGGCCGCGATATAGACGGAGTCGTCGGCCTGCAGCACCGTCCTGCGGTCGGGCAGCAACCCGGTGCCGAACCGGATCAGGAACGCGACGCGCGAACCCGTGGCATCCTCGAGGTCGGTGACGCGTCGTCCGACCCACCCCTCGTGCACGTTCACCTCGGCGATGGCGACGGATCCGGTGGGATCGCGCCAGCGGGCGGTCTCGCTGTCGTGTGTGAGCGCATGCAGGAAACGGTCGGTGGTCCACGGCACAGTCGCCACGGTGGGGATGCCGAGCCGCTCGTACGCGGCGGCCCGCTTGGCGTCGTAGATTCTCGCGACGACGCGTTCGACGCCGAAGGTCTCGCGGGCCACGCGCGTCGAGATGATGTTCGAGTTGTCGCCGGACGAGACCGCCGCGAAGGCGTCGGCGTGTTCGATGCCGGCAGAGATCAGGACGTCGCGGTCGAAGCCCATGCCGAGCACGGTGCGACCGGGGAAGTCCGGGCCGAGTCGTCCGAACGCGCTCTCATCGCGGTCGATGACCGCGACCTCGTGGCCGAGCCGGACGAGTGCGGTGGCCACCGCCGAACCGACCCGACCGCACCCCATCACCACCACGTACACCCCAGTGGACTCCGTTCCGGTCGATCTTTCCGAGACGGACCGCTGTGGACCGCCGATCCGAACGGTACCGCGTGACGATCTTCGAGAGGTCGTGACCCGGCCGAGGGGTACTTCGGGGCCGGAACCGCATAGGCTTTGCGCGTGTCCAAGCTTTCCACCGCGGCGAAGCGGCTCGTGCTGGGTCGCCCCTTCCGCAGCGACACTCTCGGGCACGAGTTGCTGCCCAAGCGCACCGCACTGCCGGTCTTCGCCTCCGACGCGCTGTCGTCGGTCGCCTACGCACCCGAGGAGATCTTCCTCGTCCTCTCCGTCGCGGGGTTGTCCGCCTACGCCTTCTCGCCGTGGATCGGACTCGCTGTCGCCTTCGTGCTCGTGATCGTGGTCGCCGGCTACCGCCAGACCGTGCGCGCCTACCCGTCCGGCGGCGGCGACTACGAGGTCGCCACGAAGAATCTCGGGCCCACGGCAGGGCTGACCGTCGGCAGTGCGCTGCTCGTCGACTACGTCCTGACGGTCGCGGTGTCGCTGTCGTCCGCGGCGGCGACGGTCGGATCGGCCGTCCCGTTCGTCGCCCGGCACAAGGTGCTCTTCGTCGTCGTCGCGATCGTGCTGCTCACCGCGGTGAACCTGCGCGGACTCCGGCGCGCCGGCCGGGCGTTCGCCGTGCTCACCTACACCTTCGTGGGCTGCATGCTGGTGATGCTCGGGGCCGGGATGTTCCGGATCTTCGTCCTCGGCGACGACCTGCGGGCGGAGTCGGCGGACTTCGAACTCGTCGCCGAGCAGACGGATCTGACCGCGCTCGCCTTCGTCCTCCTACTCGCGCGCGCCTTCTCGTCCGGTTGCGCGGCGCTGACGGGTGTCGAGGCGATCAGCACGGGGGTGCCGGCCTTCAAGAAGCCGAAGGCACGCAACGCCGCGACGACCCTGCTGGTGCTCGGTGGCATCGCCGTCACGCTGTTCCTCGGGGTGGTCTTCCTCGCCGAGCGGCTCGGTGTGGTGGTGGCCGAGCATCCCGACACCCAGCTGCGCGGTGCACCCGAGGGTTACGAGCAGAAGACGCTGCTCTCCCAGCTGGCGCACACCGTCTTCGAGGGGGTGCCGGCCGCGTTCGTCCTGATCACGATCGTCACCGCCGTGATCCTCGTGCTCGCCGCCAACACGGCCTTCAACGGATTCCCGGTGCTCGGTTCGGTTCTCGCGCAGAACCGTTACCTGCCGCGCCAGTTCCACACCCGCGGCGACCGGCTCGCCTTCAGCAACGGCATCCTCTTCCTCGCCGGGATCGCCGTCGTCTTCGTGTGGGTCTTCGAGGCCGAGGTCACCCGGCTCATCCAGCTGTACATCGTGGGTGTGTTCGTCGCGTTCAGCCTGGGGCAGGCCGGCATGGTGCGGCACTGGACGCGGGAACTGAGCACCGAGACGGATCCGTCGGCGCTGGGCCGCATGGCGCGGTCGCGGCTGATCAACGGCGTCGGGTGCGTCTCCACGTCGGTGGTGCTGCTGGTCGTGCTGACGGGCAAGTTCGCCGCCGGGGCGTGGATCGCAGTGGTGACCATGGTCGTCGCGTTCGGGCTCATGAAGGCGATCCGGCACCACTACGACACGGTCGCCGCCGAACTCGAGAGGGCGGACTGGGACGGGGTGCTGCCCAGCCGCACCCATTCGATCGTGCTCGTCTCGACCTTGCACCTGCCCACGATGCGCGCCCTCGCCTACGCGCGGGCGACCCGCCCCGACACCCTCGAGGCGATCACCGTGAACGTCGACGACGAGAGCACCCGGCGTCTCGTACTCGAATGGGAGAAGAGCGATCTCACCGTGCCGTTGAAGGTCGTCGAGTCGCCCTACCGGGAGATCACGCGGCCCGTCCTCGACTACGTCCGCCGGGTGCGGCGCGATTCTCCCCGCGACGTCGTGACCGTCTTCATCCCCGAGTACGTGGTGGGGCACTGGTGGGAGCAACTGCTCCACAACCAGAGCGCCCTGCGGCTCAAGAGCCGGCTCCTCTTCCAGCCGGGGGTGATGGTGACGAGTGTGCCCTGGCAGCTGCGCTCGTCCGCGGACGCCGGTGCGGTGGGGCGGGCCGCCCCCAACGGGCAGGATCGACAGTTGGACAACGAGGAGGAACCGCGGTGAATCGTCAGGCACACCCGCGTACGGATTGGTCCGGCCGGAGGATCGAGGTGATCCTCGGCAATCCCGCCCACGGTGGTGCGTGTGTCGCGCGGTTCGAGGGGCGCGTCGTGTTCGTGCGGCACGGACTGCCGGGGGAGCGTGTCTTCGCTCGGGTCACCGAGGATCGGGGCGGGTCGTTCTGCTTCGCCGACGTGGAGGACGTGCTCGAGGCGTCCGAGGACCGCGTCGATCGGGTCTGCCCGATCTCCGGTCCGGGAGGGGCGGGTTGCTGCGACCTCGCGCACATGACCGTCGAGGCGCAACGCCGTTTCACGGGCGCGGTGGTGGCCGAGCAGCTGCGCCGGCTCGGTGGAGTGGACCGCGAGGTGACCGTCGAGGAGGTGCCGGGCGGTGCGTCCAACGGCACCCTGTGGCGCACCCGGGTCCGGCTCGCGGTGGACGTGGTGGGGAACCCGGGATACCGCCGGTACCGCAGCAACGAGGTCGTCCCGGAACTGGCGTGCCCGCAGATCGATCCGCACGCCTACGTCGGCCTCACCGATCGTGTGTGGCAGCCGGGAGCGGAGCTGCAGGTCGTACTCGACGCGGACGGCCGGCGGCACGTGGTGGAGATCGCACCTCCGGTCCTCTCGGGTGGTGCGCGGCGGCAGGGCCGGCGCGGCGCGGCGTCGCGGCGGGCGGCGGTGAACGCGCGCCGTCCGGAGAAGGTGATCGAAGGCTCGGGACGTGTGGTCGAGCGGGTCGGCGAACGCGAGTGGCGGTTGGCGCCGACCGGTTTCTGGCAGGCCCACCGCGGTGCCGCGTCGACCTATTCGGCTGCGGTGGCCGACTGGGCGCAGACCTCGGAGGGTGCGACGGCATGGGATCTGTACGGCGGAGTGGGGGTCTTCGCGGCCGTGCTCGCAGAGCAGGTCGGTCCGTCCGGTCGGGTGGTGTCGGTCGAGTCGTCGAAGACCGCCGTGGACGACGGGATCGAGGCGCTCGCCGACCTCGGCCAGGTGTCCTTCCGTCACGGGCGCGTGGAGCGGGTGATTCCCGATCTGCCGGCTCCCGAGGTGGTCGTCCTCGACCCGCCGCGGGCGGGGGCGGGCAAGGACGTGGTGGTCGCCGTGGCCGCAGCGGGACCGCGCCGGATCGTCCACGTGGGCTGCGATCCCGCGTCCTTCGGTCGTGACGTGGGGCTGTACCGGGACCACGGATTCGAGTTGGCGGACGTCCGGGCCTTCGCGGCGTTCCCCTCCACCCATCACGTGGAGTGCATCGGACTGTTCACCCGTTGAACCGGGTTCCCGTCGCACCCGCTCGGGGCGAGGTGTGACGAGGGCCGCATCCAACAGTTGGTGTGACGTGAAAAGAGATTGCTTGTAGTACGCAACTAATCTGTATAGTTGCATGACGTAATCAATTAGTTCACTCCGACGGAGGTTCGCTGTGCCGGAAAAGGCTCAGGCCCACGAACTCGCCGACGCCATCTTCATGTTCGGTCGCACGCTGCGCGGTGCACTCGTGCACCACGACACCGATGTGCTTCCTTCCGCGCTCGTCGCGGTGCTGTTCGTGCTCGCACGGATGGGGGAGTGCCGGCCCAGCGAGCTCGCCGTCGAAATGTGCGTCAGCCAGTCGTCGTTGAGCAGACAGATCGCCGAACTCGTCGAGCGAGGCCTCGTGGATCGACATCCCGATCCCGACGATCGTCGTGCTCATCGGGTGAGTTGTTCGGTCGCGGGTATCGAGATCCTCGACATCGTGAAGAAGCGCCGGACCGAACGGCTCTCCGCAGAACTCTCGGACTGGCACGAGGACGAGATCGCAGGCGCCATCACGACGCTCGAACGTCTCACCTCCTCCCTGGCTCCGCTCGTCATCGATACTCGAAGGACCAATTCATGACCACAGTCTCCGGACAGGGAGCGCAGCCGGATGCTCCGGCAGCCGAGGAGCAGATGACGCACCGCGAGATCCTCGTCGTGCTGTCGGGCCTCCTCGCCGCCCTCTTCACGGCGCTGCTGAGCAGCACCATCGTCTCGACCGCCCTGCCGACGATCATCGCGGATCTGAACGGCACGCAGACCCAGTACGCCTGGGTCATCACGACGGCGCTGCTGGCGAACGCCGCGTCGACGCCCATCTGGGGCAAGTTCGCCGACCTGTTCAACAAGAAGCTGCTCGTCCAGCTCGGGATCCTGGTCTTCGTGATCGGCTCGGTCCTGGCCGGTATCGCGCACAACGTGCCGGTCCTGCTCGCCGCCCGCGTGATCCAGGGCATCGGCATGGGTGGTCTGACCGCTCTCGTCGTCGCGATCATCGGCAGCATCATCCCGCCCCGCCAGCGTGGCCGGTACTCCGGCTACATGGGCGCCGTCATGGCCGTCGCCATGTCGGGTGGACCCGTGCTCGGTGGTGTCATCGTCGACCTCCTCGGCTGGCGCTGGTGCTTCTACGTCTGCGTTCCGATCGCCGTTGTCGCGCTGATCCTGCTGCAGCGCACGCTGCATGTCACGACCGTCCGCAAGGAGAACGTGAGCATCGACTGGTTCGGCGCCACGCTCATCACCGCCGCGGTGAGCGTCCTGCTCGTCTGGGTGTCCTTCGCCGGCAAGGCCGGCTACTACGAGTGGATCTCGGTCGAGTCCGCCCTGTACGTCGGTGCCGGCATCGTCCTGCTCGTCGCGACGTTGATCGTCGAGACGAAGGTCGCCGATCCGATCATCCCGCTGAAGATCGTCACCGAACGCACCACCGGTCTCGCGATCATCGCGTCCGTGGCCGTCGGTATCGGTCTGTTCGGCGCCACCACCTTCCTCGGCCAGTACTTCCAGACCTCGCGGGCCTACAGCCCGACGGTCGCCGGTCTGCTCACCATCCCGATGGTCGCCGGCACGCTCGTCTCGTCGATGCTCTCCGGTGGGCTCATCACGCGCTTCGGCAAGTGGAAGGGCTTCCTGATCGGCGGCGCGATCCTGCAGATGGTCGGTTTCGGCCTGCTCGGCACGGTCGACCACCTCACCTCGCTCACGCTGATCAGCGTGTACATCGCGATCGTGGGTCTGGGCACCGGCATGCTGATGCAGAACCTCGTCCTCGCCGTGCAGAACACCGTGAGCGTGCGCAACATCGGCGCCGCAAGCAGCTCGGTCGCCTTCTTCCGCACCTTCGGTGGCGCGATCGGTGTGTCGGTGCTCGGTTCGATCCTCGCGTCCCGTGTCGCGACGATCTCCGCCGACGGTCTCGCGAAGCTCGGTGTGGACACCTCCGGCGGCGGATCGGGTGGAAGCCTCGACTTCTCCCAGCTGCCCGAGCCGGTGGCCGAAGTCATCCGTGCCGCCTACGGCGACGCGACGGCGACCCTCTTCCTCGTGGCGGCGGCGTTCGCGGTCGTTACCCTGGTGGCAGTGGTGCTGATCCCGAACCAGGCGTTGCGCACCACCATCGACCTCGTCGAGGAGAAGTCGCCGGCCGATCGCGCCGACATCTCCTCGTGAGGGTGACCTCGCTCACCGGCGGGCGATCCGTCCGCCGGTGACCAGGAGATCACGCGGAAGCGAGGCGGTGGCGGGAGACGCTCCGTTCCCGCGCTCCGTAGACTGAGGAAATCACTCGCGCGACGAGCGTGAGGCACGAGCCGGAGGGAGCTGTTCCAGTTGGGTGTTCTGTCCCGCATCCAGTCGCCCGACGATCTACGTCGACTCTCTCCTGTGGAGCTCACCGAGCTCGCGGGGGAGATCCGGGAATTCCTGGTCGAGAAGGTCGCGGCGACCGGCGGTCACCTCGGTCCCAATCTCGGCGTCGTCGAGCTGACCATCGCTCTGCACCGGGTGTTCGATTCGCCACGCGATCCGATCCTCTTCGACACCGGTCACCAGGCCTACGTCCACAAGATCCTCACCGGTCGTCGCGACGAGTTCGACGGTCTCCGGCAGAAAGGCGGGTTGTCCGGCTACCCGTGCCGCGCGGAGAGTGAACACGACTGGATCGAGTCGTCGCACGCCTCGGCGGCCCTGTCGTACGCCGACGGACTCGCCAAGGCCTATTCGCTGTCCGGACAGTCCGATCGGACCGTGGTGGCCGTGGTGGGCGACGGCGCGCTGACCGGCGGTATGTGCTGGGAGGCGCTCAACAACATCGCCGCCGGGCAGAACCGTTCGATGGTGATCGTCGTCAACGACAACGGCCGCTCCTACGCGCCCACGATCGGCGGTCTCGCCGAGCACCTCGCGGCGCTGCGCCTCAAGCCCGGCTACGAGAAGGTGCTCGACAACAGTCGGCGCATCGTCAAGCGGATCCCCTGGATCGGCTCGGCGGCCTACTCGGTGCTGCACGGCATGAAGGCCGGTGTGAAGGACGCGGTCAGCCCGCAGGTGCTCTTCACCGATCTGGGCATCAAGTATCTCGGCCCGGTCGACGGGCACGACGAGCAGGCGATGGAATCGGCGCTGCGTCGCGCGAAGGCGTACGGCGGTCCGGTCCTCGTCCACGCCGTCACCCGCAAGGGAGCGGGCTACGCGCCCGCCGAGAACCACCTCGCCGATCAGATGCACGCCACCGGCGTGATGGATCCGCGCACGGGCCGGGCGAAGTCCGCCTCCGCTCCCGACTGGACGTCGGTCTTCTCCGACGAACTCATCGCGCTGGGAGAGAAGCGGGAGGACGTCGTGGCGATCACCGCCGCGATGCCCGGACCGACCGGCCTCGCCAAGTTCGGCGAACGGTTCCCCGAGCGCACCTTCGACGTCGGCATTGCCGAACAGCACGCGGTGACGTCGGCGGCGGGTCTCGCACTCGGCGGAATGCATCCCGTCGTCGCCGTCTACTCGACCTTCCTCAACCGCGCCTTCGACCAGTTGCTCATGGACGTCGCACTGCTTCGGCAGCCGGTCACCGTGGTGCTCGACCGGGCGGGCGTCACGGGTTCCGACGGGGCCAGTCACAACGGCATGTGGGATCTGTCCCTGCTGGGAATCGTTCCCGGCATCCGGGTCGCCGCTCCGCGCGACGGGGCGACGCTGCGAGAGGAACTCGGTGAGGCGCTCGACGTCTCCGACGGCCCGACCGTCCTCCGGTTCCCCAAAGGCTCGGTGGGAGAAGACATCCCGGCGATCGAGCGTCTCGACGGCACGGTCGACGTGCTGCGGATGCCGCCGTCGCGGTGCGGCGACGCACTGATCGTCGCGGTCGGCGCCTTCGCCGGTCTCGCGCTCGACGTCGCCGATCGTCTTTCCAGGCAGGGCATCGACGCCGCGGTCGTCGACCCGCGATGGGTGTTCCCCGTGCCCGACGCGGTGGTCGACCTCGCACGCGGCTTCCGGATCGTCGTCACAATCGAGGACAGCGGCCTCCACGGTGGTGTCGGCTCGGCGGTCTCCGCCGCGTTGCGCCGCAACGGCGTCGACGTGCCCGCCCGCGATCTCGGGGTGCCGCAGAAGTTCCTCGATCACGCCTCCCGCAACGAGATCCACGCCGAACTCGGTCTGACTGCCCAGGACGTGGCGCGTCAGGTCAACGGCTGGGTCGCCGGCCTCGACAGCGAACCCGAGGAGCGATCGCGACCGTCGGCGGTCGAGCAGTCCGACCGCGAAGCGGGCTGAGTCCGACCGACGCAGGTGAGCAAACGCCAGGGGCGGTATCCGGTGATCCGGATACCGCCCCTGGCGTTTGTATCGGTTAGCTCTGCATCTCCTCGAGTTCCATGCCCTTGGTCTCGGGGATCTTGGCCTTGACGAAGAAGAACGACAGCAGGGCGAAGAACGCGAACAGTCCGTACAGGAACCACAGGCCGACCGCGGAGGTGAGTGGTGGGAACGCCAGTGTCACCGTGAAATTCGCGATCCAGTTGGCGGCGGTGCTAATACCGAGGGCCACCGCGCGCATGCGGTTCGGGAACATCTCGCCGAGCATCACCCACATGATCGGACCCCAGGTGGCGGCGAAGAAGATCACGAAGGCGTTCGCGCCGACGAGGGCGAGCGCACCCCACGGTGCCGGAAGTTCGACGTCCTCACCGCTGCCGACCGCCTGCGAGAAGGCGATCGCGGCGAGCAGCAGGCTGACGAACATGCCGATCGAACCGGTCATCAACAGCGGACGGCGACCGATCTTGTCGACGAACAGGATCGCGACGAACGTCATGACCACGTTGATCACGGCGGTGATCACCGAGGTCGTGAACGACTGGTTCTCGGTGAAGCCCACCGACTTCCACAGTGTCGTCGAGTAGTAGAAGATCGCGTTGATACCGACGAACTGTTGGAAGACGGCCATCGTGATGCCGACCCACACCAGCGGCTGCAGACCGAAGACCGGGCCGCGGATGTCGCCGAAGGACGCCTTCGACTCGCGTCGCAGCGTCAGCCGGATCTCGCGGACACGCTCGTCGGGCCGGAGCTCGCCCGTGACGTTGGCCAGGACGGCCGCAGCCTCTTCGTCCATGTCCTTGCCGACGAGATAGCGGGGGGACTCCGGGATCGTCAGCGCCAGTACACCGTAGAGGACGGCAGGCGCGACGCCGACGAGGAACATCCACCGCCAGGCCTCGAGATTCCACCACAGCTCGTTCGACGCTCCACCGGCGGCGTTCTGCAGCACCGCGTCGGACAGCAGGGCCGCGAAGATGCCGAGAGTGATGGCGAGCTGCTGCAGTGATGCGAGGGCGCCACGGTAGCGAGCGGGTGCGATCTCGGAGATGTAGGTCGGTGCGATGACCGACGCGATACCGATGCCGAGGCCGCCGAGCACACGCCACAGCATGAGATCGGGAACGCTGAAGGCCAGACCGGACCCGATCGACGAGATGACGAACAGGGCGGAGCCGAGGAGCATCACCCGCTTGCGGCCCCAACTGTCGGCGAGGCGTCCGGCGAACCACGCGCCGACGGCACAACCGAGCAGGGCGATGGCGACGGCGAAACCGGTCACGAACGAACTGAGCGCGAAGTTGTCCTGGATGGAGTCGACGGCGCCGTTGATGACCGAGCTGTCGAAGCCGAACAGGAAACCGCCCACGGCCGCCGCGACGGTCACGGCGATGACTTTCGCGGCGTGTGCGGTCGATGGTTGGGTCACCGAGGAACTCCTGGATCGGACTGGCCGCGAGAGCGGGAAAAGGGTTGGACACAGTGTGTTTTCTTCAGGGGAACATTACGCCGGGGTGAACGGCCGACTCGACGTTTCCGGCGAGAACTCGCCCACAAGGCGGACTTCGAACGCGGCATGGAGTGTGGCGACGCCTCCGAGTGGGTAAGAAGTTAAGAAATATTCTCTCCGCGCCGTCGCTCTGTCTGCGACCTGCCCAAGCGGTGAGGACCTCCGCTTGACACCGTGCGATCTGGAAATACAGTCCCGTTCCATGGCTCGGCGACGACCGGACGCGACGGTACGGGGTGTGGTGGGTGAAGCGGCGTTCCCGCTGACTTGACCTGGAGGTTCCTCATGGAGATCGCTCTGCCTCCGGTAGAGCACGGGGTGGTGGAACACAGCAGGGCGCTCATCGATCCCGTCACACGTTTCCGGAACACGAGCGCGTACATCTTCCTCGTGGCGTTCGGCGACGACGAGGAACGGCGCAGGGTGGTGCGTTTCGTCAACCGCGCCCACGCACCGGTCCGCTCCGACGGATACAACGCCTTCGATCCGAGGCTCCAGTTGTGGATCGCCGCGGTGATGTTCCACGGCGGCCGCGACGTGTACGAGCGGTTCTTCGGCCTTGATGTGATGTCCAGGACGCGGCAGCCGCCGGAAGTAGATGGCACGCAGAGCAGACGGCGGAGATCAGTTCTCCGCCGTCAGGGCCTTCGCGAGTCGCGGCACGGTCAGCGCGCGCTGCCACGGCCGTGCCCCGCCCTCGGCGAAGCGGCCGTCGATGTACTCCTCGACGTCGGCCCCGTCGGAGACGTCCCAGTCCCAGCACAGGCGCCGAACGAGTTCGGGACTGATCAGGTTCTCGACGGGAACGGCGACTTCCTGGCTCAGAGCGGTGAGTTCGCCGCGCGCGAGGGCGAGACGTGCGGCCTCCTCAGGGTGGTGACGCGACCACCGGCCGGCTGGGGGAGGCCCGGTCAGGGGCGGCGTGAGAGGTGGGAGCCGGTCCTCCGGCAGTGCACGGGCCCGCTCGATCGCGTTGAACCACGCACGGGAGGAACGCCGCTGCCGCGGACCGCCGAAAACCGGAAGCTCCTGCAACTGTTCGACGCTCGTGGGATTCGCCTCCGCGGCGGCGATGATTGCGGAGTCGGGAAGGATGCGCCTCGGGGCGATGTCACGCCGGGCGGCGATCTCGTCGCGGGTGGTCCACAGTTCCCGGACGATCGCCAGGCGGCGTCGGTCCTTGATCGCGTGGATCTTGGACGTGCGCCGCCACCGATCGGGCTTCGGAGCGGGCGGCCCCGCGAGCCGGATGTGCTCGAATTCCTGAGCGGCCCACTCGGTCTTGTTCTGCCGCTCGAGTTCGCGCGCCATCGCGTCGCGGAGTTCGACGAGCGGTTCGACGTCGAGCGCGGCGTAGTTGAGCCACGAGTCGGGAAGCGGTCGCGTCGACCAGTCCGCCGCACCGTGGCCCTTGCGCAGTTCGAGGCCGAGGGTCTCGGCCACGATCGCGGCGAGACCGACGCGGGGGAATCCGGCGAGACGACCGGCGAGTTCGGTGTCGTACAACTTCGCCGGACGGAGTCCGAGTTCGGCCAGGCCGGGGAGATCCTGGTCGGCGGAATGCAGGACCCATTCGAGGTCGTTGATCACCTCGGTCAGGGGAGCGAGGTCGTCCCGCGTGGGAATGGGATCGAGCAGCACCGTGCCGGCGCCGTCACGACGGAGCTGTACGAGATAGGCGCGCCCGGAGTAGCGGTAGCCCGATGCGCGTTCGGCGTCGACGGCGAGCGGGCCGTGTCCCTGCGCGAGCATCGCTGCCGCGTCGGCGACCCCGCGCGCCGTGGTGACGACCTTCGGGACGCCGTCGCGGGGTTCGAGGAGCGGCACCGTGGTCACGCTCGTGCTCTTCTGCTCGTCCTCGTCGTTCTGTGCCGGCATGGGCGTGACTCTAGCGGTGTCGTCCCCGTGTGCAATTCCGTTCCTGTCCGGAACGTCCGATCGGTGGACACGCACGGACCCGCTCGACGCCTCGCGAACTCCCCTCAGAACACCGTCACCTCTCCTGCGAGACGACATCGTCGCGCTCCACATCCGATGTGAGGATGTCGTCGTTCTCCGCGCCGGCCGCGAGGATGAGGTCCTCGAGGGCGGGGGAGAAGTCGTCGACGAGTTTCCACAGGTCGGGGACGAGATCGGGACACGAGATCAGACCGATGTCGAGCCTGCCGTCGAGGGAGAGCACCGTGATGTTGAGCGCTGCGCCGTGGAAGATCGGGCCGAAGGGATACATCGCCGTCATGCGGGCGCCCAGGAAGTACAGCGGCACGGGAGGTCCGGGCACGTTGGAGATAACGAGGTTGTGGATCACCGGGTGCCGGTCGGCGAGCCGCAGTCCGGCGTAGGCGCGCATCGCGGGGGCGAACACGGCCGCGCCGAGGAACTGGGACCAGTCCTGCAGCAGGTTCGCGCCGAGGTCGGCGTTGTGTTCCTTGGCCACCGCGTTCGCTTCCGAGAGTGCCCGCAGCCGCTCTGCGGGGTCGGCGATGTGTGTGTGGAGGTCGGCGAACATCGCCGAGACCTGGTTGCGTCCCGGCCGATCCGACCTGCCGTGGACCGAGACCGGGATCATCCCGATGAGCGGGGAGTCGGGCAGCTCGCTGCGCCGCTCCAGATATCGGCGTAGCGCGCCGGCGCACACCGCCATCACCACGTCGTTGACGGTGACGCCGAAGACGTTCTTCACCAGCTTCACGTCGTCGAGGTTCAGCTCGGCGAAGCCGACGGTGCGGTGTCCGGTGATGGTGGAGTTGAACGGGGTGCGCGGCGCCGTGAACGGCGCGGGCATGGCGTCGCCGCGTCGGGCGCGGGCGATCCAGGAGGTCAGCGATGTGACCGCGCCGGGAAGGATCCGCAGCAGGTGGAGAGGCCGGCGGGCGACGTTGAGGGCTCCGGCGATCGCGATGGCGAGATCGTTCGCGTCGCCGGCACCCCACTGCACCGGTTCGGGCCGGGGATCGGCCGGGTCGAGGCTGCACAGCTGCGCGATGAGTGCGGCACCGGAGACCCCGTCCACTCCGGCGTGATGCATTTTCGCGATGACGGCGATCCTGCCGTCGTCGAGACCGTCGACGAACCACATCTCCCATAGTGGCCGGGAGCGATCCAGGGGTTGCGCGGCGATGTGTCCGCACAGCTCCGCGAGCTCGGTCCGGCCGCCCGGGGCGGGCACGCCGACGTGGTGGACGTGCCGGTCGAGGTCGAAGTCGTGGTCGTCGACCCAGACCGGATGGTCGAGGTTGAACCTGCTGTCGGCGAGCTTCATCCGGAACTGGGGTACGGCGGTGAGGCGCGCTTCGAGTTCGTTGCGTAGTCTCACGTAGTCGTAGCCGCCCGGGACGGTGGACGGATCCAGCACGATCAGCCCGCAGATGTGGAGGAGCTGACTGGGGGTCTCGAGGTAGAGGAAACCGGCATCGAGCCCGCTGAGACGCTGCATGGAATCAAGAGTAGAACAGGTTCTAGAAATCCGGTCGGATTGCAGCGGTTTTCACCGCTGGAGTCGCGCAACCCCCGCCGGAGGCAGACCCGCGGCATATGCGAGGACGTCACAGAACGCCTCCACGTGCAGGGTCAGCATGTCGGACTGCGGAGTCCACGACGCGCGCAGTTCCAGTTGGTGGGCGCGTCCCGGGCCCGCGATGTCCCCGAACCGCACGGAGGTCGTCGCCGTCACCGTGCCGCCCAGCGCCGTGAGCGGTTCACCGTGCGCGGCGAGGGCGTCGACGAGCCAACTCCACGCGACCTCCGGCAGCAGCGAGTCCGCTGCCAGGCTCTCGTCGACGTCGGCCTGGATGTACGAGACGAGCCGGGTGGTCCCGTGCCACGCCTCGTCGCCGTCGGGGTCGTAGAGCAGGATGAGACGGCCGAACGCGTCGCCCTCCGACTGCTCGGGCACCCCCTCCGTCTCGTCGTGCAGGACCTCGGCGCCCAGTGCATAGCTGTAGGGAGCGAGCCGTTGCGGGGGTCGGATCGGCCCGACCTCGATCTCCGGGCGCACGGTAGCCGCGTTCATCGCATCGACTGCGGAACGGAAGCGGGCCGGCTCGGCGGGCGAGGTGGTCACCGAGCGGAGGTTAGTGCCGGTGACGCACCGCACGCGGGAGGCGCGCCGATTCCGGTGGGCGGCGCGGTCGTGGCAGCATGGGCAGCGGGTCCGCGCCACACGTCTCGGTCCGGGACCCGACAGACGCTGCCCTGCGCGACGGCGCGCAGTGCCCGAAGAACGAGGATCGATGACCGGCTTGGAGAACACGAACGTCGGCTCTGCGGTGCCCGCGGAGTACCCCGCGCGAAGGATCCTGCCGCATGCGCCCCTGCTGGCGGCCGCGCGCGGTGAGCGGCCCGTCCACCGGCCCGTGTGGTTCATGCGCCAGGCCGGCCGCTCCCTGCCCGAGTACCGGGAGATCCGGGCCGGCGTCGGCATGCTCGAATCGTGCTTCGACCCCGAGCTCGTCTGCGAGATCACGATGCAGCCGGTGCGGCGGCACAAGGTCGACGCTGCCATCCTGTTCTCCGACATCGTCGTCCCGCTCAAGGCGGCAGGTATCGACCTCGACATCGTCGCCGGGACGGGCCCGGTCGTCGCGAACCCCGTCCGTACCGCCGCCGATGTCGCCGCGCTGCCGTCCCTCGAGGCCGAGGAGGTCGGGGCGGTCGCCCGCGCGGTCGGTCTGCTGACCCGCGAACTCGGCGACACCCCGCTCATCGGCTTCGCGGGGGCGCCCTTCACCTTGGCGTCCTATCTCGTCGAGGGCGGACCCAGCCGCAACCACGAGCACACCAAGGCGCTCATGCACGCCGACCCGAAGACCTGGCACGCGCTCCTCGGCAAGCTCACCGATGTCGCTATCGGCTTCCTGCGCGCGCAGATCGGCGCCGGTGTCGACGCCGTCCAGCTCTTCGACTCGTGGGCGGGCGCCCTCTCGCTCGCCGACTACCGCGAGTACGTCCTGCCGCACTCCGAGCGTGTCTTCGCCGAGATCGCCGGTGCGGGGGTGCCGCGCATCCACTTCGGTGTCGGCACCGGTGAGCTCCTCGGCGCCATGGGTGAGGCGGGCGCCGACGTGGTCGGCGTCGACTGGCGCATCCCGCTCGACGTCGCCGCGACCCGCGTCGGCCCCGGCAAGGCCCTGCAGGGCAACCTCGACCCCGCGATTCTGTTCGCGGGCCGGGAGGTCGTCGAACGCGAGGTACGCCGCATCGTCGCCGAGGCCGACCGTGCTCTCGAGGCCGGCGCCATCGGACACATCTTCAATCTCGGTCACGGCGTGCTGCCCGACACCGATCCCGATGCCATCACCCGAGTGGTCGAGCTGGTGCATTCGCTGTGACCCCGCCGACGGTCGCGGTCGTCGGCGGTGGGATCAGCGGGCTCGTCGCCGCGTATCGGCTGCGTCGTTCGCTCGGCGCCGTCGCCCGCATCGTCGTGCTCGAGCGATCGTCGCGGCTCGGCGGCAAGCTCCGCACGGTCCCGCTCGCGGGTGATCCTGTCGACGTCGGCGCCGAGGCGTTCATCGCACGCCGACCCGAGGTGGTCGCGCTCGTCGAGGAACTCGGCCTGAGCGCCCACATCGTCCACCCCTCGGCTGCCCGTCCGCTCCTGTACGCCGACGCGCGACTGCATCCGCTGCCGGCGGGCACGCTCATGGGCATCCCCGCCTCGGCGCAGGCCGTGGAGGGTCTCGTCGACGACGAGACCCTGGCGCGCATTGCCGCCGAACCCACAGTGCCGTTCCACTGGGACCGGGACTCCGACGTCTCCGTCGCGGATCTCGTCCGATCACGCTTCGGTGAGCAGGTGGTGCAGCGCAGCGTCGACCCGCTGCTCGGTGGGGTGTACTCGGGGCTGTCCGACACCGCGGGTGTCCGTGCCACCGTCCCGACGCTCGCCGCGGCCCTCGACGCCGGCGCGACGAGCCTGAGCGACGCCGTCGCCCGCGCTCTGCCCCCGAAGTCGGACGCCCCGGTCTTCGGGACGCTGCGCGAGGGCTACGGCGTGCTGATCCAAGCCCTCGTCCGTGAGGCCGACGCCGAGTTCCTCTACGGCACAGCCGCATCCGGACTGAAGCGCAGCGGTGGCCGGTGGTCGGTCGATCCGCTCGGCGAGGTCGACGGTGTGGTGCTTGCCGTGCCCGCCCCGGACGCCGCCCGGCTGCTCTCCGACAGTGTCCGATCCGCCGCGCAGTGCGTCGCGCAGATCCCGCTCGCCTCGTCGGTGGTGGTCGCGCTCGCGTTGCCGCACGACGCCGGCCTGCCGCAGAACTCCGGGATCCTCGTCGCGACGGGGGAGGAACTGTCGGCGAAGGCCTTCACGCTGTCGAGCCGCAAGTGGCCGCACCTCGCCGAACGTCCCGTCGCACTCGCGCGTGCGTCGTTCGGACGGTTCGGCGACGACGCGCTCGTCGACGCGTCCGAGGCCGACCTGATTGCGCTGGCCCGCGCGGATCTCGCGACCGTCACCGGAGTCGACGCCGAACCGGTGGCCGCCTTCGTGCAGCGGTGGCACGGCGGGCTGCCGCAGTACCGCGAACACCACGGCGAGATCGTCGCCGCCTTCGAGGCCGAGATCGCAGGGATCGACGGACTCGAGGTCGCCGGCGCGATGCTGCACGGTGTGGGTGTACCCGCATGTGTCGCAACAGGCACGGCTGCAGCCGCACGCCTGACTGCACGAATGGAAGGATGAACGTCATGGCACGTCTCGACTACGACAAGCTCAATTCCACCCTCCGTTACACGATGTGGTCGGTCTTCCAGGTCCGGCCCGGCGTCCTCGGCGACGACCGCGCCGCGGCGATCGAGGACGCGAAAGCGTTCTTCGCCCGCTTCGACGACACCGACGTGATCGTGCGCGGTATCTACGATGTGGCCGGCACCCGCGCGGACGCCGATTTCATGATCTGGACGCACGCCGAGCACATCGAGGATCTGCAGAAGCTGTACGCCGACTTCCGGCGCACCACGATCCTCGGCCGCGCGAGCACCCCGGTCTGGTCGAACACCGCACTGCACCGACCCGCGGAGTTCAACAAGAGCCACCTGCCCGCCTTCATCGCGGGGGAGGAGCCGGGCAACTACGTGTGCGTGTACCCCTTCGTGCGGTCCTACGAGTGGTACCTCCTGCCCGACGAGCAGCGTCGCAAGATGCTCGCCGACCACGGCATGGCGGCCCGCGGCTACCCCGATGTCCGCGCCAACACCGTTCCGGCCTTCGCGCTCGGCGACTACGAGTGGATCCTCGCCTTCGAGGCGCCGGAACTGCACCGCATCGTCGATCTCATGCGCGACCTGCGTGCCACCGACGCGCGCCTGCACGTCCGGGAGGAGACCCCCTTCTTCACCGGACCGCGGGTCGACGTCGAAGCCCTCGTCGCGTCGCTGCCCTGACGTGACCTCGACGAGCGCGGTGCCACCCGAGGGAGAAGGTCGTCTGTTCTCCCAGATGGCGCACTGGGGGATGTTCTCGGCGCAGGCACGCGACGGCGAGGTCGTCGCCGTGCGGCCCTACGCCGGGGACCGCGACCCCTCACCGATCCTCGGGAACATCCCCGGATCGGTGCGGCACCGTGCTCGCATCGCCGGTCCGGCCGTCCGTCGCGGCTGGCTCGAGAACGGACCGGGACCGAGCACACGACGCGGCGACGACGAGTACGTCGCGGTCTCGTGGGACGAACTCACCGAGATCCTCGCGGGCGAACTGCAGCGCGTAAAGGACCGGCACGGCAACCGGGCGATCTTCGGCGGCTCCTACGGCTGGTCCGCCCCGGGCCGGTTCCACCACGCACAGAGCCAGGTGCACCGCTTCCTGAAGATGTTCGGCGGCTACACCCGCTCGGTGCACTCCTACTCGCTCGGCGCGACCGGCGTGATCATGCCGCACGTCGTAGGCACCCACTGGAAACTGTTCGCGCGCTCGACCTCCTGGGAGGTCATCGCCCGCGAGACCGATCTGATGGTGTGCTTCGGCGGGATCCCGCTGAAGAACACCGCCGTCAACGACGGCGGCACGAGCGATCACCCCACCCGCGACGCCCTCGACCGGATGCGGGCCCGCGGCGGACGGATCGTCTCGTTCAGCCCGATCCGCAGCGACGTGCACGGTGAGCACGAGTGGCTCGCGCCCCGGCCGGGCACCGACGTCGCGATCATGCTCGCCCTCGGTTATGTCCTGGCCACCGAGGGTCTGGCCGACCGTGAGTTCCTCGACCGCTACTGCACCGGTTACGACCGCTTCGAGGAGTACCTGCTCGGCCGCACCGACGGCGTCCCGAAGACCCCCGAGTGGGCCGCCGGACTGTCGGGCATCCCGGCCGGAACCCTCGTCGACCTCGCGCGACGCATGGCCCGTGGCCGCACCCTGGTGTCGGTCACATGGTCGCTGCAACGCGTGCGGCACGGCGAGCAGGCGCCCTGGGCGGGCGTGACCCTCGCCGCGATGCTCGGCCAACTCGGCGTTCCCGGGGGCGGTTTCGGCCACGGCTACGGTTCGATGAACGAACCCGGTCTCGCGCCCGTCCCGTATCCGCTGCCCACCCTGTTCCAGGGCAACAACGACGTCGAGGACTTCATCCCCGTCGCCGCGATCTCCGACCTGCTGTTGCGACCGGGGGAGCAGTTCGACTACGACGGCCGTCGCCTGACCTTCCCGGACATCCGGCTCGTGTACTGGGCGGGTGGCAATCCCTTCCACCACCACCAGGACATCGGCCGGCTCCGCCGCGCCCTGCAGCGGCCCGACACGATCGTCGTCCACGACCCGTACTGGACGCCGATGGCCAAGCACGCCGACATCGTCGTGCCGTCGACCACGGCGCTCGAGCGCGACGACCTGACGTGCACGCGCAACGATCCGCTGCTCGTCGCGATGCAGGCTGCCGTCCCACGCTTCGCCGACGCCCGCGACGACTACGACACCTACACCGCTCTCGCCCACCGCCTCGGCTTCGGCGAGCAGTTCACCGAGGGCCGGACCTCCCGGGAGTGGCTCGAACACCTCTACGAGCAGTGGCGCGGTTTCGTCCTCGCCGACGACCGGCGCATCGAGGACCCGCCGCCCTTCGACGACTTCTGGTACGGCGGACCGGTCCGGATGCGGACCGAGGACGATCTGACCCTCTTCGAGGACTTCCGGTCCGATCCCGCGGCGAACCCGCTGCGGACTCCCAGCGGACTGCTCGAGATCTTCTCCGCCGATATCGACTCGTTCGGCTACGACGACTGCGCCGGGCACCCCACCTGGTACGAACCCGACGAATGGCTCGGCTCCCCGCGGGTCGAGCGGTTCCCGCTGCACCTGATCGCCAATCAGCCGGCCACGCGCCTGCACGGGCAGCTCGATCACGGCCCGGTGAGCCAGGCGTCGAAGATCCGTGGCCGTGAACCGATCCGGATGCGTCCCGACGACGCTGTCGCGCGAGGTCTGGAAGCCGGCGACATCGTCCGCGTCTTCAACGATCGTGGTTCGTGCCTCGCCGGGGTGGTCCTCGACGACGGTCTGCTGCCGAACGTCGTCCAGCTCGCGACGGGAGCCTGGTACGACCCGCTGGATCCGTCCGATCCCGGATCGATGTGCGTGCACGGGAACGCGAACGTGCTCACCCCCGACGTCGGCACGTCGTCGCTGTCCCACGGATGCACGGGGCAGCACGTGCTCGTCGACGTCGAGCGGTTCGACGGCGAGTTGCCGCCCATCCGGGCCTACGATCCGCCGGTCGTCCGGCAGCGCTGAGCGGTCACAGGCCGAGTGACGACTGGACCTCACGCAGGGTGGCCGCGGAGGCGGCCAGCCCCGCTTCCTCCTCCGACGACAACGGCACATCGAGCACGGTGTGCGCGCCGCGCGCGTCGACGACGGTGGGAAGCGAGAGGCAGACGTCCTGCAGGCCGTGCCGCCCGGTTTGCAGCGTCGACACCGCGAGCACCCGGCGCTGGTTCCGCAGCACGGCCTCCACGATGCGGGCACTCGACAGTCCGATCGCGAGATTCGTGGCGCCCTTGCCGCGGATGATCTCGTAGGCGCTGCGCACGACCTCCTCGAAGAGTTCGGCGCGGGTGTCCGGTCCGAAGACGGGTCGTCCGTCGACGGCGAAGGACTCCACCGGCACGCCGCCGATCGTCGCACTCGACCACAGGGCGACCTCCGAGTCGCCGTGTTCCCCCACGACGAACGCGTGAACGTTCTCGACCGCGACGTCGGCGCGGTGGGCGAGCAGATACCGCAGCCGGCCGGAATCGAGCACCGTGCCCGACCCGAAGATCCGGCCGTCCGAGACGCCGGTCGCCGCGATCGCGGCGCGGGTGACGATGTCGACCGGATTACTGACGAAGACGATCACTGCATCGGGGGAGACGGACAGCAGGCCGGGAGTCAGGTCCCGTGTCAGGGCGACGTTCGCCGCCGCGAGATCCAGACGCGACTGGCCGGGATGCTGCTTGGCCCCCGCGGTCACGACGATCAGATCGGAACCGGCGGTGACCGCGATGTCGTCACTGCCCTCGATCCGGCACGACGGCGCGAACTGCGTGCCGTGGTTCAGGTCCAGGACCTCCGCGCGCACCTTCGCGGAGTTCGTGTCGAACAGCGCGATCGCGTCTGCCGAACCCCTGAGTAGACATGCATACGCCACCGCGGTACCGACGCTCCCGGCGCCGACGACGGACAGCTTCGTGTGTCGCCGGATTCTCGTACCCGTCTCAGCCATGCGAGACATTGTGGCAAGCCGGCCCCTCGGTCGGTAGCCTCGCGCCACATGACTCGGTCCGCATCGGGACATTCCCTGCGAGCGGCCGGCCCGCCGCGATGGCGGCGATGCGACTGCTCGAGGAGATCTAGCCGAGCCGACCTGCCACTGTCGCTCAGCCGTTAGCCTCGGGACATGGCCGAGACCCCCTTCGATGCCGTCCTGTTCGACTTCTCCGGCACCCTGTTCCGGCTCGAGGAGGACGAGAGCTGGCTCGCGGACGTCACCGACCACGAGGGCAGACCCTTCGACGTGCACCGGCAGGCCGAACTCATGCGGCGGCTGACGCAACCCGTCGGGCAGCCCGTCGAGATGGACGCCGACGAGCACCACGCGTGGACCAACCGCGACCGCGAACCGCGCTGGCACCGCGAGGCCTACCTGACGGTGCTGCGCAGATCGGGCGTGGCCGATCCCGAACAGGCACAGGCGCTCTACGAGAAGGTGACCGACCCCGACTGCTGGACCGTCTATCCCGACACCGTCCCCGTCATCGAGGCGCTCGCTGGAGACGGGATCGCCGTCGGCGTGGTGAGCAACATCGCCTTCGACCTGCGGCCGGCCTTCGCGCGGCTCGGTATCGACGACCTCGTGTCGGTGTTCGCGCTGTCCTTCGAGGTGGGCGCCGTCAAGCCCGAACCGGAGATCTTCCGCCACGCCGTCGACAGACTCGGTGTCGACCCGCGACGGACGCTGATGATCGGCGACAGCGAGAAGGCGGACGGTGCCGCCCGGTCGATCGGATGCGCGTTCGAACTCGTCGAACCGACACCGACCACCGAGCGGCACGACGCACTGTGGACCGCGCTGGCCGCGGCCGGGATCACTCCGACCGAACCAGGCGCAGGGAGATCGAGTTGATGCAGTACCGCTTGTCGGTGGGCGTCGGGTAACCCTCGCCCTCGAAGACGTGCCCGAGATGGCTGTGGCACGTCGCGCACACCACCTCGATGCGCCGCATGCCCAGCGAGTTGTCCTCGCGCAGGATCACGGCGTCGGAGTCGGCGGGGTCGAAGAACGACGGCCACCCGCAGTGGGAGTGGAACTTCTCGGTGCTGCGGAACAGTTCGGCACCGCACGCGCGGCATTCGTAGATGCCCTCGGTCTCGGTGTCGGTGTACTCGCCGACGAAGGGACGCTCGGTGCCGGCCTGACGCAACACGGCGAATTCGGCGGGAGTTAGCTTCGCGCGCCATTCCTCGTCGGTGTGGACGACCTTGGGTGCGGGTTCGGATCGAGGAGCAGACGTCATGATCTCCACGCTAACCGCGCTCGGCGCGCGCGTCACGTCTGCACCGGCACGGACGATCACGTCCGTGCGGGCTGCTTCTCCTCGAGCAGGTGCGACGGCTCGATGCCGTCCGCCAGGCGCCCTTCGCGCTTCGCGACGAGGTAACGGTCGAGCAGGACGGCGAAGACGACGATGAGCAGCAGCGACCAGCCGAAGGTTGTCTTCATGTACTCCGCCGCGCGCCCGGCCTCCACCCACCGGTTCGACAGCCACGAGTCGTAGCTCAGGAAGCCGTAGACGGCGAGCCAGGCGGGCCAGTTCCGCATCACGGAGTTCGGCAGCAGCACCGTCATCAGCAGAGGGAACAGCATCATCGAGTAGTACATCTGGCCGAGCGATCCGAGCAGGAACGAAGCCGCGAGCAACACACCGCCGGCGGTGCACACGAAGAACACCTCGTCGTGGCGGCAGTAGCGGTAGAGCAACCACACCGACACCGCGACCATCACCGCGAGCACCGCCCGCAGACCGAAGATCAGCCAGGCCGGGAGCCCGTAGTACATGCCGTTGCCGACGATCGCGCTGTTGAAGTAGTCGCGGGACTCGAGCAGGTACGGCACGGTGTGCTCGACGAACTGCCACGCGTCGACCGACAGGGGCCACGCGATGATCGTCAGCGCGATCGGAACACCCGCGGCGGTGATGAAGACCTTCCACTGTCCGCGCACGAGCGGGAGCAACAGCAGGGGAGCGAGGATCGGTTTGACGGCGAAGGTCAGGCCGAGCGCAGCCCCCGCCCACAGATCACGTCGTTTGAGCAGCAGCGTCAGGAACGCGATCTCGCCGAGCAGGACGAGACCGTTGATGTTCGTGAAGACGAGCGTGTTCGTCACCGTCTCGGACGCGAACGCGGCGAAGACCAGCACCGGCGCGATCGGCGAATCGAGTCGCAGACCGAACATGCGCAGCAACAGGTAGAGCGCGACGAGGATCGCGATCGCATTGGCGAGGATGAACAACCACCGCGACCGCTCGGGGTCGATCACCGCGATCGGGGCGATCAACAACGTGCCGGAAGGCGGATAGAGGTAGTGGGGATCGACCCACTGGAACTCGGCGGTGTACACCGGCCGGCGGTTGAGGAAGGCCAGCGCGGCGTTGTAGACCGGGGTGAAGTCGTCCGTCCGGAACCCGTTGACCGCTTTGATCACGACCCGGTGCAGAACCGTCAGTACGGCAAGGGGCCACACCACAGCCTTGACCACCTCGGCGGTCGTGCGTGCGGTCCGGGGTTCGAGACTTCTGAGGAACACTACGGCACGGTACACCGCGGGCCTGCGGACCCGTGCACACGCCCTGCCCCCGACCGGGGAACGTCACGAGGGGCACAGGCTCCCGTTGGGCGGAAGTTCTCCGTCGGACAGATAGGCATCCACCCGGGCCTGCACACAACCTGAGTGCAGGACCGCCGAGTAACCGGCACCCTGCCACGACAGTGACGCCCAGGCGATACCGCCTGCGGTGAGCACACCGGTCACCGACTCCACGCCGGCATTGCCCACGACCGGGTCCGCGGCCCCCGAGGAGACGAGCACGGGCACGTCGAGCGCCGCCGGCAGCGGCGGGGGAGGCAGGCTCGGCCACGCCGCACATGCCGTCAGGCCCGTCGCCAGATCCGCGCCGTACAGCGGATAGAGGGTGGACCAACTCCGGGCGAGATCGCCCGCGTGGGTCGGGGTCGGCCAGCGCTGTCCGTCGCTGCACCGGGCGACGAACTGACCGTCCGTCGAGAGCCTCTCCTCGGCCACACCGACCAGTTCGATGAGCGGCATGACATCGCCGTCCCGCGCGGCTGCGAGGACGTCCGCCACCTCACGGACGCGGGCCTGCAGATCGGCGCGCGGCGTGCCGAGGACACCCGTCAGCGCCGTGAGGAAGGAATTGGCCGAGACCGGCGCGAGTTCACCCTCGGTGGCCTGCTCGTGCAGATCCTCGATCGCCGCGCGCGGATCGTCGCCCAGGGCGCAGTCGAGGGCGGTGCACTGCCGGGCGAAGGCATCGACGGCGGCTTCCGCGCCGCGGGCCTGCGACTCGGCCATGAGTTCGGCGTCGGCGGTGGCCGCGGCGGGGGAGTCGAGGACGAGACGGCCGACCGCGCCCGGATAGGCGGCGGCGTAGGCGAGCGCGACCGTCGCACCGTTCCCCACCCCGAGGAGACCGATCCGGTCCACGCCCCATGCCTGCCGGAGGCGTTCGATGTCGTCGGCGGCGTGTGATGCGCCGAACATCAGCTGCTGCGGCTGCAGGTAGTCGGTGCACGAGACGGTCGCCTGACGACCCAGATCGGCGACGCGTTCGGGTGCATCGCCGGTGCGGCCGAATTGTCCGAGATCGCCGAGACCGCGACGATCAGCAGGAAAGATGCAGTCGATCGCGAGCGAGTTGCCGATCCCGCGCCGATCCACCGCGACGATCGGACGCATCGCCAGTGCACCCGACATCGCGCCGGTCGCCATGGCGGTCAGTGCGCGCGTCGACGCGACGTCGGCGCCGGTCGTGAGAACCAGCGGCGCCACGTCGGTGGGGGTGTCGGGCAGTCGTGCGCGCATGACTGCCAGCGGGAAGGTGCCCGTCACGGTGCCGGCCGCATCGATCGGGGCGACGACCTCCGCGCACTCGAGAACGAGGCCCTGGGCACCCGGCGGTGCGTCGAACGAGGAGAGCGTCTCGTCCGTGCAGTTCCGCCACGCCGGTTCGGCCGACGGCACCGGAAGTTCGGGTACCTCGGTCTCGTCCTGCGGGGTCCCGTCGACGGCGACACCGGGATCGTCGCGCACCACGGCGACGTCGGGACGTATCGACGGTCCTGCTCCGCACGCGGTCGACGCCGCGGCAACCGTGATCAACATCGCGGCGATCACTCCCGATCTGCGCATGCGCACAGCCTGCCAGGTTCACCGGCGGCCGCGCGCAACCGGTGGTCGAGCGGCCGATCCGAAGTGTCCTCCCGGTGCATGACGCCGAGGTGAACGCCGTGTGAAGTAGGTCGCATTCCGGATTCGAGTGAGGATCCGAGCATGATGCGGTCGTACCCTGGGCTGATGCACGAACGTCTCGTCGACCGCAATCCGGTGGTGCCTGCAGACCAGTTGGTGGCGCAGATGGTGCCCCCCGCGATGTTCGACGAGGTGAGCTTCGAGTCGTACATTCCGGATCCGAACGAGCCGAGCCAGGCGGCCGCGGTGACGACCGCTGCGGAGTTCGTCGGCAAGATCGGGAAGATCCGCGGCGGCAAGCGCGGCCTGTTCGGCCGCCGCTCCCAGCCGCAGGGGGCCGGCCTCTACCTCGACGGCGGCTTCGGCGTGGGCAAGACCCACCTGCTCGCCTCGATCTTCCACAGCGCACCCGCGCCCAAGGCCTTCGGCACGTTCGTCGAGCTCACCCACGTCGTCGGCGCCCTCGGGTTCAACAAGGCCGTCGAGGAGCTGTCGAACCACAGCGTGCTGTGCATCGACGAGTTCGAACTCGACGATCCGGGCGACACCATGCTCGTCTCGCGCCTGCTGACCGAACTGTCGGCCCGCGGCGTCTCGATCGTCGCGACCTCCAACACGCTCCCCGGCCAGCTGGGTGAGGGACGGTTCGCGGCACAGGACTTCCTGCGCGAGATCAAGAAGCTCGCGTCGATCTTCGAGACCATCCGCGTCGACGGCCCCGACTACCGTCACCGCGACCTGCCGCCTGCACCCGATCCGGTCGACTCGGCAGAGCTCACCGAGCGCGCCGACGCGATCCCGGGTGCGACGCTCGACGACTTCGACGAGCTGTGCGCGCACCTGAGTACGCTGCACCCCTCCCGTTACGGCAAGCTCGTCGAGGGTGTCCCCGCCGTCTTCCTCGAGGGTGTGCACCCGGCGAAGGACCAGTCGGTGGCCCTACGTCTGGTGGTCCTCGCCGACCGCATGTACGACGCGAGCATCCCCGTGACGGTCTCCGGCGCCAAGCTCGACGAGATCTTCACGCCCGAGATGCTCGCGGGCGGCTACCGCAAGAAGTACCTGCGCGCGACGTCCCGTCTGCTGGCGCTGTCCCGATTCGAGGTTGCCGCGGGCTGATCGGATACCCGGCGCTCCTGCGTGCCGGGTCGACCTTCACCCCATCACCGGCTCACCGGCCGGCATCCCTTCGGAGGGTGCGCTGCATGACGAAATCGTCGTGCGTCTGCGCCCCCACGACGAACGTGCGCGTGCCCACCACCTCGAAGCCCTGCTTCTCGTAGAAGCGCCGGGCGCGGGTGTTCTCCTGGTTGACGCCGAGCCACAGGCCCACACGCCCGAGTGTGTGGGCCCGCGCGACGATCGCATTCATGAGCGCCGCAGAGATTCCGGAACCGTGATGGCCCGGCATCACGTACAGCTTGCTGATCTCGATCGCCGGCCGCGCCGTGATCATCGCGTCGATCGCCGGATCCTCGGGAGCGGCGTCCACTGCCATCAGATAACCGACGATCTCCTCACCCGCGCGCGCCTCGAGAACGATGCGTTCGGGGGAGGACAGGTACTCGGCGAACTTCTCCGCGCTGAGGGTGCGCTCGATGAAGTCGGCGATGTCGTCCTCGGCGGCGTCCTGAGGGCAGGCGAGCGGGAAGGTCGCGGCGGCGACCTGAGCGATCGCCTCGGCGTCCCAGATGCCCGCCTCGTCGACGGAGACTGCTTCTTCGAGTGGTGGCATGGACATGCACACCAGTGAAGCACTCGGACGGGACGATACGGCAGGTGCCCCGCGTGTCGATGCGAGACGGAGACACGAGCCCGGACGCGAGACGGAGAAGGGTCCGGATATGGCTGAACCCCAGCCTTGGATGGGGGGTCATGGCTGGGGTTCGACACCATCGGGGGGATGGCAACATCCACGCTACATGAGGGATCCCTCAGGTTCCAGCGACCGTGGTCACGGTTGCGTCACACGGTCCCGTGCATGCGACTTGCACGAAATGTCGGTGCGTTGTACCGTCGCGGCTATGAAGCGCGTACTCGTAGTTCACCGCCGTAGCGGGGTCTGATTCGGACCGACCCCTCGCTGCGGGTCGTTGAGCTACGCGTCGGTCCTTCCTTCTCGTGGAAGACCACTACGAACGATGAACGCCTTCACCTCCTTCTCGGGTTTCGCTCCGATGTTCCCCTCTGGCA
Source organism: Rhodococcus sp. DMU2021 (assembly GCF_019641445.1). NCBI lineage: Bacteria > Bacillati > Actinomycetota > Actinomycetes > Mycobacteriales > Nocardiaceae > Rhodococcus > Rhodococcus sp. DMU2021. The sequence goes on from NZ_JAIFKB010000001.1 coordinate 413,978, forward strand.
CCCCTGATGCCGATCCGTTCTTCGCCCGCTACGGACGCGGCCTTCCTCGGGGATTGCGCGAGGAAGCCTCCGGCATGAGTTGGACGGAGTTCGAATCCACCTACGGTGCGCAGCACGGCCCGGTCCGCCTCGGTGGCTGGACCGCGACGGCCCTGGGTGCGGGACGCAGCGCCTTCGAGGCGACGATCGCGATCGGCGACACGATCCATACGGCATCCGCCACGACCTGCGGACCGATCGCCGCGATGACCGCGATGCTGTACGACCTCGGGCTGAACATCGAGATCCTGTCGTTCCACCGCCACGACCTCGGTGAGATGTCCGCGACCTTCCTGCTGTGCCGCTCCGGCGAGCGCACGACCTGGGTGATGGGCACGGGCGAGACCGGCAACGAGTCGTCGCTGCGGGCGATGATCGCGGGGATCAACACGCTCGGCGCGTGACGCGCCGGTCCGGTGCGGGGGAATACCTCCGCACCGGATCACCCGTTGCCGGATTCTCACCGGGTGGCCCGGACGATCGGCGGTCTCCACGAACGAATGCGTCTCCACGAACGAATGAAGGCTCCCTTCGAAATTCGAAGGGAGCCTTCATCTTCTGTGCGCGATACTGGGATTGAACCAGTGACCTCTTCCGTGTCAGGGAAGCGCTCTCCCGCTGAGCTAATCGCGCCGGCATGGTGATCGCCGGAATGGAGCGGATGACGGGATTCGAACCCGCGACCCTCACCTTGGCAAGGTGATGCGCTACCAGCTGCGCTACATCCGCATGTGCACGTTCTTTCGGTGAACCGGCTCGGCCCACGTGCTGGTCGAACCTGGTGCGCGATACTGGGATTGAACCAGTGACCTCTTCCGTGTCAGGGAAGCGCTCTCCCGCTGAGCTAATCGCGCGAGGTGGAGACGGGAATCGAACCCGTGTGCACGGCTTTGCAGGCCGTTGCCTCACCACTCGGCCACTCCACCGTAAAAGGTCGAGTCCAACCTCTCGAGCGGATGACGGGATTCGAACCCGCGACCCTCACCTTGGCAAGGTGATGCGCTACCAGCTGCGCTACATCCGCATTCGCACCGTTCGGCGTCGTGCTCTCCGTGGTGCGGTTCAAAACAGTAGCCGAGCATCTACGAAACGCACAAATCCGCAGTTCAACGGCAGAAAACCGGCAGATTTCGCGAAGGTGACGGGCTGATGACCCCTGCGGGAGGCGACGAATAGGGCTTCGGAGGCCGAGCCCGCGTCCCCCGCTCGTGTCGCTCCGGCCGACACTTGCGTTCCCCGGTCCTCCCGAGTTGAGGGCCGTCCACGTCCCGGGGCTCCGGGTGCGCCTTCTCGTCTCTACGAGCACGGTCTCCTGCCCGCTCGCGTACGCGCGCGAGAGGCGCCACCCGAACGCGCTGCACGGAACATCCGCGTCGAAACGCTGGGACCAGGCGATTCGTCTTCATGGCGGGAGCGTGTTAGTGTTCCATCTCGTTCGAGCCGCTGCGGAGCGGCCCGGTCCCGTGGCTCAGTGGAAGAGCGTCCCGTTCACACCGGGGAGGTCGCTGGTTCGATCCCAGCCGGGACCACCGAGATCGGCAGTGACGAAAGGCACCCCCGCAGGGGTGCCTTTTTTCGTACCTTGATGAAATCGTTGAGCGTGCGTGGCGCCCGGTCGGGTGGTCGCCCGCGAGCGCTTGTTTCCTTCGAACCGCAACGGCCCCCTCGGGCCCGACCACGCGTGTCGTGTGGGCACAGCTGTGGTGCTTGTGGCCGAAGTGCGCGTAGTGATGGCAGGATCGTGGTCGTCGAGGAGGGCACGTCCGGATGAGCGTTGCGGACAGCGAATGGCCGGTCGTAGGGGCGACCGGAGCGAGATTCGGATCCGGTCGGTCCCGTCGACGTCGGCGGCCGGCGGATCACGCCGTGCCGGTACGGAATCACCGCGAGCCGGGCCCCGTCGTGGACGAGGTCACGGCAGCCGAGATGTACCGTCCCGCAGCGCAGCCGGTCGACACAGCGCAGCTGGTCGACACAGCGTTGTCGGGCGGTGCAGCGCAGCCGGCCGGCCGGAATGCGGGCACCGGGACCAGTGTGGGAATCGAGGACATGAACCAGTCAGAGACGTCGTCGTTCGTGCGCCCGTTCGTGCGGAGCGGGGGACGCACCCGAGCCGAGGTGGAGCTGCCTCTCGAAGTGCTCGTGTCGGCCGTCCCCTCCGCGATGGGCAGTGAGTCCGGTCCGGCGATGGACGAGCATCGCCTCGTGCTGGCGTTGTGCGCCCAGCCGAGATCGATCATGGAGATCGCGGCCCTCGCGCAGATCCCGCTCGGTGTCGCGCGCGTGCTCGTCGGGGATCTCGCGGCGACCGGCGAGATCACCGTGCACCGCACGGCCGACAAGGTGGGACCGAACGTCGAACTGCTCGAACGGGTGCTGACGGGTCTCAACCACCTCTGAGTTTCTCCGCTCGGCTCCCTGTGTTCGCTGCCCGGGCGGATGTCGATAGCATGATGAAGTTGCCGTGTGCTCGCGATCGTCGACCGCAGCACGCGTCCGGCGACGACCACGTATCAGGCATCGAGCCGAGGAGTCCGTCACAGTGACCACGCCCGCATCCGCGAAACCAGCCACGATCGTCCGGGTGCCCGCGGGGACCACTGCGGGCGCGGCGGTCCGTGACGCGGGTCTGCCCACCAAGGGACCCGAGACGATCGTGGTCGTCCGCGACTCGGAAGGCACGCTGCACGATCTTTCGTGGACGCCGGAATCGGACGTCGAGGTCGAGGCCGTCGGCGCCGACACCGAGGACGGTCGCAGCGTCATCCGCCACTCGGCCGCCCACGTGCTCGCACAGGCCGTGCAGCAGGAGTTTCCGGAGGCGAAGCTCGGCATCGGCCCGCCCATCCGCGACGGCTTCTACTACGACTTCCAGGTCGAGCGTCCCTTCACGCCCGAAGATCTCGCGAAGCTCGAGAAGCGGATGAAGAAGATCGTCAAGGATGCCCAGCGCTTCTCGCGTCGCGTCGTCGACAGCCTCGAGGACGCCCGCGAGGAATTGAAGGACGAACCGTTCAAACTCGAACTCATCGACGACAAGGCAGGAAGCAGTGACTTCGAGCCGGACCCCGAGGTGATGGAGGTCGGCGGCAAGGAACTGACCATCTACGACAACCTCAACCCCCGCACGGGTGAGCTCGTCTGGAAGGACCTGTGCCGCGGCCCGCACGTGCCCACCACCAAGTTCATCCCGGCGTTCAAGCTCACGCGCAGTTCCGCGGCCTACTGGCGCGGCGACCAGGACAACGCCGGCCTGCAGCGCATCTACGGCACGGCCTGGGAGTCCACCGAGGCGCTCGACGCGCACCTCGAACTCCTCGCCGAGGCCGAGCGCCGCGACCACCGCAAGCTCGGCACCGAACTCGACCTGTTCTCGTTTCCCGACGAGCTCGGCTCGGGACTGCCGGTCTTCCATCCGAAGGGCGGCATCATCCGCCAGGAGATGGAGAACTACTCGCGTCAGCGGCACGTCGAGGCCGGCTACGAGTTCGTGTACTCGCCGCACATCACCAAGGGCCACCTCTACGAGGTCTCCGGTCACCTCGACTGGTACCGCGACGGCATGTTCCCGGCGATGCACATCGACGAGGAGCTCAACGAGGACGGCACGGTTCGCAAGCCGGGTCAGGACTACTACCTCAAGCCGATGAACTGCCCGATGCACGACCTGATCTTCCGGTCGCGAGGCCGCTCGTACCGCGAGCTGCCGCTTCGCATGTTCGAGTTCGGATCCGTCTACCGCTACGAGAAGTCCGGTGTGATCCACGGGCTCACCCGTGTGCGCGGCATGACGCAGGACGACGCGCACATCTTCTGCACCCCGGAGCAGATGCGCGACGAGCTCACCAGCGTCCTGAAGTTCATCCTCGACCTGCTGAAGGATTACGGGCTCGACGACTACTACCTCGAACTGTCGACGAAGAATCCCAAGAAGTTCGTCGGCAGCGACGAGCTGTGGGACGTCGCGACCGACACCCTGCGTGAGGTCGCCGAGGCCTCGGGTCTGCACCTCGTCCCGGATCCGGGCGGTGCGGCCTTCTACGGTCCGAAAATCTCGGTGCAGGTCAAGGACGCCCTGGGCCGCAGCTGGCAGATGTCGACGATCCAGCTCGACTTCAATCTGCCGGAGCGATTCGAGCTCGAGTACACCGGCACCGACGGGGCGAAACACCGGCCCGTCATGATCCACCGGGCGCTCTTCGGGTCGATCGAGAGGTTCTTCGGCGTGCTCACCGAGCACTACGCCGGTGCCTTCCCGGCGTGGCTCTCGCCCGTCCAGGTCGTGGGCATTCCTGTGGCCGCGGACTTCGAGGACCACTTGTTCGACGTCGTGGGCAAGCTGAAGGCTCAGGGGATCCGGGCCGAGGTCGACGTCTCCGACGACCGTATGCAGAAGAAGATCCGCACCCACACCACGCAGAAGGTGCCGTTCATGCTGCTCGCCGGTGAGCGCGACGTCGCGGCGGGCGCGGTCAGTTTCCGTTTCCGCGACGGCACGCAGGTCAACGGCGTGCCGGTCGACGAGGCCGTGCGGATCGTGACCGAATGGGTCCGTCGCCGCGAGAACGCCTCGCCCACCGCCGAGCTCGTCGGTTCCGGTGGGGAAGGCAGCCCGTCGTGACGGGCGATCGCACTCCGGGGCCGGCCGACATCCCCGCGACCGACGACAGCCCCGCGTCGATGGTCGATCGCGGTGTGGGGGAGTCCGACCACCTGCAGCGCCTGTGGTCGCCGCACCGGATGTCGTACATCACCGAGTCCCCGCGAGGTCGCGACGAGCCGTACGAACCCTTTACCGATATCCCGAAGATGTCCGACGAGGAAGGTCTCGTCGTCGCTCGCGGCGAAACGGTGTACGCGGTGCTCAACCTGTACCCGTACAACCCGGGGCACCTGATGGTCGTACCGTATCGCCGGGTGGCCAACCTCGAGGACCTGACGCCCGAGGAGAGCGCCGAACTCATGCAGTTCGCGCAGCGGGCGCTCCGCGTCATCAAGCGCGTCTCGCGTCCGCACGGCTTCAACGTCGGCCTCAACCTCGGTGCCGCGGCGGGAGGCTCGCTGGCCGAGCATCTCCACCTGCACGTCGTGCCGCGCTGGGGCGGCGACGCCAACTTCATCACCGTCCTCGGTGGGTCGAAGGTCATGGTGCAGTTGCTGCGCGACACCCGTGCACTGCTCGCCTCGGCATGGGACGAGTGACAGCCTTCCCCGAGTCGTCGCGATCGCATCGTACGGCCGTGGTGCCGTTCGCGTGTCGATCCGCTGCGGGCCGACTGCGCATTCCCGGCCCTACTCGTGGCAGGATCGGATTCCGGACACAACGGTCGGACAGGAAGACAGGGGTCGCGGGATGCTGAGCTTCTTCGGGCGTGCGTCGGTGTCGAAGGTCACCGCGCCGCTCGGCAAGGCGCTGATCCGTACCGGCCTGACTCCGGACGCCGTCACACTCGTCGGCACCGTCGCCACGATCGCCGCCGCCGTGACCCTGTTCCCCATGGGACACCTGTTCTGGGGTGCGATGGTGATCTGGCTGTTCGTCATGTTCGACATGCTCGACGGAGCCATGGCCCGGGCCCGCGGTGGCGGAACGCGCTTCGGCGCGGTTCTCGACGCGACCTGCGACCGGGTCGCCGACGGCGCGATCTTCGCCGGTCTCGCGTGGTGGGCCGTCTACCATGAGCAGAGCCGTCCGCTGTTCGTCGCCACCCTGCTCTGTCTGGTGACCTCGCAGGTCATCTCGTACGCGAAGGCGCGGGCCGAAGCGAGTGGACTGTCCGCCGACGGCGGTCTGATCGAACGACCCGACCGGCTCGTGATCGTGCTCGTCGGCGCCGGTCTCACCGGCCTCGGACTCGACTGGGCGATCCACATCGCCATGTGGCTGCTCGTCGTCGGATCGGTGATCACCGTCTTCCAGCGGGTGCTCGCCGTCCGCAACTCCGCGGGTGCGCGCGAACTGCTTCCCATCACGCCCCCGGCCGGGGGGACGACGGAGACCCGGGACGACGGGGGAGCACAGTGAGTGTCGGCGAGAAGGCGTCCGATCTCGCGTACGCGGGTGGCTGGCGCCTGGTCCGGGCACTGCCCGACGGCGTCGCGCGACGGTTGTTCGACGCCGGCGCCGACCATGCGGCGCGCCGTGGCGGCGGACCGCAGCAACTGCGCCGCAACCTCGCGCGGGTGCTCGGGGTACAGCCGCACGAGGTGCCCGACGATCTGATCCGCCGGTCGGTCCGGTCCTACGCGCGCTACTGGCGCGAGGCGTTCCGCCTGCCGTCGATGGATCTCGACGCGACCGCGAAGTCGATCGATTCGTCCATCGAGGGCCGTGAGCACATCGAGGCGGCGCTCGCCGCCGGTCGCGGCGCGATCCTGGCGCTGCCCCACAGTGGGAACTGGGATCTCGCCGGCGTGTGGTGCGTCCGCTACTTCGGCGGATTGACCACGGTCGCCGAGCGCCTGCGTCCCGAGTCCCTCTACCGCCGTTTCGTGGACTACCGCGAGGGTCTCGGTTTCGAGATCTTCCCCTCGAGCGGCGGGGAGACGCCGCCGTTCGGGGAGCTTGCCGCGCGGTTGCGCGACAACCGGATCGTGTGCCTGCTCGGCGAACGCGACCTCGCCCGCAAGGGAGTGCCGGTCACCTTCTTCGGCGAACCCACCCGCATGCCCGCCGGACCGGCGAAACTGGCCATCGACACCGGTGCGGCACTGTTGCCGGTGCACTGCTGGTTCACCGAGGACGGCTGGGGGTTTCGCGTGGATCCGGAGCTCGACGTGAGTGTCGGGATCGACGCTGCCACACAGGCCCTCGCCGACCGGTTCGCCGCCAACATCGCCGCCCACCCCGAGGACTGGCACATGCTGCAGCCGTTGTGGCTCGACGACTTGTCGGAGGCTCGCCGCGCCCGGATGGAGGCGTAGGTGAGGATCGGGATGGTCTGCCCGTACTCCTTCGACGTTCCCGGTGGAGTACAGGCACACGTCGTGGATCTCGCGGAGGTCCTCATCGGCCGCGGGCACGAGGTGAGTGTGCTGGCACCCGCGTCGGAGACGACGCCCCTGCCCGACTTCGTCGTCTCCGCCGGTCGCGCCGTCGCGATCCCGTACAACGGGTCCGTTGCGCGCCTGAGTTTCGGTCCGGTCTCCTATGCCCGGGTCCGCCGCTGGATCAACGACAACGATTTCGACGTCCTCCACATCCACGAACCGAACGCGCCGAGCCTGTCGATGCTCGCGCTCAAGGTGGCGGAAGGACCGATCGTCGCGACCTTCCACACGTCGACGACGAAATCGCTGGTGCTCAGCACCTTCCAGGGTGTCCTGCAGCCCTATCTCGAGAAGATCAGCGGCCGGATCGCGGTGTCCGAGCTGGCCCGGCGGTGGCAGGTCACCTCTCTCGGTGCCGATGCGGTCGAGATCCCCAACGGTGTGGACGTGCCGTTCTTCCGGCACGCCCCGCTGCTGCCGGGCTACCCGCGAGCGGGCCGCACGGTGCTCTTCCTCGGCCGGTACGACGAACCCCGCAAGGGCATGGAGATCCTGCTCGGCGCGTTGCCTGCGCTCGTCGCCCGACATCCCGACATCGAGATCCTCGTGGTCGGGCGCGGTGACGAGGACCGCTTGCGGAAGGAAGCGGGACGCTACTTCCGGCACTTGCGGCTGCTCGGGCAGGTCGACGACGACGAGAAGGCGTCCGCGATGCGCAGCGCCGACGTGTACTGCGCGCCGAACCTCGGTGGTGAGAGCTTCGGCATCGTGCTCGTCGAGGCCATGGCCGCGGGGACGGCGGTCGTCGCCTCCCAGCTCGACGCCTTCCGCCGGGTACTGCGCGACGGGCAGGCCGGGGTCCTCGTCCCGGTCGCCGATGCCGATGCGCTCGCGCGTGGACTCCTCGAGGTCCTCGACGACGACGACCGCCGGCAGGCATTGGTCGACTTCGGATCCACGGTGGTCGAAGCGTACGACTGGCCGGTGGTCGCAGATCAGATCCTGCGGGTCTACGAGACCGTCACCGTCGGTGCCGGCCCGGTGCGGGAGGTCCGGTCGTGACCGTCAGCGCGGTGACGATCCTCGTCCTGTCGCTGATCGCCGCCGTGGTCGTGGCGATCGGTGTGTGGGCCTATTCCACCGCCAACCGACTCGACCGCCTCCATGTGCGCTCGGATCTGTCCTGGCAGGCACTCGATGCGGCCCTGGCGCGTCGCGCGGCGGTCGTGCGGAGCATCGTGGCGTCGATCCCGGTCCCGGAGGGACGCACACTCGCCCTGCTCGCCGATACTGCCGAACGTGCGGACCGCGCCCGGCGCGAGGAGGCCGAGAACGCGTTGTCGGCCTCCTTGGCACGGCTCGAGACCGGCCGGCTGCGCCCCCAACTCGTGGCCGAGCTCGCCGACGCGGAGGCGCGGGTGCTCATCGCCCGTCGTTTCCACAACGACGCGGTGCGCGACACCCTGGCGTTGCGCACCCGACGGCCGGTCCGCTGGTTGCACCTCGGGGGAACCGCGCCGCTGCCCACCTATTTCGAGATTGCCGAGCGGGCGGGTGCGGTCGCCACCGCGCCTCCGGCCGTTCCCGGCACGTCCCCTTCCTCAGGAGCGGCCCCTGCTCCCGCTTCGCGGACCACCCCGGTGCCGGATCGGGCACGCACGTCGGCTCGCGTCGTCGTGCTCGACGAGGACGGCCGGGTCCTGCTGCTGCGCGGACACGACCCCGCGGTGCCCGAGCGGCACTTCTGGTTCACGATCGGTGGCGCCGTCGAGCCCGGCGAGGACCTGGCGACGGCCGCGCTCCGGGAGCTCGCCGAGGAGACCGGTCTGCGGGTCGAGCGCGACCTCCTGTGCGGGCCGATGTGGCGGCGCGTGGCCGTCTTCCCGTTCAACGGTGAGGTCCTGCACTCGGAGGAGCTGTTCTTCTCGGTGCGGGTGCCGTCCTTCGAACCCGCTGCAGACGGCTTCACCGATCTCGAACGGAGCATGCGCCTCGACCATCGCTGGTTCGACGACGACGAACTGCAGGCGCTGGTGCGGTCCGGGAACCCGGTCTACCCGCACGATCTGCCCGAGCTCCTCGATGAGGCGAGGCAGGTCGCGACGCGGCGGCTGGAGCCGGAGATCCGCGCGATCCAGTGAAATTTTGAACCCTTTCGGTCCGGCCGCAGGGCCTCTCACGTAGAGATCCAGTTCGTGAAACTGGACGGTTCCTTTCGGGAATACGCAGGATCTTCAGTGCCCGTCCGAGGAGTGGACCGGTGTGAGGCAGTCCAGTTGTTCCGAACTGGCTATAGGACCGGCTCGGCTGCGCCCCTAGGCTCGGTTCCGCTGCCCGTCGCCCGTGCGCCGGCAGCTTTCGCCGATCCGTCCACCGAGGAGGACTCCCATCGTGACCAGCCCCGACACCGCCCCCGTCACCGGTACCGCCCGCGTCAAGCGTGGCATGGCCGAGATGCTCAAGGGCGGAGTGATCATGGACGTGGTGACCCCCGAACAGGCGAAGATCGCCGAGGACGCCGGCGCGGTGGCGGTCATGGCCCTCGAACGCGTGCCCGCCGACATCCGCGCGCAGGGCGGCGTGTCGCGCATGAGCGATCCCGACATGATCGACGGCATCATCGAGGCCGTCTCGATCCCCGTCATGGCCAAGGCGCGCATCGGCCACTTCGTCGAAGCGCAGGTCCTGCAGGCCCTCGGGGTCGACTACATCGACGAGTCGGAGGTGCTCACCCCCGCCGACTACGAGAACCACATCGACAAGTTCGCGTTCACCGTGCCGTTCGTGTGCGGCGCAACGAATCTCGGAGAGGCACTGCGCCGTATCAACGAAGGCGCGGCGATGATCCGCTCCAAGGGCGAGGCCGGCACCGGCGACGTCTCGAACGCCACGACCCACATGCGCCGGATCCGCCAGGAGATCCGGCGCCTGAGCTCGCTTCCCGAGGACGAGCTCTACGTCGCCGCCAAGGAATTGCAGGCCCCCTACGACCTCGTCGTCGAGGTCGCCCGCGCCGGCAAGCTGCCCGTCACCCTCTTCACCGCCGGTGGCATCGCCACCCCCGCCGACGCCGCGATGATGATGCAGCTCGGGGCCGAGGGCGTGTTCGTCGGATCCGGAATCTTCAAGTCGGGCAACCCCGCCCAGCGTGCGGCCGCGATCGTCAAGGCCACCACCTTCCACGACGATCCCGACGTGCTCGCGAAGGTCTCGCGGGGCCTCGGCGAGGCGATGGTCGGTATCAACGTCGACGAGATCCCGCAGCCCCACCGGCTCGCCGAACGCGGCTGGTGATCGTTCTACCGGGGCGCGTGCAGGGCGAGCAGGGCGACGTCGTCCTGCACGCCCGCCCCGAGCGTCGCGAGCGCCTCGCGGACGGCCCCGACCGCTTCCGCCGCGCTCGTCGGTTTCGATGCGCGGACGTGCTCGAGGAGCCGGTCCTCCCCGAAGCGTTCACGGGTCTCACCGGAGACGAGGGCCTCGGTCACCCCGTCGGTGTACAGCAGCAGCGTGTCGCCGGGGCGCAGCGCGAAGGTGTGCTCGACGAGCCGCGGCGTGGGCAGCATTCCGATCAGCTGTCCGCCGATCGTGGGGAGATAGTCGACGTTGCCGTTCGCGCGCACGAGGAGCGGCGGCGGATGCCCACCCGAGGCGAGACGGATGTCGACCCGTCCGGTGTCCGGATCGGGCGCGACCGTGCCGAAGGTGAGCGTGCAGAAGGGGGCTCGCGTTTCGCTGTCGCGTTCGTCGAGCAGGGTGGTGTTGAGCGTCCTGAGCGCCGCGGACGGGACCGTCTCGTAGACCGCCGCGGCGCGCAGCGTGTAGCGGACGATCGACGTCACCGCCGCTGCGCGAGCGCCCTTTCCACACACATCGCCGAGGAACAGCCCCCACGTGCCGGCGCGCGCGGGGAACAGGTCGTAGAAGTCGCCGCCGACCTCGTCGGGGGACGCGATGTGGTAGTACGCGTCGACCTCGAGTCCCGGTACCGCGGGCAGGCTCGGCGGAAGAAGGGTCGCCTGGAGTGTGGCGTTGATCGTGCGGAGCCGCTCACGCTCGAGTTCGGCCTCGCGACGGGCACGGAGCAGTTCCGTCTCGTAGGCGCGGCGCTCGCGGGCATCGAACAGCATCGTGCGGATCAGCGTGGGCCTGCCCTCGGCGTCCGGCTCGACCACCGAGGCGGCCAGGACCGGCAGCCGGGTCCGGTCGGCACGGACGAGTTCGAGGGCGATCCCGTTGATCTGTCCGTGCATGAGGAGGAGCGGCGCGTAGTGGGTCTCGTGGTAGATGCGGCCGCCCACGCTGAGAAGGTCCGAGAAGTACCGCTTGCCGACCAGTTCGTCGCTCGTGAACCCGAGCCAGTCCGTCAAGGTCCGGTTGATCTCCGTGATCCGGCCGTCCGGGAGCGTCGTCAGGAATCCGCACGGCGCGTTGTCGTACAGCGCATCGCCGTGTCGGATACGGGGATCGAGGGTTCGATCGGTCGTCGCCGTCACCCCGATCGGCGCGCGAACGCCGCGATCGCGGCTGCTGTCTCTTCGGGTGCGCTGAGCTGCGGGCAGTGGCCGGTCGCGTTCAGGGTCACGAGTTCGCTCCCGGGGATCTGCTCGTGAACGAAGGCACCGACCTCGCGCGGAGCGATCGCATCGTGGGCGCACTGGGCGACGAGCGTGGGCACCGACACCGCGGCCAGGTCGGAGCGGTTGTCGGACAGGAAGGTCACCCGGGCGAAGACGCGCGCCACCTCGGGATCCGTGCGGCAGAAGATCTCGGCGAGTTCGTCGCCGAGCTCCGGTCGCTCGGGATTGCCCATGATGACCGGCGCCATCGACTCGGTCCAGCCCAGATAGTTCGCCTCGAGGGATTCGAGCAGCTCGTCGATGTCGTCGGTGCTGAACCCACCTCGGTATCCGCTGGCCGGATCGTCGATGAAGCGCGGGGACGGCGCGAGCAGCACGAGACCGGAGAAGACCTCCGGGGCAGCGGCCGCCGCGAGGACACCGATCGATGCGCTCACCGAGTGGCCGACGAAGAGCACCTGCCCGAGATCCAGGCTCCGGCACAGGTCCACGACGTCCTCGGCGTAGGTCTCCATCCGCGAGTAGCGCTGGGAGTCCCAGGCGGTCGCATCGGAACGCCCGGAGCCGACGTGGTCGAACCGCACCACGGTGAAGTCGGGTTCGAGCAGCGGGATCATCAGGCGCCACAGGTGCTGGTCGCAGCCGAAACCGTGCGCGAGGACGACCACCGGGCCCTGTCGGTTGCCCGTGATCGTCACGCTGTTCCTGCGCACCATATCGGTGACTTGTCGCATTGCACCCCCTCCGTTCTCCCGAGGGTGTCATATTCGCTACTCGATAGCGATCCCGGTTCTCTCGCCACCTTCCGGGGACACGGCGTTCGGCACACCTCCGTGCAGCTAGCCTTCTTGCGTACGGTGCACAGAAGGAGTTCCCATGGCGAAGATCGAGCAGATCCTGGCGCTCGAACAGATCGAGAACGACATCTTCCGGGGCATAGCGACGGAGACGTTGCTGCCGCGGACGTTCGGTGGTCAGGTGGCCGGTCAGGCGCTCGTGTCGGCGGTCCGCACTGTCGATCCCGCATTCGGGGTCCACTCGCTGCACGGCTACTTCCTCCGGCCGGGGAACCCGACGATGCAGATCGTCTACCTCGTCGACCGGATCCGCGACGGCCGCTCCTTCTGCACCCGGCGCGTGACGGCCGTCCAGGACGGCAAGGCGATCTTCACGATGTCGGCGTCGTTCCACGTACGCGACGAGGGGATCGAGCACCAGGACACGATTCCGCGGGTGCCGGCTCCGGAGGAACTGCCCGATCCGGAGACTGTGGTCGACGACGCGACCCTGCTGTGGGCGAAGAAGGAATGGGCCGAATGGGACTTCCGGTTCGTTCCCCGCGACCGGATGGACTCGTCGAGCAGGATGGCTGCACAGCAGCAGCTGTGGTTCAAGTCCCGCGAGATCCTCCCCGACGACCCGGTCTTCCACGTGTGCACGCTCGCGTACATGAGCGACATGACGTTGCTCGGCTCGGCGAGTGTCGGCCACGACGACGAACGGACGCAGGGTGCATCGCTGGACCACGCGATGTGGTTCCTGCGGCCGTTCCGCGCCGACGACTGGCTGCTTTACGACCAGACGTCACCCTCCGCCGGGCTGGGGCGCGCACTGACCCAGGGGCGGATCTTCGATCGCAACGGCAACATGGTCGCGGCGGTGGTGCAGGAAGGACTCACGCGGTACCTGCGCGAGTCCTGAACGAGGGCGTCCCCGACGAAGACGTCCCTACAAAGTGCCTGCGCATCGGCGACCCCGAACGGACAGGCAGGCAACGGTGACCATTTCCTCTCCCACGATCGGCGTCCTGGCATTGCAGGGCGACGTCCGCGAACATCGCAGCGCTCTCGAGGAGGCAGGCGCGCGGACGATCGCGGTGCGTCGCGAACGCGAACTCGACGAGGTCGACGGCATCGTCCTTCCGGGAGGCGAATCCACTACGGTCAGCCGTCTGCTGCGTGTGTTCGATCTGCTCGAACCGCTGCGGGCCCGGTTGGAGGCCGGGCTGCCCGCCTACGGTTCGTGTGCCGGCATGATCCTGCTCGCCTCCCGGGTGCTCGACACCACCGAGGACGCCGAACACCTCGACGCCCTCGACATCGTGGTGCGCCGCAACGCCTTCGGCCGGCAGGTCGACTCGTTCGAGACCGACCTGCCGATGACGGGTCTCGGCGACGGGCCGGTGCGCGCGGTGTTCATCCGAGCCCCGTGGGTGGAGGAGATCGGGCCCGACGTGGAGGTCCTGGCCACGGTTCCGGACGGGCCGGCGGCGGGCCGGGTGGTCGCAGTGCGGCAGGGCGCTGTGATCGCGACGTCCTTCCACCCCGAGATCACCGGTGACCATCGCGTGCACCGGCTGTTCGTGGAGACCGTGCGCTCGGCGACCCGACCTCGGGTGCGCCCGACGGCCTCGGCGACATGACGACACGGCCACCGTGCCGGTGGCTCACACCGGGAGCGAGTAGAATCGACTCTCCGACCTGTCGGTTGACGCCGACCACACTTCTCCGGAAGGGGCTCGAAGCGAATGAGCGGCCACTCCAAATGGGCCACCACCAAGCACAAGAAGGCGGTCATCGATGCCAAGCGCGGCAAGATGTTCGCGAAGCTCATCAAGAACATCGAGGTGGCGGCTCGGACCGGTGGTGGCGACCCGGCGGGTAACCCGACCCTGTTCGACGCCATCCAGAAGGCGAAGAAGAGCTCGGTCCCGAACGACAACATCGAGCGTGCCCGCAAGCGTGGCGGCGGTGAGGAAGCCGGCGGTGCCGACTGGCAGACCATCACCTACGAGGGCTACGGCCCCAACGGTGTCGCGCTGCTCATCGAGTGTCTGACCGACAACCGCAACCGCGCCGCGGGCGAGGTCCGCACGGCGATGACCCGCAACGGCGGCAACATGGCCGATCCGGGTTCGGTCGCCTACCTGTTCACCCGCAAAGGCGTCGTCGTGCTCGAGAAGAACGGCCGCTCCGAGGACGAGATCCTCGAGGTCGTCCTCGAAGCGGGTGCCGAGGAAATCAACGATCTCGGCGACTCCTTCGAGATCGTCTCCGAGGCGTCCGACCTGATCGCCGTGCGTACGGCTCTCGTCGACGCCGGCATCGACTACGACTCGGCCGACCCCGATTTCCGGGCGTCCGTCGAGGTGCCGGTCGACGCCGAGGGTGCACGCAAGGTCATGAAGCTGGTCGACGCGCTCGAAGACTGCGACGACGTGCAGAACGTCTACACGAACGTCGACATCTCCGACGACGTCCTCGCCGAACTCGACGCCTGAGCGACGCTCTCGTCGTAGTCGTCCACGAGCGACGCTCGTCGTACTTGTCACAGCGGCCGGGGTCGCGTGTCGGTCTCCCGGCACCCGATCCCGGCCGCTATGCTCTCGAACAGGCGTTCGCAATCGTGCGAAGCAAGGTCGGGTCCGTCGAAGGCGTCGGAAACCCGGCCGTATTCGGGTGTCGAGAGGTGAGTCGGGTGCGCGTGATGGGTGTCGACCCCGGTCTGACCCGATGTGGTCTGGGGATGGTCGACACGGGACGCGGACGCGACGTGATCCCCGTCGCCGTCGGTGTCATCCGCACCTCGCCCGAACTCGACCTCGAGCACCGGCTCCTCAAGGTCTCCGACTCGGTCGAGGAGTGGATGGACCGCTACAAGCCCGACGTCGTCGCGATCGAGCGCGTGTTCTCCCAGCACAACGTGCGCACCGCGATGGGCACCGCGCAGGCCGGCGGCGTCGTCGCCCTGGCTGCGGCGCGTCGCTCGATCCCGGTCATGTTCCACACGCCGAGCGAGGTGAAGGCCGCGGTCACCGGCAGTGGCACGGCCGACAAGAAGCAGGTGACCACGATGATCACCCGCATCCTCAAGCTCGACGCCGCGCCGAAGCCCGCCGACGCCGCCGACGCGCTCGCGCTGGCCGTCGCACACTGTTGGCGGGCCCCGCTGATCGCCAGACTCGCGGCCGCCGAAGCTGCGGCCGCCCAGCAGAAGAAACGCTACGAGGAGCGGCTGCGCGAACAGTCGGCCGCACGGAAGGCAGGTAGCCGGTGATCGCCTCGGTACACGGCGAGGTACTCGACATAGCCCTCGACCACGTGGTGATCGAGGCGGGTGGGATCGGCTATCGGATCAACACCACACCTGCGACCCTCGCCGGTCTCCGGCGCGGCGAGCAGGCCAGACTCGCCACCGCGATGATCGTGCGCGAGGACTCCATGACGCTGTACGGCTTCGTGGACGCCGAGGCGCGCGAACTGTTCGGCCTGCTGCAGACGGTCAGCGGCGTCGGCCCCCGGCTCGCCATGGCCACGCTCGCCGTCCTCGAACCCGATGCGCTGCGGGCGGCTCTCGCCGACGGCAACACCGCAGCGCTGACGCGGGTACCCGGGATCGGCAAGCGTGGCGCCGAACGCATGATCGTCGAACTGCGCGACAAGGTCGCGGCCTTCGGCGCCACGGGATCGTCGCCTGTCGCGGCCGGTGCCTCGCCGCTGCGCGACCAGATCGTCGAGGCGCTGGTCGGCCTCGGATTCACGCCGCGTCAGGCCGAACCGGCCGCCGACAAGGTCCTTGCCGAGGAGCCGGGCGCCGACGTCTCGACGGCACTGCGCTCGGCGCTCAAGCTGCTGGGTAGGTCGCGGTGACCGACGAGTACCGTGAGTTCGAGGCCTCAGGAGCGGCCCGCGAATTCGATGCTGCATCGGCCGACCGCGAGCGGTCGCCGGTCACGGCGGAGCATCTGCCCTCCGACAGCGACATCGAGACCAGTCTGCGCCCGACCAGTCTCGACGACTTCATCGGGCAACCGCGGGTCCGCGAACAGCTGCAGCTCGTTCTGCGAGGAGCGAAGCTGCGCGGCGGCACTCCCGATCACATCCTCCTGTCCGGTCCGCCCGGTCTCGGCAAGACGTCGATGGCGATGATCATCGCCGCCGAACTCGGCACGTCACTGAGACTGACCTCCGGTCCCGCGCTCGAACGCGCCGGTGATCTCGCTGCGATGCTGTCGAACCTCGCGGAGGGCGACGTGCTGTTCATCGACGAGATCCACCGCATCGCCCGACCGGCCGAGGAGATGCTGTATCTGGCGATGGAGGACTTCCGCGTCGACGTCGTGGTGGGCAAGGGGCCCGGCGCGACGTCCATCCCGCTCGAGGTCGCACCCTTCACCCTCGTCGGCGCGACCACCCGTTCCGGTGCCCTCACCGGCCCGCTGCGCGACCGGTTCGGTTTCACTGCGCACATGGACTTCTACGAGCCCCCCGAGCTGCAGCGCATCCTGCACCGCTCCGCATCGATCCTCGGGATCGCTCTCCGCGACGACGCCGCCGCGGAGATCGCCGGTCGCTCCCGCGGCACGCCGCGTATCGCCAACCGGTTGCTGCGCCGCGTCCGCGACTACGCCGACGTGCGCGCCGACGGTGTCGTGACCCGGGCCGTGGCCCAGGCCGCGCTCGAGGTGTACGACGTCGACCCGATCGGTCTCGATCGTCTCGATCGCGCCGTTCTCGGCGCACTCGTCCGCAGTTTCGGTGGTGGCCCGGTCGGCGTGTCGACACTCGCGGTGGCCGTGGGGGAGGAGCCCGCCACCGTCGAGGAGGTGTGCGAGCCGTTCCTGGTCCGTGCCGGCATGGTCGCGCGCACTCCGCGCGGACGTGTGGCCACGCAGGCCGCTTGGTTGCAGCTCGGCCTCACCCCGCCGCCGGAGGCCGCCACCGGGGGCATCGAGGTGCGTGCGCGCGAACCACAGCTCGAGCTGTTCGAGGACGACCCGGACACGACCCTCGAGGGCGGTGTCGATCCGTCCGACCCGGACGATCCGGACGTACGGAGGTAGGGCCCTCGCCCGGGGAATGGCACACTGGTCTACTGCGTCGGTCCGTGCAGGCCGATCCCGACGTCGTGGTGACGCATGCGCCACCACGACCCGCTGGTGTCGCTCGCGTCACCACCCACCGACAACGACCGAGGACTGACTTCAACGATGGAACTGCTCTTCCCTCTCCTGATCCTGGCACTGCTCGTCCCGACCTTCCTGGGCGTGCGGCGTCAGAAGAAGGAGATGCAGAAGGTGACGGCGCTGCAGGACTCCCTGCGCATCGGCGACCGCGTGATGACCACCGCGGGTCTGCACGCCACGGTGGCCGCCCTCGCCGACGACACCGTCGATCTCGAGATCGCGCCGGGTGTCGTCACGACCTGGTCGCGTCTGGTCATCCGGGAGCGCGTCGAGACCGAGACCCCGCAGGATCCGGATCTGCTCCGCAAGGACGACGATGCGAACCCGCCGGAGGGACGTCCGACCGAGTACTGACAGCCGATTCGCGACGCACGGTTTCGGCACCGGAGTCTCCGGTGCCGGTGCCGAGCGCCGCGCGACTGCACCCGACCACCACTCACTCGCATCGAGGAGACTGACAGACCGTGGCACCTTCCAACGGATCGGTGCATCCCGTGCGCGCTCTCGCCCTGTTCGGGGTGATTCTCGCCGCGTTGTATGCACTGGTCTTCTTCACCGGGGACAAGTCGCCCACCCCGAAGCTGGGCATCGACCTGCAGGGTGGCACCCGCGTCACCCTCACCGCGCGAACCCCCGACGGGAGCAGCCCGAGTCCGGACAGCCTCCGCCAGGCCCAGCAGATCATCGAGACCCGCGTCAACGGGCTCGGTGTGTCGGGTTCGGAGGTGATCGTCGAGGGCGACAACCTCGTGATCACCGTCCCGGGTGAGGACAGCGCCCAGGCCAGGACGCTGGGCCAGACCGCCCGGCTGTACATCAGGCCGGTGATCGGGGGACCGATCGACGCGAACATGACCGCCGAGGATCTCGCCGAGCAGCCCGGTGCCGGTACCCCCGAGGGCGGGCTGCCCGCAGAACCGGCCCCTGCCGAACCGGCACCCGGTGAACCCGCGCCGGCCGACCAGGCTCCGCCCGCCGACGCACCCGAACCGCAGGGACGTCCGTTCCCGGCGCAGGATCCCACCGCGCCCACCGATGCCCCGGCACCGGCCGAGACGCCCGAGGCCCCCGTCGAGGCGCCCCAGGCTCCGGCCGAGCCCTCCGGAGCACCCGAGGCTCCCGAGAACGACGGCTCGCTCACGCCGCAGGAACAGGCGGCTGCAGACATCGCCACGGCCAAGGCCACCCGTCAGAGCGAGGACCCCGCCGTGCAGCAGGCGGCGGCTCTCGCCCTCGACTGCTCCGCGGCCGACCCGCTCGCCGGCAACGACGACCCGGCGCTTCCGCTGGTCGCGTGCTCGACCGACGGCACCGCGATCTACCTGCTGGGCCCGAGCATCATCGACGGCCAGCAGATCGAGGACGCGACCTCCGGTTTCAATCAGCAGCAGTCGCGCTACGAGGTCAGCCTGACCTTCGACAGCGAGGGCAGCAATAGGTGGGCGCAGTTCACCGCCGCGAACATCGGTCAGCAGGCCGCCTTCGTGCTCGACTCGAAGGTCGTCAGCGCGCCCGTGATCCAGGGCGCCACCCCCGCCGGCAGCGCCACCTCGATCACCGGCCAGTTCACGAATACGCAGGCCGCAGAGCTGGCGAACACCCTCAAGTACGGGTCGTTGCCGCTGTCGTTCGTGGCATCCGAAGCCGAGACCGTCTCCGCCACTCTGGGTCTGGCTTCGCTCGAGGCCGGGCTGATCGCCGGTGCGGTGGGTCTGGCGCTGGTGCTCCTGTTCTGCCTCGCGTACTACCGGATGCTCGGACTGCTCACCGCGCTGTCGCTCGTTCTCTCGGGAATGGCGGTCTACGCGGTCATGGTGCTGCTCGGCAGATACATCGGGTTCACGCTCGACCTCGCCGGCGTCGCCGGTCTGATCATCGGTATCGGCATGACCGCCGACTCGTTCGTCGTGTTCTTCGAACGGATCAAGGACGAGATCCGCGAGGGGCGGAGTTTCCGTTCCGCGGTGCCGCGCGGCTGGGCACGGGCCCGCCGCACGATTCTCTCCGGTAACGCGGTCAGCTTCATCGCCGCCGCCGTGCTCTACGTGCTGGCCGTCGGTCAGGTCCGCGGCTTCGCGTTCACCCTCGGCCTCACCACGATCCTCGACGTCGTCGTCGTGTTCCTGGTGACCTGGCCGCTGGTGTTCCTGGCCTCGAAGTCGAAGTTCTGGTCCAAGCCGAGCGTGAACGGTCTGGGCGCGATCCAGCAGGTGGCCGACGAGCGTCGTCTCGTCGCCGCGACCGCTGCGAAGGAGGCGTGACGATGACCGACACGACCACGACGACGGCCGCGCCGCAGCACAGCCGACTGTCCCGTCTGTACACCGGCACGGGCGCCTTCGAGATCGTCGGACGCCGCAAGCGGTGGTACATCGTCACCGCGGTGATCGTGTTGATCGCCCTGCTCAGCATGCTGCTGCGCGGATTCAGCTGGGGTATCGACTTCGAGGGCGGCACCCGCATCCAGATGCCGGCCGTGCCGGGCGTCTCCGTCGAGGAAGTCGAGACCGTCTTCAGCGACACCATCGGCTTCGAACCCGAGGCGGTGCAGACTGTCGGCGCCGGCGACGGAGCGACCGTCCAGATCCGGTCGGAGACCCTCGACGGCGAGCAGGTCGCCGAGTTGCAGACCGCGCTGTTCGAGGAGTTCCAGCCCGCCGGGCCGGACGGTGAGCCGTCCCGCAACTCGATCAGCGTCGCCGACGTCAGCGAGACGTGGGGAAGCCAGATCACCAACAAGGCGCTCATCGCGCTGGTGGTCTTCCTCGTCATCGTCAGCATCTACATCACGATCCGATACCAGCGGAACATGGCGATCGCAGCGATCACCGCCCTGTTCTTCGACATCATCGTGACAGCGGGTGTCTACGCCCTCGTCGGCTTCGAGGTCAGTCCTGCGACCGTCATCGGTCTGCTCACGATCCTCGGTTTCTCGCTCTACGACACGGTCGTCGTCTTCGACAAGGTCGAGGAGAACACCCGGGGCATCCTGCACCTGCACCGCCGCACCTACGCCGAGCAGGCCAACCTCGCCGTCAACCAGACGCTCATGCGCTCGATCAACACCACGATCATCTCGGTGTTGCCGGTGCTGGCGCTGATGGTCATCGCGGTGTGGCTCCTCGGTGTGGGCACGCTCAAGGACCTCGCCCTCGTCCAGTTGGTCGGCATCGTCGTCGGTACCTTCTCGTCGATCTTCTTCGCGACCCCGTTGCTGGTTACGCTCGAGGAATGGCGTGGTCCGGTCGCGAAGCACACCCGCAAGGTGCTCGCCAAGCGGGAGGAGGCCGCCGCCCGCGCGGCGAAGGCCGGGACGCCGGCCGGATCACAGTCGGCCGACGCGGTCGACGCAAAGGTGGTGCCGACGGTGCAGGGCGCCGGATCCCTGCCCGACCGGGCGACGGTCCGTCGCGGCCCTGCCCCCGGGGCACGACCCACCGGAAAGCGCGGCAAGAGAAGGTCCTGACATGGCGGTGAGCGAGCGGAACGACCCGACGACGAGGCGGTCGCCGAGGCGCCGCGGCACGCTCCTCGCGTGCGCGGCGGTGGCCTCGACACTCGCGTTCTCCACCGTCGCGTGCGGCACGGACGAGGAACCGGTGCACTCGATCGGGTACGCGATCGACAACACGGTGACGACCTACAACGCGAACACCGTCGACGGTGCGGCCTCGGGCGCGCGCCAGGCGTTCGCCCGGGTGCTGCCGGGCTTCGGCTACGTCGGTCCGCAGGGCCGGGTGATCGCGGACACCGACATCGGCACTGCCTCGGTCGTGCCCGGTGAGGGGCTCACCGTGCAGTACCGCCTGTCGCCGGACGCGGTCTACTCCGACGGTGTGCCCATGTCCTGCGACGACCTCGTCCTGGCCTGGGCTGCGTCGAGCGGACGCTTCACCGCTCCCGACGAGTCCGGCGAGCAGGTCCCGCTGTTCGACGCTGCCCATCGTGGTGGTTACGCCGACATCGACCGGGTCGACTGTCAGCCCGGGTCGAAGGAGGCCACCGTCGTCTTCCGACCCGGCCGCGAGGACACGAACTGGAAGGCGCTGTTCGGGGCCACCGAGCTGATGCCGGCCCACGTGGCGGCAGGAAGGTCGGGTGTGTCCGACCTGGTCGGAGCGATCACGGCGAACGACACCGAGGCCGTCCGGCGCATCGCGGAGTTCTGGAACACCGGCTGGACCCTCACCCCGGGTGAGATCGATCCGGCGCTGTTCCCGTCCGCGGGCCCGTACCGCCTCGAGTCGTACACCGCCGAGGACGGCCTGACGCTCGTCGCGAACGAGCGGTGGTGGGGGAACGCCCCGGGCACCGACCGCATCGTCGTCTGGCCGCGCGGCACCGACACGTCCGCGGCCGCGGAGGACGGCCGCATCCACGTCGTCGACGTGGCCGAGGGATCCGTCGGCCACAGCAACCTCGGCGACGGCGCCGACGTCTCCACCGTCGTCTCACGCAACCTCGAACAACTGGTGTTCGCCACGAGCGGTGTCTTCCAGGACCCGGCGGCGCGCCGCGCCGTCGCCCTGTGCACGCCTCGCACACAGCTGTTCGACGAACTCGGCGTGTCCGACGAGTCGAACGGCGTCACGGGCCCGATCACCTCGCGGCTCCTGGCGCCCGACTCGCCGCTGTACCCGCAGACCGTGCCGACCGCCGAAGGCTACGCCGAGGTCGACATCGACGCCGCGCGTTCCGAACGTGAGGCCTCCGGTCAGGACCGCATGCAGGTCCGCATCGGCTATCTCGGACCGGACGAGCGCCGCGCGCGCACCGTCGAGTTGATCGGCGAATCCTGCCGCGAGGCGGGCATCGAGATCGTCGACGCCGGCTCCGACACCTTCACGCCGTCGCAGCTGACGGCGGGGGAGGTCGACGCGATCCTCGTCGGGACGGCCACGGCCGCCGGTGCCGGTGGCGCAGCCGACATGGAGCACGCCCGCGACGCACTGCACTCCGGGGCCGGCAGCAACGTCGGCGGTTATTCGATCGGCCGCGTCGACGAACTGCTCGACGGCCTGCTCGTGGCGAAGGACAACGCGGCCATCGCGGGACTCGCGACCGAGGCCGAACGCATCCTGTGGGGCGACGTTCCCATCCTGCCCCTGTTCGCGCAGCCCCGCACGATCGGGTTCGCGGCGGGAATGCATGCCGGGGTGCCCAACCCGACGACCGCGGGTGCGGGCTGGAACATGGACCGGTGGATACTCGGAGGATGAGCGCTCAACGGATCGGCGATACGCGGCTCGTCGAAGAAGCTGCCGTGGCCGTGGCCGAACACACCCGATGGGTCGACGATTTCCCGACCGCGGGTGTCCGTTTCGCCGACCTGACGCCCGTCTTCGCCGACGGACCGTCCTTCTCGGCCGTGATCGCGGCGCTGGCCTCCGCGGCACCCGACGCCGAACTCGTCGCCGGTATCGATGCGCGCGGCTTCCTCCTCGGCGGCGGCATCGCCCGCACCCTGGGGGTGGGCGTGCTCGCCGTCCGCAAGGCGGGCAAACTCCCGCCGCCCGTCCAGACCTGTGAATACAGCCTCGAATACGGCACCGCCGCGATCGAGATCCCGGGCGACTGGATGGCCCTGCAGGGCCGCAAGGTGCTCGTCGTCGACGACGTCCTTGCGACCGGCGGAACCCTCGCCGCCACCGTCGAACTGCTCGAACGCGTCGGCGCCGAGGTCGTCGGGATCACCGTCGTCACCGAGATCGAAGCCCTCGGCGGCCGGACGCGACTGCAGAAGTACCCGCTGACGTCTCTCATGCGGATCTGAGGGATAGAGTTGCCACAGGTGCCGGTGAACCCGCCGGGCCCGTACGGTCCGGACATGCGCATCGGTGACGAACCGGGTTCGCAGCCGCGACGGGAGGTTGAGGCATGACCCAGAATCTCGATCGGTCCCACAATTCCGGTCAGAACCCGACCCCCACACCGGCATCGACCTCCGCGTCGAGGCGGGTACGCGCGCGCCTGGCACGACGCATCACCGGTCAGCGGGGCACGAGCCTCAAGCCGGTCCTCGAGCCGCTGGTCACCATCCACCGCGAGCTGTACCCGAAGGCCGACCTCTCGCAGCTGCAGCGGGCCTACGACGTCGCGGAGGAACGGCACGCCAGCCAGAAGCGCAAGTCCGGCGATCCCTACATCACCCACCCGCTGGCGGTCGCCACGATCCTCGCCGAACTCGGCATGGACACCACGACCCTCGTCGCGGCACTGCTCCACGACACCGTCGAGGACACCGGGTATACGCTCGAGCAGCTCACCGCCGAGTTCGGTGAAGAGGTCGCGCATCTCGTCGACGGCGTCACCAAACTCGACAAGGTCGTGCTCGGTTCGGCCGCCGAGGGCGAGACCATCCGCAAGATGATCATCGCGATGGCGCGCGACCCCCGGGTGCTCGTCATCAAGGTCGCCGACCGTCTGCACAACATGCGGACCATGCGCTTCCTGCCTCCCGAGAAGCAGGCCCGCAAGGCACGCGAGACCCTCGAGGTCATCGCCCCGCTGGCCCACCGCCTCGGGATGGCGACGGTCAAGTGGGAGCTCGAGGACCTCGCCTTCGCGATCCTTCATCCGAAGAAGTACGAGGAGATCGTCCGGCTCGTCGCGACCCGCGCACCGTCGCGCGACACCTACCTGGCCACCGTCCGTGACGAGATCGGACGGACACTCTCCGCGTCGCGGATCGACGCGGTCGTCGAGGGCCGGCCCAAGCACTACTGGTCGATCTACCAGAAGATGATCGTCAAGGGCCGCGACTTCGACGACATCCACGACCTGGTCGGCGTGCGCATCCTGTGCAACGAGATCCGCGACTGCTACGCGGCCGTCGGTGTCGTGCACTCGCTGTGGCAGCCCATGGCGGGACGGTTCAAGGACTACATCGCCCAGCCCCGCTACGGCGTCTACCAGTCGCTGCACACCACCGTCATCGGTCCCGAGGGCAAGCCGCTCGAGGTGCAGATCCGCACGCACGAGATGCACCGCACCGCAGAATTCGGCATCGCCGCGCACTGGCGGTACAAGGAGACCAAGGGACGCCACTCGGGTGATGTCGCCGAGCTCGACGACATGGCCTGGATGCGGCAGCTCCTCGACTGGCAGCGGGAAGCGGCCGACCCGGGGGAGTTCCTCGAATCGCTCCGCTACGACCTGGCGGTCAAGGAGATCTTCGTCTTCACGCCCAAGGGCGACGTGATCACGCTGCCTTCCGGCTCGACGCCCGTGGACTTCGCGTACGCCGTGCACACCGAGGTCGGGCACCGCTGCATCGGAGCCCGCGTCAACGGCCGCCTCGTCGCCCTCGAACGCAAGCTCGAGAACGGCGAGGTCGTGGAGGTCTTCACCTCCAAGGACCCCAACGCCGGCCCGAGCCGCGACTGGCAGTCGTTCGTCGTCTCACCCCGCGCCAAGGCGAAGATCCGGCAGTGGTTCGCCAAGGAACGTCGCGAGGAGGCCCTCGAATCCGGCAAGGACGCCATCGCGAAGGAGGTCCGTCGCGTCGGTCTGCCGCTGCAGCGCCTGATGAACGCCGACCTGATGGTCGCGGTCGCCAAGGAACTGCGGTACGCCGACGTCTCGGCGCTGTACACCGCGGTCGGTGAGCACCACGTCTCGGCGCACCACGTCGTGCAACGGCTGGTCGCGCTGCTTGGTGGCGTCGGTGGCGTCGAAGAGGAACTGGCCGAGCGGTCCACACCGTCGACCATCCCGACCCGCTCGCGGAACAGCGGCGACTCCGGTGTCCTCGTGCCGGGCGCACCGGGGACGGTCTCGAAGCTCGCCAAGTGCTGCACGCCCGTCCCCGGCGACGAGATCATGGGCTTCGTGACCCGCACCGGAGCGGTGAGCGTGCACCGCACCGACTGCACCAACGCCGGGTCGCTGCGGGAGCAGTCGGAGCGCATCATCGAGGTGCAGTGGGCGCCCTCGCCGTCGTCGGTGTTCCTCGTCGCGATCCAGATCGAAGCTCTCGACCGGCACCGTCTGCTGTCCGACGTGACGAAGGCACTCGCCGACGAGAAGGTCAACATCCTGTCGGCCTCCGTGACGACCACGGGCGATCGGGTCGCGGTGAGCCGGTTCACCTTCGAGATGGGCGACCCGAAACATCTCGGGCACGTGCTCAACGTCGTCCGCAACGTCGAGGGCGTCTACGACGTGTACCGGGTGACCTCGGCAGCCTGACCGAATCCGTCTCGGTCTCGCGCCGGACGACGACATCCCGCCCCGGAATCTCCGGGACGGGACGTCCGTACGTTCCGTGCGAACGGGGGTGTCAGGACCCGACGGTCACCGACTCGATCTGCACCGCGCGGTTGGGGGCACCGCCGCCGGCCGCCATCGATCCGTCGTCGCCCTCCGCCGCGACCTCCTCGATCACGGCGAGTCCGGCCTCGTCGACCGTCCCGAAGACCGTGTAGGTGGGGGGAAGCTGCGAATCCTCGTAGACCAGGAAGAACTGGCTGCCGTTGCTGCCGGGCCGGCCCGTGTTGGCCATCGCGACCGTGCCGCGCGGGTAGATCACCGGCTGGCGCAGCTGGGCGTCGCCGGGTGCGTACACGTTCTCCGGGTACTCGGTGTCGAAGCCGTAACCCGGCCCGCCCGTGCCGGTGCCCGTCGGGTCGCCGCACTGCAGCACCTGCAGACCCGGTGAGGTCACCAGCCGGTGGCAGGGCGTGTCGTCGAAGTAGCCCTGCTCCGCGAGGGACACGAAGCTGTTGACCGTGCACGGTGCCGCGGCACGGTCGAGTTCGACGCCGATCACGCCGACGCTGGTGGTGATCTGCGCGGCAGCAGCGCCGGTGGCGGAGACGTCGTCCGAGGCGGGGGCGGTTACGTCGCGTGCGGCGTCACCCGAGGCGTCGTAGGTGCACGAGACGGAGTCGGTGCCGCTGGGTCGCTCCGGTAGTTCGCCCGTGTAGGCGGGGGACTGCCGGTCGGCGGCGGACGCCGGTGCCGACGAGCTCGCGGCGGTATCGGTGGACGAATCGTCGGAGCACCCCGTGAGCAGGAGTGCCAGCCCGGCGCCGGCGGCGAGGGCGGTGCGCAATCGGATCATCAGTCCATCCTGACCGACGTGAGGGTGGTCTCCAGCGCGGGGGCACCGTCGGCGGCTCCGCCTGCGACGCCGGCCGCGGCGATCTTGTCGAGGGTCGCGAGACCGGTCTCGTCGATCGTGCCGAAGACGGTGTACTGCGGCGGCAGCACCGAATCGCCGTACACCAGGAAGAACTGGCTGCCATTGGTGTCCGGGCCGGCGTTGGCCATCGCGAGGGTGCCACGCGGATAGGTCATCGGTTCCTGCGCGGCGGGATCGTCGGCGGCGAACTGATCGGTGGGGAACTCGTTGGCGAACTGGTATCCCGGACCGCCCGACCCGCTACCCGACGGGTCGCCGCACTGCAGGACCTGCAGGGACGGCGAGGTAGTCAGACGATGGCAGGCCGTCTCGTCGAAAAAGTTCTGCGAGGCCAGCGACAGGAAGCTGTTGACGGTGCACGGCGAATCGTCGTTGTGCAGGATCAGGCCGATGTTCCCCTGGCTCGTCTCCATGCTGACGCTGATGTCCGTGTTGCCCTCACCGGTGGTGCGGATGCCCTCGGTGCGCGGCGGCTCTGCCGGCTTCGACGGTTCGCGGCCGTCCGCGGTGTAGGAGCAGCTCACCGTCTCGGGCAACGGCTCGGACCGGCCGTCGGGGAGCGCGGCGTACTCCATTTCCGAACCCGAGGTGTCGTTCGACGCCGCCTCGGTGGCCGTGTCGTCGCCCCGGTCGACCGCCCACAGAGCAACACCGGCGCCGACGACCACGATCACTCCGAGCGCGGACAGCGCGATCGTCATGCGGCGCCGCTTGCGCTCGCGTTCGGCTCGACGCTCGAGCTGCCGTTCGAGTTTGCGTTTCGCGGCCTGGCGCCGTTGTGCGTTGCTCGGCACTGCAGTAGTCCTCCCGTGAACGATCGATGTGGTCCAACCGACTTCGAAGCAGACCCGAGTCTGCCACCCGGGACCGGCAACCCGCGGGCAGGGCGCAACGCATAGTCTGTAGGAGACCTCGAAGGCTTCCACCCGTAGGAGCGATGCTCGTGCTCGTGACCGGATTCCCTGCCGGGATGTTCCAGACCAACTGCTACATCCTCGCGCAGGACAACGCGAAGGAGTGCGTCATCGTCGATCCCGGCCAGGACGCCGCCGAGCCGCTCGTGGAGTTCCTCACCGGATCCGATCTCACGCCCCGGGCGGTGCTGCTCACGCACGGTCACCTCGACCACATGTGGTCGGCGCAGCCGGTGGCCGACCGGTACGGGATCCCCGTCTACATCCACCCCGACGACCGGATGATGCTCACCGATCCGCTGCAGGGCATGGGGTCGAGCCTCGCCCCCTTCCTCGACGGCGTCGAGTTCGTCGAACCGCAGCAGGTCGTGGAGTTCGGCGACGGAGACGAGATCGAACACGCCGGAATCGAGTTCGTCGTCGACCACACGCCCGGACATACCCGCGGCTCGGTCGTCCTGCGCACGCGCACCACCACCCCGGACGGGGCCGCCCTGAACGTCGCGCTCACCGGCGACACCCTGTTCCAGGGGTCGATCGGCCGCACCGACCTGCCCGGCGGCGACCACGCGCAACTGCTCGACTCGATCGCGCGCAAGCTGCTCGTGCTCGACGACGGCACCAACATCCTCCCCGGACACGGCGGATCGAGCACGATCGGGCAGGAGCGGGTCTCGAATCCCTTCCTCACCGGCCTGGCAGAATCCCGCTGACGGCACGAACACCGCGATCCGTCCGGTGACCAACCGAGAGAATCCCGAGAGAAGGCAGTACCAGTGAGCAAGGCCTCCACGTTTTCGGCGCCGAAGGGTGTGCCCGATTACGTTCCCCCGCAGTCGGCGGAGTTCGTGGCGGTACGGGACGGTCTGACCCGTGCCGCACGCCTGGCGGGGTACGGGCACGTCGAGCTGCCCATCTTCGAGGACACCGGCCTGTTCGCTCGCGGCGTCGGCGAGTCCACCGACGTCGTCACGAAGGAGATGTACACCTTCGCCGATCGCGGTGAGCGCTCGGTCACGCTGCGTCCCGAGGGCACCGCAGGCGTGATGCGCGCGGTGATCGAGCACGGTCTCGACCGCGGTCAGCTCCCCGTGAAGTTGTCCTATTCCGGGCCGTTCTTCCGCTACGAGCGCCCCCAGGCGGGCCGCTACCGTCAGCTCCAGCAGGTCGGCGTCGAGGCGATCGGCATCGACGATCCCGCGCTCGACGCCGAGGTCATCGCGGTTGCCGACGCAGGATTCCGGTCGCTCGGACTCGACGGATTCCGCCTCGAGATCACCTCGCTCGGCGACGAGACCTGCCGTCCGCAGTACCGGGAGAAGCTGCAGCAGTTCCTGTTCGCCCTCCCGCTCGACGAGGAGACGCGCCGCCGCGCCGAGATCAACCCGCTGCGCGTGCTCGACGACAAGCGCCCCGAGGTCCGCGAGATGACCGCCGACGCGCCGCTGATGCTCGACCATCTCTCGGACACCGCTCGCGCACACTTCGACGAGGTACTCGCCCACCTCGACGCGATCGGCGTCCCGTACGTCGTCAATCCGCGCATGGTGCGCGGCCTCGACTACTACACGAAGACCACCTTCGAGTTCGTCCACGACGGGCTCGGCGCCCAGTCCGGCATCGGTGGTGGTGGCCGCTACGACGGGCTCATGGAACAGCTCGGCGGCCAGCCGCTCTCGGGCATCGGTTTCGGGATCGGCGTCGACCGCACGGTTCTCGCGCTCGCCGCCGAGGGCAAGACCGCCGGCAGCCCCGCGCGGTGCGAGGTGTACGGGGTGCCGATGGGCGACGCCGCCAAGGTCGCCCTCGTGCCCATCGCGCACAGACTGCGCGCCGCGGGTGTCCGCGTCGACCTCGCATACGGTGGGCGCGGCCTCAAGGGCGCCATGAAGGCGGCCGACAAGTCCGGTGCCGTCGTCGCGCTCGTGCTCGGTGACCGCGAACTCGAGGCAGGTGAGGTCGTCGTCAAGGATCTGCGCAACGGCGAGCAGCACAGCGTTGCACTCACGGACGTCGTCGCCCGTGTGGGTGAGGTCGTTGCCGGCGCATGACGACCGGGACGGTGCCGCCGTCCCGCTCGATCTGATCCCGTCCCGGCTGCTCCGGCCACGCGCCCGCAGGATCGCGCTGCTCGCGCTCGCCATCGGCGTCGTCCTCGGCGTTCTGGTCTGGATCGTCGCGCCCGGATGGGTCGCGCTGCTCGTCGGGGCCGTCTTCGCGGTGCCGCCGGCCGTCGGTGCGTTCCTGGCCACGCGTCGGCACCTGCTGCTGCGCGGCACCGTCGTCACGCTGTCGGGGGCGTTCCGGTCGCGCAGTGTCGATCTCGCGCGACTCGCCGGTGTCGAACTGATCGTCCGGGTGGGCGGGGTATCGCAGGCCGTCGTGCGCGTCAACGACGGTGAGCACAATCTCGTGTCGGTCCCGCTCGCCCTGTACGCCAACGGCGGCGGTCGCGAACTCGACGTGCTGGCCCTGCGAAAGCTCGCGGATGCGCTCGCCACCAGCGAGATCGCTCCGGCGGCGGCGATCTCGTCGGTGCTCGTCGAACAGTTGCGGGCCGAGGCCCGCGACGCCGCGCTCGGCGAACGCCCGCTCTACCGGGCGATTGAACTCGCGCGCGGCGCCGGCCGGGTGCCGCAGACGACGCTGACCGACCACGAGGTCGCCTCCCTCGTCGACTGACAGGCTCGTCCGATCGACGAGTAATGCTCAGCGGTCGTCGTGCGAACCGATCACGGCGGGAACGACCAACGGCAGTTCGCCGACGACCTCGGTGCCCTCCGCGGCGGCACTCAGCAGACGGGTGGGGGAGCGGTGCTCCTCGTCGTCGGACCCGCGAGCGGACGTCGCGGGGACCATCCCACCGGTCGAGGGTGCCCTTCCCATCGCGCTCGCGCCGGTCGTGGCCTGCGCACTCCCGCCCGAGCCCGGGGCGGTCGGAATCGGAGCGGCGGCAGGCACACCCGCAGTTCCGAACGCGGCCCCCGCGGTGCCGTGACCGGTGACCACTCCGGCCGACACCGTTCCGGCCGATCCCGCGACCGCCGCACCGACGGTCGGAGCCGCCGCGTGTGCGGTGGGCGCGGTCGACGCGTAGGCGGTGGGAGTGGTCGCGGCGTGCGCGGCGGCCGTGAACGGCGCTGCGACACTCGACGCGACATCGGTTGCGGCCGTGGCGACCGTGCGCATCTCCTGCACCCCGGCCACGGCCACCGGCGCGGGCACGGGAATCGGCGTGGTCAGCGCCGTCATCGCGGCGGTGTGGACCGTCAGCTCGCCCCGGGTACGCGCAACGACGGCCAGGGCAGCCTGGAGATGCTGCGCGGCGGACGCCAACAGGGCGGCCTGGCCCGGCGGCGTCGCGAGAGCCGGTGCGGCCGCCATCGCCGTGGTCACGAACGACTGTGCGATGCCGGTCAATTCGATGTTGCCGCGTTCGACGGTCGCCGTGGCGGCGCGGGTGACGTCGCCGATCCGGTCGCCGCGGTCGGCCAGTTCGAGGGCCGACTGCTGCGCGCGCACACCGTGACCTGCGGCCTCGTCGGCCGTTGCTCCCTCCCACGACTCCGGAAGTGCGTGCAGCGCACTGCGTCCGAGCATCGTGGCGGTCTCGAGCAGACGCGACCCCTGCTGCAGGATCGCCGACGGATCGAGCGAGTCGAGGATACCGGTGCCGAACATCGAGCAGAGTTCGGTGAGCGGCCGCACGATCGTCTCGAGATCGGGCAGCACCGGTACCGGAATCGATTCGAGCAGCTCGACGATCGAATTCGCCTCGAGGACGGGCAGACCCGGCTCGGGAAGAACGGGTTCCGGAAGTACCGGCAGCGGTGCGTCGAGGACCGGTCCGATCGGCGACGCGCGGAGAGCGTCGAGAACGGTCGGTGACGCTGCGGGTGTTGCGGTGTCGATGACCGATCCCTGCATCACAGTCCTCCCGCAGCGTCGGCCAGCGCCGAAGCCGTTCCGGTGTCGGTCGTTTCGTAACCGGTGGCCGCCTCGTGTGCTGCGATGCCGTTGGACGCGTAGGCCCACGACAGTTGCGCGACGGCACTGGTGTGCTCGGATTGGGCCGCGGCGAACACCGCGAGGAACTCTCCGCCGATGAGTCCCAGAGCCGGACTCAACGCGGAGATGTTGGCCTGCAGATCGAACGTCCCCGCCTGCGCCACCTGCTCGGCCGCACGAAGATTCGTGGCCCCGAACGCTCGAATACCATCGGGCACCACCCGGATTCCGGCACCGGGAAACAGACCGCTCATCGAACCCCCCATCGAAGATCAGTGTGGCGAGCACTGTAACTCGAGCGCACCGGGCGAGCCACCGGACCCTCGGCCGCCTGTGGATGAACGGATGGGAATGCCGATGTATTCGTTGCACCGCGAGTGCGCTCCGTCCGATCGACCACGATGCCGAACGATCTGTTGACAGCGAATAGCACACATGTTCGACTGGGGGTATGAGGTGGGCGGGTCAGACTGTGGATGCGGACGACGGAGCTCTGCCGGGCCTCGAACGGGCCGGTCTCGTCCGTAGTGTCCGCACGCCGGAGTTCGAGGGAGTCACCTTCCATGAGGTGCTGTGCAAGAGCGCGCTGAACAGGACGCCGGAGGCCTCCCGGTTGCCGTTCCGGTACACCGTCAACACGTTCCGGGGCTGCACCCATGCCTGCCGGTACTGCTTCGCCCGGCCCACGCACGAGTACCTCGATCTCGACGGCGGGCACGACTTCGACTCGCAACTGGTCGTCAAGACCAACGTCGCCGCCGTCCTGCGCCGCGAACTCGCGCGACGATCCTGGACCCGGGAACACGTGGCGCTCGGTACCAACACCGATCCCTACCAACGGGCAGAGGGGCGCTACCGGCTGATGCCCGGAGTCATCCGGGCGTTCGCCGAATCCGGCACCCCCTTCTCCATTCTCACGAAGGGCACGCTGCTGCGCCGCGATCTTCCGCTGCTGTCGCTGGCGGCCGGTCAGGTCGATGTGTCGGTCGCGGTGTCGCTCCCGATCGGCGATCCCGAACTGGCCGCGCACATCGAACCGGGCACGCCGTCACCGAAGGCCCGTCTCGATCTCGTGAAGGCGGTCGTCGACGCCGGATTGTCGTGCCACGTCATGGTCGCTCCGGTGCTGCCCTTCCTCACCGACTCGCGACAGCACCTCGACACGCTGTTCGGCTCCCTCGCCGCCGCCGGCGCGTCGGGGGTCACCGTAATACCGCTGCACCTGCGCGGCTCGACCCGCGGGTGGTTCCTGTCGTGGCTCGCGCAGGAGCATCCTGCCCTCATGAGACGCTATCGCCGCCTCTACGGACGGGGCGCGTACGTTGCTCCGGAGTACTCGCAGTGGTTGGACGAGCGGGTCGCGCCCCTGCTCGAACGTCACCGCCTCGGGGTCCGGGCGTCCGCTCGGCGTGAGGAGAGGGGTGCGCTGCGCGCCGACGAACGCGTCCCCGAACCCGAGGCGGCGCTCACCCTGTTCTGAGACAGTTCGTGGGCGGCGCGTCAGTCGTCGTATGCGAGCCGGACCTTCTCGAACGCCACGCGCGATGCTTCGGAGATCGGTTGCGAGCCGCCTTCGGCGGCGGTGCCGACGTCCACCGAGTCGGCGAGCGCGACGCACCGGCCGTGCTGGAACAGGGCCGAGCCGATCACCACCGACGATGTCCCGATGCGGTGGACACCGGTGGCGATGACGATGTCGTGCGGATAGAACACCTCGGCCAGGAAGTTGATCTCGATCTTCGCGAGTACCGCACGCTCGAAGGGGTAGGTATCGCCCAAGGTCGACGACACGGCCTCCATGACGAGGACGCGGGCCTGCTCGAAGTAGCGGGCGATCGAGACGTTGTTGATGTGTCCGAGCGCGTCGGTGTCGCCGAACAGGGGCGTGATCGTGCGCTGCAACGGATACAGGTCGAGCGAGGTGCGTCGCGGGTCGTGCCGCATGGGAGGTACCGCCTTCGGAGGTCGTGGCTGTGACCCGGTCAACATATCCGTGATCCGATCGACGTCCCGCTCCGGAGGTGCGGGCGGAGTTCGCTTCGGGGCGGAGGCCTACCGTCTGCCGTCGATCATGCGATCGCGCATGCGGGCGAAGACCTCGGTCATGGGGGCGATGTCGGCGGGGGAGAGCAGGTCGAACATGTTCTCGCGGACCGCCCCGACGTGGCCGGGACCCGCCTCGGCGAGTCTCGCGTAGCCGACGTCCGTGAGTTCGGCCCACGCGCCGCGTCGGTCGGATTCGCACTCCACGCGCCGCACCCACCCCGCGTTCTCCATGCGGGAGACGGCGCGGGTGATGCCGCTGCGGGTCGTGGTGCTCGCGTCCGCGAGGTCGCGCATGCGCATCCGGCGGTCGGGTGCCTCGGACAGCAGGACCAGGATCTCGAAGTCGGTGAAGGAGATGTCGGAGTCCCGCAGTAGCTGCTTGTCGAGATTCTGGAACAGCAGGCGCGTCGCATCCAGATAGGCGCGCCACAGGCGCTGTTCGTCGTCGCTGAGCCACTTCGCGTCTCCCATGATCCCCAGTGTACCCGTGTTAGTTGACTGCGCAATCAAATGTGACACAATGGATAGGGTCGACCGACGGACCACCGAGAGGAGTCGAGCGGCATGAGCAACACCGACACCCGTCCCGAGGAGATCCGCTGCCGGACGGAGGACCTCCCCATCCGCGACCCGCTCCGCCCCCGCGTGGAGATCATCACCTCGCGTGAGGTCCCGCTCGGTGGCCCCCGGGCCATGCCCGTGCGCCGTACGCTTCCGCAACGGCAGCGTTCGCTGATCGGCGCGTGGTGCTTCGTCGACCATTACGGCCCCGACGACGTCTCCCGCACCGGCGGCATGGACGTCGCACCGCACCCCCACACCGGTCTGCAGACGGTGTCGTGGCTGTTCACCGGCGAGATCGAACACCGCGACAGTCACGGCGTGCACGCGATGGTCCGGCCGGGGGAGTTGAACCTCATGACCGGAGGCCACGGAATCTGTCACTCCGAGGTCTCCACCTCCGCGACCACGACACTGCACGGCGTGCAGTTGTGGGTGGCCCTGCCCGACGCACATCGCGATGCGCCCCGCGACTTCCAGCACCACGTGCCGCCGGTCGTTCGAGTGCCCGGTGCAGAGGTCAAGGTCTTCCTCGGTTCGCTCGCCGGCGAGGAGTCGCCCGTGACGACGTACACCCCGCTGCTCGGCGCAGAGATCGTCCTGGACCCCGCGGCGAGCATCACCCTCGACGTCGACCCGTCGTTCGAGCACGGGGTGCTCGTCGACACCGGTACGGTCGCGCTGTTCGGCACCGTGCTCACGCGAGCCGCCCTCGGCTACACCGGAACCGGCGTGCCGGCCCTCGAACTGACCAACACCACCGACGAACCCGCACGTATCGTCCTCCTCGGCGGAACACCCCTCGGCGAGGAGATCGTGATGTGGTGGAACTTCGTCGGCCGCGACCACGACGAGATCGTCGCCTACCGGGACGCCTGGGAACGCGGGTGCGATCGGTTCGGCCGCGTCTCCGGCTACACCGGGAGGGTCGAGCGTCTCCCGGCGCCGCCCCTGCCCCAGGCGCGTATCCGCCCCCGCCGCAATCCGCCCACCGCAGATCCGAACTGCCCGACACAGGACCCCGCATGAGCACCGCACCGATTCTCGACGTCCGCCGCGCGGACGACCGCCTCCACACGAAGATCGACTGGCTCGATTCGAGGCACTCCTTCTCGTTCGGCCACCACTACGATCCCGACAACACGCATTTCGGGATGCTGATGGTCAACAACGACGACATCGTCCGTCCGGGAAGCGGTTTCGACACTCACCCGCACCGCGACATGGAGATCGTCACCTGGGTGCTCCGCGGATCGCTCGTGCATCAGGACTCGACGGGGCATTCCGGGGTGATCTACCCGGGTCTCGCGCAGCGCATGAGCGCGGGCTCGGGGATCCTCCACTCCGAGAAGAACGACTCGTGGCGTCATCCCGGTGCCACTGCGTCGTATGCCGCCGAGCACGACGAACCGGTGCGGTTCGTGCAGATGTGGGTGCTGCCGGACGAAGCCGGGATCGAGCCGGGCTACGAACAACTCGAGATCGACGACGAACTGCTCTCCGGCGGACTCGTGCCGGTCGCATCCGGAATGGACGCCTACGCCGACCATTCCGCCATCCGCATCCGCAACAGATATGCCGCCATGCACGTCGCGCGGATGCGTCCGGATCGCCCCGTGACGCTGCCGGACGCACCCTTCGTGCACCTCTTCGTCGCCCGGGGCGAAGCCGCACTCGAGGGAGCCGGACCTCTCGCCCAAGGAGACGCAGCGCGGATCGCCGGAGGTGGCGGCCGACAGCTCACCACAGCCACCGGCGCCGAGATCATCGTCTGGGAGATGCACGCCGCACTCGGACACTCCTGAACGGTCCCGGCCGGGGCAGGAAACGACGTCAGGCCCGTCCCGGAGATCCGGGACGGGCCTGACGTCGGTACGTCAGCTCGTGGCGCCGCTCATCGGCAGCAGCCGGGCCAGG
This sequence comes from Rhodococcus sp. DMU2021, assembly GCF_019641445.1. Taxonomy (NCBI): domain Bacteria; kingdom Bacillati; phylum Actinomycetota; class Actinomycetes; order Mycobacteriales; family Nocardiaceae; genus Rhodococcus; species Rhodococcus sp. DMU2021. The sequence continues at coordinate 450,143 of NZ_JAIFKB010000001.1, forward strand.
ACGTCCGAGAGGGTGATCAATCCGACGATCCGTCCGTTCTCGGTGACGGTGACCAGATGGTTCCTGGTCTCCCGCATCGTCGTCAGCGCCTCGTAGACCGGCGTCGCGGCGTCGATCGTCAGCGCGGGGCGCATCAGTTCGGTCGCCGTGGTTCCGGGTGCGGCCTGGAGACTGTCGCGCACGTGCACGACACCGTCCACGTGGCCGTTGTCGCGCACGAGCAACCGGAGGTGCCCGGTGCGATGGGCCGTCTCACGGATCTCGACGGCCGTCGAGGTCGGCTTCACGCTGCTCGGCTCGGCCTGCGGCGTGACGATCTCGCCGAGCGTGAGCGTCTCGAGCTCCAGCGCGCTGCTCAGGTGCCCGTGATAGCGCTCGTCGAGCGTGCCGACGGTGGCCGAGTGCTCGACCAGGTGCCGCAGCGCATCGGGATCCTGACCTTCGGCGACCTGATCCACCGGGTCCACACCGACCTTTCGCAGACACCAGTTCGCCATATGATTCAACCGGACGATCAACGGCCGGGTCACCCACATGAACGCGCGCATCGGCAGCGCCAGCATCGTGGCGGACTTCTCCGGGTGGGCGATCGCCCACGACTTCGGTGCCATCTCGCCGACGACGAGGTGCAGGAACGTCACGATGATCAGCGCAAGGACGAAGCCGGCCACGTCCGCGAGCCACAGCGGCGCGCCCCAGTTCTCGAACAACGGCGTGAGCCAGTGGTGCACCGCGGGTTTCGTCGTCGCACCGAGTGCGAGCGTGCACACCGTGATACCGAGCTGGGATCCCGCGAGGAGCACTGACAGTTCGGACGCGCTGCGCAGGGCGGCCCGCGCCGAGCGGCTCGACGTCGCTGCGTCCTCGAGTCGGTGTCGTCGCGCCGCGATGAGCGCGAACTCGACCGCGACGAAGAACGCGCTGGCGGCGATCAGGCCGATCGTCACCACCGCGACGACCACAGGATTACTCATTGCCGGTCACCTCGTCCGTCAGAACGGTCACGCGCACGGACGACGGCACGTGCTTGTCGATGTCGCGTACCTCGGCCACCAGGGTCCTGTGGATCGGGCCGTCCCCGTTCAGCAGTTCGGCGGGATCCGGATCCAGTGTGATCCGGACGGTGTCACCCACCTCGGGGAGGCCACCGAACTCGGTGATGACCAAGCCGGCGAGCGTCTCGTAGTCGCCCTCGGGCAGTTCGTGGTCGAGGGTGCGGGCCACCTCGTCGATGTGTGCGTCGCCGCGGACGATCCAGCCGTCGCCCTCGGGGCGGATGACCTCGGCGGCCATCGCAGAATCGTGCTCGTCGGCGATCTCGCCGACCAGTTCCTCCGCGATGTCCTCGAGGGTGACGACGCCGGCGAACCCGCCGTACTCGTCGATCACCAGTGCCATCTCGTCCTCGGCCCGGGCCAGTTCGGTGAGAACCTCCGGCAGTGCCAGCGTGGCCGGCACGATCACGGGGGGGCGGCAGACCCCCGCGGCCGTGCCCGTCGGGGTGTCGAGGCCGAGGAGGTCGTGCAGGTGCACGACACCGCGCAGATCGTCGGACGAGGTGCCCACCACGGGGTATCGGGTGTGCCCCTCGCTCATCTTGTCGAGGATGGTGGCGACCGGCTCGTCCAGTTCGACGACGTCGACCCGCGACCGCGGGATCATCGCGTGTTCGGCGGTCCGGGTCGGGAACTCGAGGATTCGGTCGAGGAGGGTGGACAATTCCGGCGGAAGTTCGCCGGTCTCGCGCGACGCGGCCACGATGTGTTCGAGGTCGCGCGGTGTCGCGGAGTGCTCGACGTCGTGCACCGGCTCGATGCGCAATGCCCGCAGCAGGAGATTCGACGACGCGTCGAAGAGTTTGATCAGCCATCCGAAGACGGCGAGATAGGCGCTCGTCGACAGGGCGAGGCGGCGTGCGACCGGTTCGGGACGGGCAATGGCGAGGTTCTTCGGTACCAGTTCACCGAAGACCATCTGGACCACCGTCGAGAAGAGCACGGCCAGCACGGTGCCGACGGCGACACCCACCGCGGTGGGGATGCCCACCCCGCCGAGCAGTTCGCCGAGACCGCTACCGATCAGCGGTTCCGCGACGTAGCCGACGAGCAGGCCGGTGACGGTGATGCCGAGCTGAGCGCCCGAAAGCATGAAGGAGGTGCGGCGGGTGACCGCCAGTGCGCGGGCTGCAGCCGAGTCACCGCCTTCGGCGCGGGCCTTCAGGCGGGAGCGGTCGACGGCCATGTACGCGAATTCCTGCGCGACGAAGTAGCCGGTCAGTGCAGTGATGGCGAGAACGACAAGAATGCCGGCCGCGATTCCGAGGGCGGTCAGCACTTCGGGGACCGGGCTCGGGTGACGAGCAGAGCGTCATATCTGGGCGGGACGGGTCTTCGAGGTTTTCGCTTGGGGCGTTTCATGACTCCCTCGGGGTCGGGTGGGCAGGTGTACTTACAGGATAGGACGAACGGGCACCGGCGGAAGTTCCCCCCGCGGGGTGGAGATATGGCCACAAGGCGATCTTGTAATATGGGAATCTTCCCCGAATAGGCCGTATTGTCCGGCCTGGAAACTCCCCGAATAATACGACATATCGGGCCGATTTTCACCGAATTCTCCATATTTCCCCTGCTAGGGCTGATTTGTGTTCCGGATTACAATTCTTCGCGCTGCGCAGCTGTCGAATGCAGGTAACAATTGGATCGCGTGTCGACGCGAGTCGTCACAACTTCGATGTCGTTCCATTGATGGGAGAAGCCCGTGCCTGCACTCGAGTTCCTTGTCGACCTCTTCGGTAACCTGTCCGACCTGTTCGACGTGCTGAACTTCTTCACCGGTTCTGCTGATGCGGCCGGCGATGCGTTCGGCAGCAGCCAGGCCTGAGCCTCGCAGACTCGAAGGCCCGCGGGTTGATCCCGCGGGCCTTCGTCGTGTCCGGACACGGTCGTGTCCGTCCGGCCAGAGGGTGGAGTGCCGCACCCGACCTCGGCCGCCGTTCTCGACCTCCGTCCTCGAGCATGGAAACCGACGTTTGGGTTCGTTCGGTCACGGCTAACCGGGGAATGTAACTCGGACCACTCGACCCGAACGGACGTTCGGTGAGAGGACTCGGAACATGACATCTCGAACCCCAAGCCCCGGCCGTGGCTCGATGACGGCAACACCGGTGCAGACTGCGGCGCTCGTGGTGGGCGCTGTCTTCCTCCTGGTGGGCATCCTCGGCTTCATCCCGGGGGTCACGTCGGACTACGATCAACTCTCGGGCGCAGGCCATCATTCCGAAGCCATGCTCCTGGGGATCTTCCAGGTCTCCATCCTGCACAACATCGTGCACCTGTTGTTCGGTGTCCTGGGGCTCGCTGCGGCCCGGGCCGTGGCAACCGCCCGCAGTTTCCTGATCATCGGCGGTGCGATCTACCTGGTGCTCTGGATCTACGGCCTGATCATCGACAAGGACAGCGGCGCCAACTTCGTGCCGGTGAACTCCGCGGACGACTGGCTGCACTTCGTCCTGGGTGTGGGCATGATCGCGCTCGGTGTGCTCCTGACACGCACGCGGACCACCCCGGGCACGGTTCGCCCCTGATCCGTACCCACCCGTCGTGATGACGGGATCCGGAGAACCCGTGGCCCCTCATGCCACGGGTTCTTCGGCATGGGCAGGTACGGGCTCTGCCGGTGCGGGGTCGTCGACCTTCAGCACCCCCGACTCGGCGACTGCATCGAGCGACAGTGTCCGATAGCCCTCGCTGTCGAACAGGACGGTGACGCGATCGTGCTCGCAGGTCATCACCACTCCCGGTCCCCACTCGGCATGCACGACATGCGTGTTCGGGGCGAACACGGACGTCTCGCAGTACGCCGGGGCAGTATCGGCGCCCCGAAGCACGGATACCGTCGCAACCTCGTCGGACGCGCCGTCCCGGCAGGTGTCGCACCGGCCGCAGGGGTCGGACAGCGTCTCGCCGAAGTACCCGAGCAGGAACCGGCGGCGGCAACCGCGAGTCTCGGCGTAGCCCCGCATCATCTCGACCCGCGATCGGTCCAGTCGTTCGCCCGACGCGGCCGTCTCGCGTGCGTGCTCGACCGCCTTCCGTCGGGGGATGTCGGCGGCGGAGAGTCCACGCCGGCCGGAGACGAGCGCTCCGCACCGTTCGAGCAGGTTCACCGCGTTGGCCAGTCTCCGCCCCCGCACGTCGAGCTCGGTACGCAGCCGTCCGAGCCTCATCGGCGACGCGGAGCGGACCGCCGAGAACACCCGGCCGATCAGCTCCTCGTCGGGGTTGTGGGTGGTGAAGAAGGTCGCGAGCGACAAATCCTCGGGACGGTAGAACATCAGGACGGTGGCCGGCTCCCCGTCGCGTCCGGCGCGCCCGATCTGCTGGTAGTAGGAATCGACCGAGTCCGGTATCGAGGCGTGCACGACGAAACGCACGTCCGGCTTGTCGATGCCCATACCGAAGGCGGAGGTCGCCACCACGACATCGCAGCGACCGTCGAGGAATCCGAGGTGAACGTCCCCGCGCTCGGCCGCGCGCATCCCGGCGTGATACGGGCACGCGTCGATCCCGCGTTCACGCAGGGCCTCGGCGTATCGCTCGGTGTCCTTGCGGGTCGCGGCGTACAGAATGCCGGGACCGGGCAGGGACGCCACGGCCTCGACGACGGCGCGTCGCTTCTCGCCGTCGTCAGTGTGCCTGCGCACCTCGATGTCGAGATTCGGGCGGTCGAAACCACCGGCGACGACGAGCGGATCCCGCATGCGCAACGCCTCGACGATGTCCTCGCGGACCGGGGGTGAGGCGGTGGCGGTGAGCGCGACGACGGGTGGCCGGCCCAGGGCCTCGGCCACGTCTCCCAGGCGTAGATATTCCGGCCTGAAGTCATGGCCCCACATGGCGACACAGTGCGCTTCGTCGACGACGATGAGCGAGACCTCCACGCTTCTCAGACGCTCCAGGACCTCGTCCTTGGTGAGCTGCTCGGGGGCGAGGAAGACGTAGTCGGCATCGTGTTCGAGCACGGCCCGCCAGTTCGCCTCGTTCTCCGACTCGCACTGGCGCGAATTGATCGCGACCGCCTCGGGTGCCTCCGAGTGGTCCAGACCGGCGATCTGATCGTTCTGGAGCGCGATCAAGGGCGAGACGACGACCGTCACCCCCGGTAGCAGCAGCGAGGGCACCTGATAGATCGCGGACTTCCCGGAGCCGGTGGCCATCACGGCGAGGACGTCGCGTCCGCCCAGCAGCGGAACCATCGCGTCCAGTTGTTCGGGACGCAGCGTGTCCCAGCCGAACACCTTCTGCGCGGCGGCGCAGAGTTCCTCGCGTGCATCCTCCGATGCAATGTCGGACGACGACCGATACATCTTGTGCTGCAAGTGGACTCCAGAACTCGGAAGGGACTGCGCGCGCAGGGTGCCCTCCGCTTACCCGAGGACGTGCCCGCCCCAAACTGTTGCGAGATCCCGGCGCCGTGTCGACCCGGCGGGGTGTGGGTACCCGCGAGCCAGACGTGCCGAGGAGGAGATATGAACGACGCTCGACCCCTCGCTCTGGTGACCGGAGCATCGCGAGGCATAGGCCGGGAGTTGGCGGCCCTGTTCGCGGCCGACGGATACGACCTCGTGCTCGCGGCGAGATCGGACACTCTGGACGAGGTCGCCGCAGACCTGCGGACGTCCGGCGCGGAGGTGGTGTCGGTCCACGCGGATCTGAGGACTCCGGAAGGGGTCCGGGCGGTCCACGAGGCTGCGACGGCCGGAGGTCGCGTCCCGGCGGCGGCTGCGCTCAACGCCGGTGTCGGGATCGGCGGGGCGTTCGTCGACGCAGAGCTCGGGGACGTCCTCTCGATCGTCGACGTCAACGTGCGCTCGACGGTGCATCTGGCGCACCTGCTGCTGAACGACATGCTGCGGGCGGGCTCGGGCCGGATGCTCGTCACCTCGTCGGTGGTGTCGAAGATGCCCGGCCCCTACCAGGCCGTGTACAACGCGTCCAAGGCCTTCGTGCAGTCCTTCACCGACGGCGTCCGCAAGGAACTCGACGGTAGCGGGGTCACGCTCACCGCGATGCTCCCCGGTGCCACCGACACCCACTTTTTCGCACGTGCCGGGATGCTCGACACGATCCTCGGGAAGGCGCCCAAGGACGATCCTGCGCACGTCGCGCGCGACGGTTATGCCGCTCTGATGCGCGGCGAGGCGACTGTGGTGCCCGGCTCCGTGCTCGCGAAATCCATGGCGGTCTTCGGCACGGTGGCGCCCGACGCGGTGACCTCGGCGGTTCACCGGGTCCTGGCCAAGCCTCGATCGGGGCGATGATCCGCGACGGCAGGACCGCTCAGTCGGATCGCGTCCGCACTGCCGGGCGGGTGGGGTGGTCGTAGCGCACCAGGACGTCCGCGTCCGCTCCTGCATGTTCGAGCACCGCGTCATGTTCGAGCACCGCGTCGATCGTCCAGTGATCCTCGGGGCGCGTGCGCCTTTCGAGCGCGCCCCGGGACATCGTCAGGACGACGGTGACATCGAAGTCGAGACCACGGCCGAGAAGCATAGGGCCGGCGACGACGAGGATCTGGTCCTCCGCCGCTCGACGCGGGCGCTCGCGCGCCGAACGGTCGGTGCGTTCGTCCCACAGCCGCGGAAGCCATCGTCGATGTTCGTGTACCGCGCGCAGCACCTCTCGGTCGACCGCGGCGTAGTCGAACCAGTCGTGGCGGTAGCTGTACGGATCGGTCCGTCCGTGCTCGAGTCGGAGCGATGCGGGCCGGACGAAATCGTGGAGGTCGACGACGTCCGCTGCGCGGCCCCGCGTTCTCAGTTCCGTCGCGACACGCTGTGCGAATTCCACCGGGTCTGCCGCGTCCGGTGCGCTCACGGCGATGCACACGCTTCCGGTGAGCGCCTCGGCGCGATCGGCGACGGAGGCCGTGAGTATCTCGGGGGTCAGGGGAGTGAAGGCGGGCATCGCTCGCCGTTCACGCCCATCCGCGTATGGGGGTCACCAGGGCGGCGTGTCGTTCCCGTCCGGTACCGGGGTGTCGAGGAGCCGGTCGAGCCAGAGCACCGCCTCGACCAGCGCTTCCATCTGCGACGCCCAGTCCATGGCGAAGACCACTTCGTCGAGTTCGCTGCGGGCCGCGACCGAGTCGCCGGCGAGCGCGTCGACGACCGCTTTCATCACGGTGCTCTCCGGCTGCGGGAGTTCCTCCGGCCGGACGTGACGGCCGCTCTCGGTCCGGATGGTCAGTTCGAAGCTCTCGTCGCCACGCACCTGCGGGCCGATCTTGTCGACGACGACGTCGGCGATCGTCGAGACCGTCCACCTCAGCACGTTCCCGTAGAGCGGGGGAGTGATCTGTGACGGCGGGTTCGAACCGGGGCTCGACACCAGCGCCGCGACCTCTTCGGTCAGTTCGCTGTAGCCGTTCTCGTGTGCGAGAGCGAGAAGGCGTCCTCCCATCACCGCGTCGCTGCGTGTGATTCCGGCTCGTTCTTCGTGCATGCAGAACGAATGCCCCGTTTTGTGTCCCATCACACATCGCGGTCGCGACGGGTGTGCTAGCGCCATGGTCACGAGAGTGAGGAAAATCACATTCGCGGGCTATCCTGAGGTCATGAAGCACATCGCCACTGGTCCGAAGGATGTCACGGTCGGTGTCGGGGACACGATCGAACTGCATCTCCCTGAGAACACCTCCCGGGACTACTGCTGGTCGACGTCGAGGGTCGGAGAGGGGCTCGTCCTTCGCGACATCCGATTCCTGCCGTCGAAGAACCCGTTGCCGGGAGGGACCGGCGAGCGGGTCTTCTGTTTCAAGGCGCGCCGCGCCGGTACCTGGCCCATCTCGCTGCGCATGCGGAAGCATGCCGACCTGGTCGCCGACCGCGCGAACATGACCGTCACCGTCGCGTGACGGCGTCCCGGCGCTCGCTCTGCGGTTCACGACACCGCGGAACTCAGCGCAGTGCCGGCGGGTTGTCGAGATCGCGTGCCGAGTAGGTGTCACACGCGTCGACCCGGCCGGTGCGGTATCCGGCCAGGAACCAGGCCTGACGCTGCTCGGACGACCCGTGAGTCCATCCCTCCGGGTTCACCCGGCCGGTGGCGGCCCGCTGGATCCGGTCGTCGCCGACGGCCGACGCGGCCGACAGTGCGTCGCGGATGTCGGCGTCGGTGAGCGGCACGAGGAAGGGCTCTCCGGTGGTCGGCTCGGGCAGCTTGTCGGCATGGTAGGCCCACACCCCGGCGTAGCAGTCGGCCTGCAGTTCCGTACGGACAGCGCCGGATTCGGGGCCGCGCGGGTCGGCCTGTGCGCGACCGAGATCGCCGAGCTGGTTCTGCAGGTGGTGCCCGAACTCGTGGGCGACGACGTATTCCTGCGCGAGCGGACCTCCACTGGCGCCGAACCGTGTCTCGAGTTCGTCGAAGAAGCTGGTGTCGAAGTAGGCGGTCCGGTCCGCCGGGCAGTAGAAGGGCCCGATGTCGCTGGTGGCGTTGCCGCAACCGGTGGACGTGGCCGAGGTGAAGATCTCGACCTCCGGCTGCACATAGGCCACGCCGGTCTGTGTCGCGAACTGCTGCTCCCACACCGAGTCGAGCGACCCGACGGTGTAGAGCACCCGGCAGTCGACGTTCTCGTTCGCGGCGCTGCCACCGACCTCGCACTGTTCGAGTGCGCTCTCGGCTTGCGGATCGCCGGAGGTGTCGGGCATTCCCGAGCCGAGCAGCGAGGACGGATCGCCGCCGAACAGCAGCGCCAGGATGATGACGATCAGGCCGCCGGCCCCGCCACCGAGAGCGAGCTTTCCGCCACGCCCACCGCCGCCGGTACGGACACGGCCCGCATCCATGCGTGCACCTTCTCTGAACGTCATCGCCGCCGCTTTCTCCTGTGTTCGTCGGATTCGGACAAGCTTGGCACGAACTATTCGGTACGGGTGCGCTCGGGCCGATCGTGTCTTTCGTAGGATTACAGCCGACGAACCCGTCGCTGATCGTTTCGAAAGGAATTCCGTGCTGCGCACCCATCTCGCCGGCTCGTTGCGAGCCGAGCACGCCGAGCAGACAGTCACCCTCACCGGTTGGGTTGCCCGGCGACGCGATCACGGCGGGGTCATCTTCATCGACCTGCGCGACGCCTCGGGTGTCTCGCAGGTGGTCTTCCGCAGCGCCGGCGTCCTCGAGCAGGCGCACCGGCTCCGCGCGGAGTACTGCGTCCGGATCACCGGCAAGGTGGAGGTCCGCCCCGAGGGCAACCAGAACTTCGAGATCCCGACCGGTGCGATCGAGGTCGACGCCTCCGAGCTCGTGGTTCTCAACGAGGCCGCCCCGCTGCCGTTCCAGCTCGACGATCAGGTCGGCGAGGAAGCGCGCCTGAAGTACCGCTACCTGGATCTGCGTCGCGAGAAGCCGGGCAAGACCATCCGTCTGCGCAGCAAGGTCAACGCTGCTGCCCGCGCGGTGCTCGCCCACCACGAGTTCGTGGAGGTCGAGACCCCGACCCTCACCCGCTCCACGCCGGAGGGTGCGCGCGACTTCCTGGTCCCGGCCCGCCTGCAGCCCGGTAACTTCTACGCTCTGCCGCAGTCCCCGCAGCTGTTCAAGCAGCTGCTCATGGTCGGTGGCATCGAGCGCTACTACCAGATCGCCCGCTGCTACCGCGACGAGGACTTCCGCGCCGACCGTCAGCCCGAGTTCACCCAGCTCGACATCGAGATGGCGTTCGTCGATCAGGACGACGTGATCCTCCTCGCCGAAGAGGTGCTGCACGCGTTGTGGCGCCTGGTGGGCTACGAACTCGAGACCCCGATCCCGCGGATGACCTACGCCGAGGCCATGCGCCGTTTCGGCACCGACAAGCCGGATCTGCGTTTCGGCATCGAACTCGTGGAGTGCAAGGAGTTCTTCAAGGACACCACCTTCCGCGTCTTCCAGGCCGAGTACGTCGGTGCCGTCGTCATGCCCGGTGGCGCGAGCCAGCCGCGTCGTCAGCTCGACGCATGGCAGGAGTGGGCCAAGCAGCGCGGTGCCAAGGGTCTCGCCTACGTGCTCGTCGGTGAGGACGGCACGTTGAGCGGTCCGGTCGCCAAGAACCTCACCGACGCCGAACGCGAGGGTCTCGCCGCGCACGTGGGCGCGAACCCCGGCGACTGCATCTTCTTCGCCGCCGGTCCCACCAAGCAGATGCGTGCACTGCTCGGCGCCGCCCGCGACGAGATCGCCCGCAAGCTCGATCTGATCGATCCGAACGCATGGGCGTTCGTGTGGGTGGTCGACGCCCCGCTGTTCGAGCCGGCGGCCGACGCGACCGCGAGCGGTGATGTGGCCCTCGGTCATTCGGCGTGGACCGCGGTGCACCACGCGTTCACCTCGCCCAAGCCCGAGTACATCGACACCTTCGATACCGATCCGGGTTCGGCGCTGGCGTACGCCTACGACATCGTCTGCAACGGCAACGAGATCGGTGGCGGCTCGATCCGTATCCACCGCCCCGACATCCAGGAACGGGTGTTCAAGGTGATGGGCATCTCGGAGGAGGAAGCGAACGAGAAGTTCGGCTTCCTGCTCGAGGCGTTCAAGTACGGCGCGCCCCCGCACGGCGGCATCGCCTTCGGCTGGGACCGTATCACCGCGCTGCTCGCCGGGATGGACTCGATCCGCGAGGTCATCGCGTTCCCCAAGTCCGGTGGCGGTGTCGATCCGCTGACCGATGCACCCGGCCCGATCACGCCGGAGCAGCGCAAGGAGACAGGCATCGACTTCGTGCCCGAACCCGAGACCGAGGGCGCTGACAAGGCCTGATCACCCGTAGCTGTCGATGGCGCGGTGTCGCCCGTCTCCGGACGGGGGCACCGCGCCGTCGTGTGTGCCGTCCGGTGGTGCTCCCGAGTGAGGTTCGTGGGCCCGATGAGGTTTGTGAGGATCCTGCCCGGGTACTCCGTCGGTCCGGCGCCAACGGGGGCGACGGATCGAGGAGGTATCCATGGCCGACGCACGCGTGATCTTCTACAAGCCGCTCGCTCTCGCAGCCAGTGTGGGAGGAGGCATCCTCGCCGGAGCCGTCTTCAACCAAGTGTGGAAGAAGGTCGGCGGCAGTGACGAACGGCCCGAACCTCAGGATCTGTCGCAGCGCACCCGGGACGTGCTGATCGCGGCCGCCCTCCAGGGTCTGATCTTCGGTGTCGTGAAGGCTGCGGTAGATCGTGGCACCGCCCGTGGTTTTCAGAAGGTGACACACGTTTCACCGGAATGATCGTGACGTGTCCCGATCGTGATCGGCGTCCGAGGAGCGGAGCGGCCGGGGCGCGGACGGGGACACACCCGGATGAACAGCGATTTCCCCTCGCAAAGCAGACAAAAGTGACCTGGTGGGCCGGGCACGGGTGAAGAAGGTCCTGCTCGATCCGAGCATTGTGGAGGACCTCGTCGTGACCGAGAACCTGTAGATTGGGCAGTGATGACCGCAACATTGGCAGACCCCGTGTCCGAGGTGGTTCACGCCGCCGAAGCGCTGCTCACCCGCCGTACCGGCGCCACGGTGACCCTGACCGATCCGGTGGATCTCGGGGGCAGTGGCCGCTCGATGGTCGTACGGGTACGAGTGGCCGCCAATCCGTTCTCGCTCCCGCGCACTCTTGTCCTCAAGCAGGTACCGCCCTCGCGTGGCACCGGCCACGTCGACTTCCGCGGTTCCGAGACGGACGAGCAGATCGCCTTCCTCCGCGAGGCGGTCTCCTACCAGTTCACGACGGCCCTCGCGAAGGATCACCGTCCGGGTGCCGAACTGCTCGCCTACGACTTCGACGCTCGCCTGCTGGTCCTCAGCGACCTCGGCGACGCGACCACCCTGTCGGAGGTGCTCCGCAACAGTTCCGAGGCCGCCGGGAACACCCTGATGGCCCTGGCTCAGGCACTCGGACGCATGCATGCGGCGACCGTCGGCCGCGAGGAGGACTTCGCGGCGCTGCTGCGTCGCGCCGACGTCGCGCGGGTCGCCGACGCCGTGTCCCAGCAGGCCCTCGATGCCGTGCGGGGTGTGCCCGAGCTCCTCGAGGCCGACTTCGGCCTGTCGGTGCCCGAGTCGGTACGCGAGCGTGCCGAGCGGGCGTCCAAGCTGTTCACCGGCGGGCGTTTCCGGGCCTTCAGCCCGTCCGACCTGTGCCCCGACAACATCGTGGTCGGCGACGAGGGTGTGCAGTTCCTCGACTACGAATGGGGCGGCTTCCGCGACGCGACCCTGGACATCGCATACGCCCTCAGTTCCTTCCCGCTGTGCCTGTGCTCGGTGCCGCTGTCCGTCGATCGCATCCGTGCGATGGCCGACGCGTGGCGCGCCGAGGTCGTCGCCATGTGGCCGCAGCTGGCCTACGACGAGGTGCTCGAGGAGCGGCTGCTCGACGCACTGCTCGCGTGCATCTGGCTGAGCACGCACCTGTTCCTGCCCGAGGACCATGCCCGGATCGCCTCGGTACGCGAACACGGACTGTCTGTGCCGCGCATCCCCGCGCTCCGCGCCCGTTGGTCGCTGCTCGCCGAGTTCGCCACCGCGACAGGCCACGACGACGTCGCCGCGCACGCCCGCGACGTGCTCGCCCACCTCGAGGACCGCGCCGCCGGCTAGAGCGACCGATCCGCCAGGTGCCGACCGGCGTCTACACCAGCGGAGCGGCGGGTTCGATCCTCGTCGCGCCGTCGGCCACCCGGTATCCCACGGCGCGGCGCGCGTCCGTGTTCGGATCCGTGCGGTCGCCGATGAAGAACCACTCCATCTGCGTCGCCTCGGGAGTCACGTCGAGCACCCCGTAACCGTGCGAATCGAGTTCGACGAACCGCACGTGCCGGTTGGCCGCGGTCGCCGTCGCCTCCAGCGCGGGCGACAGGCTCCGCGGAGGCACACCGAGCAACTCGTCGATGTTCGCCGACGTCACCGACGGAACCACGAACTCCGTGGCGACGGTGCCGGCACCCGGATAGTCGGCGGCGTCCACCGGGACGTCCATCGCCCACGAGGTGTGGATGTCGCCCGTGAGGAAGACGACGTTGCGCAGTCCCGCCGCCGTGATGGTGTCGATCAACCGTCGACGGTCCGCGGTGTAACCGTCCCACTGGTCGGTGTTGAAGGGCAGACCTCCAGCCGGCACTCCGACGAGTTCGGTCAGTGCTCCGGTAGTCCGCGGATCGAGGGGCGGCAACACGATCGGCGAGAACATCACCGAATTGCCGATCAACTGCCACCGGGTGGGGGAGCTCGCCAGGCCTGCGGTGAGCCACTCCATCTGGTCCCGTCCGGTCATCGTGCGACTCGGATCGTCGACCTGCCGTCCGGTTCCGAGGACCTGCTCGGAGCGATAACTCCGCAGATCCAGCATCGACAGTTCGGCGAGCCGTCCGTACCGCAGGCGCCGGTAGAGCCGTCCGCCGTTCGGGCGAACCGGCATCCACTCGTCGTAGGCCTGCACCGACGCGGCCTTGCGGGGGGCCCAGTCGCCCTCGACGAGGGGATCGTGATTCTCCGCCCCGCCCGCCCAGGCGTCGTTCGCCGACTCGTGGTCGTCCCAGATCACGATCCACGGCACCTTCGCGTGCAGCGACTGCAGGTTCGGATCGGTCTTGTACTGCGCATGCCGGATGCGGTAGTCGGCGAGACTCACGATTTCGTGGGCGGGCTCGTGCGTCCGAACTCCGCGGCCACCGGCGACGGGGAACTTCCCGGCCGCGTACTCGTACAGATAGTCGCCGAGGTGCACCACGGCGTCGAGATCGTCGCGTGCGGCGAGGTGGCGGTAGGAGGAGAAGAAACCGCCCTCCCAGTCGGCGCACGACACGACCCCGAAGCGCAGGCGTGCGACCGCAGCGTCGGGCGAGGGCGCGGTGAACGTCCTGCCGGTCGGGGAGATGGCACCGCCGGCGCGGAATCGATAGAAGTAGGTCGTGCCCGGTACGAGCCCGCGGGCGTCGACCTTGACCGTGTGGTCGGAGACGGAACTCGCTGTCACCGTCCCACTCGCGACCAGCGTGTCGAAGCTGTTGCTGCGGGCGAGTTCCCAGGTGACCGGGACGTCCGGTCCCGCGCCCGAGCCGGGTGCCGCCTGCGGCGAGGGTGTGACCCGCGTCCATAGGATCACCGCGTCGGGCAACGGATCTCCCGATGCCACGCCGTGCGCGAAGACGGCGGGAGATGCCTGCGCGTGCTGCGAGGTCGAGGCGAAGGCCGCAGCACCGGCGGCGAGAATCGACGACCGGAGCACGGCGCGGCGGGACACATGTTCGGCGGTCGGTGTCGTGGGCACGATCAAGATCCGACCACACGGTCGGTCATCCGTCCATGCGAACGACGAACACCGCCGCCGACCGGGCGTCGGTGCGAGCTTGTAGCGTCGGATGCGTGAGTGATCTTTTCGGGGCGAACGACCCGTCTGCCGAACCGGACGCCCTGTTCGAGGCGCCACGCGAACCGGAACCCGAGGACGAACCGCAGGTCCGCCGGCAACCCGTCGCGGCCGGCGGCGCGAACGCGCCGCTCGCTGCGCGCATGCGACCGGCGAGTCTCGACGAGGTGGTCGGGCAACAGCACCTGCTCGAACCGGGAGCACCGCTGCGGCGGCTCGTCGAGGGATCGGGAGCCGCCTCCGTCGTGCTCTACGGTCCGCCCGGCACTGGGAAGACGACCCTGGCCTCACTGATCTCCGGAGCCACCGGACGCCGGTTCGAAGCGCTGTCCGCCCTGTCCGCGGGCGTCAAGGACGTGCGTGCCGTCATCGACCTGGCACGTCGGCGCCTCACCCACGGCGAACAGACCGTGCTGTTCATCGACGAGGTCCACCGCTTCTCCAAGACCCAGCAGGACGCGCTGCTCGCCGCCGTCGAGAACCGCATCGTGCTGCTCGTCGCCGCGACGACCGAGAACCCGTCGTTCTCCGTGGTCGCCCCGCTGCTGTCGCGCTCGCTGGTGCTGCAACTGCAGCCGCTCGGGCCCGACGACATCCGGGCACTGCTCGAACGTGCGCGCACCGACGCCCGTGGACTCGCCGGTGCGGTCGAGATCGACGACGACGCCCTCGACCACCTCGTCCGGCTCGCCGGGGGCGACGCCCGCCGTGCCCTGACGGCGCTCGAGGCCTCCGCCGACACGGCGCTCGCCGTCTCCGGTGGCGACGCGGCCGTCATCGACCTCGCGACCGTGGAGTCGAGCATCGACGAGGCCGCCGTGCGCTACGACCGCGACGGCGACCAGCACTTCGACGTCGCAAGCGCCTTCATCAAGTCGCTGCGCGGCTCCGACGTCGACGCGGCCCTGCACTATCTGGCCCGGATGATCGTCGCGGGGGAGGACCCGCGCTTCATCGCCCGCCGCCTGATGATCCAGGCCAGTGAGGAGGTGGGCATGGCCGATCCCACCGCCCTGCAGACGGCGGTCGCCGCAGCGCAGGTCGTGCAGCAGGTCGGGATGCCCGAAGCCCAGCTCGCGCTCGCCCAGGCCACCATCCATATCGCCACCGCACCCAAGTCGGGCTCGGTGACCGCCGCGCTCGGCGCCGCGATCGCCGACGTGAAGGCGGGCAGGGCCGGTCCGGTGCCCGCCCATCTGCGCGACGGTCATTATCAGGGCGCGCAGAAGCTCGGCAACGCGATCGGCTACAAGTTCCCGCACGCGCACCCGGACGGCGTGCTCGCGCAGCAGTACGCCCCGGACGAGCTGGTCGGCGTCGACTATTACGAGCCGACCGGTCGCGGTGTGGAACGGGAGCTGTCGGCCCGCCTGCCCAAGCTGCGCCGCATTGTGCGCGGTGAGCGGTGACGCCCTCCGCCGAGTACTCACGGCGCCGTACCGCGGCCGCTTTCGGCGGCGCGATAAGCTGAAGAACGGCCGATCGACAGGGTCGACCGCCCGTCCCGGGAAGTTCACACCATCGCCAGACCACAAAGGACCATCGACGTGCAGACCCACGAGATCCGCAGGCGCTTTCTCGATCACTTCGTGAAGGCGGGACACACCGAGGTGCCCAGCGCGTCGCTGATCCTCGCCGATCCCAACCTGCTGTTCGTCAACGCCGGCATGGTCCCGTTCGTGCCCTACTTCCTCGGGCAGCAGACCCCGCCCTACACCCGCGCCACGTCGGTGCAGAAGTGTGTGCGCACCCTCGACATCGAGGAGGTCGGCAAGACCACCCGCCACAACACCTTCTTCCAGATGGCCGGCAACTTCTCGTTCGGCGACTACTTCAAGGAAGAGGCCATCACCTTCGCGTGGTCGCTGCTCACCGGATCCGTCGAGGACGGCGGCTACGGAATCGACCCCGAGAAGTTGTGGGCGACGGTCTATCTCGACGACGACGAAGCGTTTTCGATCTGGCGCGACAAGGTCGGCGTGCCCGAGGAACGCATCCAGCGTCGCGGCATGAAGGACAACTACTGGTCGATGGGCATCCCCGGGCCGTGCGGTCCGTGCTCCGAGATCTTCTACGACCGCGGCCCCGCCTACGGCGTCGAAGGCGGCCCCGAGGCCGACGAGGACCGCTACATCGAGATCTGGAATCTCGTGTTCATGCAGAACGAGCGCGGTGAGGGTGGTGCCAAGGACGACTACCCGATCCTCGGCCCGCTGCCGAAGAAGAACATCGACACCGGCATGGGTGTCGAACGCGTCGCCTTCCTGCTCCAGGGCGTCGAGAACGTCTACGAGACCGACCTGCTGCGCCCCGTGATCGACAAGGCCGCCGAACTCACCGGCGCCGTCTACGGCGCGAAGCACGACGACGACGTGCGCTTCCGCGTGATCGCCGACCACGCCCGCACCGCGGCGATGCTCATCGTCGACGGCGTCAACCCCGGCAACGACGGCCGCGGCTACGTGCTGCGCCGCCTGCTCCGCCGCATCGTGCGCTCGGCGCGTTTGCTCGGCGCCGACAAGCCCACCATGCGCGAGTTCATGGCGGTCGTGCGCGACACCATGGCCCCGTCCTATCCCGAATTCGACACCGACTTCTCGCGTATCGAGACCGTCGCGGTGGGCGAGGAGACGGCCTTCCTCAAGACCCTCGGTACCGGCAGCAAGCTGTTCGAAGGCGCTGTAGAGACCGTGAAGTCGCAGGGTAGGAATGTGCTCGGTGGCACGGAGGCGTTCACCCTCCACGACACCTACGGGTTCCCGATCGACCTCACCCTCGAGATGGCGGCCGAGGCGGGCCTGACCGTCGACGAGGAGGGCTTCCGATCGCTCATGGCCGAGCAGCGCCAGCGCGCCAAGGACGACGCCCGGGCCCGCAAGCACGCCCACGCCGACCTGACCGTCTACAAGGAACTCCTCGACCGCGGTCCCACCGAGTTCACCGGTTTCAGCGAGCTGGTGACCGAGGCGCACGTGCTCGCCGTCATCACCGGTGGCGAGCGCCTGCACGCGGCGGGCGCGGGCCAGCAGGTCGAGCTGATCCTCGATCGCAGCCCCCTCTACGCGGAGTCCGGCGGCCAGATCGCCGACATCGGCAGCATCACCGGCCCGGGCCTGAAGATCAAGGTCGACGACGTCCAGAAGATCGCCAAGCAACTGTGGACCCACAAGGTCACGGTGCTCGAGGGCCAGGTCGTCGAAGGCGACGCCGTCCTCGTGCAGGTCGATCCCGAGTGGCGCAAGGGCGCCACCCAGGGCCACTCCGGCACCCACCTGGTCCACGCCGCGCTGCGCGAGGTGCTCGGCCCCAACGCCGTGCAGGCCGGTTCGCTCAACAAGCCCGGCTACCTGCGCTTCGACTTCTCGTGGCCCGGCGCCCTGTCCGAGCAGCAGAAGCAGGACATCGAGGCCGTCACCAACGAGGCCGTCGCGGCGAACTATCCCGTCAACACCTTCGTCACCGACCTCGACAAGGCAAAGAAGATGGGCGCGATGGCCCTGTTCGGCGAGAACTACGGCGACGAGGTCCGCGTCGTCGAGATCGGCGGCCCGTTCTCGATGGAGCTGTGCGGCGGCACGCATGTGCAGCACTCCTCGCACGTCGGCACCGTCACGCTCCTCGGTGAGCAGTCCGTCGGTTCCGGCATCCGCCGCGTCGAGGCGTACGTCGGTCTCGACTCGTACCGCCACCTGGCGAAGGAACGCGCGCTGCTCGCGGGCCTGTCCTCGACCCTGAGGGTTCCCTCCGAGGAGGTGCCCGGACGTGTCGAGGCCCTGCTCGATCGGCTCAAGGCCGCCGAGAAGGAACTCGAGAAGACCCGCGCCGCGAACGTCGCCGCCGCAGCCGGAACGTACGCGAGCAAGGCGCAGCGCGTCGGTGACGTGCTCGTCGTGGCCGAGGCCGCCCCGGAGGATGTCGCCGGCAACGACCTGCGCACACTCGCATCCGACGTCCGTGGCCGGCTCGGCACCGAGCCCGCCGTGGTGCTGCTGCTCGGCAACGCCGGCGGCAAGGTGCCCTTCGTCGTGGCCACCACCAAGGCTGCGCAGGAGAAGGGCATCAAGGCAGGCGACCTCGTCGCGAGCTTCGGTCCCGCGATCGGTGGTCGCGGGGGCGGCAAGCCCGACATGGCTCAGGGCGCAGGGGCGGATCCGGCCGGTATCCCGGCCGCACTCGATGCTTTCCGTGCCCGTCTGAGCGAGCTGGCCGGCTGAGCGTGGCCGAACCGCTGCGCCCCGATCGTCCCGGAGTGGACGATCCCGGCCGTGGTCGCCGCATCGCAGTCGACGTCGGGAGCGTCCGGATCGGGGTCGCCTCCAGCGACCCCGACGGGATCCTCGCCACCCCGGTCGAGACGGTGCCGCGGTCCAAGGAACGCGGACCCGACGCACCCGATATCCGGCGCATCGTCGAGATCGTTAGGGAATACGAGGCTGTTGAGGTTATCGTCGGGCTGCCGCAGACACTGCGCGGTGAGCCCGGCAAGGCCGCGAAACTGGCGAGCGACTTCGCGCGTCGACTTCGCCGTGCCTTACCCGACGTTCCCGTGCGCCTGGCCGACGAACGTTTCACGACGGTCACTGCGGCGCGCGCCCTCCGCGAGAGCGGGGTGAGTGCGCGAGGTGCGCGGCCGGTCATCGACCAGGCCGCCGCCGTGGCCATCTTGCAGGGTTGGTTGGACGAGCGGAGTTCGGTAGTGAACGAGTCGGGGCGTGACGCGGGGGACAGCCGGTGAGCCGGCACGGACGACACGACGACCATTCGGAGAACGCACGGCAGGATCTGTTCGCGGATCCCTACGCCGGTGGGTACACGGAACCTCCAGTGGATCGCACCGGATCCGAGAATCCGTATCGATCCGGATCCGAGGATCCGTATCGATCAGACCCGCGTTACCGGTACGACGATCCGTACGCATCCGACCCTCGAGGTCACGATGCATACGGGCACGACCCGTACGGCAACGACTCCCACGGCTGTGATCCGTACGGCGGTGGTGGATACGAGGGCGTCCCGAGTGGGCACCCGGAGGCCCGTCGACCCGATCCCGACGATCACGAGACCACGGTCCTGAACTTCGAGCCGGGTGTATTCGATGGCCCGCCGCCCGGTCACGCCGAACAGGGTTACGGCGAGCAGGGCTATGCCGAGCAGGGCTACGGCGACGGGGGCTACGCAGGATCCGGGTACGAGTACGAGGGGTCCATCGGCGCCGATCGCGGACACGCTCCGGCCGATCACCCCGACGGGGGACATCTCGACGAAGAGTACCCGGGCGGATACTCCTACGCCGCACGCGACGCGAGCCGTGACGACGACCCCGCCGACGACGCGGTCGCAGCGGAGGAGATTACCGCCGAGCAGCGTGCGGTCCCCCTCGCGGTCGGTGGTTCGGAACGCGCCGCACGCCGTGATCCGAAGGCGAGCGGGCGTAAGAAGCGCGGACGTGTCGTAGGTGCGCTCGCCGCCGCGGTGCTCCTGCTCGTCGTCGTGGGTGGCGGCTATCTCGCCTACGACCGGTTCCTCGGCACCGATCTTCCGCCGGACTTCACCGGACCTCCCGGACCGGCCGTCGTCGTCCGGGTCAACCCGGGCGAGACCGCCGGGGAGATCGGCAGCGAGTTCGTCGACAAGGGTGTCGTCGCGAGTTCCGCCGCCTTCTACGAAGCGGCCGTGCAGAACTCGGGGATGAATTCGCTGCAACCAGGCTTCTACCAGGTGGCCACCAACATCCCGGCTGTCGACGCCGTCGCGGCCCTCGTCGACCCGGCCAGCCGGGTCGGTGCGCTCGTGATCTCCGAGGGACGTCAGCTCCACGACATCCGCGACGTCAACACCGGTGCCGTCCGCAAGGGCATCTACACGCTCATCGCCGAGGCGAGCTGCCACGGCGATCCGGCCGCCGAGAACTGCGTCACCTACGAGGAACTCGACGCGGCCGGGGCCACCCCGGACCTGCAGGCACTCGGAGTTCCGGAATGGGCACGCGACGCGGTCGCGAACGTGCCCGACCGCAGGCGGCAGCTCGAAGGCCTCATCGCCGCGGGCAGCTGGGATTTCGATCCGACGGCCGAACCCGTCGAGATCCTGGCTCGCCTCGTGTCGGAAAGTGCTGCCAGCTACGACGCGACGGGGATCACCGACGCGGCCGCACGGGTGGGGCTGACCCCGTACGAGATGCTCATCTCTGCATCGCTCGTCGAACGCGAGGCTCTGCCACAGGATTTCGCGAAGGTCGCGCGCGTGATCCTCAACCGCCTCGACATCGACCAGATGCTCCAGTTCGATTCGACCGTCAACTACGAACTCGACGAGACCGAACTCGCGACCACCGACGCCGACCGCGCGCGGGTGACCCCCTGGAACACCTACGCCATGGTCGGTCTTCCGGCGACGCCCATCTCGTCACCGAGCATCGGTGCGCTGCAGGCGATGGAGAACCCGGAACCGGGGGAATGGATCTACTTCGTGACGATCGACGACAAGGGCACCACGCTCTTCGCGAATTCCTACGAGGAGCACCTGCAGAACACCGAACTGGCACTCGCGAGCGGGATCCTCGACAGTGGCCGCTGATCCGAACGGAGGTGTCCGGAGGGCCGCGGTCCTCGGGAAACCCATCGCGCACTCGAAGTCGCCCTTGTTGCATCTCGCGGCGTACCGGGCACTCGGGCTGACCGAGTGGACCTACGAACGCATCGAATGCACCGGTGAGCAGCTGCCGGGCCTCGTGTCCTCGCTCGGTGAGGAATGGGTGGGTCTGTCCGTCACGATGCCCGGTAAGTTCGCGGCTCTCGAGTTCGCCACCGAACGCACCGAGCGGGCCGTGAGGATCGGCTCGGCGAACACCCTCGTGCGCATCGAGAACGGGTGGCGTGCCGACTGCACCGACGTCGACGGCGTGTCCGGAGCACTGCGCTCGGCCGGCGTCGGCGATCTGTCCGGCGCGTCGGCGGTCGTCGTCGGCTCGGGTGGTACCGCGCGGCCGGCGCTCGTCGGTCTCACCGACCTCGGTGTGCGCTCGGTGACTGTGGTCGCGCGGTCCGAGCAGAAAGCCCGCGCGACGTTCGATTGTCTCGGCGACGACATCGAGGCTCGGTGGTTGACGTTCGACGCACCCGAATTGGCCCGGGTCTGCGCCGAGGCCGGTGCGCTCGTGAGCACCGTGCCCGCACCCGCGGCAGCGCCGTACACAGAAGCTCTCGCGCAGGCGCCGTGCATCCTCGATGCAATCTACGACCCTTGGCCCACGCCGCTGGCGACAGCGGCCGAGGCACGCGGTGTCCGCGTCGTCAGCGGTCTGCACATGCTCCTGAACCAGGCCTTCGGGCAGGTCGAGCAGTTCACGGGGCTGCCCGCGCCGCGCGCGGAGATGGCGCGCGCCGTCGGGCTCGATCTGAACTCTCCGCACCCGGCCTGAGAACCCGGTACGACGGGGCGCGGCCCCACCAGGACATCGGCGTCTTCGAGGTCGACGAGGCGTTCGCTCCGGTGCCCATGGCGTGGCAGAAGGAGATCGGCGCACCCGAGGACAAGCTCAACCCCAACGGTGGTGCGATCGCTCTCGGTCACCCGCTCGGGGGTTCCGGTGCCCGCATCCTCACCGACATGATCTTCCACATGCGCCGTACTAACCTCCGGTACGGCCTGCAGACGATGTGCGAGGGCGGTGGCCAGGCCAACGCCACCATCGTCGAACTCGTCGCGCAGTAGGCCGCACCCGACACCGTCCGCTGTCCACCTGCGATGCCTGAGCGGGTGGGCAGCGGATTTCTCCGCGCAGGTGTCGAATCGGCGCCCTACCGTTCGTATAGAGGGTGAGAGGCCGGAGCCGCCGGCCGCCGAGGGGAAGGACCCCGCCATGGCGCAGTACCTGCTGAGCATCTACCAGCCCGACGGTGAACCGCCGTCACCGGAGTTCCTCGAACCGATCATGAAGAAGGTCGCGGCGTGGCAGAACGAGATCCGGGAGGCAGGGGTCTGGGTGTTCTCCGGCGGCCTTCACCCTCCGGATACGGCGACGGTCGTGCGCACGGACGAGGGGTGCACGGCGACGACCGACGGTCCGTACATCGAGGGCAAGGAGCATCTCGGTGGCTTCGACGTCATCGACGTGCCCGACCTCGACGAGGCGCTGAGGTGGGCGCGCGGTCTTGCCGACGCCACCACACTGCCCATCGAGGTGCGGCCCCTGGCGTTCGGCTCCTGCGCCGGATGACGTGCGAAGCTCGATGACCGGGCCGTCCACCGCCGACATCGCACGTGCCTTCCGTGAGGAATACGGCAGGGCGATCGCCGTGCTCACCCGCGTCCTCGGCGACCTCGACGCCGCCGAGGACGCGGTGCAGGACGCCTTCTCGATCGCCGTCGAACGGTGGCCCGGGGAGGGGATCCCGCCGAGCCCGGCCGGGTGGATCATCACCACCGCCCGTCGCCGGGCGATCGACAGGGCACGGCGGGAGGCCGCACGTCCGATCAAGCACGCCGAGGCGGACCTGCTCTACCCGACATCCGACGACGCGTTCGACTCCGGAGCGGTCGTCCCGCCCGAGATCCCCGACGATCGCCTCCGTCTGATCTTCACCTGTTGTCACCCGGCGCTCGCGCCTGCGTCGCGGGTCGCGCTGACACTGCGGCTGCTCGGCGGGCTGACCACCGCGCAGATCGCCCGAGCCTTCCTCGTGCCGGAAACGACTATGGGGCAACGGATCTCCCGAGCCAAGGGGAAGGTCCGCGACGCGCGCATCCCGTTCCGCATCCCGTCCCCGGACGAGTTTCCCGAACGTCTCGACGCGGTGCGTTCCGTGCTTTATCTCGTGTACACGGAGGGCCACACGACGAGCGCCGGACCCGAACTCGTCGACACGGACCTGTGTTCGGAGGCGGTGCGGCTGGCGCGTGTGCTGGCCGGGCTCGTTCCCGACGATCCCGAGACCACGGGACTTCTCGCCCTGATGCTCCTCGGCGAATCCCGACGCGCCGCGCGGACAGGACCCGGCGGCGACCTCGTCCTGCTCGCAGATCAGGACCGCTCGCGGTGGGACCGCGCGCTGATCGACGAAGGGCAGGCGCTCGTGCGGCGCACCCTGCGCTGGAACAGGCCGGGGCCCTACCAGATCCAGGCCGCGATCGCTGCGGTGCACGCGGACGCGCCCACCTTCGAGGACACCGATTGGGCGCAGATCGTCGCGCTCTACGACCTGCTGATGGCCGCGGATCCCACACCGGTCGTCGCGTTGCACCGGGCCGTCGCACTCGCCGAAGTGGAGGGTCCCGCAGCGGCTCTCGGGATCGTCGACCGCCTCGACCTCGAGCGGTACCACGTCTTCCACGCCGTCCGGGCCGACCTGCTCGCCCGCCTCGGCCGGCTCACCGAGGCGAGTGAGGCATACGCCACCGCCGCGGCGCGGACGGAGAACGCCATCGAGCGCGCGCATCTGCTGCGCCGGCGGGACGAGGTCCGGGACGCGCTCAGGTAGCCGGCGTCGTGCCGGTCGTCGTCTCGGCGTCGGGAGCCGAACGCTGCCACGGCCACCGGCCGTCGATCTCCAGCTGCAGCGACCAGCTCAGGAAGGTGCGGATGAGCACGATGACCGCCAGCACACCCACCGATGTGAAGGTCGGCGTGACGGCGACGGTCTTGATGATGTCGGCGGCGACCAGGAATTCGAGGCCGAGCAGGATCGACCGGCCGAGATTGCGCCGGTACGGCTCGTAGATCTCCGAACCCGGTCCGCGCCGCCGCGCGGTCGCCGCGATCCACGTCGCCGCCAATGCGCCGATCACCATGACGCCGACTCCGACGACGTCGATGGCCGTGCCCACGTGTTCGAGCAGCGACGAAATCTCCATTCGACCAGAACCTTCCGACCGGAACCGACAGACTCCGGCAATCCTCGCAGGACGATCGCCGCACTGTGCGGCTTTGTCCACAGGAGACGTGCCTGTCCACAGGACCGGGCCGGACACCGCGCGAACGCCCTGCCGGCGAGTGTGGATGGGGGATGCTCCGGGTCGTGGCAGGGGAGACGGTGGGTGAGCTCGCGATGGTGGTTCTCGGCGTGGGCGTGGGAGCGATCGTGCGCGTGGTGGCGGGAAGAACGGCCGGTCGTCGGCCGCTGCCGGGTTCGTGCGAGGCGGCATGCGCGGCAGCCGCACTCGTCGCGGTCTCGATCACCACGGGCGCGGCGGTCGTCGGAGCAGCGATGTTCGGATGGTGGTGCGTGTGCCTGAGCGCCGTGGACCTGCTCGTGCGGCGTCTGCCGAACGTGCTGACGCTCGGGGGAGCGGGCACGATCCTCGGCGTGGCCGCGGCGACGGGGCACGGCCGGGCGGCGTTCGCCGGTGCACTTCTGCTCGCGGCACCGTTGTTGATCACCCACCTCGCGGTGCCGCGGTCGGTGGGTGCGGGCGACGTCAAACTCGCCCTCGGGCTCGGTGCCGTCACCGGACTCGCCGGCCCCTCGGCGGTGCTCCTCGGTGCACTGCTCCCATCCGTCCTCACCGCAGGTGCGTCCCTGTTTCTGCGGCTCCGGGAGGCCCGCCGCGGGGGTGTGCGTGCCGCTCCGCGCGTGCTTCCGCACGGACCGTCGATGTGCGCCGCCGCGGCGCTGGCGGTGATCTCGACGGGTTGACCAGGGGCGGCATGTCGAGTCGGCGGACGAACATGGAAGGATGGACCTGTGCTGCGTTGGATAACTGCTGGAGAATCCCATGGTCCCGCTCTCGTCGCGATGCTCGAGGGGATGGTCGCCGGAGTCGAGGTGACGTCGAACGACATCTCGGAGCAACTCGCGCGACGGCGACTGGGCTACGGCCGCGGCGCACGCATGAAGTTCGAGGCCGACAAGGTCACCGTGATCGGTGGCGTCCGGCACGGACGCACCCTGGGCGGCCCGATCGCGATCGAGATCGGCAACACCGAATGGCCCAAGTGGGAAACCATCATGGCCGCCGACCCGGTCGATGCCGAACTGCTCGAAGGTCAGGCGCGCAACGCGCCGCTGACCCGTCCCCGCCCCGGCCACGCCGACTTCGCGGGCATGCTCAAGTACGGCTTCGACGACGCGCGTCCCGTCCTCGAGCGCGCCAGCGCCCGGGAGACCGCAGCACGCGTGGCGGCCGGCACGGTTGCCCGGAACTTCCTGCGCCAGGCGTTCGGCGCCGAGGTCGTCTCGCATGTCATCTCCATCGGCGCATCCGATCCCTATGTCGGCCCCGAACCCGGTGCCGACGATCTCGCCGCGATCGACGCGAGCCCAGTGCGTGCCTACGACAAGGCCGCCGAGGAATCCATGATCGCCGAGATCGAGGCCGCCAAGCGCGACGGCGACACCCTCGGCGGAATCGTCGAGGTCGTGGTGCACGGGCTGCCCGTGGGCCTCGGTTCGTTCGTCAGCGGTGCCGATCGCCTCGACGCGCGACTGGCCGCGGCCCTCATGGGGATCCAGGCCATCAAGGGTGTCGAGGTCGGCGACGGCTTCGAGACCGCGCGTCGCCGCGGCAGCGCTGCCCACGACGAGATGAAGCCCGGCCTCGACGGTGTGCTCCGCTCGAGCAACCGCGCCGGCGGCATCGAAGGTGGCATGACCAACGGTGAGGCCCTGCGCGTGCGGGCGGCGATGAAGCCGATCTCGACCGTGCCGCGCGCCCTGTCGACGGTCGACATGACCACCGGCGACGAGGCCGTCGCGATCCACCAGCGTTCCGACGTGTGCGCGGTGCCCGCGGCGGGTGTCGTCGCCGAGGCGATGGTCGCCCTCGTCGTCGCGCAGGCCGCCCTCGAGAAGTTCGGCGGCGACTCGCTCGCCGAGACCGTGAGCAACATCGACCACTACCTGAAGGGCATCGCGGCGCGGCCGCCGCGGTGATCGCATGTCGCCTCGCCTGGTACTCATCGGCCCGCCGGGAGCGGGCAAGTCGACGATCGGTCGTCGGGTCGCGAACGCGCTCGAGCTGCCGTTGCTCGACACCGACGCCGAGATCGAGCGTGTGACCGGCCGGACCATCCCCGACATCTTCTCCCAGGACGGCGAACCGGCCTTCCGGGAGATCGAGGAGGAGTTCGTCGCGCGCGCCCTCGACACCCACGACGGTGTGGTGTCCCTGGGCGGGGGAGCGATCCTTTCGGAGCGCACCCGCGCGCGACTGGCCGGACACACCGTCGTCTATCTCGAGATCAGCGTGGCGGAAGGACTGCGTCGCACCGGCGCGGTCGGCGCCGCCGGAACCAGGCCGTTGCTGGCCGGTGGTGATCCGGCCCAGAAATACCGCGACCTCATGCGTCGCCGCCGCCCGCTGTACCGGCAGGCGGCGACCATCCGGGTGCGCACCGACGGCCGCAGCCCCGGGCGGGTCGTCCAGCAGGTGCTCGCCAAACTCGAAGCGGCGGACGCCGCGACCAGCCAGACCATCAGCGAGGATCGGAGCCCCACACCGTGACCGAACCGGTACGCATCGACGTCGAGACCGCCCAGCCCTATCCGGTGATCATCGGCCGGGGACTGCTCGGTGACGTCGTCGAAGAACTGTCCGGCACGCGGACCGTCGCGATCTTCCACCAGCCGACGCTCACCGCGACGGCCGACGCCGTGCGGGAGGCGCTCGCCGAGACCGGCATCGACGCCCACCGCATCGAGATCCCCGACGCCGAGGACGGCAAGGAGCTGGCCGTCGCCGGATTCTGCTGGGAGGTGCTCGGCCGCATCGGCTTGACCCGTTCGGACGCCGTCATCAGCCTCGGCGGCGGTGCCGCCACCGACCTCGCGGGTTTCGTGGCCGCGACGTGGATGCGCGGCGTGCGGGTCTACCACATCCCCACCACGCTGCTGGCGATGGTCGACGCCGCGGTGGGCGGCAAGACCGGCATCAACACCGAGGCGGGCAAGAACCTCGTCGGTTCGTTCCATGAGCCCTCGGCGGTCTTCGTCGACCTCGCGACCCTCGAGACGGTGCCGCGCAACGAGATCGTGGCCGGACTCGCCGAGGTGATCAAGACCGGCTTCATCGCCGATCCGGTGATCCTCGACCTGATCGAGGAGAACCCCGAGGCCACGCTCGATCCTGCCGGGACGGTGCTGCCCGAGCTGATTCGGCGATCGGTCGAGGTCAAGGCGAAGGTGGTCGCGGCCGACCTCAAGGAGTCGAGCCTGCGCGAGATCCTCAACTACGGTCACACCCTCGGCCACGCCATCGAGCGTCGCGAGCGGTACCGCTGGCGCCACGGCGCCGCCGTGTCGGTGGGCCTGGTCTTCGCGGCCGAACTCGGCCGGCTTGCAGGGCGTCTCGACGACGCCACCGCCGACCGGCACCGCGCGATCCTCGAATCCGTCGGCCTGCCCACCACCTACGATCCCGACGCCTTCGCCGATCTGCTCGCGGGCATGCAGACCGACAAGAAGAACCGTGCCGGCATGCTTCGGTTCGTCGTCCTCGACGGACTTGCGAAGCCCGGCAGGCTCGAGGGACCCGACCCGACCCTGCTCGCGGCGGCCTACTCCGAGGTCGCGCGACAGGGCAAGGCCGATGCGGGAACCGTGCTGCTCTAGCGTCACCCGGCCGATGCGGGCGGTCTCCACGACGGGTCGCGCCCGGTCAGTCCGATCAGGCGGTCCAGCGGCGGAGCGTCGTCGCCCACCCGGACGGCCGGACCGAACAGGCCGCCCCCGTCGGCGACGCGTTCCTCGTCGGTGATGCTCTCCGCGAATGCGGTACACGCGGCGATTTCGTCGGGCTCGCAGGAGTACTGCT
Source organism: Rhodococcus sp. DMU2021 (assembly GCF_019641445.1). Taxonomy (NCBI): domain Bacteria; kingdom Bacillati; phylum Actinomycetota; class Actinomycetes; order Mycobacteriales; family Nocardiaceae; genus Rhodococcus; species Rhodococcus sp. DMU2021. The sequence goes on from NZ_JAIFKB010000001.1 coordinate 478,281, forward strand.
GTCCCGTGGCCACGGCGAGGTCCCAGCCGTGGACGACGAGTTCGTCGAGCGTGACGAGTCCGGCGACCGGCGCGGGCAGGTCGAGGCCGCCCGCGCGCGTCATGCCCTCCCAGGCTGCGGGATCGCTCCACGTTCGGCGGAGGTCGCCGAGCCGGTCGGGAACGAGACGTCGCCAGTCCGGCGGCAGTTCGCTCGTGAGCTGCGGGGGAGTGTCGGTGTGCGGGCCGATGTCCTTGCGCGCCGCGGCCGTGAACGCAAGGGACAGGCCCAGCACGTGGTCGACGAGCGCACCGACGGAGGTCTCGGAACACGGTGTGGGCCCCGGCAACTGGGCGTCGTCGATCCCCGCCAGGATGCGCTCCATCCGGCGGGTCGCGGGAGTCAGGTCGAGCGTCTCGGTGATGTCGGTCATGGTCGGCTCCTCGGGGTCGGCTACCTCTACTGACCGTCACAACTCGGAAAACTGAGCACCCGCCCCCGGATGTGCGGCGGCGGGTGGTCTCACTGCTGTGGGTCTCACTACTCGGGTCTCACTGTTTCGGATCGACCCTCGGGAACACCTCGGTGGGCGAGTCGTCGCTGCGCCAGGCGGGATCGGTCTGCTGCGCGGAGTTCGCGGGAGCGGAACCCGCGGCCGCTCCGACGCCTGCGGGCGCGTGGTGATCGCGGTGGACCGACCAGTCGTCGTCGCGGGCGGCCTTGCGCTCGTTCCGGCGCGCGAAGAACCGGCCCAGCGTCACCGCCGCCATCGCCGGCAGGAATACCAGAAGCACGGTGAACGCGGCACCGGAGGTGATCTCGAAGAACAGGGACGTCACACCCACCGGCATCGGGGTGACGGTGTCGACGAGCCAGGTGAGGACCCCGCCGACCAGGCCGGTGACCGCACCGGCGGCGAGCCAGCGCATCGTCAGGTCGTCGCCCTCGTCGGCGTCGGGATGGGCGCGGTGGTCGCGGATGCCGTCGAGACCGGCCCAGACGAACGCTGCGACGACCACCACGGCGAAGCCCAGCCAGCGCAGTACCGATCCCTGCAACGGCCACTGGATGAGAGCGGCACCGAGCAGGACGCGCACGACCACGTGGACCAGGGCGAGCCCGAGTCCGCGGAGCAACCAGGGTTTCATGTACCTCAGCGTAACGGGTGGCGAAGCCGACAGTGTGTCCCGTCCCACAGCCGTGATCGCGGTAGGTTGAGCGATATGTCTGCCGACCACGCCTCCCGCCGTCGAGCGCTGCGTGCGCTGCTCGCCGAACGCGAACTCGATGCGCTGCTGGTGACCGATCTGACCGGTATCCGCTACCTCACGGGCTTCACGGGATCCAACGCGGCGCTGATCGTCTCCACCGAGGACGACGAGAACGAGACGCGCACCGTCATCTGCACCGACGGCCGCTACGTCACGCAGGTGGGGGAGCAGGTCCCCGACCTGCGGGCCGTGATCGCCCGGTCGTCGGCCGCCCACCTCGTCACCGAGTTCGGAACAGGTTCTGCGCGTTGGGGATTCGAGAGTCACGTCGTCACGGTCGACGAACGGTCGCGGTGGGGCGAGCTCGGCGTGTCCGTCCGCTTCGTTCCCGCTCCCGGGCTCGTCGAACACCTGCGGGCCGTGAAGGACGAACACGAGATCGGTCTGTTGCGCGAGGCATGCGGTGCGGCCGATCGCGCACTGGCGGACCTCATCGCGGCGGGCGGTCTGCGTCCGGGTCGAACCGAGAAGGAGGTCGCCCGCGACCTCGAATGGCGCATGTTCGAGCACGGTGCCGACGGCATCTCCTTCGAGACGATCGTCGCCGCCGGTGCCAATTCGGCGATCCCGCACCATCGCCCGACCGGCGCGGTCCTCGCGGAGGGCGACTTCGTGAAACTCGACTTCGGGGCGCAGATCGGCGGTTACCACTCCGACATGACGCGCACCTACGTGCTGAGCCGCGTCGCGGACTGGCAGCGCGACCTGTACGAGCTGGTCCTGCGCGCGCAGCAGGCCGGACGCGAGGCGCTCGCGCCCGGTGTCGACTGCGCCGCGGTGGACGCCGCCGCGCGCACCGTGATCGCCGAAGCCGGCTACGCCGACCTGTTCCTGCACGGGCTGGGCCACGGAGTCGGCCTCGAGATCCACGAAGCGCCCGGAATCGGCGCCGCGGCGACCGGTACACTTGTCGCCGGTGCGGCGGTGACCGTCGAGCCGGGCGTGTACTTCTCGGGGCGCGGAGGCGTGCGGATCGAAGACACGCTCGTGGTGCGGGAGCATACTCCGGAGTTGCTCACGCTCACCGACAAGACATTGACCGTCATTTGAGGGCGGTTCCTCGACCCTAGGAGACACGAACCAAGTGGCTGACACCAGTGACTTCAAGAACGGCCTCGTTCTGAAAATCGACGGACAGCTCTGGCAGATCATCGAGTTCCAGCACGTCAAGCCGGGCAAGGGTCCTGCTTTCGTGCGCACGAAGCTCAAGAATGTGACGTCGGGCAAGACCGTCGACAAGACCTGGAATGCCGGTGTCAAGGTCGAGACCGCCACCGTCGATCGCCGCGACATGACCTACCTCTACAACGACGGCACCGACTACGTCTTCATGGACGGCGAGACCTACGACCAGATCACCATCTCGCCCGAACTGCTCGGCGACAGCGCCAACTTCCTGCTCGAGAACATGCCCGTGCAGGTCGCCACGCACGAGGACGTCCCGCTGTTCGTCGAGCTCCCGGTCACGGTCGAGCTCGTCGTCCAGCACACCGATCCGGGCCTGCAGGGCGACCGCTCCACCGGCGGCACCAAGCCCGCGACCCTCGAGACCGGCGCCGAGATCCAGGTTCCGCTGTTCATCAACACCGGCGACAAGCTCAAGGTCGATTCCCGCGACGGCAGCTACCTCGGGCGAGTGAATTCCTGAGTGTCCGGTAACCAGAAGAAGCTCGGGGCCCGCCACAAGGCCCGCAAGCGCGCCGTGGACCTGCTCTTCGAGGCCGAGGCCCGCGACGTGCACCCCGTCGACCTCGCCGCCGATCGCGTCGAACTCGCGATCGACGACGACCAGGTCGCGCCGGTGCCGGCATACGCGCAGACCATCATCCGCGGTGTCGCCGACAACCTCGACGAGACCGACCGAGTGATCGCCGATCACCTGCACGAATGGACGCTGGACCGCCTTCCCGCCGTCGACCGCGCGATCCTGCGCATCGCGGTGTGGGAGCTCTTCCACGCGACCGACGTGCCGCCCGTGGTGGCCGTCGACGAGGCGGTCGAGCTGGCGAAGCAGCTGTCCACCGACGATTCGCCGGCCTTCGTCAACGGGGTGCTGGGTCAGATCGTCACTGTCGCCGACCAGGTGCGTGCAGCAGCCGCTGCCACCCTCGCCCGGCCGGCGCAGGAGTCGCAGGATCAGGGCTCGAACGAGTCCTGACTTCGTCACCCTTCTCGGGTGAGCGACGACACGAGGCACCGTGAGCGGGCCCGGTGGGAAGACTCCCGCCGGGCCCGCTCACGCATCCGGGCCTGTGTTGCGCTTCACCCGTCATCCGTGCCGAGGCGGACGTCGACGCTGATAGGCTCGACAACTGTCAGGCATCCTTTAACGATCCGTCCAGTGAGGCGGAGAAGGAGGTCGCTGTATGGCCGTGTCCGAGGACGGGTCCACAGCTTCTACCCCCACTACGTCCTCCGGTACCGGCGTGCCGGCGCGTGAGCTGCTCTCCGCTGCCGACGTCCACCGGACGATCTCCCGTATCGCACACCAGATCATCGAGAAGACCGCTCTCGACACCCCCGAGGACGCACCGCGTGTCGTACTCCTGGGCATCCCGACCCGCGGGATCACCCTCGCCCAGCGCCTCGCCGACCGCATCGAGGAATTCGCCGGCGTCCGTGTCCCGGTCGGCTCGCTCGACATCACGCTCTACCGCGACGACCTCCGCACGAAGCCGCACCGCCCGCTGGAGCGCACCTCGGTGCCCGAGGGCGGAGTCGACAACACCCTCGTCGTCCTCGTCGACGACGTCCTGTTCTCGGGACGCTCCGTCCGCGCCGCGCTCGACGCCCTGCGCGATCTCGGACGACCCCGCGCGGTGCAACTCGCGGTCCTCGTCGACCGCGGCCACCGCGAACTGCCGCTGCGGGCCGACTACGTCGGCAAGAACGTCCCCACCGCGCGCAGCGAGGACGTCCGCGTGCTGCTGACCGAACACGACGGGCGCGACGCCGTCGAGATCTCCGGAGGCAAGTCCCAGTGAAACACCTGCTCACCATCGCGGATCTGACGAAGGACTCCGCGACGGGGCTTCTCGACGAGGCCGAGCGGTTCGAGCAGGCACTGCTCGGGCGTGAGGTGCGCAAGCTCCCCACGCTGCGCGGCCGCACCATCATGACCGTCTTCTACGAGAACTCCACCCGCACCCGCGTGTCCTTCGAGGTCGCCGGCAAGTGGATGAGCGCTGACGTCATCAACGTCTCGGCGTCCAGTTCGTCGGTGAAGAAGGGCGAATCGCTGCGCGACACCGCGCTGACCCTGCACGCCGCCGGCGCCGACGCGCTGGTGGTCCGTCACTCCGCCTCCGGTGCCGCGCACCGGATCGCGCAGTGGACCAACGAATCCGGCTCCGGACCGGCCGTGGTCAACGCCGGCGACGGTACCCACGAACATCCCACTCAGGCGTTGCTCGACGCGCTCACCCTGCGCCAGCGTCTCGGCTCGATCGAAGGCCGCCGGATCGGCATCGTCGGCGACGTGCTGCACAGCCGTGTCGCCCGGTCGAACGCGCTGCTGCTGAGCATGCTCGGCGCCGAGGTCGTGCTCGTCGCTCCCCGCACCCTGCTGCCGGTGGGAGTGGAGACCTGGCCGGTGACGGTCGCCGATTCGCTCGAAGCCGAACTTCCCACCCTCGACGCGGTCATGATGCTGCGGGTGCAGGCCGAGCGCATGAACGGCGGGTTCTTCCCGTCCGCCCGCGAGTACTCGATTCGATACGGACTCAACGCCAAGCGCGCGGCATTGCTGCCGGAGCACGCCGTGATCCTGCATCCGGGTCCGATGCTCCGGGGCATGGAGATCGGTTTCCCGGTCGCAGACGCCCCGCAGAGCGCGGTGCTGCAACAGGTGAGCAACGGTGTCCACGTGCGGATGGCGGTGCTCTTCCGCCTGCTCGTGGGGACGGAAGGGAACCTGTCGTGACCCACACTTCCCACCCGGGAGACACAGGAACAGGAGACACACAGGTGACGCCGCAGGTGCTCATCCGCAACGTCCGCCTCTACGGCGAGGGCGATCCGGTCGACGTGCTGCTCGGCGACGAGCAGATCCTCGCCGTCGGAACCGACCTCGAGGTCGGCGACGACGCGGAGATCGTCGACGGCACGGGGCAGATCATGCTCCCGGGCTTCGTCGACCTGCATACGCACCTGCGCGAACCGGGCCGCGAGGACACCGAGACCGTCGATTCGGGCTCGGCCGCCGCGGCGCGCGGCGGGTACACCGCGGTGTTCGCGATGGCCAATACCGATCCGGTCGCCGACTCGGTGGTCGTCACCGACCACGTGTGGCGCCGCGGCCGCGAGGTCGGGCTTGTCGACGTCCACCCCGTGGGTGCGGTCACCGTCGGACTCGAGGGCAAGCAGCTCGCCGAGATGGGCACGATGGCCGCCGGTGTCGGTGGCGTGCGGATGTTCTCCGACGACGGCAAGTGCGTCTACGACCCGCTGCTGATGCGTCGAGCGCTCGAGTACTCGGCCTCGCTCGGGGTGCTCATCGCCCAGCACGCCGAGGAGCCGCGGCTGACCGTCGGTGCCGTCGCGCACGAAGGACCGACCGCGGCGCGTCTCGGCCTCACCGGCTGGCCCCGTGCCGCCGAGGAGTCCATCGTCGCCCGCGACGCGCTGCTCGCCCGCGACGCCGGAGCCCGCGTGCACATCTGCCACGCGTCGACGGCCGGCACCGTCGAGCTCGTCCGGTGGGCACGCTCGCAGAGCATCGCGATCAGCGCCGAAGTCACGCCGCACCACCTGCTCCTCGACGACTCGCGTCTCGAGAGCTACGACGGCATCAACCGGGTCAACCCGCCCCTGCGGGAGCGGAGCGACGTCGAAGCACTGCGACGCGGCCTCGCGGACGGGACCATCGACTGTGTGGCCACCGACCACGCCCCGCACGCCGAACAGGACAAGTGCTGCGAGTTCTCGCAGGCACGTCCGGGAATGCTCGGGCTCGAGACGGCGTTGTCCGTCGTGATCGAGACGATGGTCCGGCCGGGCCTGCTGGACTGGCGCGGCGTCGCGAAGGTCATGAGCGAGCGTCCCGCGGAGATCGTGGGCCTCGACGATCAGGGCCGGCCCCTCGAGGTAGGCGAACCCGCGAACATCGTGCTCGTCGACCCGGATACCGAGTGGACGGTGCACGGTCCCGACCTCGCGAGCATCTCCCACAACACGCCCTACGAGGACATGACCCTGCCGGGCCGGGTCACCACCACTGTGTTGCGCGGGCGGATCACCGCCCGCGACGGTGCGGTGTTCCCGCGCTCGACCGAAAGGTAGGAACCGACATGGATCGCGTTCTCATCACCGTCGGTTTCCTCGCGCTCTGGGTCGTGCTCGTCCTGCTGATGTGGAAGGGTTGGAAGGGACGTGCCCGACGCCAGCAGGACGTGGTCGGCGAACTGCCGACCGTGCCGGCGGAGCTGGGGGAGCGGCTCGTCGAGCCGACCACCGGTCTGTACGTCGGCAGCACGCTCGCGCCGAGCTGGCAGGACCGCATCGCGGTCGGTGATCTCGGCCACCGCGCCAACGCGGAACTGACCCGATACCGATCCGGTGCCCTGCTCGAACGCGACGGCGCATCCCCGATCTGGATCCCGCAGGACTCGATCCGCGCGATCCGCACCGAACGCGGTCTGGCGGGCAAGGTCATGTCCCAGGACGGGGTACTGGTCATCCGCTGGCAGCTGCCCTCGGGCACGGAGGTCGACACCGGCTTCCGCGGGGACGACAAGTCGATCTACCCGCTCTGGACGAGCGGGCCGGACGAAAAATCTTGAGACGGTGACGATCACAACGACGATGACGATCACGACGAACAACACGACGATCACGACACGCGAGATCTCAGCCCGCGCGGCCGGCTCTGGTGCGGTCGATAAGAACGGAGACAACGCATGAGCGGCAGAACATTCGGCGGCGGCACCGCGGTGCTGGTCCTCGAGGACGGACGTGCCTTCCGCGGCACCACTTTCGGCGCGGTCGGCCAGACGCTCGGCGAGGCCGTGTTCACTACGGCAATGACCGGCTACCAGGAAACCCTTACCGACCCGAGCTACCACCGCCAGATCGTGGTGGCCACGGCACCGCAGATCGGCAACACCGGCTGGAACGACGAGGACAACGAATCGGTCGGCCCCGACGGCAACGCGGCCGACTCGAAGATCTGGGTGGCCGGCTACGTGGTGCGCGACCCGTCGCGCACCACCTCGAGTTGGCGCGCCACCGGTACCCTGCAGGACGAACTCGAACGGCAGAAGGTCGTCGGGATCGCGGGCATCGACACCCGCGCGCTGGTACGGCACCTGCGCACCCTCGGCTCGATGCGCGCGGGAATCTTCTCGGGCGACGCACTCGCCTGGAACGGCGACGACCTCGACATCGACGCCCTCCTCGACCGCGTCAAGGCGCAGCCTCCGATGCTCGGCGCGAATCTCGCACGTGAGGTCACGACCACCAGCGGCTACGTCGTCGAACCCGAGGGTGAGGCGCGCTTCGACGTCGCGGCCCTCGACCTGGGGATCAAGAGCAACACCCCGCGACTGCTGGCTGCGCGCGGGATCCGCGTGCACGTGCTCCCCGCCACCACGACCCTGCACGACATCCTCGACCTGAAGGCCGACGGCGTGTTCCTGTCCAACGGTCCCGGTGATCCCGCGGCGGTCGGCGACGTGGTGCACCTGACGAAGGAGATCCTCGGCCAAGGGCTGCCGTTGTTCGGTATCTGCTTCGGCAACCAGATCCTCGGTCGCGCGCTCGGCCTGAACACCTACAAGATGAAGTTCGGCCACCGCGGCCTGAACATCCCGGTCATCGACCACGAGACCGGGCAGATCGCGATCACCTCCCAGAACCACGGCTTCGCGCTCGAAGGTGAGGCAGGCCAGGAGTTCGACACCCCGTTCGGGCGCGCGAAGGTCACCCACACCTGCGCCAACGACGGTGTCGTCGAGGGCGTCCGACTGCTCGACGGTTCGGCGTTCTCCGTGCAGTACCACCCCGAGGCGGCGGCCGGTCCCCACGACGCCGTCGACCTGTTCGATCGTTTCACCCGCCTGCTCGAGGGAGAGAAGAACTAAATGCCACGCCGTACCGATCTCTCCCACGTCCTGGTCATCGGGTCCGGCCCGATCGTCATCGGGCAGGCCTGCGAGTTCGACTACTCGGGCACCCAGGCGTGCCGGGTGCTCCGCGAGGAGGGCCTGCGGGTCTCCCTCGTGAACTCGAACCCGGCCACGATCATGACCGACCCCGAGTTCGCCGATGCGACCTACATCGAGCCGATCACCGCCGACTACGTCGAGAAGGTCATCGCGACCGAGCAGGCCAACGGCACCCCGATCGACGCGGTGCTCGCGACCCTCGGCGGCCAGACCGCCCTCAACACCGCCGTCGCGCTGTCCGAGCGCGGCATCCTCGACAAGTACGGCGTCGAACTCATCGGCGCCGACTTCGACGCCATCCAGCGCGGCGAGGACCGGCAGAAGTTCAAGGACATCGTCACCAAGTGCGGCGGCGAATCCGCTCGCTCGGCCGTCTGCTACACGATGGACGAGGTCCGTGCGACCGTCGCCGAACTCGGCTTCCCCGTCGTGGTGCGACCGTCCTTCACCATGGGCGGCCTCGGCTCCGGCATGGCCTACGACGACGCCGACCTCGAGCGCATCGCCGGCGGTGGTCTCGCGGCCTCGCCCACCGCGAACGTGCTCATCGAGGAATCCATCCTCGGCTGGAAGGAATACGAGCTCGAACTCATGCGCGACGGTGCCGACAACGTCGTCATCGTCTGCTCGATCGAGAACGTCGACCCGGTCGGTGTGCACACCGGCGACTCGGTGACCGTCGCCCCCGCGATGACGCTCACCGACCGCGAGTACCAGAAGATGCGCGACCTCTCGATCGCCATCCTGCGCGAGGTCGGTGTCGACACCGGCGGCTGCAACATCCAGTTCGCGATGGATCCGCGCGACGGCCGGCTCGTCGTCATCGAGATGAACCCGCGCGTGTCGCGGTCGTCGGCGCTCGCGTCGAAGGCCACCGGCTACCCGATCGCGAAGATGGCCGCCAAGCTCGCCATCGGCTACACCCTCGACGAGATCGTCAACGACATCACCAAGGAAACGCCGGCCTGCTTCGAACCGAGCCTCGACTACGTCGTGGTCAAGGCCCCGCGGTTCGCGTTCGAGAAGTTCCCCGGTGCCGACGGCACTCTCACCACCACCATGAAGTCGGTCGGTGAGGCCATGTCGATCGGCCGCAACTTCACCGAGGCCTTCGGCAAGGTGCTGCGCTCGCTCGAGACCAAGTCCGCCGGTTTCTGGACCGGCCCCGAGGTCGAGGGCACCCTCGAGGAGATCCTCGAAGAGATCCGCACTCCCACGGACGGCCGGTTCTACCGGATCGCCCGGGCGCTCGAGCTCGGTGCGACCGTCGAGCAGCTCTTCGACGCCACGAAGATCGACCCGTGGTTCCTCGAGCAGTTCGCGTACATCGTCGAGCTGGGCGAGGACGTCCGCACGGCCGAGCAGTTCGGTGCCACCGAGCTGCGCTATGCGAAGCACCACGGTTTCTCCGACCGGCAGATCGCGGCGCTGCGCCCGGCACAGTTCGCCTCCGAGGACGATGTCCGTGCCCTCCGTCAGGAGCTGGGCGTCCACCCGGTCTACAAGACCGTGGACACCTGCGCGGCCGAGTTCGAGGCGAAGACGCCGTACCACTACTCGACCTACGAGCTCGACCCCGCGGCCGAGACCGAGGTCGTCGAGCAGCGCGACAAGCCCAAGGTGCTCATCCTCGGTTCCGGCCCGAACCGCATCGGCCAGGGCATCGAGTTCGACTACTCGTGCGTCCACGCCGCGCTGACGCTGTCGGAGGCCGGTTACGAGACCGTGATGGTCAACTGCAACCCCGAGACGGTCTCGACCGACTACGACACCGCCGATCGCCTGTACTTCGAGCCGCTGACCTTCGAGGACGTCCTCGAGGTCTACCGCGCCGAGTGCGAGTCCGGCACCGTCGCCGGCGTCATCGTCCAGCTGGGCGGCCAGACCCCGCTCGGCCTGGCGCGTCGACTGAAGGCCGCCGGGGTGCCGATCGTCGGTACCTCGCCCGAGGCCATCGACCTCGCGGAGGACCGCGGCGAGTTCGGTCGCGTGCTCGACGAGGCCGACCTGCCGGCCGCGAAGTACGGCACGGCCACCACCTTCGAGGGTGCGCGCGAGATCGCCGCCGGCATCGGATACCCGGTGCTGGTGCGCCCGTCCTACGTGCTCGGTGGTCGCGGCATGGAGATCGTCTACGACGAGAAGGCGCTCGAGACCTACATCTCCAACGCCACCGAGATCTCCGACGACCGCCCCGTGCTCGTCGACCGCTTCCTCGACGACGCCGTCGAGATCGATGTCGACGCGCTGTGCGACGGCACCGACGTGTACATCGGCGGAATCATGGAGCACATCGAGGAGGCCGGCATCCACTCCGGCGACTCGGCCTGTGCGCTGCCGCCGATCACTCTGGGCCGCGCCGACATCGAGAACGTCCGCCGCTCGACGGCCGCGCTCGCGAAGGGCATCGGCGTCAAGGGCCTGCTCAACGTCCAGTACGCGCTCAAGGACGACATCCTCTACGTCCTCGAGGCGAACCCCCGGGCCTCCCGCACGGTGCCGTTCGTCTCCAAGGCCACCGCGGTGCAGCTCGCCAAGGCCTGCGCCCGGGTGATGCTCGGCGAGTCCATCTCCGAGCTGCGTGCCGCGGGCATCCTCCCGGCCGAGGGCGACGGCAGCGACATCCCGCTCGACGCACCGGTCGCGGTGAAGGAAGCGGTGCTGCCCTTCAACCGGTTCCGGCGTGCCGACGGCACGGGCATCGACACCCTGCTCAGCCCGGAGATGAAGTCCACCGGTGAGGTCATGGGCCTCGACGACGACTTCGGAACCGCGTTCGCGAAGAGCCAGACCGCCGCCTACGGCTCCCTGCCGACCTCGGGCACGGTCTTCGTCTCGCTCGCGAACAAGGACAAGCGGTCGATGATCTTCCCGGTCAAGCACCTCGCCGACCTGGGCTTCCACATCATGGCTACCGTGGGAACGGCAGAAGTGCTGCGCCGCAACGGTGTTCCCTGCGAGCAGGTCCACAAGGTCTCCGGCGAGGACAAGCCGGAAGGCGCACTCGACGTCGTCGACCGCATCCGCGCCGGAGACGTGGACATGGTCATCAACACCCCCTGGGGCAACGCCGGTCCGCGTGTGGACGGCTACGAGATCCGCAGTGCGGCGGTCGCCGCGAACATCCCGTGCGTCACCACGGTGCAGGGTGCCTCCGCGGCCGTGCAGGGTATCGAGGCGGCACTGCGCGGTGAGATCGGAGTCAGCTCGATCCAGCGGATGCACGCGCGGCTGCGCGGCGTACCCGCCGAACAGGCGTGACACCCTTCGGGCAGCGACTCGCGGACGCTCTCGGGCGCCGCGGGCCGCTGTGCGTGGGCATCGACCCGCACCCGGGGCTCCTCACCGCGTGGGGGCTCGGCGACGACGTCGGCGGCCTGGCCCGGTTCAGCGAACTGTGCGTCGAGGCCTTCGGCGACACCGTCGCGGTCGTCAAGCCGCAGGTGGCGTTCTTCGAGGCCTACGGCTCCGCCGGTCTCGCGGTGCTCGAACGCACCATCGCCGACCTGGGGGATGCGGGGGTGCTCGTCCTCGCGGACGCCAAGCGCGGCGACATCGGCTCCACGATGGACGCCTATGCGCGCACCTGGCTGTCGGACGGCTCTCCGCTGTGCTCGGACGCGGTGACCGTCTCCCCGTACCTGGGGTTCGGTTCGCTCGCTCCGGCGCTCGATCTGGCCGCCGGAATGGGCCGCGGGGTGTTCGTGCTCGCGGCGACCTCCAATCCCGAGGGTGCCCAGTTCCAGCGCGCGCGGCTCGACGACGGGCGCACCGTCGCGCAGGCCGTGGTGGACGAGTGCGCTGATCGCAACAGCGCTGCCCGCACGGACGGGGCCGCAGGGCTCGGCTCCGTGGGTGTGGTGGTCGGTGCGACCCTTACCGAGGCGCCGGACCTGTCCGACCTTCACGGGCCTATCCTGATGCCCGGAGTGGGGGCCCAGGGCGGCACCGCCGACGACGTGCGACGACTCGCAGGCGACCACCTGCGCGCGGTCGTGCCCAACGTCTCACGCGACGTGCTGCGGGCCGGCCCGTCCGTCGCCGACCTGCGGGCCGCCGTCACCCGCACGCTGGACGGCTTCGCCTTCCTGACGGACTGAGACGTTCGACTCTCGTGCCCGGATCGCCACGCGCGGTCCGGGCACGAGTCGTACATACCGCTCGTATGCACTCTGACCTGCGCTCGGAGTGGCGCGACACGCGGAATGGGAAAAAAATTTCTCGGCCCGCCGAGGCGCCGGAACAGTGGGCCGGTGAGTAGGGGAGCCGCCCGACCCGATGCGTCCCCCTCCGTCGCAGCAGATTACCGGTGACCTGGGGTTTTTCTCTGTTGGGGCAGTTCGTGGCGATGCCTGGACGCCGATCGGGGGGTGTGGGATCCACTGCGGGAACGGCGTGCACTACCGCACGGATTTTCGAGCGGATCGCCGGGGGGTGGGTTCGCATTCGTCGGTGGTCGTGAGTACGGTCGCTATCGCCGCTGGTTACAGCGGTGAAGACTCGAAAGCCAACGATGAGACGGAGGAACCGTGGCCCTTCCCCAGCTGACCGATGAGCAGCGCGCCGCTGCTCTGGAGAAGGCGGCTGCTGCCCGTCGTGCCCGGGCTGAGCTCAAGGAGCGCCTCAAGCGCGGCGGCACCGACCTCAAGCAGGTGCTCAAGGACGCCGAGAACGACGAGATCCTCGGCAAGATGAAGGTGTCGGCGCTGCTCGAGGCCCTGCCGAAGGTCGGCAAGGTCAAGGCGCAGGAAATCATGACCGAGCTGGAGATCGCCCCGACCCGCCGTCTGCGCGGCCTCGGCGACCGTCAGCGCAAGGCCCTGCTCGCCAGGTTCGATTTCGACGCCTGAGCACGTGGTAGCTGACGCACGACCCGTGACGGACAGCGCACCCGCAACGCGGAGGGGCCGGCTGGTGGTACTGGCCGGACCCTCCGCGGTGGGTAAGTCGACCGTCGTACGCCTTCTGCGGAGCCGGATCCCGGATCTGCACTTCAGTGTCTCGGCCACCACCCGGGACCCGCGACCGGGTGAGGTGGACGGGGTGGACTACCACTTCGTCGGCCGCGCCGAGTTCGACCGGATGATCGAAGCCGGTGAACTGCTCGAATGGGCCGACATCCATGGCGGCCTGCAGCGATCGGGTACTCCGGCCAAACCGGTGCTCGACGCACTCGCCGAGGGGCATCCGGTGCTCGTGGAGGTCGACCTCGCGGGAGCGCGGGCCGTCCGTGCGGCGATGCAGGACGCGGTCCTCGTCTTTCTCGCCCCGCCCAGTTGGGAGGTGCTCGTCGAGCGCCTCACCGGCCGAGGCACCGAAACCGACGAGGTCGTCGCTCGCAGGCTCGATACCGCCCGCAGCGAACTGGCCGCGCAGGACGAGTTCGACGTCGTGATCGTCAACGACGATGTCGACCGGGCCTGCGATGAATTGGTATCCTTGTTGGTTGGACCCGGAGCCGACTGATCCGTCCGCGCCTCGAGCGCATCCGGCTGCCGGTTCCGGCGCCCTCCCATCCCGCGACCTCTCAGGAGAACACCGAGTGAGCAGCATCCAGGCAGCCGCGACCGACCTCGAGGGCAACACCCTTCCGGTCTACGACACCCCCACGGGTATCACCAACCCGCCTATCGACGAGCTGCTCGAGCGCGCCTCCTCGAAGTACGCGCTGGTGATCTACGCCGCCAAGCGGGCACGCCAGATCAACGACTACTACAACCAACTCGGCGACGGCATCCTCGAGTACGTCGGCCCCCTCGTGGAGCCGGGTCTGCAGGAGAAGCCGCTGTCGATCGCCCTGCGCGAGATCCACTCGGATCTGCTCGAGCACACCGAAGGCGAGTGAGCAACCCCGCTTCGAGCGGCGAGGCCGGATCCGTGCAGCGCCGCCGCATCGTCGTCGGTGTCGCCGGTGGCATCGCCGCCTACAAGTCCTGCGCACTGATCCGGGCCTTCACCGAGAGCGGACACCACGTGCGGGTCGTCCCGACGGAGTCCGCCCTCGAATTCGTCGGGCGCGCCACCTTCGAGGCGCTCTCCGGCAATCCCGTGCAGACCGGTGTGTTCGCCGAGGTGCCGCAGGTGCAGCACGTCCGGCTCGGCCAGGAGGCCGACCTCGTCGTCGTCGCTCCGGCCACCGCCGACCTCATGGCGCGGGCGGTCGCGGGTCGCGCCGACGACCTCCTCACGGCCACCCTGCTCACCGCGCGGTGCCCCGTGATGTTCGTGCCCGCGATGCACACCGAGATGTGGGAGCATCCCGCGACCGTCGACAACGTCGCGACGCTGCGTCGCCGCGGTGCCGTGGTCGTCGAACCGGCCTCGGGTCGGCTGACGGGCAAGGACACCGGTGCCGGGCGCATGCCCGAACCCGACGAGATCTTCAATCTGGCCTCGCTGCTGCTCGAGCGGGCCGACGCGCTGCCCCGCGACCTCGCCGGTCGCCGCATCGTCGTGTCCGCCGGCGGTACCCGTGAGCCCCTCGACCCGGTGCGCTTCCTCGGCAACCGGTCGTCCGGCAAGCAGGGCTACGCGCTCGCCCGTCTCGCCGCTCAGCGCGGCGCCGACGTCACGCTCGTCGCCGGCAGCGTCTCGGGTCTCGACGACCCGGCCGCGGTCGACGTCGTGCGCGTCCAGACGGCCGCTCAGATGCAGGACGCCGTCGCCAAGCACGCCTCGGGTGCCGACGCGGTCATCATGTCCGCGGCCGTTGCCGATTTCCGGCCCTTCACCTTCGCGACCAGCAAGATCAAGAAAGGCGAGGGCGAACCCGATTCCATCGCGCTGACGAAGAACGACGACATCCTCGCCGGTCTCGTCCGAGCGCGTGCCGAAGGCGGTCTGTCCGCCGAGACGGTCATCGTCGGGTTCGCAGCGGAGACCGGCGACGAACACGGAGACGTGCTCACCTACGCCCGCGAGAAGCTCGCCCGCAAGGGATGCGATCTTCTCGTCGTCAATGCCGTCGGCGAAGGTAAGGCCTTCGAGGTCGACGACAACAACGGCTGGTTGCTGTCCGCGGACGGTTCGGAAACCGCCCTCGCCCACGGGTCGAAGGCCCTCATGGCCAGCCGCGTGCTCGACGCGCTGGGACCTCTGCTGGCGGAACGCAGCAGAATCGGGTGATTTCAATACTCGCGCCGACGCCTGCGGAGCAGTAGCGTCGGCACTGCGATCGGGTCCTGCCGACCCGATCGGGGAGCGCATGCTCCATACGGTTTGTCCGTCCAGCGCCTGGCGCACAGTCGAGAGGGAGTTTCGTGAGCAAGACCGGCGGTCGTCTTTTCACCAGTGAGTCCGTGACCGAAGGGCATCCGGACAAGATCTGTGACGCGATCAGCGACTCGGTTCTCGACGCGCTCCTCACCGAGGATCCTCGTGCCCGGGTAGCGGTGGAAACCCTCGTCACCACGGGCCAGGTGCACGTGGTCGGTGAGGTCACCACCTCGGCATACGCCGACATCCCCAAGATCGTCCGCGATCGGGTGCTCGAGATCGGCTACGACTCGTCGTCGAAGGGCTTCGACGGCAACTCCTGCGGTGTCAACATCGCGATCGGCGCGCAGTCGCCCGAGATCGCCGGCGGCGTCGACGTCTCGCACGAGGCGCGCAGCGGTGTGCTCACCGACGACGAGGTCGCCCGCCAGGGCGCCGGCGACCAAGGCCTGATGTTCGGCTACGCCTGCTCCGATACGCCCGAACTCATGCCGCTGCCGATCTCCCTCGCACATCGCCTGTCGCGCCGGCTCACCGAGGTCCGCAAGTCGGGGGTTCTGCCGTACCTGCGTCCCGACGGCAAGACCCAGGTCACCATCGAGTACGCCGACGACAAGCCCGTCCGTCTCGACACGATCGTCATCTCGACGCAGCACGCCGCCGACATCGATCTGAACAACCTGCTCACGCCGGATCTGCGCACCCACGTCGTCGACGCGGTACTCGCCGACCCGAACCTGGCCGATCTCGACACGGCCGATGTGCGTCTGCTGGTCAACCCGTCCGGATCGTTCGTCCTCGGCGGCCCGATGGGCGACGCCGGCCTCACCGGCCGCAAGATCATCGTCGACACCTACGGCGGCATGGCCCGCCACGGTGGTGGCGCGTTCTCCGGCAAGGATCCGTCGAAGGTCGACCGTTCGGCCGCCTACGCGATGCGCTGGGTCGCCAAGACCGCCGTCGCCGCCGGTCTCGCCGACCGCATCGAGGTGCAGGTCGCCTACGCGATCGGCAAGGCTGCTCCGGTGGGTCTGTTCGTCGAGACCTTCGGCACCGAGAAGACCGACCCGGCCCGCATCCAGCAGGCCATCGGCGAGGTCTTCGACCTGCGCCCGGGAGCGATCATCCGTGACCTCGACCTGCTGCGCCCGATCTACGCGCAGACCGCTGCGTACGGCCACTTCGGCCGTACCGACATCGACCTGCCGTGGGAGAACACCGACCGCGCCGACAAGCTGCGCGCGGCCGCCGGTCTGTAGATTCCGATCGGGCCCGGGTGGCTGCTGATTTCGACGCCGCCGAGGTCGATCCGGTTGCGCGGGTTCTCCCGCTGCTACCGGTTCCGCACCTCGACCGGGAGTTCGACTACCTGATCCCGCGCGACCTGGACGCGGACGCCCGTCCGGGCGTCCGCGTCCGCGTCCGCTTCGCCGGACGTCTCGTCGACGGTTTCCTGCTCGCACGCGCCGCGACGAGCGATCACACCGGCAAGCTCGGCCGACTCGACCGCGTCGTCTCGTCCGAGCAGGTCCTCACGCCCGAGATCGCTGCTCTGGCAGAGGAAGTCGCGACCCGCTATGCCGGGACCCGGGCCGACGTGCTGCGTCTGGCGGTACCTCCGCGACACGCACGTGTCGAAGCCGAGGCGTCGCGCCCACCGGAACCTCCGCCTGTTCCGGAGATCGATCCTGCCGCGTGGGGCCGGTACCGGCACGGCGAGAACTTCCTCGAAGCGCTCGGCGGCGGCCGCGCCCCGCGCGCGTCCTGGCAGGCGCTGCCCGGTGAGGATTGGCCCCGACGGCTCGCCGAACTCGCCGCACTGACCCTCGCCTCGGGGAAGGCGGCCGTGCTCGTCGTTCCCGACCAGCGTGACCTCGACCGTCTCGTGAAGGCGTGTGCAGACGTCGCCGGGGCCGATCACGTCGTCGGCCTCGCCGCCGGCCTCGGACCGGCCGAACGGTATCGACGCTGGCTTGCGGCGCTGCGCGGATCCGCGCGCATCGTCGTCGGGACCCGGGCCGCCGTCTTCGCCCCGACCCCCGATCTCGGGCTCCTCGTGGTGTGGGACGACGGCGACGACCTGCACTGCGAACCACGGTCCCCGTATCCGCACGCCCGCGAAGTGGCTGCTCTGCGCGCCCACGCGGTCGGTGCCGCCATCGTGATCGCCGGGCACGCCCGCACCGCGGAGACCCAGACGCTCGTCGAGGCCGGCTGGGCACACGATCTCGTGGCACCCCGCGACGTCGTACGGGCGTGCGCGCCGAAGGTCACGGCCCTCGCCGACAGCGACCACGCACTCGCACGGGATCCGGCCGCGCGTGCCGCGCGACTGCCTGCCATCGCGTTCGCCGCCGCCCGATCCGCTCTCGCGGTCGACCGCCCGGTGCTCGTGCAGGTACCGCGGCGCGGATACGTGCCCGCGCTCGCGTGCGGAAAGTGCCGGGCACCCGCCCGCTGCCGGCACTGCAACGGCCCGCTCGCACTGCCCACGGCGGCCGGTCCCGACGGTGCCGCGATCCCGGCATGCCGCTGGTGCGGTGTCGCCGATGCGCGTCACCGCTGCCACGCGTGCGGCGCGCGCTCGTTGCGGGCCGTGGTGGTCGGGGCGGCCCGCACCGCCGAAGAACTGGGCCGCGCCTTTCCGGGCGTGCCGGTCGTGACCTCCGGCGGCAACGACGTCAAGCACACCGTGCCCGGTTCGGCGTCGCTCGTCGTCTCCACCGTGGGCGCCGAACCCGTCGCCGAGGGCGGTTACGGGGCGGCGCTGCTCCTGGACGGGTGGGCCCTGCTCGGCCGTGCCGATCTGCGCGCCACCGAGGAGACGATGCGCCGCTGGCTCACCGCATCGGCGCTCGTACGGTCGTTCGCCGACGGGGGACAGGTCGTGGTCGTCGCCGATTCCGGGATCCCCACCGTGCAGGCGCTCGTGCGTTGGGATCCCGTGGGACACGCCCAGTCCGAGGTCTCCGAACGAGCCGAGGTCGGTTTCCCGCCCGCGGTCCACATGGCCGCGATCGACGGGTCGTCCGCGGCGGTCGCCGAACTGCTCGAGGCCACACACCTGCCCGAGGGAGCCGAGGTGCTCGGGCCCGTGCCGCTCCCGCCGGGGCAACGACTGCCGTTCGGATCCGAAGGACCCGAACCGGAGGACGTGCACCGGATGATCGTGCGGGTCGCACGCGAGCGCGGTCGCGCACTCGGTCGCGCCCTGCGCGACGCCCAGGCCACCCGCACGGCGCGTCGCGCGGACGGTCCGCTGCGGGTTCAGGTGGATCCGCCGCGTATCGGCTGACCCGGCCGCGGAGGGGCGCGGATCTCCGCTGCCGGCCTAGGCCGCTTTCGGAATCGGTTGCGACGGAATGGATGCGGCGTCCGTACCCTTCCACAGCGCCGCGAAGTCGTGGCGATGTCGAATGTCCAGGATGCGCAGCAGGACGAAACGCGGTACGGGCGGCACGAGGTGCACGACGTGATCGCGCGAGGAGTCGTCGAGACCGTCGATGAGCCAGTTCCCTTCCTTGCCGAGCTGTTGCATCCCCTTCGGCTCGATATTGAACTCCTGGTCCCACGCGCGCCACTGCGCGTCGGTGATGCTGGTCGAGACCAGTGGCATCATCTCCCGCTCCTCACGTTCGAGATGGGGGAGCAGAACCTCGGACAAGCGGGACAGTGCTGCACCGAGTGCTCGCCGGAGCCGGGGCGGTCGGCGCGGAGATCGCGTGCCGCCTCCTCGACTGGGGCGATCGCAGGCTCGATGGTGCGGTGGTCGGCGTTCATCCTCTCCACGAGCGGTGCCGCGTCGGGATTGCACTGCACCACACGCGGATAGAGCCCACGGTCCTCGGACCAGTGGTGATGGTGAAGGAAATCCATCATCCACAACACGTGGTGGGCGAGAGCCACTCGGTGGGTCTGCTGCCATGTCTTCGTCGAGGTGGCGACCTCGATGCGGAGAGGGTCGCGGCGGAGGGCGGAGTGCGCGATTCCCATGATTCGGGTCTCGTCGGATCCGTCGGGATCGGTGGAGTGTCCGTCGACGGAGGCTGTTCCCAGTGTCGATCCGGCGTGGACCGAGAGCAAGACCCGCCGGCTGCTGCCGTACATACGGACGACAGCGACACGCGTTGCCGGGGATATTATTTGTCACAGTAACGGAGCCGGTGATTGTGACCGATCTACTTCCCGAGGTGCCGGGGAGGCGCAGGAGGAGAGGGCGGACGAATGGGTGCCGGGCGGAGTGTCGGTGGTGTCGTCGGAGCGTGTATCGTCGCGATGCTGACTGTGGGTGCAGCGGCACTGACTGTGGGCGCAGCGGCGGCGCAGCCGCTCCCGTCCGACGACGGACCGATCCTCGGTCTCGGGGAAGGGGCGTACAGCAGCGTGCCCGTCCCGGCGGGACCGGTGGCCACCGGGCACGCCGAAGCGGCCGAATACGCCGAGAACAACCCCGATGTCGCCCCCGCCGGTAGCAACGACTTCGCGTGCGTGCCGTCCGAGGAGCGCCCTCATCCGGTGGTGCTCGCGCACGGCACCGATTCCAACGCCTACTCCGACTTCGCTGCTCTCTCGCCGCTGCTCGCCGCGTCAGGCTGGTGCGTATTCGCCCTGAACTACGGGTTCGCCGACGGTGCCGAGGATTACGGCACGGGCGACATCCGCGTCTCCGCAGCACAGTTCGGTGAGTTCGTCACCGAGGTCCTCGACGCGACCGGTGCGGAGGAGGTCGACGTCGTCGGCTACTCACAGGGAGCCACGGTGGCCCGCTATTACATCAACGAACTCGGGGGTGGCGAGGTCGTCGACCGGTGGGTGGGGATCGCGTCGCCGAGCTACGGAGGCACCTTCTACGGCATCGGGGCCGCCGTCGCCGCGCTGCCCGGAGCGACCGACATCGTCGAGGGCGAGTTCTCCGTCGCCCTCGTGCAGCAGCTTCAGGGGTCGGAACTGCTCACCGAACTCAACACACCCACCGACACCGTGCCCGGCGTGCGCTACACGACCATCGGTAGCGAGGTCGACGAGGTCATCCAGCCCGCCGGCAATGTCGCACTCCATGGTGAGGGCGCCGTCAATCACGTGATCCAGGAGCTGTGCCCGCAAGATCTGACCGGCCACTTCAACATGGTCTACGACCGCTTCTCGCTGCAGCTCGCGCGGCACGCGCTCGACCCCGACCGGTACGCGATCGGGGAGTGCACCACCGTCGCGCTCGGCACCGGTATCCCCGAACTGATCCTCCAGTCCAACACCTGAGCGCGGGCACTCGGGCTCCGACGCCTGAGCTCCATGCTCTCCGGTACCGGCCTCCGCGAGGTGACCGCCCGGCGCGGTGATGCAGGTCGCACGACGTCGACTCCCTAGACTGTGAGAGGTCATCGCCGTCGAAAACTGGAGCAGCATCCGTGACATCCCCGCACAGTCCACACGCAGCGCACCCCACCTCCTGCTCGGCGGTGCTCTGACATGCGCGTGGTCTTCGCGGGAACACCGGAACCCGCCGTCCCGTCGCTGCTCCGCCTCATCGAGTCACGCCACGAGGTCGTCGCGGTGGTCACCCGCCCCGACACCACCGCCGGTCGCGGCCGGAAGGTCGTGCGATCCGCCGTGGGGCAGATCGCCGACGAACACGGAATCGAGGTCCTCACGCCGCGCTCGCCGCGCGACCCCGAGTTCGTCGCGCGACTGACCGAACTCGCACCCGACTGCTGCCCCGTGGTGGCCTACGGCGCCCTGATCCCGCAGGACGTCCTGGACATCCCTGTGCACGGATGGGTGAACCTCCATTTCTCGCTGCTGCCCGCCTGGCGCGGCGCGGCGCCCGTGCAGGCGGCGATCGCTGCCGGTGACGAGATCACCGGAGCGAGCACCTTCCGGCTCGAGGCCGGCCTCGACACCGGTCCGGTCTACGGCGTCGTCACCGAGACGATCCGTCCCACCGACACCGCCGGCGACCTGCTCGGCCGCCTCGCCGAGGTCGGTGCGACGCTGCTCGAATCCACCCTCGACGGCCTCGAAGACGGCATCCTCACGCCCGCACCGCAGCCGGCCGACGGTGTCTCGCACGCGCCCAAGGTCACCGTCGAGGCCGCCCAGGTGCAGTGGACACTCCCCGCACACGTCGTCGACCGGCGAATTCGCGCCGTCACGCCCGCTCCGGGTGCGTGGACGATGATCGGCGACCTGCGCGTGAAGATCGGTCCCGTGACGGTGACCGACGAGACCCTCGAACCCGGTGAGCTCGACATCCGCAAGGACGGCGTGCTCGTCGGTACCGCTACCACTGCCGTCCGGCTCGGGACGGTGCAACCGCCCGGGAAGAAGGCGATGACAGCCACGGACTGGGCGCGCGGCGCCCGTCTCGACCCGAAGGTGCGTGCGCGATGAGCGAATCCGGCAGGCCCCCGCGGGGCAAGCGCAATGCCGGAGGACGGAACCCCGCAGGTCGCGGGGGACGCAGCGGCGGTGGGAAGCCGAACCGCAATCCGGCGTCCGAACACGCCCCCCGACCGTGGAAGCCTCCCGCCGACCCCGCACGCGTCGCCGCGCGGGACGTGCTGCGCGCCGTGCGCGAACGGGACGCCTACGCCAATCTCGTTCTCCCGTCGCTGCTCCGGGAGCGGCATCTCGACGCGCGCGACGCCGCCCTGGCCACCGAGCTCACCTACGGCGCGGCCCGCGCGCGAGGCCTGCTGGACGCCGTGATCGCCGACGCCGCGAACCGTCCCGTCGACGAGATCGACGGCGCGCTGCTCGACGTACTGCGTCTGGGTGCCTACCAGTTGCTGCGCACGCGCGTCGCCCCGCACGCCGCTGTCGCCACGAGCGTCGACCTCGTCCGGGCCGAATTCGGATCGGGCCGAGCAGGTTTCGTCAACGCGGTGCTTCGTCGTGTGGGTGAGCGTTCGGAGGAGGAGTGGATCACGCTGCTCGCCCCCGACCCGGACCGCGACCCGGTGGGTCACCTGGCCTTCCGGTACGCGCACCCCCTGTGGATCGCGCAAGCGTTCGCCCACGCGCTCGGATCGGATGCCTCCGAACTCGCCGACGTCCTCGCCGCCGACGACGCGCGCCCGATCGTCCACCTCGTCGCCCGGCCCGGGGTTATCACCGCGGAGGAACTCGCGCTCGTCACCGGCGGTGAGCTCGGACCGTGGTCGCCCTATGCGGTGCACCTCGAGCACGGCGACCCCGGCCGCCTCGAACCCGTCCGGGAAGGCATGGCCGCAGTCCAGGACGAAGGCAGCCAGCTCGTCGCACGTGCCCTCACCCTCGCACCCCTCGTCGGCGAGGACCGGGGCCGCTGGCTCGACCTGTGCGCGGGACCGGGCGGAAAGGCGGCGCTGCTCGGCGCCATCGCCGCGATCGACGGGTTCGCCGTCGACGCGGTCGAACCGGTCGACCACCGCGCGGAACTCGTCCGCAAGACCGCCCGCGACCTGCCGGTGACCGTGCACATCGCCGACGGGCGCGAGCCCGGACTCGAACCGGGCTACGACCGGATCCTCGTGGACGCACCCTGCACGGGTCTCGGCGCGTTGCGTCGGCGTCCCGAGGCGCGGTGGCGACGGCAACCCGGCGACGTCGCCGAACTCGTGCGGCTGCAGAAGGAACTGCTCGCATCGGCGATCGGACTGCTGCGTCCCGGTGGTGTGGTGCTCTACTCGACGTGTTCACCGCACGTCTCGGAGACCGTCGCCGTCGTGTCCGACGCGGTGCGCCGCCACGGTGTCGAACAGCTCGACACCCGCGAACTCGTCCCCGGCGTGCCGCAGGTCGGGGAGGGGCCGGGAGTCCAGCTCTGGCCGCACCGCCACGGCACCGACGCCATGTTCATGGCTGCGCTGCGTAAACCCGAGCGCTGATCGCGACCGCCGGACACGGATCGTCGTGTCCGGCGCCGGGGAAGATGAAAGTCTTCTCATCCGGTCTTCACGATCGATTCACTCCGGTGCAGGATGCTGTTCTCCATGCCGGTGATGAAACGCATGCTCGTGATCGCAGCGCTGCTGCTGATCCCGGCGGCCGTCGCGTGGGGGAGCCAGGCCCTGACACGACCGGCGGGCTCCCCCGAGATCGGTGATGCATCGGTCACCGTCTCCGTCGTGCCGACCACGACCGAGCCCGCGGCGCCGTCCCCCGGGGCCGAGGCGCCCGAGGTACGACCCGAACCCGAGCAGGAGTCGGCATCCGCACCGTCGGTCCCCGGCACGCAGACATCCCCGCCTGCCGTCGTGCCGGCCCCGGTTCCCGATCCGGGCTGGTCCGACGTCGCGCGTCAGCCCCTGCCGACCCCTCAGGTCGAGTGGGACGACGACTGGGACGACGACGGCGACGACAGTGGGGACGACGACTGGGACGACGATGACGACTGAGTCCGGGAAGCCGGCCGGGACGGAGCGCACCGGTCACCTCCGCATCCCTCACCCCGGTCGCGGATCCGCTCTCCCTGCCCGGTGGCGCATCCTCAGCTGGATCCTGCTGACCACGGCCGTCGCGCTCGTCGCCGTCGTCGTCACCGCGCGGGTGCTGCTCCTCAACCACGTCGACCGAGATGCGAATGCCGACATCACTCAGGAGATCGACGAATTCCGGGCATTCGCCGCCGAGGGCGTCGACCCCACCACGACGTTCCCGTTCACCTCCGTGGAGCGGATGCTCGAGGTCTATCTCAACCGTCAGCACACCTCGGAGGGCGAGGTGATCGTCGGCGTCGTCGACGGTTCGCTGCTCTTCGACCGCCGTATCGCGGTGGACCGGCCCGACCTGCCGGCGAACCTCACCGAGGACGGTGTGATGTTCGAGCGCATCCTCAACGTCTCCACCGGCTCGGGCGTCCACGAGGTGGACGGTGGACAGATGCGCTGGGCCCGCGCCGACGTCACCTCCGGCGACGACCGGGGCGCGCTGATCGTCGCCGTGTTCACCGCCGAGCAGCGCGCGAAGGTCGCCGACACCGCCCGCACCATCGGACTGGTCGCGATCGGCGGCCTCGGTCTCACGGCGATCATCGGCTGGCTGGTCGCGGGACAGATCCTCGCCCCGATCCGCCAGGTGCGCGAGGTGGCCGCCGCCATCGGCGAGAAGGATCTGACGAGTCGGGTGCCCGTGCACGGACGCGACGACATCGCCGCACTGGCACAGACCTTCAACTCGATGCTCGACCGCCTCGAACAGGCCTACACCACGCAGCAGCAGTTCGTCGACGACGCCGGCCACGAACTGCGGACACCGATCACCGTGATCCGCGGGCACCTCGAACTCATGGATCTCGGTCACGCCGACGACGCGACGCGCGAGGAGACGATCCGGCTCGTCGAGGACGAACTCGACCGGATGGCGCGGATCGTCACCGACCTGCTCGTCCTCGCCAAGGCCGAGCGCCCCGACTTCGTGCAGCGACGACCGGTCGACGTCACCGACCTCATGCTCGACGTCGAGGCCAAGGCGCAGATGCTCGGCACCCGCGACTGGCAGCTCATGGAGATCGCCGAGGGCATGGCCGACATCGACGCCCAACGCGTCACCCAGGCCGTGCTGCAGTACGTGACCAATGCCGTCACGCACACCCACCCTGGGGACGTCATCCAGCTCGGATCCGTCTTCGTCGAGCACGACGGCACCGAGCACCTCCGGATCTGGGTCCGGGACACCGGACCCGGGGTCGCTCCGGACGACGCGGCACGCATCTTCGAACGCTTCCGCCGCGGACGCACCGTCCCCGGTGACCGGCACGGACCCGCCGCCGAACGAGGCGGGGCGGGTCTCGGACTCGCCATCGTCCGCGCCATCGCCGACGCGCACCACGGCTCGGCTTGGGTCGAGAGCGCGGTCGGGCACGGCGCGACCTTCGGCATCGACCTCCCCCTACGAGACCCCGCAGGAACCACCGGCACGACCGGCACGACCGGCACGGCCGGTTCCCCCGGTACAGCCGAGACTCGAAGGACCGCATCGCAGTGAGCAGAATCCTCATCGCCGAAGACGACACCCGCATCACCGCCTTCCTCGAGAAGGGGCTGCGCGCAGCGGGATACACCACCACCGACGCCACCGACGGCGAGACCGCCCTGATGCTCGTTCGCAGTGGCGCCTTCGATCTGGTGATCCTCGACATCGGGTTGCCCCGCATGGACGGCTTCACCGTCCTCGAGAGGTTGCGCGGTGAAGGTGTGCGGACCCCCGTGATCGTGCTGACCGCGCGAGACAGCGTCACCGATACCGTCGCGGGGCTCGAGGGCGGTGCCAACGACTATGTGAGCAAACCGTTCCAGTTCGCCGAACTGCTCGCCCGCATCCGGTTGCGCATCGGCGACAGCAGTTCGGCTGCCGATCCGGCAGCGGTGATCCGCGACGGCGACATGGCTCTGGACCTGCGGGCCCGACGCGCCGAGATCGCAGGGGAGAGCGCCGATCTCACCAGCCGCGAGTTCGCCCTGTTCGAGGTCTTCCTGCGTCACCGCGGGCAGGTGCTCTCCCGCGAACAGATCCTCGGGCACGTGTGGGGATACGACTTCGATCCCGCGTCCAACGTCGTCGACGTCTACGTGCGCGCACTGCGCAACAAGATCGGGGGAGACCGGGTCGAGACGATCCGCGGAGCGGGGTACCGGTTGCGATGACCTTCCACGCCACCGTCCCGCCGAGCTCCGTTGCGCCACAGCATCGTCCGCCGCGCAGACACACCGCCCCGACGCCCGGCCGGATCGTCGCGGTCGGGATACTCGCCGGCACCGTCGGTCTCCTCGTGTATCTCACGCGCACCGACCCCGACCTGACGCCTCCGGCCGCCGTCACCATGATCGTGTTCGTCGTGGCCGTCTGGCTGTGGGTGTTCACGAGGATCGACGACACCTATGTGGCGCTCGGCGCTGCCGCGGCCCTCACGGTCGTCGGGGTCATCGACGCGGATGCACTGTTCGCGACCCTCGGCGACGACGTCGTGTGGCTCCTGTTGTCCGCTTTCGTGATCGCCTCCGGTGTCGCGTCCTCGGGTCTGGCGACGCGCGGCGCGGCCTTCCTGGTGACGGGGGCGCACAGCCCGCGGGCGCTCGTGCACCTGGTGACGGCCGCGCTGATCGTCACCGCGTTCGCGGTCCCGTCGACCTCCGGTCGCGCCGCACTGGTGCTCCCGGTGTTCGTCGCGCTCGCGACGGTCCTCGCAGACCGGCCACGACTGGTGCGGGCACTCGCGTTGCTCTTCCCCACGGTGATCCTGCTGTCGGCGGTGGCGTCGCTGCTCGGCGCCGGTGCGCACCTGATCACCTCGCAGATCCTCGTCACGGCGACCGGCACCGGATTCGACTTCGCGACCTGGATGATCCTCGGCCTGCCGCTGGCGATCGTCTCGTCGCACGCCGCCGCCGAACTGGTGCTGCTGCTGTTCACCTCCACCGACGATCGGCGCGGACGCCTCACCGTCACCGCCGCCGACATCGGCGCGCAGGCCGACACCCCGGTCTGCGGGCCGCTCTCCGTCGCCGAATCCCGCGCCGCCCTTCTGCTGGTCGTGGTGATGGTGCTGTGGTGCACCGAACCCGTACACGGCATCCACCCGGCGGTGGTGGCGCTGCTCGGTGCGCTCGTCGCGACCTCCCCGCGGTACGGCTCCGTGCGTCTCGCGCCTGCGCTGAAGACCGTGCCGTGGCCTCTGCTGCTGTTCATGGCGGCAACGCTGTCGATCGGTACCGCGCTGACGACGAGCGGCGCGGCGGACTGGCTCGCATCGACGGCCTTCGGCCCGCTCACCTCGCACGGAGAGGGTGCCGGTCCGTTGTTCGTGGTCGTCGTGGTCGTGATCTCCGCTGCGGCGCACCTGGTCATCCAGTCGCGCTCGGCCCGTTCCGCCGTTCTCGTTCCCGTCGTGGTGGCACTCGCCCCGAGCGCAGGTGTCGATCCGCTCGCCGCGGCCTTCGTCTCGACGGCCGCCGCAGGCTTCTGCCACACCCTGCCGTCGTCGGCCAAGCCCGTGACGCTGTTCGCGGACGTGCCCGGCACATCCACCTACTCGACCTCCGACCTGTTGCGCCTGGCAGCGCGGCTCGGCCCGCTCCTCGCCGCGCTGGTCCTGTTGTTCGCGTGGTTCGTCTGGCCGCTGCTCGGCCTGTCGCTGTTCGTCTGATCCCTGTTCCCTCCCCCGTTGTCCCGTTCCACGGTCTGTCCCGTTTCACGATCGGAGTCGTCATGGCTTTGAAGGTTCCTCATCGCGTGCTCGTCGCACCCAGCGGTTTCAAGGAGAGTCTCGATGCGCGCAGCGTCGCCGCTGCGATCGGTGCGGGAGTCCGCCGGGCTCTGCCGTGCGCCGCCGTCGACCTCGTGCCTGTTCCGGACGGTGGGGAGGGCACCGCCGAGATCCTTGCCGAGGCCACCGGCGGCACGCTCGTCCCGGTCACCGTGACCGGTCCCGTCGGCGAGCCGGTGCGGGCGAGCTGGGCGCGTCTCGGTGGTGTCACCCGCGGGACGGCGGTCGTCGAGATGGCCTCGGCCGCCGGCCTTCGTCTCGTGCCCACCGATCGCCGTGATCCCGGTGCCACCACCACCCGCGGGGTCGGTGAACTCGTTGCCGCGGCACTCGACGACGGCATCCGCCGCATCGTCATCGGCTGCGGCGACTCGGGCACCAGCGACGGCGGAGCCGGGGCACTGCGAGCACTCGGCGCCCGGATCCTCGACGCCGACAGCCACGAACTGCCCGACGGGGGACGGCACCTCGCGCGCGCCGCGCGTCTCGATCTCGACGATCTGCACCCGGCGCTCGCCGACACCGAGATCGTCCTGGCCTGCAACGTCCACAACGTCCTGTGTGGGCCGACCGGTGTCGCTCGGGTCTTCGGCCCGCAGAAGGGCGCGACACCCGCGCAGGTCGAGGAGCTGTCCGCCGCTCTGGAGCGCTGGGCGAAGGTGCTCGGACGGGACGGGCGGGCACACGGGCTGGATGTGCGGTTCGGGGCGGGCACCGGCGCCTCAGGCGGCCTCGGTGCCGGTCTGGCCGCGGGCATCGGCGCCCGGATCGCCTCCCGGTTCGACGTGCTGCTCGACAGCGGCCTGTCCGGTATCGATCTCGACTCCCTGATCGCGCGCGCCGATCTGATCATCACCGCCGAGGGCAGCATCGACGTCCAGACCCCGCGCGGCAAGGTGCCCGCGGAGGTCGCCCGCCGCGCCCAGCGCGCCGGGGTGCCGGTGCTCGCCATCGCCGGGTCGCTCGGCGAGGGGGCGCGCGACGTCCACGACGTCGGAATCGGCGCGATTGCGTCGATCATCCCCGTCCCGATGCGCCTCGAGGACGCCGTCGCCAACGGTCACGACCTGCTCGTCGACGCCGCCGCGCGGTCCATGCGTCTGCTGATGCTCGGCTCCGCCGTGGCGAGTCGCAGCAAGGGCCGGGCGAAGAAGCGCAAGCACCGGGCGGCGGCGTGATGCAGTTCCGCGCGCGGCCGGCCGGGGCCGAATAGGGTTCCGGTCATGCCCGAGATCGTCACCCTGACCATGAACCCGGCACTCGACGTCACGACCTTCACCGACGCGGTGGTGCCCACCCGCAAGCTCCGCTGCGACGAACCGTTCTACGACGCCGGCGGGGGAGGAGTGAACGTCGCGAAGGTCGCGCGCGTGCTCGGTGCCTCGGCCGCCGCCGTCTATCCGGCCGGTGGTGCGCGAGGTGAACAGATGAGCGGTCTGCTCGACGACGACGACGTCGAGGAACACATCGTCCCGATCACCGGGTCCACCCGAGAGTGCTTCACGGCGATCGACCGTCGCAGCGGTCAGGAATACCGTTTCGTCACACCCGGTCCCGAGCTGACGGACGAGGAGCAGGAACGCTGCCTCGCGACACTCGAGAAGGTCGCCGAAGGCGCGAAGTACGTGGTGGCGAGCGGCAGCTTCCCGCCCGGTGTACCCGGCACCTTCGTCCGACGCATCGCGGCGGCGGCGCACGAGGCCGGCGCGCGGTTCGTCCTCGACTCGTCGGGCGATGCGCTGACCAGCATCGATTCGGGTGTCTACCTCGTCAAACCGAGCCTGGACGAGTTGTGCGAGTGGACCGGGCGGGAGCTGGCCACCGACGATGAGCAGATCGCGGCCGCGCGCGAACTCGTCACCTCCGGTGTCACGGAGATCGTGGTCGTCTCGCTCGGCGCAGACGGGGCGATCATGGTGACCGCCGACGAGGCCGTGCGGGTGCCGGCCCTGGCGGCCAAGGTGCGCAGCGCCGTCGGCGCCGGCGACAGCATGGTCGCCGGACTCGTCGTCGGACTGCTGCAGGAACGATCGTTGCGGGACGCGCTTGCTCTCGGGATCGCCTGCGGCACCGCGGCACTGCTCACCGCCGGAAGCCACGTCTGCCACCGCGAGGACATCGATCGTTTTGACGCCCTCGCCCGCCTGGTCTGACGACCCGCGGCGCCGGTCCGGCGACCGCCGGTCACACCGCGCGAGACCGTGGATCCCGCAGGGTACGAACGGCTTCGGTGAGTGTCGAGTGGATGTACCCGAGTTCCGGACTCGCGATGTGCGACCAGTCCGGCGACTCGTCCGCTGCCGCATCGTCCGTCCACGCGGATGTGTCGGCGCCGGGATCGTGCCGCTGGATCCACCAGAGATTGCCGGACGGATCCGAGAACCGGGCGAGGACATCGCCGAAGAAGTCCGTAGGCCGTGTGACGATCGCCGCGCCGTGCTGCGTGGCGCGTTCGAGGACGGCATCGACGTCGTGCACGTGGACCCGTACGAAGGCGGGGGTGAAGGGCCAGTCCGGTTTCCGGTCGGCGACCACGAGCACGGAGTCGCCGACCCGCACCTCCGAGTGGAGGAGGAGCCCGTCGTGGTCGAGGGTGCGCGCTTCGGGCACCTCCTCGGCCTCGAAGACGGCGACGAGGAAGTCGACGAGTTCGGTTGCTCCGTCGGAGATCAGGAAGGTGTCGACGGTGTTCGATCCGTCCGGACGGGGAGGGAGGGATTCGCGGTGATGGAGATCGGTCACGATGATCCTCAAGTTCGTAGGTGACTGCCAGCCTTCCGGGTATTGCGGCCACTTGGTGGCACCAATGCGCCCGAGATCGGAGATTCCCGGCCGGGTTCGGCTGCGTGCGGCGGGTGCGACGCAGGTCCGACCCGGTGGAGGGCGCCGACTAGACTCGTCGGTTGTGGCCCACCCGATGA
The DNA here is from genome assembly GCF_019641445.1 of Rhodococcus sp. DMU2021. NCBI lineage: Bacteria > Bacillati > Actinomycetota > Actinomycetes > Mycobacteriales > Nocardiaceae > Rhodococcus > Rhodococcus sp. DMU2021. The sequence continues at coordinate 509,071 of NZ_JAIFKB010000001.1, forward strand.
TCGCTCCGTCCATCCTGTCCGCGGATTTCGCTCGTCTCGCCGACGAGGCGCAGGCCGTCGCCGGTGCCGACTGGCTCCACGTCGACGTCATGGACGCCCATTTCGTTCCGAACCTGACGCTCGGTCTCCCGGTCGTCGAGTCGCTGCTGAAGGCGACCGACATCCCGCTCGACTGTCACCTGATGATCGAGAACCCCGGTCGATGGGCTCCGCCCTACGCCGAAGCCGGTGCCCACAACGTCACCTTCCACGCGGAGGCGACCGACGACCCGGTCGCCGTGGCCCGCGACATCCGCGCGGCCGGCGGCAAGGCCGGGCTGTCCGTCAAGCCCGGCACCCCCATCGAGCCCTATCTCGGGATCCTGAAGGAGTTCGACACGCTGCTCGTGATGAGTGTCGAGCCGGGCTTCGGTGGTCAGTCCTTCATCCCGGACGTCCTCGACAAGGCCCGTCAGGTGCGTCGCCTGGTCGACTCGGGTGAACTGCGTCTGCTCGTCGAGATCGACGGTGGCATCAACACCGACACCATCGAGGCCGCCGCGGAAGCCGGTGTGGACTGCTTCGTCGCCGGGTCTGCCGTCTACGGCGCCGCCGATCCCGGTGAGGCGGTCCGCAAACTGCGGGCGCAGGCCGGGGCTGCGTCCCCGCACCTGACGCTCGCGCCGTGACCGCACCCGAGATCGCCGAAGCCCTCCAGTTCGCGCTCGACGCCTCGGAGGCCGTGCGGGGCACGACCAGCCCCAACCCGCCTGTCGGAGCGGTGATCCTCGACGCGGACGGCGCGGTGGCAGGTGTCGGGGCCACCGCACCACCCGGCGGTCCACACGCGGAGGTCCGGGCACTCGAGGCCGCGGGCGAACGCGCGCGCGGCGGAACCGCCGTCGTCACCCTCGAACCGTGCAACCACACCGGCCGCACCGGCCCGTGCGCGCAGGCCCTCATCGAGGCGGGGATCGCGACGGTGTACTACTCCGTCGCCGATCCGAATCCCGTCGCCGGGGGAGGCGCCGACACCCTCCGCGCCGCGGGCATCACGGTGCATCCCGGTCTCGGTGCCGAGACCGTCGCCCGCGGCCCGCTGCGGGCATGGCTGCACCGGCAACACACCGGCCGGCCGCACGTGACGTGGAAGTACGCCGCGTCGATGGACGGTCGCAGCGCGGCCGCCGACGGCACGAGCAAGTGGATCTCCGGTCCCGAGTCGCGTGCGCGCGTGCACGACCAGCGCAGCCGGCTCGACGCCATCATCGTCGGAACCGGCACCGTCCTCACCGACGACCCGTGGTTGACCGCCCGTCTGCCCGACGGCGAACTCGCGCCGCACCAGCCGCTGAGGGTCGTTATCGGTATGCGTGAGATCCCCACCTCCGCAAGAGTTCTCGATGACGCGGCGCCGACGCTGGTGTTGCGCACCCACGACATCGGGGAGGTGCTCGACGCGCTCGGCGACCGACCCGACGTGCTGCTCGAAGGCGGCCCCCGGCTCGCGGGCGCCTTCCTCGCAGCGGGCTGCGTCGACCGCATCCAGGCATACCTGGCGCCCGTCGTGCTCGGAGCCGGCGAGGCCGCCGTCGAGGACGCCGGGGTGGGCACGATCTCCGACGCGCTACGGTTCCGCCGGGAACGGGTCGAGACCGTCGGCTCGGACATTCTGTTGACACTCGTCCCGGACCGGGACAACTGACACTCGTCCCGGACCGGGACAACCGAATCGGACCCGGTCGCGGATCGGGAGCTAAGGAGCGGAACATGTTCACCGGCATAGTCGAGGAACTCGGTGAGATCGTCGCGAAGGAGGACCTCGCCGACTCGGCACGCTTCACCGTGCGCGGACCGCTGGTCACCTCCGACGCCGAGCACGGCGATTCGATCGCGGTCAACGGGGTGTGCCTGACGGTCGTCGACGTCCTCGACGGCGGGTCCTTCACCGCCGATGTAATGCAGGAGACGCTGAACCGGTCGTCGCTCGGACAGCTCACGCTCGGCAGCTCCGTCAACCTCGAACGCGCCGCCGCGCTGAACAGTCGCCTCGGCGGCCACCTCGTGCAGGGCCACGTCGACGCCACCGGAGCCGTCGTCTCCCGCACACCCTCGGAGAACTGGACTGTGGTGCGCATCTCGCTCCCGGCCGAAATCTCCCGCTACGTCGTCGAAAAGGGATCGATCACCGTCGACGGTGTCTCGTTGACGGTCTCGGGTCTCGGAGGGGAACGCGGACAGGAGTGGTTCGAGATCTCGCTCATTCCGACCACCCTGTCGCTGACGACGCTCGGCACCGCCGAGCCGGGCACCCTCGTCAACCTCGAGGTCGACGTGATCGCCAAGTACGTGGAGCGCCTGCAGAACGCGCGCTGACGCGTCGTACTGTGGAGATCGACAGTGGACGCGGAGCACGAGTCGTCCGGATACGAGAGTTGGAGTCCAGGGAAGTGACGAGGTTCGACACCATCGAGCGCGCGGTCGCCGACATCGCCGCCGGTAAGGCGGTCGTCGTGGTCGACGACGAAGACCGTGAAAACGAGGGCGACCTCATCTTCGCCGCGGAGAAGGCAACGCCGGAACTCGTGGCGTTCATGGTCCGCTACACGTCCGGGTACCTGTGCGTGCCCCTGGACGGCGAGGACTGCGACCGTCTCGGGCTGCCTCCCATGTACAGCGTCAACCAGGACAAGCACGGCACCGCCTACACGGTCACCGTCGACGCGAGGGAAGGCATCGGCACAGGTATCTCCGCGTCCGACCGCGCCGCCACCATGCGGCTGCTCGCCGACCCGAACTCCACCGCCCAGGACTTCACGCGTCCCGGTCACGTGGTGCCGCTGCGCGCCAAGGAGGGCGGCGTCCTGCGCCGGCCCGGGCACACCGAGGCCGCCGTCGACCTCGCGCGCATGGCCGACCTGCGACCGGCCGGCGTCATCTGCGAGATCGTCTCGCAGAAGGACGAAGGCGAGATGGCGCGCACCGACGAACTGCGGGTCTTCGCCGACGAACACGAACTCGCCCTGATCTCGATCGCGGATCTCATCGCATGGCGCCGCAAGCACGAGAAGCACGTCGTGCGCGTCGCCGAGGCCCGCATCCCCACCCGGCACGGCGACTTCACGGCCGTCGGCTACCAGAGCATCTACGACGACGTCGAACACGTCGCGCTCGTCCGCGGCGACATCGCCGGCCCGGACGGCGACGGCTCCGACGTGCTCGTGCGTGTGCACTCCGAATGCCTGACCGGCGACGTCTTCGGGTCGCTGCGCTGCGACTGCGGTCCGCAGCTCGACGCCGCCCTCGAGATGGTGGCCGAGGAAGGCCGCGGCGTCGTGCTCTACATGCGTGGCCACGAGGGACGCGGCATCGGCCTGATGCACAAGCTGCAGGCTTACCAGCTGCAGGACTCCGGCTCCGATACCGTCGATGCCAACCTGCAACTCGGCCTGCCCGCCGACGCCCGCGACTACGGCATCGGCGCTCAGATCCTCGTCGACCTCGGTATCTCGTCGATGCGGCTGCTGACCAACAACCCGGCCAAGCGCGTCGGTCTCGACGGCTACGGCCTGCAGATCACCGAACGTGTCCCGATGCCGTTGCGCGCGAACCGCGAGAACATCTCGTACCTGCGCACGAAGCGCGATCGCATGGGCCACGACCTGATCGGTCTCGACGAGTTCGACGAGGGAGACGCCTGATGAGCGGCGAAGGCCTGCCCGACCTGCAGCTCGCCGACGCCGCAGGGCTGAGCCTTGCGATCGTCGCCGGCAGCTGGCACACCGAGATCTCCGACGCCCTCATCGCCGGCGCACAGCGTGTCGCCGAGCAGGCGGGTGTCACCGACGTCACCCTCGAGCGGGTCGCCGGAGCGATCGAGCTTCCCGTCGTCGCGCAGCAGCTCGCCCGCACCCACGACGCGGTCGTCGCGCTCGGCGTGGTGATCCGCGGCGGCACACCGCACTTCGAGTACGTGTGCGACGCCGTGACCTACGGCCTCACCCGGATCGCGCTCGACGAGGGCACCCCCGTGGGCAACGGTGTTCTCACCACCGACACCGAACAGCAGGCCCGCGACCGCGCCGGTCTGCCCGGCTCCGCGGAAGACAAGGGCGGCCAGGCCTGCGCGGCCGCGCTCGACACCGCCGTGACCCTGCGGCGGCTGCGGAAGGCGGCGCGTTGACCCGCGACGAGACCGGCTGGGATCTCGAGGTACGCCCGGAGAAGATGCGGCGCTGGGTCGTCGTGGCGGCGGTCGTCGTCATGGCCATCCACATCTTCGCGGCGCTCGTGCTCCGCGGGGGCGGCGACACCGGCGTGAACCTGCGGGTCGTCGACCAGATCGCGATCCTCGCCATCGGTGTCGTGCTCACCGGAGGCGTCCTGCTGTTCACCCGCCCACGGCTGCGGGCGGGTGCCGACGGCGTCTCCGTCCGCAACGTGGTCGCCGAACGACACATCCCGTGGACCGACGTGCGCGGGCTGTTCTTCGACCAGGGCGCCCCCTGGGCCCGCCTCGAACTGCCGTTCGACGAGTACGTGCCCGTCGTCGCCATCCAGGCGCGCGACGGGGAACGCGCCGTGGACGCGCTCGAGGGTTTCCGCGAACTGGAGTCCCGCTACACCGGCGGAGCCGTCAGCGACAACAACGACGGCGGAGCCGTCAGGCGCCACGACGACGGCGGAGCCGTCAGGGGCGACGACGACGGCGGAGCCGTCAGGGGCGACGACTAGCCTGGACCTGTGCCCGACCCCTCGACATATCGCCCAGCCCCCGGTTCCATTCCCACGGAGCCGGGGGTCTACAAGTTCCGCGACCCGCACGGCCGGGTCGTCTACGTCGGCAAGGCGAAGAATCTCCGGTCCCGCCTGAACTCGTACTTCGCCGACATCGCCTCGCTGCATCCGCGCACCCGTCAGATGGTCACCACCGCGGGCCGGGTCGAGTGGACGGTGGTGCGCACCGAGGTCGAGGCACTCCAACTCGAGTACAACTGGATCAAGGAGTTCGATCCGCGGTTCAACGTCCGCTACCGCGACGACAAGACGTACCCGATGCTCGCGGTCACGTTGAACGAGGAATACCCCCGTCTGTTCGTCTACCGGGGGCCGCGCCGCAAGGGCGTGCGCTATTTCGGTCCCTACTCGCATGCCTGGGCGATCCGCGAGACCCTCGACCTGTTGCTGCGGGTGTTCCCGTCGCGCACGTGCTCGGCCGGGGTCTTCAAGCGGCACGCGCAGATCGGCCGCCCGTGCCTGCTCGGCTACATCGACAAATGCTCCGCGCCGTGTGTCGGACGCGTCTCCGCCGACGAACACCGCCGCATCGTCGAGGACTTCTGCGACTTCCTCGCCGGTCGCACCGACAAACTCGTCCGCGATGTCGAGAAGCGGATGCAGGCCGCCGCGGAGGAACTCGACTTCGAGACCGCAGCCCGCCTGCGCGACGATCTCGGGGCACTGCGCAAGGCACTCGAGAAGCAGGCCGTCGTGCTCGGCGACGGTACCGACGCCGACCTCGTGGCGTTCGCCGGCGACGACCTCGAGGTGGCCGTCCAGGTCTTTCACGTGCGCGGCGGTCGCGTGCGGGGTCAACGCGGCTGGGTCGTCGAGAAGTCCGGCGACGTGCTCGACCGTCCCGAGGACCGCGACGTCGAAGGCGTCGAGGCCGCCGAGGGGACCGACGACGCCGAAGAACTCTCGCTGCTCGTCGAACAGTTCCTCACCCAGTTCTACGGCGAGGAGGCCGCGCTCGGCACCGACGACGCGGACGCCACCAGTGCCGTGCCGCGCGAGGTGCTCGTCCCCGCCCTGCCGCCCGACCCGGATGAGATGAGCCGCTGGCTCGGGCGTCTGCGCGGCGGTCCCGTGCGTCTGCGCATCCCGCAGCGCGGCGACAAGAAGGCACTGGCCGACACGGTCGAACGCAACGCCAAGGAAGCACTTGCCCAGCACAAGCTGCGGCGCGCGGGCGACTTCAATGCCCGATCGGCGGCGTTGCAGGGTATCCAGGACGCCCTCGACCTCGACTCGGCGCCGCTGCGTATCGAGTGTGTCGACATCAGCCACGTGCAGGGCACCGACGTCGTCGCATCGCTGGTCGTCTTCGAGGACGGACTGCCCCGCAAGTCCGACTACCGGCACTACGCCATCAAGCACGCCGCGGGCGACGGGCACTCCGACGACGTCGCCTCGATCGCCGAGGTCACCCGCCGGCGTTTCCTCCGCCACAACCGCGACCTCGCCCGACAGGCCGATTCGGACGGATCCGTTCCGGAGGGTGGCGACGGCGGGGACCTCGCGCCCGAAGCAGCACTGGACCCGGCGACGGGCCGTCCGCGCAGGTTCGCCTACCCGCCGAATCTGTTCGTCGTCGACGGTGGTGCGCCGCAGGTCGCGGCCGCGGCCGAGGTCCTCGACGAACTCGGTATCACGGATGTCGCGGTCGTCGGGCTCGCGAAGCGTCTCGAGGAGGTGTGGGTGCCGGGGGAGGAGGACCCGGTGATCCTTCCGCGCACCAGCGAGTCGCTGTACCTGCTGCAACGTATCCGCGACGAGGCACACCGTTTCGCGATCACCTACCACCGCAGCAAGCGGTCGAAGCGCATGACCGCCTCCGCTCTCGACGGGGTTCGTGGTCTCGGCGACACCCGACGCAAGGCGCTCGTCACCCACTTCGGGTCGGTCGCGCGGCTACGCGAGGCGAGCGTCGAGGAGATCACCGCGGTGCCCGGGATCGGGCAGGCCACGGCGAAAGCCGTCCTCGAGGCGCTGCGGGGCGACGTACCGGCTCCGGCCGAGTCGCCGCAGGACACCGACGCCCCGACGGCCGCGGATGCGGGCGACACGCCGGTAGGCGATGATGGCTCCGTCGGCGTGTCGGGAGTACGAGCGGAGTCGGAACAGTGACCGAAGTGGGTCGGATCCCGGGGATGGCGGACGGTTCGGAACAGGGTGTCGACGGTGAACGGCCGGCGCAGGCCGAGGTCATCGTCGTCACCGGACTGTCCGGAGCCGGACTGAGTACTGCGGCGACCGCCCTCGAGGATCTCGGGTGGTACGTCGCGGAGAACCTCCCGCCCCAGTTGGTGCTGTCGATGATCGATCTCGCGGTGCAGGCCGAACCTCCGCTGCAACGTCTCGCCGTGGTGATGGACGTGCGCAGCCGGTTGTTCACCGGCGACCTCGAACGCGTCGTCACCGATCTGGCGGCCCGCCCGGTCAACACCCGGGTGCTGTTCCTCGAAGCGGCCGACTCGGTGCTCGTCCGGCGGTTCGAGCAGGTACGCCGCAGTCATCCGCTGCAGTCCGACACGGCCGATCGCACGCTCACCGACGGCATCGCCGTCGAACGCGAGCAGCTCGCTCCCGTGAAGGCCGCGGCCGACCTCGTCATCGACACGTCCGCGCTGTCCGGGCCCGATCTGCGTCGCAAGATCGAGGCGGCCTTCGGCGACGCGACATCCGACACCATCCGGGTGACCGTGGAGTCGTTCGGCTTCAAGTACGGCCTGCCCATGGACTCCGACGTCGTGTGCGACGTGCGGTTCCTGCCGAACCCCCACTGGATCGCCGAATTGCGGCCGCACACCGGGCAGGACGCGGCGGTGCGCGACTATGTACTCTCCCGCGACGGTGCCGAGGACTATCTCGCCACCTATCACCGGCTGCTCGATCTGACGACCGCCGGTTACCGTCGGGAGGGGAAGCGCTACATGACGATTGCAGTGGGCTGCACCGGAGGGAAACACCGGAGCGTGGCGATGGCCGAGGCCCTCGCTGCACGCCTCGAGCAGGCACCGGATCTGACGGTGAACGTGGTGCACCGGGATCTGGGGCGCGAGTGAACGCCGCCGAGACTCCCGACTCCGACAGCACGCCGTACTCCGAGAGCGCTCCGAGCTCCGGGGCGGTGCCCGGCCCCGCGATCACTGCTCTCGGTGGCGGACACGGCCTGTACGCGACGCTCAGTGCCGTCCGGCGCCTCACCGACCGGGTCACCGCCGTGGTGACCGTCGCCGATGACGGAGGGTCCTCGGGACGGCTGCGCGCCGAACTCGGCGTCGTCCCACCCGGCGACCTGCGCATGGCGCTCGCAGCGCTCGCCGGCCGCGACGACGAGGTCCGGGTGTGGACCGAGACCGTCCAACACCGCTTCGGGGGCACGGGCGCCCTCGCCGGGCACTCGGTCGGCAACTTGATCCTCGCCGGGCTCGCCGAGGTCGCGGGCGACACCGTCACCGCCCTCGACATGCTCGCCCGCGTCCTCGACGTGCGCGGCCGTGTGCTGCCCATGTCGCCGATCCCGCTCGACATCGAGGCCGACGTGTCGGGACTCGAATCCGACCCGCGGGTGAGCCGCTGCATCCGGGGGCAGGTCGCGGTGGCGACCACCCCGGGCAAGGTGCGCCGGGTCCGGCTGATTCCCGCCGATCCGCCGGCCTGCCCGCCTGCGCTCGACGCGGTGTGCGAGGCCGATCTCGTGGTGCTCGGCCCGGGATCCTGGTTCTCGAGCGTCATCCCGCACGTGCTCGTCCCGGACCTGCACGAGGCGCTGGTCCACACGACGGCGCTCAAGGTCCTCGTGCTCAACCTCGCGGCGGAACCGGGGGAGACCGCAGGCTTCTCCGCGGAACGCCACCTGCACGTTCTCGCCCAGCACGCCCCCGATTTCCGTGTCGACCAGGTCGTCGTGGATGCTGCCTCGGTACCGGAAGGACGCGAGCGCGAGCACCTGAGCCGGTCCGCGGCCCGATTCGGAGCGGACGTCTCGTTCGTCGACGTCGCCGAGACCGGTACGCATCGACACGACCCCGCCAAGTTGGCGGGGGCACTGGAAACATGTCTGTCCTCGCGCGGTGGAGTCCGTGCCACACGCGGGGGTGGGAGGGAGAGCGTCTCGTGGCAATGACAGCGGAGGTCAAGGACGAGCTGAGCAGGTTGTCGGTCACCAGGATCAGCAACCGCAAGGCCGAGGTGTCCGCCCTCCTGCGCTTCGCCGGGGGATTGCACATCGTCGCCGGGCGAGTGGTCGTCGAGGCCGAGGTCGACCTCGGATCGATCGCACGTCGCCTCCGCCGCGAGATCTTCGAGCTCTACAGCTATCCCGCGGAGATTCAGGTGCTCGGCGCGGGTGGTCTGCGCAAGAGCTCCCGGTACATCGTCCGTGTCGGGAAGGACGGTGAGGCGCTGGCCCGCCGCACCGGTCTGCTCGACGGTCGCGGACGACCGGTGCGCGGACTGCCGGCACAGGTGGTCGGCGGCAGCGTCTCCGACTCCGCCGCGGCGTGGCGCGGGGCGTTTCTCGCCCACGGCTCGCTCACCGAACCGGGCCGTTCCTCGGCGCTCGAGGTGAGCTGCCCCGGCCCGGAGGCCGCCCTCGCGCTCGTCGGCGCCGCCCGCCGGCTCGGCGTCACTGCCAAGGCGCGTGAGGTGCGCGGCGCCGACCGGGTGGTGATCCGCGACGGCGAGGCCATCGGCGCGCTGCTCACCCACATGGGCGCGCAGGACACCCGGCTGGTCTGGGAGGAGCGCCGCATGCGCCGGGAGGTGCGGGCGACCGCGAACCGCCTCGCCAACTTCGACGACGCCAATCTGCGCCGGTCCGCACGCGCCGCCGTGGCGGCCGCCGCGCGGGTCGAGCGGGCGCTGGCGATCCTCGGCGCCGACGTGCCCGACCACCTCGCTGCCGCCGGCGCGCTGCGCGTGCAGCACCGTCAGGCGTCCCTCGAGGAGCTCGGCCAGCTCGCCGATCCGCCGATGACCAAGGACGCCGTCGCGGGACGGATCCGCCGCCTGCTGTCGATGGCGGATCGTCGCGCGAAGGAACTCGGGATCCCCGATACGGAGTCGGCCGTCACCGCTGAGTTGCTGGACGAGGCATAGCGGGGCAGGCTTGCAAGGGAGTTCGCGCCACGGCCGGGCGGCTCCCCACAGTACGACCGAACCCCACTAGGGTGAAGGTCACACAAGTACGACCATCGGAATACTGGGCAAAGGAGCTTCATTGTGACTGTCCGCGTAGGCGTGAACGGATTCGGACGCATCGGGCGCAACTTCTTCCGGGCGGTCGAGGCACAGAAGGCACTCGGCACCACCGACATCGAGATCGTTGCCGTCAACGACCTCACCGACAACGACACCCTCGCGACGCTCCTGAAGTACGACTCGATCCTGGGGCGCCTCGACAAGGACGTGCATGTCGAGGGCGACGACATCGTCGTCGGCGATCGGAAGATCAAGGCCCTCTCGATCAAGGAGGGCCCCTCCGCTCTTCCGTGGGGCGACCTCGGTGTCGACGTCGTCGTCGAGTCCACCGGCATCTTCACCAACGCCGCCAAGGCGAAGGGGCACATCGACGCCGGCGCCAAGAAGGTCATCATCTCGGCGCCTGCCACCGACGAGGACATCACCATCGTCATGGGCGTCAACCACGACAAGTACGACGGCACGCAGAACATCATCTCCAACGCCTCGTGCACCACGAACTGCCTCGGCCCCCTCGCCAAGGTGCTGAACGACGAGTTCGGCATCGAGAAGGGCCTGATGACCACGATCCACGCGTACACCCAGGACCAGAACCTGCAGGATGGACCGCACAAGGATCTGCGTCGCGCCCGCGCTGCCGCCCTGAACATCGTCCCCACCGGCACAGGCGCCGCCAAGGCCATCGGCCTCGTGCTCCCCGAGCTGCTCGGCAAGCTCGACGGCTACGCGCTGCGCGTCCCGGTCCCGACCGGCTCGGTCACCGACCTCACCGCGACCCTCACCAAGAAGGCCACCGCCGATGAGGTCAACGCCGCACTGAAGGCTGCCGCGGAGGGTCCGCTGAAGGGCATCCTGAAGTACAACACCGATCCGATCGTGTCCTCGGACATCGTCACCGACCCGCACTCGTCGATCTTCGACGCGCCTCTGACCAAGGTCATCGACGAGCAGGTCAAGGTCGTCTCGTGGTACGACAACGAGTGGGGCTACTCGAATCGTCTTGCCGACCTCGTCGGTCTCGTCGGCAAGTCTCTTTGAAACTCGTAGAACAGGACATTTGAACAGTGGCAGTTCAGACCCTCGAGGATCTGCTCGACGCAGGTGTGGAGGGTCGGGGCGTACTCGTGCGCTCCGACCTCAACGTCCCGCTCGACGGCGACACGATCACCGACGCCGGCCGCATCCTCGCGTCCGCGCCCACCATCCGCACGCTCGCGGAGGCCGGGGCCAAGGTCGTCGTGACCGCGCACCTCGGCCGCCCCAAGGGCGAGCCGGATCCGAAGTACTCGCTCGCGCCCGTCGCAGCGAAACTCGGTGAGGTGCTCGACCGCAACGTCCAGCTCGCCTCCGACGTCGTCGGCCAGGATGCGCTGGCGCGTTCCGAAGGGCTGACCGACGGCGACATCCTCCTGCTCGAGAACGTCCGCTTCGACGCTCGCGAGACCAGCAAGGACGATGCCGAGCGGCTCGCCTTCGCCCGTGAGCTCGTCGAGCTCGTCGGCGACGACGGCGCATTCGTCTCCGACGGCTTCGGTGTCGTGCACCGCAAGCAGGCGTCGGTCTACGACGTCGCGACGCTGCTCCCGCACTACGCGGGTGGTCTCGTCGCGGCCGAGGTCGACGTGCTCGCCAAGCTCACCACCGACACCGAGCGTCCGTACGCCGTGGTGCTCGGCGGCTCGAAGGTCTCCGACAAGCTCGGGGTCATCGAGGCGCTCGCACCCAAGGTCGACACGCTCGTAATCGGTGGCGGCATGTGCTTCACCTTCCTTGCGGCACAGGGCTACTCGGTCGGCACGTCGCTGCTCGAGGAGTCGATGATCGACACCTGCAAGCAACTGCTCGAACGCTTCGGCGACGTCATCCACATCCCTCAGGACGTGGTGGTGGCCGACAAGTTCGCGGCCGACGCACAGTCGCAGACCGTCGCGGCCGACTCCATCCCCGACGGATGGATGGGCCTCGACATCGGACCGGAGTCCGTGCGGCGCTTCGCCTCGCTCCTCGGCTCGGCGAAGACGGTGTTCTGGAACGGCCCGATGGGCGTGTTCGAGTTCGAGAACTTCGCGGCGGGCACGAAGGGTGTAGCGGAAGCGATCATCGAGGCCACCGGCAAGGGCGCGTTCAGCGTCGTCGGTGGCGGCGACTCCGCTGCGGCCGTGCGGTCGCTCGGACTCGGTGAGGACCGCTTCTCCCACATCTCCACCGGTGGTGGCGCCTCCCTCGAGTACCTCGAGGGCAAGGAACTGCCCGGCATCGCAGTTCTGGAGGGCTGACGGTCATGGCACGGACACCGCTCATCGCGGGCAACTGGAAGATGAACCTCAACCACCTCGAGGCCATCGCCCTGGTGCAGAAGATCGCGTTCACCCTTCCCGAGAAGTACCTCGAGAAGGTCGACGTGACGGTCATCCCGCCGTTCACCGGCATCCGCTCGGTGCAGACCCTCGTCGAGGGCGACAAGCTCGGCATCACCTACGGAGCCCAGGACATATCGGTCCACGACTCCGGCGCCTACACCGGCGAGATCTCCGGCGCGATGCTCGCGAAGCTCGGCTGCACCTACGTGATCGTCGGGCACTCCGAGCGTCGCACCCTGCACGGTGAGACCGACGAGATCGTCCGCGACAAGACCAAGGCCGCGCTGCGGCACGGTCTCACTCCGATCGTGTGCATCGGCGAAGGACTCGACGTCCGCGAAGCCGGCAACCACGTCGAGTACAACGTCGAGCAGTTGAAGAACTCGCTCGCCGGCCTGTCCGCCGACGAGATCGCAAAGATCGTCGTCGCGTACGAGCCGGTCTGGGCCATCGGCACGGGCAAGGTCGCTTCGGCGGCCGACGCACAGGAGGTGTGCGCCGCGGTGCGCAGCACCCTCGCCGAACTGGCCTCGCCCGAGGTCGCGGCATCGGTCCGAGTCCTGTACGGCGGGTCGGTCAACGCCAAGAACGTCGGTGAGCTCATCGCTCAGACCGACGTCGACGGCGGCCTCGTGGGAGGCGCCTCCCTCAAGGCCGACGAATTCGCTCAGCTGTCGGCGATCGCCGCAGGCGGTCCGCTCCTCTAGAGCGACCGGCATCGGGCGGGGTGCAGGATCTCGACGAGATGCTGCACCCCGCCCGCATTTCGCCCACCCGGCGTCCCCGGCACACCCGCAGCGTCCTCACAGGACGAGCGGGTAAGCTGACGCCGACGTCGCCCACCATCCGAAGGACATCGAACACCGACATGGAACTGTTCCTGGACATCCTCCTGATCGTCACGAGCCTGTTGCTCATCCTGCTGGTGCTGCTGCACCGCGGTAAGGGCGGTGGTCTGTCCAGCCTGTTCGGTGGCGGAGTCCAGTCCAATCTCTCGGGCTCGACGGTGGCGGAGAAGAACCTCGACCGTCTCACCGTCTTCACCGGCATCATCTGGGTGATCTCGATCCTCGGCATCGGACTGCAGATCAAGTTCAGCTGATCCCCGCACGTGCACGGACGCTGCCGCGGTCGCGCCCCGGCCGCCGGGCACAGATACTGGCCGTATGACGGACACTGTGCCTGCCTCTGCTACCGAACCCCTCCGCGAGGACATCCGCCTGCTCGGCGGCATCCTCGGCAACGTCATCCGTGAGCAGGCAGGACCCGAGACCTTCGACCTGGTCGAATCGGCCCGGGTGGAGAGTTTCCGGATCCGGCGCTCCGAGATCGACCGCACCGAACTCGCCGAACGCTTCGCCGGCGTCGCCACCGACGACCTGATTCCCGTCGCCCGGGCGTTCAGCCATTTCGGTCTGCTCGCCAATCTCGCCGAGGATCTGCACCGCGAACGACGTCGAGCCCTGCACGTGCGCGCAGGCGACCCACCGCAGGACAGTAGCCTCGCCGCCACCTACGCCAAGCTCGACGCCGCCGGTCCGGGCCTCGATGCCGACACCGTGACCGACGCGCTCGCGTCGGCTCTCGTCGCCCCCGTCATCACCGCTCATCCCACCGAGACCCGCCGACGCACCGTCTTCGACGTCCAGACCGCCGTCACCGAACTCATGCGGCGCCGGGAGAGGACCGACGAACCCGCCGCGCTCGAGGAAATCGACCGCGCCCTGTACCGGCACATCCTGACCCTCTGGGACACCGCGCTCATCCGGCTCGCGCGCCTGAGGATCATCGACGAGGTCGACAACGGTCTGCGCTACTACGACCTCGCACTGTTCGACGTCGTTCCCGCCCTCAACGCCGAAGTGCGACGCGAACTCCGGCGACGCTGGCCCGACGCGGCGGTGCTCACCGAACCGCTGGTCCGGCCGGGAACCTGGATCGGCGGCGACCGCGACGGCAACCCCAACGTCGACGGCGAGGTCGTCACCACGGCCGCGAATCGCGCCTGTGAGACCGCGCTGCGACATCACCTCACCGAACTCGCCGCGCTCGAACGCGAACTGTCGATGTCCGAACGCACCGCGACCATCAGCAGCGCCCTGAAGAAGCTCGCCGACGACTCGGGCGACGACAATCCCGCCCACAGCGACGAGCCGTACCGACGCGCCGTACACGGTATCCGCGCTCGCCTCACCGCCACCGCGGGCAGGCTGCTGCCCGGCGTGGATCTGCCCCACACGGTGCGTATCCCGTGCGAGCCCTATGCCACCCCGGCCCGCCTGCACACCGACCTGAACATCGTCGACGCCTCGCTGCGCGCCGGCGGAGCGACCGTGATCGCCGACGATCGACTCGCGCACCTGCGCAGCGCCGTCGAGGTCTTCGGCTTCCACCTCGCGCCACTCGACCTGCGTCAGAATTCCGAGGTCCACGAGAACGTCGTCGCCGAACTGCTCTCCTGGGCGGGAGTGACCGACCGCTACCGCGACCTGCCGGAGGACGACAAGGTCGCGCTGCTCACCGCGGAGTTGCGGATCCGCCGCCCGCTCACCACCCCCGACGCCCACCTGTCGGACGAGACAGCCAAGGAACTGGGCATCCTGCGTGCTGCCGCCGACGTGGTCCGTCGCATCGGACCGGCCGCCATCGAGCACTACATCATCAGCATGTGCACCTCGGTGTCCGACCTGCTCGAGGTCGAGGTCCTGCTCAAGGAGGTCGGGCTGCTCGACCTCGACCGCGGCTATCCGCGCAGCACGGTGCAGGTCATCCCGCTGTTCGAGACGATCGACGACCTGCGCGGCGGTGCCGCCACGCTGACCGCCGCCCTCGCCGTGCCCGAGTTCCGCAGCCTCGTCGACGGACACGACGGACTGCAGGAGATCATGCTCGGCTACTCCGATTCCAACAAGGATGGCGGTTATCTCACCGCCAACTGGGCGCTCTACCGCGCGGAACTCGATCTCGTCGAGGCGGCGCGCACCGCCGGGATCCGGCTGCGCCTGTTCCACGGTCGCGGCGGCACCGTCGGTCGCGGTGGCGGACCGAGTTACGACGCCATCCTGGCCCAGCCTCCCGGCGCGGTCCAGGGCTCGTTGCGTCTGACCGAGCAGGGCGAGGTCATCGCCGCGAAGTACCGCGAACCGGTGCTCGCCCGCCGCAACCTCGAGGCGCTCGTCTCGGCGACCCTCGAGTCGAGCTTGCTCGATGTCGAAGGCCTCGGGAAGGACGCGCCGGAGGCCTACCGCATCCTCGACGAACTTGCCGACCTCGCTCGCGCCGCGTACAGCCGACTCGTGCACGAGACACCGGGATTCGTCGAGTACTTCACCACCGCGACGCCGGTCTCGGAGATCGGTGCCCTCAACATCGGCAGCCGTCCCGCCTCCCGTAAGCAGACGAAGGCGATCAGCGACCTGCGGGCCATCCCGTGGGTGCTCTCGTGGACCCAGAGCCGCGTGATGCTCCCCGGCTGGTACGGCACGGGAACGGCTGTGCAGGACTGGGTGGCTGGTGATCCGGACCGGTTGGCGACCCTGCAGGATCTCTACCGTCGCTGGCCGTTCTTCCGTTCGGTGCTGTCGAACATGGCGCAGGTGCTCGCCAAGTCCGATCTCGGCCTGGCCGCCCGGTACTCCGAACTCGTCGAGGACACCGAACTGCGCGAGCGGGTGTTCGGCAGCATCGTCGACGAGCACGCCCGTACAGTCGACGCCTACCGGCAGATCACGGGCTACGACTCGCTCGTCGCGGATAATCCGGCGCTCGAGCGGTCGCTGCACAACCGGTTCCCGTATCTCGAACCGCTCAACCACCTGCAGGTCGAGTTGCTGCGCCGGTTCCGTGCCGGTGAGGACACCGACCGTGTCCGGCGCGGTATCCAGATCACGATGAACGGTCTCGCCACGGCGTTGCGCAACAGCGGTTAGAAAAAATCTCTCGTCGGGCGTCGATCCGGCAGGTGTCCGTTCGTCGTGATGGTGTAGGACGAACACCACACAGACGGGAGCGACCGCCATGAAGTACATGCTGTTGATCTACGCATCCACGACCGCCGAGGCCACCTGCACCGTCGAGGACTGGCAGGACTACGAGAAGGCGATGCGCGACGCGGGTGTCCTCGTGTCCGGGCACGCCTTGCAGGATCTCGTCACCGCGACGACCGTGCAGGTCGACGGGGACGGACGACGCACGGTGACCGACGGACCGTTCGGCGAGAGCCGCGAGGTGCTCGGCGGATACGACGTCATCGACGTCGGCAGCCTCGACGAGGCACTCGACTGGGCGGCACGCTGTCCCGGATCGCGGGACGGCGGCACGGTCGTCGTGCGGCCGATCGCCGACTTCGGGGACTGAGCGATGGGGGAGCCGGCCTCGGCCGTCGAGTCGGTGTTCCGCGAGGAACACGGCCGGCTCCTCGCCGCGCTCGTCCATCGCTTCGGCGACCTCGACCTCGCCGAGGAGGTCGCATCGGAGGCACTCGAGGCGGCGCTCGTGCACTGGCCGGTCGACGGTGTGCCCGAGCGTCCGGGCGCTTGGCTGCTCACCACGGCCAGGCGCCGAGCGCTGGATCGGGTGCGCCGCGACCGCGTGTATGCGACGCGACTGGCGGAACTCGCCGTCGACACCGAACGTCGCGCGTCGTACGAACCGCCCGATGCCGGAGAACTGACGGACGACCGCCTCGAACTGTTCTTCACGTGCGCCCACCCCGCCCTCGCGGCGGACGACCGCGTCGCGCTGATCCTGCGCTGCCTCGGTGGTCTCACGACGAACGAGGTCGCGCGGGCCTTCCTCGTCCCGTCGCCGACGATGGCCCAGCGGATCGTGCGGGCCAAGAAGAAGATCCGCGGTGCCCGCATCCCGTTCCGGGTACCCGGACCGGACGAGCTGCCGGAGCGCCTGCCGGTGGTGCTCGCGGCGCTGTACTCGATCTTCACCGAGGGCTATGCCGCGAGCAGCGGTGAACATCTGCAACGCCTCGCCCTCGCAGAGGAGGCGGTCCGCCTCACCCGCATCCTGCACCGTCTGATGCCGACGGAACGGGAGGTGAGCGGGTTGCTCGCGCTGATGCTGCTCGTCCATGCCCGCCGGGACGCACGCACCGACCCGACCGGCGCCGTCATGCTGCTCGACGTGCAGGACCGCACCCGATGGGACCGCGCGATGATCGAGGAGGGCAGCGCACTGGTGGTCGCCGCACTCACCGGACGACCACCCGGCCCGTACGGGGTGCAGGCCGCGATAGCCGCGTTGCACGACGAGGCGAGCGACGTCGACAGCACCGACTGGCCGCAGATCGTCGCCCTCTACGACGTACTGACCGCCCTGAGCCCGTCACCGATCGTCGCACTGAACCGCGCCGTGGCGGTCGCGATGCGCGACGGGCCCGCGGCCGGACTCGAACTCCTCGACGGACTCGCCGACGAGCCGAGTATCCGCGACTACGGACCGTACGTGGTGGCACGAGCCGAGTTGCTGGCTCGGGTCGGCCGGAAAGGTGAAGCGGCCGAAGTGTATCGGCGGGCGCTCGAGCTCGCCGGTACCGAACCCGAGCGGCGCCACCTCAGGGCGAGGTCGGCGGAGCTGTCGCGTTCACGGGAGTTGTGACCGACCCCGGTGCGCCGAGACCTCCGATGGGGGCGGAGCGGCGCGGTCCGGCGGTTCGTATGGCCGGATACCTCGAGGTCGTAGCGCTTCGGCGTGTACCACTCCGGATCGACCCAGTGCGGATTCCGTAGCCGGGTCGCCAGACCGTCCTCCCGGAGCTCGACGCTCTCGTGGATCTTCAGTCCTTCGGGCGATCGTGCCCCGCCGAGGATCTCACGAGTTCCTCGTCCGATGAGCCACCAGATGCGGCTCATCCGGGTCGGCGTCGCCGTCGCGCTCGTCTGTTCCGGCAGTCCTCGAATCCACCGCCGACGTCGGAGTGGACGCCCGTGAACCAGACCTCCTCGATCCGGTCGTTGGCGACCTCGTCCACCTTGTACGGCCTGCGGTACTCGTCGATGGAGATTTCCGGTGGTGCTCGTCGGGCGGATCACTGCAGCGAAAGGCGCCGGTCAGCGGTATTCGTCGACCAGGTCGAGGTAGTCGTCCCACAACGGCGGGCGGGTGCCGGCCAGTGCTGCGTCGAGGCGGTCGAGGTAGTACTGCCACCCCGGCCCGATCTCTCCGGCCTCCGAGCGCGGGACGTGCCGGTGTGTGAACTCGAGGGTGGTGACCTTCCCGACCTGACGCAGCACCACCTCGAGCTGCCACCCGTCCACGTCGACGGCGAATCCCTCGGGGGGAGAACACCGGAGGATGTCGACGTAGGTGGTGGCCGAATCGTGGTCGTCCGTCATGGTCAGGAGCACACGGCCCGTAGCGGGGTCGCCGATGTACGTGCCGTACCAACGGCCCAGCTTCTCCGAATCGGTGAGTGCCGCCCAGACCTCACCGATCGGGAGCAGGAAGTTGCGGTGGTAGATCAACCGCACCAGCGACGAGTCGCTCGGGCAATCGCGCTCCGGGCTCACTTCGCCTGTGATCGTCCTCGGCGTGCTCATCACGGCTCCTCTCGATGGGCGCTCGCCTTATCGAAATTGTCCTGCATCCGGCTGCCGGTGCGGTCCGTTTCACCGCGATGGGTCCTCCCGCTGTGTAGTGCGCTGCTCGAATCCGTTCACAGGATCGCCCCGATCCGGCACGGCGGGGTGAACCGTCGGTACAGGGACGAGATCCTCGAACTCGGATGGCGGCAGTCGTGGAGGTCGTTGTCCGGCACTTCGGTCCTCACGGATACCGGTTCACCGACGACGGGAGCCTCTGCGATCCTCACCAGCCCAGTGGCGAATGCCGCCACCGGCACCGCCACGCTGGTCACGAGCATGCACCACAACGTGACAGTGTGCAGACGGCGGCGGGAACGAGCCTTGGTGCCGCCGAGACGTGTCTCCGCTGTGGCGCGGAGGGGGACGACCTATCCGTGGCGGATCAGCGCCTCCCAGGGCCACTGCCGCTGCGGGTCGGTCGGTACGCGACGTTCGAGCGGTGCGCACGCGAGCGTCCGGCCGTTCCGCGTCGGTGATGTGCAATCGCGAAGGCGTCGCATTGCGCAGTCCGGCAGGTGCCGTGTCCGAGGCCGGCGCAAGAACGTCGGCGCGACGCTCGTCGCCGGGACGATCAGCAGGAGCATCGTCCCGGCCTCGGAGTGTCTCCAGGACGGACGCGAACCGGTTGCTCTCCCTCTTCTTCTGCAACATGATTCCCACCCCGTCGCACCGATCGGCCGTGTTCGAATCCTGCACGCCCCGTGCGCGGACGGCACGGGTAGCGAGCTACCCGATTTCCGTGGATCGCTCCACCGGTCCGTGCGACCCGCCGGACGATCCGGACGACATTCCGCAATCGTTCCACGACATCTCGTACGCTGCACCACGGCAACGACGAGGGGGCGACGTGGACGACCCGCAGCACGGGTACTGGAACAGGCGGCGTTTTCTCGCCGGGACGGCCGCGACGATGGCGGCGTTGATCGGCACCGCAGGGGTGCTCGCGAGCGAAGCCGACGCGAGTCCGCTGAACGAGACGCCGCCCGTACGCGACACGATCAACGGGGTGCTCGCGTTCGTCGCACCCGGCAACGACCCGTACTCGCACCAACAGGGTGTGTGGACCGACCGGCCCGGCGGCGTCACCGCCGGCACCGCGGAATCCCTCGAGCGAACCCTGGACCAGGCCTCGCCGATGCCGCTGCTCGGACCCGAGGCGGGCAACCTGCCCGGCGCCGCGGCGATCGCGGTGCTGCTCAACACTTTCGGTGTCACCGCCGACCCGCGTTCGGTGAGTGGTCCGTTCGCAGCGCCGTTCGCGAACCTGAGTCATGCCGCGAAGGCGCAGGTCTTCGAATGGCTCGACACCGACCCGCGTTTCGAAGGTCTGGTGCTGAAATTCGTGGTCAACGCGATTCCCACACTGGCGGCCTTCGCGGCGTTCTCGGAGGTCTCCGCGTACAACCGTACTCGGCGCGAGCTCACGGGGCGGCCGGTCGGCTGGGAGTTGAGCCGCTATGCAGGGCCGAGTGACGGGTGGGACGAGTTCCTGGGCTACTACGGCGAAATCGACGAGGTGGAGGGATAGATGACCGACGTCATCGTCATCGGCGCCGGGGGTGGCGGACCCGTCGTGGCCAAGGAACTCGCGGCGCGCGGGCTCGACGTGCTCGTTCTCGAAGCAGGTCCCCGCTTCGCCGACCCGGAGAACGAGTGGACCCATTTCGAGGACGACCTCAACAATCCGATCACCGGGCTGTTCCGCCACGGACCGGGAGACCGCTCGGGCACGCCGTGGCTCCGAGATCTGCCTCAGAATTCGTTCGTGTGGCAGGTATCCGGCGTCGGTGGCACCACGCTCCACTTCTTCGGCAACTCGCCGCGGGCGGCACCCGGCGTATTCTCCGGATACGACGGCGCCGACCGCGACATGTACGACACGGCGCACCTGTTCCCCTTCGGATACGACGAACTGCGTCCCTACTACGAGTGGGTGGAGGCCACGCTGCCGGTGCAGACTGCCCCGATGGGCGCCAAGGAGCAGTTGTTCCTGCGGGGAGCAGCGGCCATGGGTCTGCCACACCAGACCTCGCTCGATACCACCGTGGCCGCCCACCGCGCACAGCAGAACGCGATCCTCCAACCCGGTGGTACCGCCGGCCGCACCCGCGACCGTGCGCGTCTGCACCATCCCGAAGCGCGGGGCTGCACGATGTGCGGGCACTGCTATCAGGGCTGTCATCTGCCGCTGGGGGCGCCGCGGAATCTCAAGGCCAGACGCTCCACCGACAATTCGTACGTCCCGATGATGCTCACCGCGGACGCGTGGTCACCCCAGGGGCGTGCCGTCACCCTGATCGCCGATGCAGTGGTCTTCGAGATCCTCGTCGAGCAGGTGAACGGGGAGACCGTGGCGCGCGGAGTGCGGTTCACGACGGGAGAGGACGAGCACGAAGCGACCGCCCCGGTGGTGGTGCTGGCGGCCGGGTGCATCGAGAGCCCACGATTGTGGCTGAACTCGGCGCTGCCGAATCCGAACGGCTGGGTCGGCCGCGGCCTCACCGACCACCACATGGACGCGGTCTTCGGCGTCTTCGACGAGTACACCGGGCAGACGCGCGGCCCGGGTTCCAACGCGCGCGTCGATCTGCCCGGCTACGGCGGGATCGAGCAGGTCGGCCTGCCCCCGGCATTGATCGCGTACGCGCTGAACTTCAGCGACTCCGGCATCCACGGGTACGGACGTGCCGGAGGCGTCGTCGATTCCGCGGGGGCCGACAGCGTGGGGAGGCTCGTCGGACGCGACCTGCTCGATACGATGGCCGACGCCGACCGGGTCCTCGCGGCGCTCGTCATCTCGGACGACGACGTCGAACCGGACAACCGCGTGACGCTCTCGCCGATCCTGTACCCGGACGAAGCAGGTCTGGCGCCGCGGGTGACCGTGCAGCATCGTCGGCGCTCGGCGCGTACCCGCCGCAATCGTGACCACGCGACCCGCAAGGCCGTCGAGTTGATGAGAGCGGCGGGCGCGAAGAGGGTGCATCGCTGCGACTGGCCACCGCTGATCCTGCACTCGCAGTCGAGCATGCGGATGGGAGTGAGCGACCGGGATTCGGTGCTCGACGCCGACGCGGAGGCCCGGTGGGTGAAGAGACTGTTCGTCGCCGACAACTCGGCGCTCGCCAACAGTCTCGGAGGTCCGAACCCGACGTTGACGACGCAGGCGATCGCCACCCGCACGGCCGAGAAGATCTTCGCGAAGTACTTCGACGGTGACCCCTGGGTGGCACGGGAGAACCCGGTGTCGTCGATCGACGACCGCGTCACCGCCGCGGTGATCGAACGGGGTATCTGACCGCTCGATCCCGGATCGGACCGGCCGATTTCGTCCCGAGTGGAACCGTCGGGCGTCCCGGCGCGTCGAACGAGACAGAGGGCCGTGACGACAACGGTCCACGACGGGAGGAGCTCACCGGCATGGACCCACGAACGGTGCGATGTGTCCCGGGCCGATCACCGTTGCGCGCACTGCGCTCGACGGCAGGTCCGCGATCGATGAATCGGATGCGGTGTGTGCGAACCGGTGTCGACGACGGCGACACCGCCGGTACTTCGGAGGGGCGCCGTGTGGAGACGGACGACGCCGACGATCCCGACTTCGACGGCGCGGGCGCATGACGGCCGGATCGCCGATCACGGCGTCGGACTCCCGACGCTCCGCCCGGTCACTGCGCCGGGAGTTGCTCTGCGGCAGCCGGATCGAGGAACCACACGGTGCGTTCGGTGCCGTGGGCGCCCGCGGACGGGAAGTCCTCCGGTGCGGCACCGCCCACGGCCGCCGCGACGGCCTCCGCCTTGGCGGCACCGGTGACCAGCAACCAGACCTGCCGCGCCCGCTGCACGGCGGGCAGCGTCAGCGTCACCCGGGCCGGCGGCGGCTTCGGGGAGTCGTCGACACCCACCACGAAACGCTCCGACTCGCGCACCGCGTCGGTGTGGGGGAACAGCGAATTGATGTGTCCCTCACCGCCCATGCCGAGCAGGTGCACGTCGAAGACCGGCACGGTGCCGTCGGGGGAGTGCGCCGCGAGGAGTTCGGCGTACCGCTGGGCCGAGTCCTCCGGTGTGCTGCACCCGTCCTCGCCGAGCGCCGGCATGGTGTGGATGCGTGCCGGGTCGATCGGCACGTGGTCGAGCAGAGCCCCACGGGCCTGCACCTCGTTGCGATCCGGATCGCCGGGCGGCAGGAAACGCTCGTCGCCGAAGTAGACGTTCACCGCCGACCAGTCGATGGCGCCCTGGTCGCGACGCACGTGCTCGAGCATCGCGATACCGGTACCGCCGCCGGTGAGCACGACGTGGGCCTGCACCCGCTCGCGCTGCGCGGCGACGACGGCATCGACGAAGGCGGACGCCGCGGCGCGGGCGACCTCGTCGGCGTCGGCGAAACGCCGGATCTCGGACGGAGTGCGGGCCGTGTCAGACATAATCCACCTTCGGCAGGGCCGACAACGCGGCTTCGTAGACTTCGTCGGGATCGAGGCGACGCAGTTCCTCGGCGAGACATTCGGCCGAGTTCCGGCGCGCCAGGCTGATCAGCGAATCGGGCTTGTGGGTGCGTTCGAGGGTCGCCACGCGACCTTCCTGCGGGCGTTCCAGGGCGATCGTCTGCGACGCCGTGCGCAGTTCCACCCTCAGCTCGCCGACGGATCGCTCGACGGGGCAGTCGAGACGGCTCGCGAGCCACCCCGCGATCAGATCGACGGCCGGTTCGGTCCGCAGCCCCGACACGCGTGCCGAGAGCACTGGCTCGTAGGGCGGCTGATCGAGTGCCGAGACCAGCAGCGCCCGCCAGTAGGTGATGCGGGCCCAGGCCAGATCCGTGTCGCCCGGCCGGTAACCGGACAGGCGGGTCGCGAGATCGGCACGCGGGTCGTCGGAGTTGGTCACGTCGGTGATGCGGCGGACGGCGAGACGACCCACCGGGTCCTCGGCCGGGACCGCGGGGGCCTGGTTGGGCCACCACGCGACGACGGGGGTGTCCGGAAGGAGGAAAGGCACCACGACCGATTCCTGATGTTCACCGAGTTCGCCGTGCAGGGCGAGGATCAATGCCTCGGAGGCACCCGCTTCACCGGCGACCCGGATCTCCGCGTCGAGCCGCGACGGACCGTCCTGTCGTCCGCGACCGACGACGATGACGCGGCAGGGATGTTCCTTCGACGCCTCGGTGGCGGCCGTGATCGCGGCGTCGAGGCCTCGCGCGTCGCCGGCGCACACGATAAACGTGAGAACACGGCCCTGCGTGACCATTCCACTCGACCGTCGCAGCTCCACCAGCTTGCGACTGATGGCATTCGCGGAGGTGTTGCGCAACTGGAGCCTCACGGACGCCTCCATTCCCGGCCGGTACGCCGCAGCATCTCGTCGGCCGATTGTGGACCCCAGGTGCCGGACTCGTAGGGTTCCGGTCGCCCGTTCGCCGCCCAGTGCTCGAGCACCGGATCGAGGATCTTCCAGGACAATTCGACTTCCTCGTCCACCGGGAACAGTGACGGGACGCCGAGGAGCACGTCGAGGATCAGGCGCTCGTAGGCCTCGGGGGAGGAGACCGTGAATGCCTGGCCGTAACTGAAGTCCATGTTCACGTCCCGGACCTCCATCTCGGAGCCGGGCACCTTCGACCCGAAGCGCATCGTGATGCCCTCGTCGGGCTGCACGCGGATCACCAACGCGTTCTGACCGAGCTCCTCGGTCATGGTCTTGTCGAACGGCAGGTGCGGGGCCCGCTTGAAGACCACCGCGATCTCGGTGACGCGGCGGCCGAGGCGCTTGCCGGTGCGCAGGTAGAAGGGCACACCCGCCCAGCGGCGGGTGTCGACCTCGAGGGTGATGGCCGCGTACGTCTCGGTGGTCGAATCCGCCGCGAAACCCTTCTCCTCGAGCAGTCCGACGACCTTCTCGCCGCCCTGCCAGCCGGATGCGTACTGGCCGCGCGCGGTGGTCTCGTCGAACGGCTCCGCCGGCCGGGTCGCCGACAGCACCTTGATCTTCTCCGCGTGCAGCTCCGACGCCGCGAAGCTCACCGGTTCCTCCATCGCGGTGAAGGCGAGCAGCTGCAGGAGATGGTTCTGGATGACGTCGCGGGCCGCGCCGATGCCGTCGTAGTAGCCGGCGCGACCACCGAGGCCGATGTCCTCGGCCATCGTGATCTGCACGTGGTCGACGTAGTGCGCGTTCCACACCGGCTCGAACATCTGGTTCGCGAAACGCAACGCGAGGATGTTCTGGACCGTCTCCTTGCCGAGATAGTGATCGATGCGGAAGACGGATTCCTCGGAGAACACCTCACCGACAACCGAATTGAGCTCGCGCGCACTCTCGAGGTCGTGCCCGAACGGCTTCTCGATCACGACGCGGCTCCACGAGCCGCCGCGTTCCGCGGCCAGACCCGAACGCGACAGCTGCCCGCACACCACGGGGAAGGCGTCCGGGGGAACCGACAGGTAGAACGCGTGGTTGCCACCCGTACCGCGTTCGCGGTCGAGCTTCTCGAGGGTCGTCGCGAGCTCCGCGAACGCCGCATCGTCGTCGAAGGTGCCCTGCACGAAGCGGATCCCCTCCGCGAGGCGCTGCCAGACCTCCTCGCGAAAGGGGGTACGCGAATGCTCACGCACCGCGTCGTGGACCACCTGACCGAAGTCCTCGTCGGCCCAATCCCTCCGGGCGAAACCGACGAGCGCGAATCCGGGCGGCAGGAGGCCGCGGTTGGCGAGATCGTAGACGGCGGGCATCAACTTGCGCCGGGCCAGATCGCCGGTCACGCCGAAGATCACCAGCGCGCACGGGCCGGCGATACGGGGCAGTCTGCGATCTCTGTTGTCCCGGAGCGGATTCACCCACTCCGCCGCACCGGATTCGGGCACGTTCAGCCCTCCGCGCCCGGCGCGTGAGCCGCGAGCTGTTCCGCCGTCGCCGCGAGCAGGTCCTTCCACGCCACGACGAACTTCTCCACACCCTCGTCCTCGAGCTTGCGGAAGACGTCGGGAAGATCCACACCGACCGATGCCAGCGCGTCGAAGACCTGCTGGGAGGAGGCGATGTTGCGGGTGACGGTGTCGCCCGTGACCTCACCGTGGTCGGCGACGGCCTCGAGGGTCTTCTCCGGCATCGTGTTCACGGTGTTCGGCGCGACCAACTCGGTGACGTAGAGGGTGTCGGGGTAATCGGGGTTCTTCACACCCGTCGACGCCCACAACGCACGCTGGGGAACGGCACCCGCCTCGGCGAGCTGCTCGAACCGCGTCCCGCCCTCGAACGCGCGCTGGTACGCGCCGTACGCGAGCCGCGCGTTGGCGAGACCGGCCTTGCCACGCAGAGCCAGCGCCCGGTCGGTGCCGATCTCCTCGAGGCGCGGGTCGATCTCGGTGTCGACACGCGAGACGAAGAACGACGCGACCGAGCGGATCTTCGACAGGTCGTGACCGGAGGCCTTCGCCGCGGTCAGGCCGTCGAGGTAGGCCTCGATGACCCGCTCGTAGCGCTCGACCGAGAAGATCAGCGTGACGTTGACGCTGACACCCTCACCGATCACCCGGGCGATGGCCGGCAGACCCGCCATCGTCGCCGGGATCTTGATGAACAGGTTCGGGCGGTCGACGATGCGCCACAGCTCGAGGGCCTGCTGGACGGTCTCGTCCGTCTTGTGCGCCAGACGCGGGTCGACCTCGATCGACACCCGTCCGTCGAGGCCGTCCGTGGCCTCGAACACCGGCGCGAGGACGTCGCAGGCCGCGCGCACGTCGTCGGTGGTGACGGTGCGGATCGCCTCGGTGGCGTCGGCACCGGCGGCGGCGAGATCGCGGATCTGCGCGTCGTAGGCATGGCCCTTCGACAGGGCGGCTTGGAAGATCGACGGGTTGGTCGTCACACCCACGACACTGCGGGTCGCGACGAGCTCGGCGAGCTTGCCGGAGTCGATGAGGTCGCGGGACAGGTCGTCCAGCCACACCGAGACACCCTGGGCGGACAGTTCGGCCAGCGCAGCGTTCTGCGTGGAGGTCTGCTGGGTCATCGGATCATCCCTTCACTCGGGTCAGCGAGCGACGCGCGGCGTCGACGACGGCCTCGGCAGTGATGCCGAACTCGCGGTACAGGGTCTTGTAATCGGCGGAGGCGCCGTAGTGCTCGAGCGAGACCGGCTCACCGGCGTCGCCGATGAGGCGGTACCACGGCATCGCGAGACCGGCCTCGACGGACACGCGGGCGCGCACCGACGGGGGCAGCACCTCGTCGCGGTAGGCCTGGTCCTGCTCGAGGAACCGGTCGAGCACCGGCACGGAGACGACGCGGGTGGGCACACCGTCGGCCTCGAGGGTCTCGCGGGCGGCAACGGCGAGCTGGACCTCGGAACCGGTCGCGAGGATCACGACCTCCGGGGTGCCCGACGAGGCCTCGGCCAGGATGTAGGCACCGCGGGCGACACCCTCGGCGGCCTTCTCCCGCGTGCCCTCGAGCACCGGCACGTTCTGACGGGTCAGCGCCAGAGCGGTCGGGCCGGTGCGGTTCTCCAGCGCGGCCTTCCACGCGAACGACGTCTCGTTGGCGTCGGCCGGGCGGATCACGGCGAGATTCGGGATCGCGCGCAGCGCCGCGAGGTGCTCGATCGGCTGGTGCGTCGGGCCGTCCTCACCGAGACCGATCGAATCGTGCGTCCACACGTAGATCGCCGGGGTCTGCATGAGGGCCGCGAGACGCACCGCGGGCCGCATGTAGTCGGAGAAGACGAGGAAGGTGCCGCCGTAGGGGCGGGTCGGGCCGTGCAGGGCGATGCCGTTGAGGATCGATCCCATCGCGTGTTCGCGGACGCCGAAGTGCAGGGTGCGTCCGTAGGGCTGCGCGTTCCAGTCCTTCGTGGAGATCGACTCGGGACCGAAGGAGTCGGAACCGGGAATCGTCGTGTTGTTGCTGCCGGCGAGGTCGGCGGAACCGCCCCACAGCTCGGGCAGTACCGGTCCGAGCGCGGCGAGGGCCTTGCCGGACGCCGAGCGGGTCGCGGGACCGCTCTCGGTGGGCTCGTAGGTCGGCAGTGCGTCGACCCAGCCCTCCGGGAACTCACCGGCGTGCAGGCGGTCGAACAGTTCCTTGCGCTGCGGCTCGCGGGCGGCCCACGCGTCGAAGTCGGCCTGCCATGCGGCGCGTGCCTCGGTGCCGCGCGTCACGACCTGCCGGGCGTGCTCGATCACGGCCGGGTCGACGTCGAAGTTCTTCTCGGGGTCGAAGCCGAGGATCTTCTTGATCTCGGCGACCTCGTCGACGCCGAGCGCGGCACCGTGAGCGTCGCCGCTGTTCATCTTCGTCGGCGCCGGGTAGCCGATGATCGTGCGGACGGAGATGAAGGACGGACGGTCGGTGACCGCCTTCGCGGTCTCGACGGCCTCGAGCAGGGCGGTGACGTTCTCGCCGCCCTCGACGGTCTGCACGTGCCAGCCGTATGCCTCGTAGCGCTTGGAGACGTCCTCACCGAGAGCGATCGCGGTGTCGTGCTCGATGGAGATCTTGTTGTCGTCGTAGAAGACGATCAGGTTGCCGAGCTGCTGGACACCGGCGAGCGAGGACGCCTCGGAGGTCACGCCCTCCTCGATGTCGCCGTCGGACGCGATCACATAGACGTAGTGGTCGAACGGGCTCGAGCCGGCGGGCGCCTCGGGATCGAACAGACCGCGCTCGCGGCGGGCGGCCATCGCCATGCCCACGGCGGAGGCCAGACCCTGACCCAGTGGGCCGGTGGTCATCTCGACGCCGGCGGTGTGGCCGTACTCGGGGTGGCCCGGGGTGAGCGAACCCCACGTGCGCAGCGCTTCGAGGTCGGCGAGCTCGAGTCCGTAGCCGGACAGGTACAGCTGGGTGTACAGCGTCAGGCTCGAATGTCCGCACGAGAGCACGAAGCGGTCGCGGCCGACCCACTCGGGGTCGGTCGGATCGTGGCGCATCACACGCTGGAAAAGGGTGTACGCGAGGGGAGCGAGGCTCATCGCGGTACCGGGATGCCCGTTTCCGACCTTCTGCACGGCGTCGGCGGCGAGCACGCGCGCGGTGTCGACGGCCTTGGTGTCCAGGTCGGTCCAGTCGGCAGGATGCGCAGGCTGGGTGAGGGTGCGGATCTCGTCTGTGATCGACACGAGCTTGAAGTCTCCTGACATGGGTGTACGGGGTCCCGGCGGGTGGAAGTCGGCCCGCGCGCTACTTCAGACTAATGCGCTGCTCCGAACGGGTCGATTCGGTCCGGGCAACGGTCCGGTCTACCATCGTTCGTAGTAGAGGAGCGTCCGGAACCGGGCGACCGTGAACGGGCGAAACGAAGGTGCGGATCCGCGTGGGACAAGGAGACAGTGTGCGGGCAGGGCGACGGCCGGGAGGACACGGCTTCGGCGCCCCCGAAGCGCCGAGCGCCCCGCGCCCCGACACCGCGTGGGGCCGGATCTCCGGCACCGTCCTCGCCTACATAGCGTTGACCAAGCCGCGGGTCATCGAACTCCTGCTGGTCGCGACCATTCCCGCGATGCTGTTCGCCGACCGCGGCAACGTCGACATCGTGCTCATCCTGAGCACCCTGTTCGGCGGCTGGATGGGTGCGGCGAGCGCCAACTCGCTCAACTGCGTCGTCGACGCCGACATCGACAAGGTGATGAAACGCACGGCGTTGCGTCCGCTCGCCCGGCAGACGGTGCCGACACGCAACGCCCTCGTCTTCGGCATGCTGCTCGGCATCGCGTCCTTCGCGTGGTTGTGGTGGCGCGCCAACCTGTTGGCCGGACTGCTGGTCGTGGCGACGATCGCGTTCTACGTGCTCGTGTACACGATGGTGCTCAAACGCCGGACCTGGCAGAACGTGGTCTGGGGCGGGGCTGCCGGATGTATGCCCGTGATGGTCGGCTGGGCCGCCGTGACGGGTTCGCTGAGCTGGGAACCCATCGTGTTGTTCCTGGTCATCTTCTTCTGGACGCCGCCGCACACCTGGGCGCTCGCGATGCGTTACAAGGAGGACTACAAGGCAGCCGGCGTGCCGATGTTGCCGGTCATCGCCACCGAGCAGCACGTCACGAAGCAGATCGTGCTCTACACCTGGGCGACCGTGATCGCGACGCTGGTGATCGTCCCGGCCGCCGGTGTGATCTACGCGGCCGTCGCGCTGCTCGCGGGCGCCTGGTTCCTGATCGTTGCGCACCAGCTGTTCAACAGTGTGCGCGGCGGGGCGTCGGTCAAGCCGCTCAAGCTGTTCCTCCAGTCCAACAACTACCTCGCGGTGGTGTGCCTGGGCCTGGCGATCGACTCCGTGCTCGCACTGCCGACGATCGGCTCGTACTTCTGATCCACGCTTCACGACGAACGCCCCGGCCGAGCGGCCGGGGCGTTCGTCGTGCCGGGTCCGGAGATCACGGGATCAGGACGATCGATCCGGTGGTCCGGCGTCCTTCGAGATCGGCGTGGGCGCGGGCGGCCTCGGCGAGGGGATAGCTCGCTCCCACGCGGAGCTTCAGCGACCCGTCGGCGAGCGCCGCGAGCACGTCGCCCGCCCGCCACAGCAGCTCCTCGCGGTCTCGGGTGTAGTGCACGAGGGTGGGCCGCGTGACGAACAGCGAACCCGCCGGGTTCAGCCGCTGCAGGTCGAAGGGCGGGACGGGTCCGCTCGCGGCACCGAACAGCGCGACCGTGCCGCGCACACGGACGGACGCGAGCGACGCCTCGAAGGTCGCGGCACCGACACCGTCGTAGGCTGCGGCCACCCCCTCGCCGTCGGTGAGCTCGCGCACCTTCTCGGCGAGGTCGTCGCCGTAGCGCAGCACCTCCGCGGCGCCGGCCTCCCGCGACAGGGCCTCCTTCTCGTCGGAGGACACGGTGGTGATCACCCGCACGCCCTTCGCGACGGCGAGTTGCGTCAGGATCAGCCCCACACCACCGGCACCTGCGTGGACGAGCACCGTCTCGCCGGGCTGTGCCGGGTGGACGGAGTTCAGCAGGTAGTGCGCGGTCATGCCCTGCAGGAGGACCGAGGCGGCCTGCTCGGCCGGCACCGAGTCCGGGACCGGCACGGCGACCTGCTCGCGGACGCGGACCAGTTCGGCGTACGAGCCGGGTGCCTCGCACCACGACACTCGGTCGCCTACCGCCGTGTCCCGCACACCCTCGCCGAGGGCGACGACCGTGCCCGTGCCCTCCGAGCCCGGGATGTACGGCAGCTCCGTGCCGTAGAGGCCGGTGCGGAAGTAGGTGTCGATGAAGTTGACGCCGATCGCGTCGGTGCGAACCAGCAGCTCACCCGGTCCGGGCGAGGGGTCGGGTCGTTCGACGGGGACGAGGACGTCGGGGCCTCCGTGCTGTGCCACTTCGATTGCGTGCATAGCGCTCACAGTATTCTGCAGACATGAGCGTCGAAACACAGGTCGTGGCCGCACCGGCCGACATCGTCTCGTCCATCCGCAGCTTCGTCGCCGAGCACGGAGGTTCCGGGAAGGCCGTGCTGCAGCCGATCGGTCTGTCCGGCGTCCGGATCACCGTGGTCGCCGCCGACGGCACCCTCGGCGACCGCGTCGCGAAGGACCTCCCGACGGCGCGCGCCATCGTCGAGGAGATCCCCGACGTCACCGTCTCCGAGTGGGACCGCGAGGTCACCAGCATCGCCAACCCGCAGAAGGGTCACTGGGCGAAGATGGCCGGTTGGGTGGCACGTCAGACGAAGTTCCCCAAGGCCCGCAACGAGCGCTGACCGCCCGACATCCGTACGACGACACGCGGCCCCTTCCCGGAAGTCCGGGGAGGGGCCGCGTCGTCGAACGGTCAGGCCGGAACGGGCTCGCGATCCGGTGCGGTCGTGCGCGTCCGTCCGGCCGCCCAGACCGCGGCGGTCGCCGCCGTGCACAGTCCGGCGCCGGCGACGTGGAAGACGACCAGCACGGCAGGCACGTCCGTCCAGAACTGGACGAGGCCGATGCCGGCCTGTGCGACCACCAGGGCCAGGACGACCTTCAGACGCAGCGTGACGGCTCGGGGTGCATGGACCGCGTAGACGGCGAAGGTGAGGCCGATCAGCAGCGCGAGATAGCCGATGAGCGCTTCGGCGTGCAGGTGGACGAGATTGGTGATGTCGAGCGCGAGGCGCGGGACGGGTCTGTCGACGCTCTTGTCTCCGGCGTGCGGGCCGGCGCCGGTGACCATCGTGCCGAGCACGAGGACCACGGCGAGCGCGACACCCGACAAGGCGGTGAGCCGGCGCAGCGGCTGGGGCAATACCTGCACCACCGTGCCGTCGTCCGGCTCGCTCACCTTCGCGTAGAGCACTGTCGCCAGCCACACCATGAGCATCGATGCGAGCAGGTGGATCGCGACCGTCCACCAGGCGAGACCGGCCAGGACGGTGATGCCGCCGATGATCGCCTGCAGCACGGTGCCTGCCGGCATCAACCACGCCCAGGCGATGACCTCCTTGCGGCGCCGCGCACGGGTGACGGCCAGGACGATCGCGGCTGCGACGGCCACGACCACGAAGGTCAGCAGCCGGTTGCCGAACTCGACCACCTGGTGCAGGGTGTTCACCCCGCTCGACACACCCACCGGGACCAGCGACCCGGGGAAGCACTGCGGCCAGGTCGGGCAACCCAGTCCGGAGGCAGTGACGCGGACGACCGAGCCGGTCACTGCGATGCCGCCCTGGGTGAGAATCGTGAGGAACGCGATGATCTTCTGCGTCCGCAGCGACGGCAGGGGGAGACGGTCGACAAGGCTCAGGTAGCCGCGATACAACACGGTTCGATGGTACGGCGTGAACCACTACACGCTGTAGTTGGGTCGTGCCCGATCGGGCCGCCCACGACTCAGGTGAAGCGGAACCAGCGCGCCGCGGCGGTGCCGCCGATCACCGTCCACACGAGCAGCGAGACGATCGACAACCAGTCGAACACACCCGAGGTGGCGTTCTCGAGCGCGAGCGTCAACGCCCCCGACGGCACGATCCGCAGCAGGTGGACCACCGCTTCGGGGATCACGTCGCCGAGCACCACGACGCTGCCGATGCCCAACAGCACGAACCACACGATGTTCGCGAGGGCGAGCACGATCTCGGCGCGCAGGGTTCCACCGAGCAGCAGCCCCAGCGTCGCGAACATCACCGTGCCCAAGGCGATGACGACCGCCCCGATGAGCAGGTCGACGGGGGAGGGGCGCCAGCCCAGGGCCAGCCCGATGGCACCGAGCAACACGGCCTGCAGGACGACGACGATGCCCACCGCCGCGCTCTTGCCAGCGATGATTCCCCACTTGGGCAGCGCGGTCGCGCCGATCCGCTTGAGGGCGCCGTAGCGGCGGTCGAAGCCCACGGCGATCGCCTGACCGGTGAACGCCGTCGACATCACGGCCACCATCATCACCGCTGGCAGCACGCTGTCGACCCGCGAGTCGCCGAGATCGCCGATCGGTAGCAGCGACAGGCCGATCAGCAGCGTGATCGGAATGAACATGGTCAGTAGGAGTTGCTCGCCGTTGCGCAGCAGCAACTTGAGTTCCATGGCGGTCTGCGCCGCGAGCATCTTCGACGGCGAGTTCGGCTGCGGTCGCGGGGTGAAGGTCCCTTCCGCAAACCGGTTGTTCGCCAGACGATCGTGGGTCACGCTCACCCTCTCAACTCCCGACCGGTCAACTCGAGGAAGACGTCCTCGAGGCTGCGCTGATCCACCCGGATCTCGGTTGCCAGTGCGCCCAGATTCGCGCACCAGGTCGCCGCCGCCGCGACGACGGACGGTTCGATCGTGCCCTCGACGAGATACCGCCCGGGATTGTCCTCCCGGATCCGGTGGGTGCCGGCCAGGGTGGACTGCAGGGCACTCAGGTCGAGGCCCGGAGGCGCGGACAGCCACAGCTGGCCCTCGGCGCCGTCGCGGGTGACCTCGTCGGGTGTCCCTGCGGCGACCACCCGCCCGTGATCGATGATGACGATCTCGTCGGCGAGCTCTTCCGCCTCGTCCATGAGGTGGGTGGTGAGCAGCACGCTCACACCGTCGCGGCGCAGCGCGTCGATCAGTTCCCAGACGAGCAGCCGGGCCTGTGCGTCGAGACCCGCCGTCGGTTCGTCGAGGAACACCAGTTCGGGGCGCCCCACCAGCGCGCATGCGAGCGCGAGGCGTTGCTGTTGTCCGCCCGACAATCGGCGGTAGGGGGTGCGGCGGGCGTCGGTGAGCCCGAGACGCTGGAGCAGCCAGTCGGGGTCGAGGGGATCCGCCGAGTACGCCGCCACCAGGTCGAGCATCTCACCGGCCCGCGAACCGGGATAGGCGCCGCCACCCTGCAGCATCACGCCGATCCGGGGGCGGAGGGCGTCGGAATCGGCGACGGGATCGAGCCCCAGGACGCGGACTGTGCCCACGTCGGGAGTGACGAACCCCTCGCACATTTCCACGGTGGTGGTCTTACCGGCGCCGTTCGGGCCGAGGAGGGCGAGCACCTGGGCGCGTTCGACGGTCAGATCGAGACCGTTCACGGCGGTGACGCCCCCGTAGGTCTTGACGACGCCGTCCAGGCGCACGGCCGGTACCGCACCGGCGGGAGAACTCGGGGTCACAGGGTTCCAGCCTAGGCGTCCGCGGTTTCCGCCGGACGCGGTGGTGTGCGCTCCTGCAGCCGCCACGGCAGCCGGGAGCGTGTGGCGACGATGATCAGACCGACCACGACGATGGTCGCGATCGACGCCTGGACGATGATGAACGGTTGGTATTCGCTGCCGTTGGGCATGAGGATCATGCCGACAACCGACGAGAACGCGATGGTGGGGATCCGGAAGACCGGGCGGGTCGCCCAGGCCGCGAGCGGGATCACCGCCCACAGCAGGTACCACGGTTGCACGACCGGGAAGAGCAGCACGATCGCGCCCAGCGAGACCCCCAGCGCACCGACCGGATGGATCCGTCCCATGAGCACCGCGAGCAGCATGCGCATCGTGACGAAAGCGGCCACCAGCGCTGCGATGGGGCGCGTGATGGACAGCACGGCCGTCGTGTGGTCGCCGAGACCGAGCAGCACGCCGCCGAGGCCGGTACCCATGCCGAGCAGGGTCGGGATCGACATCCAGCTGCGGACCTCCGTGGCGGTGCCCAGGGTCTTCGTCCAGCCGAAGCCCAGGCCGCTGCCCCAGCTCACAGCGCCGATGACGACGCAGGTCCCGATGCCGAGGATCGCGGCGGCGGCGAGCACGGCGCGGAAGCCGCCACCCCACTTGCGGGCAAGGGCCATGCCGACGAATCCGAGCGCGAGCAGCGAGGGCACCTTGATCATCGACGACAGGACGATCAGCGCGGTGCCGGCCGCGAGCCACCCCGTGAGACGCAGGCGCGAGGCCGCCTCGTCGTCCGGGTGGACGGCCCGCAGCGCGAGCTCGACACCGGCGAGCATGAGCCCGAGCATCAGGGCCTCGTTGTGGATGCCCGCGACCAGGTGGAAGAGCAACAGCGGGTTCGCGGCACCGAGCCACAACGCGCTCACCGACGCGACGCCGCACCGGCGGGCGAGCCGCGGCAGCGCCCACACGATCAGGGCCACGCCCACGAGCGCGAGCAGCCGGTGGACGAAGATGCCGGCCACGATGTTCTCGCCCGTGAGGTACGTGATCTTCTCGCCGATCCACAGGAAGGCCGGGCCGTAGGGGGCCGAGGTGTCGCGCCAGATGTTCGGCACCGTCCGGGTCAGGACGTGGTCGACCCCCAGCGCGCCGGCCGGACCGATCGCGTAGGGATCGAGCCCGCGCGCGGCAATCTCGCTCTGCGCGAGATACGAGTAGACGTCCTTGCTGAACATCGGCGGAGCGACGACCAGCGGAAGGATCCACAGCAGCAAGGTGCGGTCGAGCTGCGACCGGGACAGTCGGCGCACGGGACCGTCCGGTGCGCCCCGGCCGATCGCGAACCGGCCGAGCAGCAACCAGGCGAGGATCACCAGCGCCGTGCCGATCATGGTCGTCGTGAGGGCGGCGCTCGGCATGCGTGCCGCCAGTCCGAGGGCGCGGACGCCCTGCACGGGGTTCTGCAGGACCGGCTGGGCGCCGGCGCCGAGTGCCCCGACTGCCATGAGGACGGCACCGGTGGCGCCGAGCAGCCGGATGCGGTGGAGGTAGACGTTCTCGATCGCGTCGAGTCCGCGACCTTCGATCTCGTCGCCGTGCAGGACGACCGAGACATCGGCGTGTGGTCCCGGGGCGTCGAGGCCCAGAGCGCGTCGGATCCACACGTGCAGCCGTTCGCGGACCCCGGATCGGCCCGGCGACGGAGACGTCGTGTGCGGGGCGGACAGGGGAGGAGTCGACGGCACGTCAGAAGCGTAACGGGACGACGAGGGTGGTCTCCGACGGCTCCGTCACGAGGTGTAACAAAGGGCACCCTTGGTGGACCGTCCTTCCGAATTCCGTCACACTGGTGTTGTGAAATACCCGTCCGACACCACCGACACCGCAGAACGCGCAGGTCACGCACCTGCCGCGACGGCGTCGCGCGTCGAGGACACCCGCAAGAATCCTGCTTCGACGGGCCGCGAGATCCCGGAGGGTCAGACCCGCGCCGCCGTCGTGCAGTTGCTGCTCGAAGAAGGTCCCATCACCGCGCCGGAGATCGGCGAGCGTCTGGGGCTCAGCGCCGCGGGCGTGCGACGCCATCTCGACGCGCTCATCGAGTCCGGTGAGGCGCAGGCCGCCGCGCCGCCGCGCAGGCAAGGACGCGGTCGTGGCCGCCCCGCCCGCCGCTTCCAGCTCACCGCCGTCGGACGCGCCCGCCTCGGGCACTCCTACGACGATCTCGCCACCGCCGCCATGCGGCACCTCCGCGAACTCGGCGGCGACGCTGCCGTGGAGGACTTCGCACGCCGCCGTGTGGACTCGATCCTCGGCACCATCGCGCCCGCCGACGAGAACGTCGACGACGTCGAGAGCGTCGCCGAGGAGATCGCCGGGGCGTTCACCGCCTCCGGTTTCGCCGCCTCGACCCGCCGCGTCGGCACCGGCGTGCAGATCTGCCAGCACCACTGCCCGGTCTCGCACGTCGCGGAGCAGTTCCCCGAACTGTGCGAGGCGGAGCAGGAGGCCTTCGTGCGGATCCTAGGAACCCACGTGCAACGCCTCGCGACGATCGCGAACGGCGACGCCTTCTGCACGACACATGTGCCCGTTCTCTCCAAAGCGGACGCGCCCCGTCCGGAGCCGCCTACGTGACGATCCCACCGCGAGTGCTCCGCGAACCAGGGCACATCAGGAAGACATCCACCCACCCGTCGACCGTCGACGCACAGCCCGCGCCGACGCCCACCAGACTCCGGAAGGAGCTCGCATGACCGTCGCATCGGATCAGACGTCCGGAACCGCGCCGCTGACGCAGGAAGAGACGATCGATTCTCTCGGCCACTACGAATACGGCTGGGCGGACCCCGACACCGCGGGCGCCACGGCACAGCGCGGCCTGTCCGAAGAGGTCGTGCGGGACATCTCCGCCAAGAAGAACGAGCCCGAGTGGATGCTCGATATCCGCCTCAAGGCGCTGCGCACCTTCGACAAGAAGCCGATGCCGGTGTGGGGCTCGAACCTCGACGGAATCGACTTCGACAACATCAAGTACTTCGTGCGCTCGACGGAGAAGCAGGCCGCGAGCTGGGACGAGCTCCCCGAGGACATCAAGAACACCTACGACAGGCTGGGCATCCCGGAGGCGGAGAAGCAGCGCCTCATCGCCGGTGTCGCCGCCCAGTACGAGTCCGAGGTGGTCTACCACCAGATCCGCGAGGACCTCGAGAGCCAGGGCGTGATCTTCCTCGACACCGACTCGGGCCTGCGCGAGCACCCCGAGCTGTTCAAGGAGTACTTCGGCACGGTCATCCCGGCCGGCGACAACAAGTTCTCCGCCCTGAACACCGCGGTGTGGTCGGGTGGCTCGTTCATCTACGTCCCGCCGGGTGTGCACGTCGACATTCCGCTGCAGGCCTACTTCCGCATCAACACGGAGAACATGGGCCAGTTCGAGCGCACCCTGATCATCGTCGACGAGGGCGCCTCGGTGCACTACGTCGAGGGCTGCACCGCCCCGATCTACAAGTCCGACTCGCTGCACTCCGCGGTCGTCGAGATCATCGTCAAGAAGGGCGGCCACTGCCGCTACACGACCATCCAGAACTGGTCGAACAACGTCTACAACCTGGTGACCAAGCGCACCAAGGTCGAGGCCGGCGGCTCGATGGAATGGATCGACGGCAACATCGGTTCCAAGGTGACGATGAAGTACCCGGCCGTGTGGATGATGGGCGAGCACGCTCGCGGTGAAGTGCTCTCCGTCGCCTTCGCCGGCGAGGGCCAGCACCAGGACACCGGCGCGAAGATGCTGCACCTGGCGCCGCACACCTCCTCGACCATCGTGTCGAAGTCGGTGGCGCGCGGCGGTGGACGAGCCTCCTACCGCGGCCTCGTGCAGGTCAACAAGGGCGCCCACGGCTCGAAGTCGACCGTCAAGTGCGACGCGCTGCTCGTCGACCAGATCAGCCGTTCCGACACCTACCCGTACGTCGACATCCGTGAGGACGACGTCACGATGGGGCACGAGGCGACCGTCTCGAAGGTGAGCGACGACCAGCTGTTCTACCTGATGAGTCGCGGACTCGACGAGGACGAGGCCATGGCCATGGTGGTGCGCGGATTCGTCGAGCCCATCGCCAAGGAACTACCGATGGAGTACGCCCTCGAACTCAACCGCCTGATCGAACTGCAGATGGAAGGGGCAGTCGGCTAAATGACTGCGGAAGCGAAGAACACGCCGGCTACCGCGACGGGCGTGCAGGATGCCGTGCGTGCCGAGAACCGGGTGCCGGCAATCAACAAGGGTGAGGTCTTCACGTCCTTCGATGTGAACGCCTTCGAGATTCCGTCGGGTCGCGACGAGGTGTGGCGGTTCACCCCGCTGCGCCGCCTGCGCGGTCTGCACGACGGCACCGCTCCCGCGACCGGCACCGCGACCGTCGAGGTCACCCCGGTCGACGGCGTGCAGGTCGAGACCGTGGCGCGCGACGACGCGCGACTCGGACAGGCCGGTGTGCCGTTCGACCGGATCGCAGCACAGGCGTACTCGTCGTTCGAGACCGCGACCGTCCTCACCGTCGGCCGCGAGGTCGAGGTCGCCGAGCCCGTCACCGTGACGATCACGGGACCGGGTGAGGGCGCCGTCGCCTACGGTCACGTGCAGATCCGGCTCGAGGCGTTCGCCAACCTCACGCTCGTCATCGACCAGCGCGGCAGCGGCACCTACGCCGAGAACATCGAGTTCGTGCTCGGCGACAGCGCACAGCTGAAGGTCGTCGCGGTGCAGGACTGGGCCGACGACGCCGTACACGTCGCCGCGCACCACGCTCGCGTCGGCCGCGATGCCGTGCTTCGCCACTTCACCGTGGCGCTCGGCGGCGATCTCGTGCGCGTGTCGGCGACCACCAAGTACGACGGCCCCGGCGGCGACGCCGAACTGCTCGGCCTGTACTTCGCCGACGCCGGCCAGCACTTCGAGCAGCGCCTGCTCGTCGACCACTCGCAGCCGAACTGCAAGTCGAACGTCGTGTACAAGGGTGCGCTGCAGGGCGATCCGGCCTCCGGCAAGCCCGACGCGCACACCGTGTGGATCGGCGATGTGCTCATCCGCGCCGAGGCCGAGGGCACCGACACCTTCGAGCTCAACCGCAACCTGGTGCTCACCGACGGTGCGCGCGCCGACTCCGTGCCGAACCTCGAGATCGAGACCGGTGAGATCGTCGGTGCCGGACACGCGTCGGCGACCGGCCGCTTCGACGACGAGCAGCTGTTCTACCTGCGTGCTCGCGGTATCCCCGAGGAGGAAGCGCGTCGCCTCGTCGTCCGCGGCTTCTTCCACGAGCTGCTCGAGCGCATCACGGTCGCCGAGGTCCGCGAACGGCTCGAGGCCGCCATCGAGGCGGAACTCGCCGCCGTCGGCGCCTGACGGCCGTCTCCCCGTACTCCCGATACCTCTCCACTAAGGAAACGCATTTCGATGTCCACACCTTCGAACGTCCTCGAGATCAAGGACCTGCACGTCCGCGTCGCTCAGAACGACGAGAACGCTGAACCCATCGACATTCTCAAGGGCGTCGATCTCACGGTCCGCTCGGGTGAGACGCACGCCATCATGGGCCCCAACGGCTCCGGAAAGTCCACCCTGTCGTACGCGATCGCCGGCCACCCCAAGTACGAGATCACCTCGGGCAGTATCACCCTCAACGGTGAGGACGTGCTCGAGATGAGCGTCGACGAGCGCGCCCGCGCCGGCCTGTTCCTCGCGATGCAGTACCCGGTCGAGGTGCCCGGCGTGTCGATGTCGAACTTCCTCCGCACCGCCGCGACCGCCGTGCGCGGCGAGGCTCCCAAGCTGCGCCACTGGGTCAAGGAGGTCAAGCAGGCGATGTCCGAGCTGGACATCGATCAGGCCTTCGGCGAGCGCAGTGTCAACGAGGGCTTCTCCGGTGGCGAGAAGAAGCGCCACGAGATCCTGCAGCTCGGTCTGCTGAAGCCGAAGATCGCTATCCTCGACGAGACCGACTCGG
This sequence comes from Rhodococcus sp. DMU2021, assembly GCF_019641445.1. Classification (NCBI taxonomy): domain Bacteria; kingdom Bacillati; phylum Actinomycetota; class Actinomycetes; order Mycobacteriales; family Nocardiaceae; genus Rhodococcus; species Rhodococcus sp. DMU2021. Next base: position 549,551 of record NZ_JAIFKB010000001.1, read on the forward strand.
GCCTCGACGTGGACGCGCTGCGCGTCGTCTCCGAGGGCGTGAACCGCTACCAGGAGAACGAGAACGGCGGCGTCCTGCTCATCACCCACTACACCCGCATCCTGCGCTACATCAAGCCGCAGTTCGTGCACGTCTTCGTGGGTGGCCGCGTCGTCGAGTCCGGTGGCCCCGAGCTCGCCGACGAGCTCGAGACCAACGGCTACGTTCGTTTCACCCAGGCAGCAACGCAAGGAGCGTGATCGGATGACGGTGCCGGTGCGGACCTTGGACATCGCCCGGATCAGGGCGGATTTCCCGATCCTCGCGCGCACGGTGCGCGACGGCAAACCCCTGGTCTACCTCGACTCGGGGGCCACCTCCCAGCGTCCGGTGCAGGTGCTCGACGCCGAGCGTGAGTTCCTGGCGACGCGGAACGCGGCCGTGCACCGCGGTGCGCATGCGTTGTCGGAGGAGGCGACCGACTCGTACGAGGACGCCCGCGCTGTCATCGCGTCGTTCGTCGGGGTCGACGTCGACGAGGTGGTGTTCACCAAGAACGCCACCGAGTCGCTCAACCTCGTCGCCTACGCCTTCGCCGACGACCGGTTCCCGCACCGGCTCGGACCCGGTGACGAGATCGTCGTCACCGAGCTCGAGCACCACGCGAATCTCGTTCCTTGGCAGGAACTCGCGCGGCGCACGGGTGCCACCCTGCGCTGGTACGGCGTCACCGACGACGGCCGCATCGATCTCGATTCGCTGACGCTGACCGACGCTGTGAAGGTCGTGGCGTTCACGCACCAGTCGAACGTGACCGGCGCGGTCGCCCCCGTCGAGGAGATCGTGCGACGCGCGAAGGAGATCGGCGCGATCGTCGTGCTCGACGCGTGCCAGTCGGTGCCGCATATGGCCGTCGACTTCCGCGCCCTCGGAGTCGACTTCGCCGCCTTCTCCGGACACAAGATGTTCGGTCCGTCCGGCGTCGGCGTTCTCTACGGTCGCCGCGACCTGCTCGCCGACGTGCCGCCGTTCATCACCGGTGGCTCGATGATCGAGACGGTGACGATGGAGGCCACGACCTTCGCCGCACCGCCGCAGCGATTCGAGGCCGGTTCGCCCATGGTCTCGCAGGCCGTCGGCCTCGGTGCCGCCGTGCGCTACCTGCAGGACATCGGGATGGACGCCGTCGCTGCACACGAACACGAGCTGACCGCTGCTGCGCTCGCCGAGCTGGGCGGCATCGACGGCGTGCGCATCATCGGACCCACGACCGCCGAACAGCGGGGCGGGGCGGTGTCGTTCGTCGTGGACGGAATCCATGCGCACGATCTCGGCCAGATCCTCGACGACGAGGGCGTGGAGATCCGGGTCGGACACCACTGCGCCTGGCCGCTGCACCGCCGCTTCGGGGTGGCCGCGACCGCCCGCGCATCGTTCGCCGTGTACAACACGCCGGACGAGGTGCAGGCACTCGGCGCGGCGATCCGGCGCGCCCAGAAGTTCTTCGGGGAGGCGTGATCCGATGCGGATGGAGCAGATGTACCAGGAAGTGATCCTGGACCACTACAAGCACCCGCACAATCGCGGACTGCGCGAACCGTTCGGCGCCGAAGTGCACCACGTCAACCCGACCTGCGGCGACGAGGTGACCCTGCGCGTGCACATCGACGGCGACACCGTCGCCGACGTCTCCTACGACGGGCAGGGCTGCTCGATCAGCCAGGCGTCGACGTCCGTGCTCACCGACCAGGTGATCGGCGTTCCGCTCGGCGATGCACTGAAGATCGTCGAGGGGTTCGTCGAGATGGTCGGCAGTCGCGGCACTGTCGAAGGCGACGAGGACCTGATCGGCGACGGCATCGCGTTCGCCGGCGTCGCGAAGTACCCGGCGCGCGTGAAGTGCGCGTTGTTGGGCTGGATGGCCTTCAAGGACGCGGTCGCGCAGACCGTGGACGCAGCCCCCGCCGACCTGGCGGGCGGCGCGCACACCCTTTCGAGCGGAGGACAGAACTGATGACCGAACCCGCACCGGGCACCGTGAACACCGACGAGAATCCGACGGCCGACGCCGGCGCGGACGAGACCTCGACGCTGGTCGCGGCCACGGCCCCGCCGCTGGATCCGGGCCGCCTCGACGAACTCGAGGAAGCGCTGCGCGACGTCGTCGACCCCGAGCTCGGCATCAACGTCGTCGATCTCGGTCTCATCTACGGGATCTCCGAGGTCGACGAGACCGTGACCGTGGATATGACGCTCACCTCGGCGGCGTGCCCCCTCACCGATGTCATCGAGGAGCAGGCCAAGGGCGCACTCGTGCGCAGCGGCCTCTGCGACGAGCTGCGCATCAACTGGGTGTGGATGCCGCCGTGGGGTCCCGACAAAATCACCGACGACGGACGCGAGCAGCTGCGCGCACTCGGCTTCACCGTCTGATCCGGCTGTCGCCGGCTCCGAGCCTCGGCGCCTGATCTTCGACTTCTCGTCGGAGGTCAGGCGCCTTTGCGTTCGCCGGAGGTCTTCTTGGCGGCCGTCTTCTTGGCAGGACTCTTCTTCGCCGTGCTCTTCGACGCCGAACTCTTGGACGCGGTCTTCTTCGCCGTGCTCTTCTTGGCGGGACTCTTCTTGGCCGCCGAACTCTTCGACGCCGTTTTCTTCGCGGGGGCCTTCTTCGCGTCCTCGTCTTCATCCTCGTCATTCTTCGAGGACTTCTTCCCGCCGGAGGACGAACCGGACGGGACCTTCTTGCCCGCCGCGTCGACGCTGCGCTGCAGGGCCGCCACGAGGTCGAGCACCTCGGCGTCCTCTTCGCCGGTGTCGTGTTCGGCGACCTGGAAGACCTTCTCGCCGCCGCGGGCGAGGGCCTCGTCGATCAGCGTGCGCAGTTCCACCTGGTACTCGTCGGTGAACTCGGTGGGATCGAAATCGTCGGACATCGACTCGACGAGGGTCTCGGCCATCGCGAGTTCGCGTTGCTTCGGCTTCTCGATGTCGTCGAGCGACTCGAACTCGGCTGCGCGAACCTCGTCGGGCCACAGCAGGGTCTGCAGGATGAGCAGACCGTCACGGGTACGCAAGGCCGCCAGCCGGGTGCGCTGACGAAGGGTGAAATGCACCAGCGCCGTCCGGTCGCTCTGCTCGAGAGTCGCGGCGAGCAGGCCGTAGGCCTTCGGCGACGACGAATCGGGTTCGAGATAGTAGGACTTCTCGAACAGGATCGGGTCGATCTGCTCGGTGGGCACGAACTGCAGCACCGGAATCTCGTGCTTCTCGGCGGCGGGGAGTTTCTCGAAGTCCTCGTCGGTGAGCACGACCCGCTCGCCGTCCTCGGAGTCGTACGCCTTGTCGATCTCCTGGTAGGGGACGACCTCCCCGCACTCGGTACACACACGCTGATACTTGATCCGTCCACCGTCCTTCGCGTGCACCTGGTGGAAGGAGATGTCGTGCGACTCGGTCGCCGAGTACACCTTCACTGGCACGTTGACGAGGCCGAACGCGAGTGAGCCTTTCCAGATCGACCGCATGTGTCCATCATGATCGACACCTCGGGAGCACGCTGGAAAGCTGCGAAACTCACCGGGCGGTTCGCCGAGACCTTCGCCACACGCCGCACCCGGCGGATCAGCGGAGCGAACGCAGAATGGTTCCGCGCGCACCCGTCGGCAGCACCCGGAACAGCCGCCACATCGTGGCCGCCACGCCAGTCGCGTCGTCGCGACCGGACAGGTAGGCGCGCTGCTGCTCGACCGGCAAAGCGAAGAACGCGTCGAAGAACTCGATCGCTCCGCGTGCGTCGAGTCGCAGCAGGACCCGCAGTCCCATCTGCCGCAGGGTCGCCACCGAGCGGGCGCGCACCGGCCACAGGACGCGCTGGGGGTCCTCGCCGAGGCGCACCGCGTCGATCACCGCATCCGCGGTGGACAGGGCGGTGGCCACCGCGTATCCCGTGGCCGGATGCATGAGACCACCGCGAGCGCCGAAGCCGATCACCCCGGGTGCCGTCGGTGCGCTCTCGACGGCGAAGCGCACCCGTTCGACCTGCTCGTCGCCGGTCGTGCGCACGCCTCGCGCCGCGAGGCGGATGTGCAGGCGCCGTTCGAGTTCGCCGAATCCGAGCGCCGGGCGACCGACGAGGCAGGTCTCCTCGAGGATCGTGCGTCCGTCGCCGACCGGCACCGCATACAGGAAGGACGGCACGTCGTCGGGGCCCGTGCCGTTGTCGCGGCGCCAGTCCATGAACCAGGCGTCGTGGCCGTCGAGTGCCGGAGCTGCGGTCGTATCGTCGACGATCAGCCCGAATGCCGTCTGCTGGGCACGTTCCGGTTCGGCGGGAACCCCGCGGGCATCGACGACGTAGCGGGCAGTCACCCGGCGTCCGTCGCCGAGGACCACGCCGTCCGCATCGACGTCGCGTACCCGACCCGTGACCACCGTGACGGCGTCGAGGGCGAGGAAGTCCTGCAGGCACGCCGTGTCCAGCACCCGGTAGGCACGATCGACGATCCGGGGCTCGGTCGTCCACGCCGCGGGCCTGTCGATGCGTGCTGCCACCACCTCGTCGGGCAGCCAGGCGGGCAGTTCGTCGGCCCACGCCGCGTAGGTCGCGGTCCACCGACGCTGTGGACGCACGTCGACGGCCGTCACCGACAGCCCGGCCGCGGCGGCACGGAACGCCAATGCACGGCCGGCGGGGCCGAGTCCGGCCACGACGAGGTCGGTGGCGGGAAGGTGGGTCACGGGCGCCAGCCTAGGTTGCGCACGGGGAGAACCCGACCGCGCGTGGCGAGGGGTAGTGCATCTCACCGTGGGAGAGAGGTGCTGTCACTGTAAAATGGGTGATTCGTGTGCCCGGCTGTTTGCCACCATGGCACCCATCCATCGTCTTTCGTTCTAGGAGCCCGTGCGTGATCACCGCTACCGACCTCGAAGTCCGCGCCGGCGTGCGGACGCTGCTCACCGCCCCCGGCTCGGGGCTGCGGGTGCAGGCCGGGGACCGGATCGGCCTCGTGGGACGTAACGGTGCCGGCAAGACCACGACCCTGCGGATCCTCGCGGGTGAAGGCGAACCCTACGCCGGCGCCGTGATCCGTTCCGGAGACATCGGTTACCTGCCGCAGGATCCCAAGGAGGGCAATCTCGACGTCCTCGCCAAGGATCGGGTGCTCTCGGCGCGAGGTCTCGACGAGATCCTCCGCAGCATGGAGAAGCAGCAGGCGCTCATGGCGGAGGCCGTCGACGAGAAGATCCGCGACCGTGCCGTGCGCAAGTACGGTTCGCTCGAAGAGCGTTTCGCGACGCTCGGCGGATACGTCGCCGAATCCGAGGCCGCGAGCATCTGCCACAGCCTCGGCCTGCCCGACCGGGTCCTCGGCCAACCCCTCCACACGCTGTCGGGTGGTCAGCGCCGCCGTGTCGAACTCGCCCGCATCCTGTTCGCAGCCTCGGACGGCTCCGGCGGGAAGTCCGACACCACGCTGCTGCTCGACGAGCCGACCAACCACCTCGACGCCGACTCGATCACCTGGCTGCGCGGCTTCCTGCAGAACCACGACGGTGGGCTCATCGTCATCAGCCACGACGTCGACCTGCTCGCCGACGTGGTGAACAAGGTGTGGTTCCTCGACGCGGTGCGCGGCGAGGCCGACGTCTACAACATGGGCTGGAAGAAGTACCTCGACGCACGCGCCACCGACGAGGCGCGGCGCCGGCGCGAGCGTGCGAACGCCGAGAAGAAGGCGTCCGCTCTGCAGAAACAGGCCGCGAAGCTCGGGGCGAAGGCCACCAAGGCCACTGCCGCCCAGAACATGGCCAAGCGCGCCGAGAAGTTGCTCGCCGACCTCGACGACGTGCGCGTCGCCGACAAGGTGGCCAAGATCCGGTTCCCCACACCGGCCGCGTGCGGCAAGACCCCGCTGATGGCCAAGGAGCTGACCAAGGTCTACGGCTCCCTGGAGATCTTCACCGGCGTCGACCTCGCGATCGACCGGGGCAGCCGCGTCGTCGTCCTCGGCCTCAACGGTGCCGGCAAGACGACGCTGCTGCGGCTGCTCGCCGGTGTGGAGCAGCCGGATCTCGGCGAACTCGTGCCGGGTCACGGCCTGAAGGTCGGCTACTTCGCGCAGGAGCACGACACCATCGACGACTCGGCGACGGTATGGGAGAACATCCGGCACGCCGCTCCCGACGCCGGCGAACAGGACCTGCGGGGACTGCTCGGCGCGTTCATGTTCACCGGTCCGCAGCTAGAGCAGCCGGCCGGAACGCTCTCCGGCGGTGAGAAGACGCGACTCGCCCTGGCGGGGCTCGTCTCGTCCGCGGCGAACGTGCTGCTCCTCGACGAGCCGACCAACAACCTCGATCCCGTCTCGCGCGAGCAGGTGCTCGACGCCCTGCGCAGCTATGAGGGTGCCGTCGTGCTGGTCACCCACGATCCGGGTGCGGCCGAGGCCCTCGACCCGGAACGTGTGATCCTGCTTCCCGACGGAACCGAGGACCACTGGTCCCAGGAATACCTCGAGCTCATCCAGCTCGCCTGATCGGGCCTCCGGTCGGATCCGTCCCCCGATCCGCTCCCGCTGGTCCGATCTGCGTCCGCGCAACCTGACAGTCCTCTAGCCTGGGAAAGGGACCTTTGGCGAGGGCGCAGGGAGGATCCGATGGCGCGAAATTCCGGTGGTGGAGAGACGACCTACGCGAAGGGAGCCCGAGTTACAGGGGAATCGCGGGACCGCTTGCAGGAGGATCTGAAGCGCCGCTACGAGGAAGGCGCGAGCATTCGGAGGCTCGCGCAGGAAACCGGTCGATCCTACGGTTTCGTGCACAACGTTCTCGTGGAGTCGCAGGTGCGGCTGCGGGGCCGCGGCGGCCCGAACCGTCGTCGGGCGGCAGCGAGCGACGAGAAGGCGTGAGGAACGGATCCGGCGCATCAGTCGCGCCGGCGCACGGATTCCTCGACGAGGTCCAGAACCGCGACGAGGTCCTGTTCGGTGTGCCCAGAAGCGAGGCGGGCGACGAGTCCGTCGAGCACGAGGTCTAGATAACCCAGGACGACTTCCGTCGGCACGTCGTCGCGCAGCCGGCCCGCTTCCCGCTGCCGTTCGAGGCGTCCGACGGTGGCCTCGGTGAGTTCGGCCGAATGCTGCGTCCACGCCCTCGCGAACTCGGGGTCGGTGCGGAGACGGCGCGTGATCTCGAGCCGCGTCCCGAGCCAGTCGAACTGGTCGGGGGAGGACAGCATGTCGCGCATGACCTGCACGAGACCCTCGTTGGCCGCGACGTCGGCCATCCGTCTCGCATCCTCCTGGGCGAGGGCGAGGAACAGTCCGTCCTTGTCCTTGAAATGGTGGAAGATCGCGCCACGGGACAGACCCGTGGCATCTTCGAGCAGTCGCACGGTCGCGCCGTCGTAACCGTATTCGGCGAAGCAGCGACGGGCACCGTCGAGGATCTGCCTGCGCCGCGCGGCGAGATGGTCCTCACTGACCTTGGGCACGCGCCACTTCCTTTCGGCTCGAGGGAGACGGCGGGCCCGAGACGAGTCTCGCCCCGGGCCCGCCGCTTCACACAGATGTGACCGATCGGGTCACGAGCACTGCTCTCAGCCGCGGATCATGTTCCGCAGCACGTACTGCAGGATGCCGCCGTTGCGGTAGTAGTCCGCCTCACCGGGAGTGTCGATGCGGACGACAGCGTCGAAGGTGACCTTCTCGCCGTTGTCCTTGGTCGCCGTGACCTTGACGGTCTTCGGCGTGACGCCCTCGTTGAGCTTCTCGATGCCCTCTATGTCGAAGACCTCGGTGCCGGTCAGGCCCAGTGACGCGGCCGACTCGCCCGCCGGGAACTGCAGCGGGATGACGCCCATGCCGATGAGGTTCGAGCGGTGGATGCGCTCGAAGGACTCGGTGATGACGGCCTTGACGCCGAGCAGGCGGGTGCCCTTGGCGGCCCAGTCACGCGAGGAGCCGGAACCGTACTCCTTGCCACCGAGGACGACCAGCGGGATGCCGGCCTTCTGGTAGTTCTGCGAGGCGTCGTAGATGAACGCCTGCGGAGCACCGTCCTGGGTGAAGTCGCGGGTGTAACCACCGGAAACACCGTCGAGCAGCTGGTTCTGCAGACGGATGTTCGCGAAGGTGCCGCGGACCATGACCTCGTGGTTGCCACGACGCGAGCCGAGCGAGTTGTAGTCCTTGCGCTCGACACCGTGGGCGTCGAGGTACTGCGCGGCCGGGGTACCCGGCTTGATCGGACCGGCCGGGCTGATGTGGTCGGTGGTGACCGAGTCGCCGAGCAGCGCGAGGACGCGAGCGCCCTTGATGTCGCTGACCGCGTCCGGCTCCATCGTCATGCCCTCGAAGTACGGGGCCTTGCGGACGTACGTCGAATCCTCGTCCCATGCGAAGGTGTCGCCCTCGGGGGTCTCGAGGTTCTGCCAGCGCTCGTCGCCCTTGAAGACGTCGGCGTAGGACTTGCGGAACATGTCCTGGTTGATCGCCGACTTGATGGTGTCGTCGATCTCCTGGGCGGAAGGCCAGATGTCCTTCAGGAAGACGTCGTTGCCGTCCTTGTCCTTGCCCAGCGCGTCGGTCTCGAAGTCGAAGTCCATCGTGCCCGCGAGTGCGTACGCGATGACCAGCGGCGGCGAGGCCAGGTAGTTCATCTTCACGTCGGGGGAGATACGACCCTCGAAGTTGCGGTTGCCGGAGAGCACCGCGGTGACCGAGAGGTCGTTGTCGTTGACGGCCTTCGAGATCTCCTCGGGCAGCGGGCCGGTGTTACCGATGCACGTGGTGCAACCGAAGCCACCGAGGTAGAAGCCGAGCTTCTCGAGGTACGGCCACAGGCCGGCCTTCTCGTAGTAGTCGTTGACGACCTGCGAACCCGGAGCCATGTTGGTCTTGACCCACGGCTTGGAGGCCAGACCCTTCTCGACCGCGTTGCGGGCGAGCAGCGCGGCGCCGAGCATGACCGACGGGTTGGAGGTGTTGGTGCAGGAGGTGATACCTGCGACCACCACGGCACCGTGGTCGAGGACGAACTCGCCGCGCTCCTCGGAAACGACCTTGACCCGCTTGGAGGGGCGGCCGGAAGTATCGCCGTGGGGAACGAGCGGAGCGTCGCCGTTCGCGGTGGGCTTGATCGGGTCGGACGCAGGGAAGGTGTCGTCGAGCGCGTCGTCGAGCTTGGAGTGCGGGGTCGCCTCGTGCCCTTCCACGTAGTTGTGGATGTCGCGGCGGAAGGCTGCCTTCGACTCCGACAGCAGGATGCGGTCCTGCGGGCGCTTCGGGCCGGCGATCGACGGGACGACCGTCGACAGGTCCAGCTCCAGGTACTCGGAGAACTCGGGCTCGCGGCTCGGATCGTGCCACAGGCCCTGCTCCTTGGCGTACGCCTCGACGAGAGCGAGCTGCTCGTCGCTGCGGCCGGTCAGGCGCAGGTAGTTGATGGTCTCGCCGTCGATCGGGAAGATCGCTGCGGTCGAACCGAACTCGGGGCTCATGTTGCCGAGGGTCGCGCGGTTGGCGAGGGGGACCTCGGCCACGCCGGCGCCGTAGAACTCGACGAACTTGCCGACGACGCCGTGCTTGCGCAGCATGTCGGTGACGGTGAGCACGACGTCGGTCGCGGTCACGCCGGGCTGGATCTCACCGGTGAGCTTGAAGCCGACCACGCGCGGGATGAGCATGGAGACCGGCTGGCCGAGCATCGCGGCCTCGGCCTCGATGCCGCCGACGCCCCAGCCGAGCACGCCGAGGCCGTTGACCATCGTCGTGTGCGAGTCGGTGCCGACGCAGGTGTCGGGGTAGGCCTGCCCGTTGCGGACCATGACGGTCGGGGCGAGGTACTCGATGTTGACCTGGTGGACGATGCCCATGCCCGGGGGGACGACGCGGAAGTCGTCGAAGGCGCCCTGGCCCCAGCGCAGGAACTGGTAGCGCTCGCCGTTGCGCTCGTACTCGAGGTCGACGTTGCGCTCGAGGGCGTCGGCGCGACCGAAGTAGTCGAGGATCACCGAGTGGTCGATGACCATGTCGGCGGGGGAGAGGGGGTTGACCTTGTTCGGGTCGCCGCCCAGGGTGGTCACGGCCTCACGCATGGTGGCGAGGTCGACGACACAGGGGACGCCCGTGAAGTCCTGCATGATCACGCGTGCGGGCGTGAACTGGATCTCGATGCTCGGGTCGGCGGAGGGATCCCAGTTGGCGATGGCCCGGATGTGATCGGCCGTGATGTTGGCACCGTCCTCGGTGCGCAGCAGGTTCTCGGCCAGGACCTTCAAAGAGTAAGGAAGTTTCTCGGTGCCGGGGACGGCCGACAGGCGGAAGATCTCGTAGGAGTTGTCTCCGACCTGCAGCGAACCCTTGGCGCCGAACGAATCACTACTGGTGCTCACGTCAGCTCCACTCGTCGTTTCGGCTGGCCGCCGACGGGGCTGTGTCGACGGCTGAAGCGAGGCACACGACGTCCGCCCGCGGCCCGTGGCCCGGATGCAGTAGTCGTGGCGTCTCGCCCTCGATTCTAACAGTACGCTTGTCCTGTATTGAACCGAAGTCGGGTCCGTCGTGTCGACGAAGCGTCCCGCCGGCATCGGTCCTGCTCGCGACGAGTGCTTCGAGCCGCCGTCGCGCGATCGCGTAATGTTCTCCCTTGCCCACGGGTGTGGCTCTTCGTGTCGTCTCCGCACGGCCGGATCGCCGTATCGCCCGGCTTCTGCCCCAGCACCACCGGAGAGAGATGTCTGCGCCACTGCTTCGTATACCGGGCCCTGCGCTCACGGATCTTCCCGCCGGGGTCTCGGTCGAAAAAGTGCTCGCCGATCTCGCCGACGACCAGGTGGCGGCGCCCTCGCAGTACGTCGACGACCTCGTCGCCGAGGTGCAGCGCGCGCAGGAGAACGGGATCGACCTCAGCGTGGTCGTGCTCGACCGGGACCCCCGTATGGATTCGCAGCTGCGCGACCTCGCGACGGAGGTCGGCGCCGAGGACGGCGGAACGGTGCTGGTCCTCAGTCCGGGATGGGTCGGGACATTCAGCGAGGATCTCGACCGCGTCACTCTCGAGGCCGCCCAGGATCGCACCTACACCGGCGATCCGGTGGTCTCCACACGCAACTTCGTCGACTCGGTGCTCGAGCCGTCACCGCCCTGGACGCTGATGACGCTGCTGATCGTCGCAGTGGTCGCCCTTGCGGCCGGCGCGACCTGGCTCGCCAAACGCCGCCGCGCGGACGGTGACGCGACCGTTGCCGGAGGTAACGGATCGTCATCGGCCAAGGACGTCTGAGGTCTCTTTCCGTCACCGCGGAGATCGTCTCCGGGTTGTCCTCGCCCCGACCGTGACGGAATCCGGCAGGGAAGATCGTTCGGTGTCCTCACGGTGTTCCTCGGTGTCCGCACCGTGTTCTTTCGGAGTTCTTCCGGCCGATCTTCCTGACTGTCATGCGACATACCCCTGAGGTGTCGTACGGTTTTCATGACGCTCTTGGGGAAGGTGTGTCACAACCCGGCTCGTGGGGACGCTGTCCGCAGCCGGTGTACGACTGCAGCGTGTGAGCCGTGGGGCACCCACGGCGAGCGGATGCTGCGTGCCTTCCTCGGGTCGTCCGGCCGGAAGTCTCGGCCACCAGGTGCGACCGAGGGAGATGCAAGTGAGACGGTTCGGTATCCACGGAGGGATTCCGCGACGGTCGGGGCCGGACGGCACCGCCACGACGCTCACTGCAGGCCGTCGACCCGACGGTCCGACGCCCGGTCGCACCCCGCGGACGCGCACCGGCACGCTCCTCGCCGGTTTGGGGTTGGTCACAGCCGTGCTCCTTACCGTGACCACGACGGCGTCCGCCGCACCGCCCCCGCCGCCGAACCCTTCGGACGCCGAGATCGACCGCGCTGGTGCGGCCGTCGCGGCCAACATCGACCGGGTGGGGCAGCTGATCGTCCGGATCGCCGGCGCGGATCAGCAGCTCGCCGAGCTCGACGCGCACGTCGCCATCCGCCGCGAGGACGTCAACCGCGCCCTCGTCGATCTCCAGAGCGCGCGCGACGCAGCGGATCTCGCCGAACGGGTGGTCGTGGATTCCCGCCGCGCACTCGACGACGCCGCCGACCGGATCTTCGCTGCCCAGAAGAACTTCGACGCGTTCGTCCGCGACAGCTACACCCGTGGCGCCAACTCGGTCTCCCTCGCGGCCTTCCTCGACGTCGACGGTCCCGACGATCTGCTCGACCGCGCCCAGGTCATGCGGTTGCTATCCGCCGGGCGCGCCGCGGTGCTCGATGCGCTCCAGCGCGCCCGGGCCCAGGAGGCCAACTCCCACTCGCGGGCACGCGCGGCCAAGCTCGAGGCCGACGCGGCGGCGGAAGCCGCCGAGCAGCGCAGGGCCGAGGCCGAGGCCGCGATTGCCGTCGCGCGAGCGGAACTCGGTCGGCAGGCCGCGGAGAAGTCGCGCATCGAGCAGGAACGTGCGAACGCGCAGAGCGAACTCGACCGGGCCCGCGTGAACGTTGCGGGCCTGGAAGGGCAACGCGCGCAGTACCAGGACTGGGACCGTCGCCGCGCAGCCGAGGAAGCAGCTGCCGCGGCGGCCGCCGAGGAGGCACGGGTCGCGGCAGCCGCGGCAGCCGAGCGTGTCGCCGCCGACGCCGCAGCCCGGGAACGTGCGGCGGAACTCGCCAACGGCCGTCGCCCCCACACGCTGATCGAGGAGTCTCCGTCGACCGGCGAGAGCGACGTCGCCTCACCGGGTGAGGTCACCACCGAATCCGGAGCGCCGGAGGGCAGTGACACCGATACGAGTGGCACCGATACGAGTGGCACCGACACGGCTGCACCGGACTACACCGACGACGCCACGGTCCCAGACGGTACCGACGGTGGATCCGTCCCGGATGGCACCGACAGCGGCACGATCCCCGACGAGGACGAAGACGAGGACAGCGGCGACGACGGTGGGATCGACTGGGAGAACCCGGATCCGGGCGACCCCGTCGTGGAGACCCCCGGATCGGGGACCGGGGGATCGGGTTCCCGCCCCTCCACACCGAATTCGACGCCCGGGACCCCGTCGCGTCCGTCCGTCACCGGTCCCGCTGCGGTGGAGATCGTCATCGACCGTGCGATGTCCCAGATCGGCGTCCCGTACGCGTGGGGTGGTGGCAACGAGAACGGCCCGACCCGCGGTATCCGCGACGGCGGCGTCGCCGATGTCCACGGCGACTACGCCAAGGTCGGCTTCGACTGCTCCGGACTGATGATCTACGCGTTCGCGGGCATCGGCATCTCGCTCCCGCACTACACCGGCTACCAGTACACGGCCGGTACCCAGGTTCCGTCGTCGCAGATGAGACGGGGCGACATGATTTTCTACGGGCCCAACGCCAGCCAGCACGTCGCGCTGTATCTCGGCGACGGGCAGATGCTCGAGGCGCCGCAGTCGGGATCGTTCGTGAAGATCTCGCCGGTACGCTGGGGCGGCATGACACCGTACGTGGTGCGCATGGTGTCGTGAGGGCGAGGTTTGCCGCGGCCCTCGTACCACCGAGGGCGGGTGCCATCCGGTCGTTTCCGGGTGCCGTCTCCCGGTCGGTGCAGGGGCGACGACACACCGAGCCGGCACCTGCAATAGTGGTGCAGCAGGTGTTTCCAGCGGAGCGACGTAGGCGAAAGCGGTGGATTGTTGGTGACCTCACGCGAGGGTGGGACGTCCGGTTCGGCGACGCCGGGCGACCAGGGCGGTAACGACGGACGCAAGAACAACCAGGCTGCGGCGGGTGCCGCGCCGGCGCCGAAGGCGGCCGGTGCGAACGGTCCGGCTCCGCAGGTGTCCGGCGCGAACATGCGGAAACCCGGCGACGCTCCTGCGAAGGCGTACGACCCCGCCGACGACGTCCGTCTCCTCGAACGGGCCATCTACGAGGTCAAGCGCGTGATCGTCGGCCAGGACCTGCTGGTCGAGCGGATGCTGGTCGGTGTGCTCGCGCGCGGGCACGTGCTGCTCGAAGGCGTTCCCGGTGTCGCGAAGACGCTGGCCGTCGAAACCTTCGCGAAGGTCGTCGGTGGGTCGTTCTCCCGCGTGCAGTTCACTCCCGACCTCGTGCCGACGGACCTCGTCGGTACCCGCATCTACCGGCAGGGACGCGAGGAGTTCGACACAGAACTCGGACCGGTCGTTGCGAACTTCGTGCTCGCCGACGAGATCAACCGCGCCCCGGCGAAGGTGCAGTCGGCGCTGCTCGAGGTGATGGCCGAACGCCACGTCACGATCGGTGGCAAGACCTTCCCGATGCCCGAGCCGTTCCTCGTGATGGCGACGCAGAACCCTATCGAGAACGAGGGCGTTTATCCGCTGCCGGAAGCGCAGCGCGACCGTTTCCTGTTCAAGGTCCTCGTCGACTATCCGTCGGTGGAGGAGGAACGCGAGATCGTCTACCGGATGGGTGTCGCCGCTCCCGAGCCGAAGCAGGTGCTCGACAACGAGCAGCTCCTGCGCCTGCAGAAGATCGCCGGCCGTGTGTTCGTGCACCACGCGCTCGTCGACTACGTGGTGAGGGTCATCTTCGCGACGCGTCGGCCCGCCGAGCTCGGCCTGCACGACGTGCAGGGCTGGATCGCCTACGGCGCCTCGCCCCGCGCGACGCTCGGCATCATCTCCTCGGCGCGTGCCCTGGCGCTCGTGCGCGGTCGCGACTACGTGGTGCCGCAGGACATCGTCGACGTCATCCCCGATGTGCTCCGCCACCGCCTGGTGCTGTCCTACGACGCGCTCGCGGACGACGTCTCCCCGGACCAGATCATCACCCGAATCCTGCAGACCGTGGGTCTTCCGCAGGTCGCGCCCCAGGCGAACGCACCCGTGCCGACCGCGACCCCCGGCCCGGCGCCTGCCGATCCGCGGGCCGCTGCCGGTCAGCAGGCGCCCATCGGTGCACCTGATCCGCAGGGAGGTGCGGGCGCGCGGTGAGCACACGTCCTCACGACGGGTCGCCACCGCGGTTCCGGACCGGTGAATTGCGCGATCCCGCGCTCACCGCCGCGCTCCGCACCCTCGAGCTCACCGTGCGGCGCCGTCTCGACGGCGTCCTGCACGGCGACCATCTCGGTCTGATCCCGGGCCCCGGTTCCGAGCCGGGGGACGCCCGCGAGTACCAGCCGGGTGACGACGTGCGGCAGATGGACTGGTCGGTCACCGCGCGCACGACGCACCCGCACGTGCGGCAGACCGTCGCCGACCGGGAACTCGAGACGTGGCTCGCGGTCGACCTCTCGGCCAGCCTGGACTTCGGTACCGGCATGTGTGAGAAGCGCGACCTGGCGATCGCAGCGGTGGCCGCGCTCGCGCATCTGACCACCGGCAGCGGGAATCGGATCGGCGCGGTGATCTCCACCGGCAACGAGACGGCCCGCGTCCCCGCGCGTGGTGGGCGGCTGCACGCCCAATCGTTGTTGCGTACCGTCGCGACAACCCCGCACGCACCCGACGGGACCCGCGGTGATCTCCAGGGGCTCGTCGAGTCGCTGCGACGTCCCCAGCGCCGCCGCGGTCTGGCGGTCGTGGTGAGCGATTTCCTCGGCCCTCTCGACTGGGAGCGTTCCCTGCGGGCACTGTCCGGCCGGCACGAACTGCTCGCTGTCGAGATCGTCGATCGCCGCGACCTCGAACTGCCCGATCTGGGCGACGTGGTGCTGCACGACCCGGAAACGGGCCGCACCCGTGAATTCACGACTACTCCCGAACTGCGGGCCGACTATGCGCAGGCCGCCGTCGAGCATCGCGCGGCCGTGCACCAGGCGCTGCGTAGTTCAGGTGCACCGGTGCTGACGTTGCGCACCGACCGCGACTGGATCGGCGATGTCGTCCGATTCGTCGCGGCCCGGCGGCACAGCTTCGGCGCACCCGCACGGCAGGGGGGACGATGAGCCTGTCCGGTTTCACTTCACCGTGGTGGCTGCTGCTGTTGTTCGTCGTCGCCGCCCTCGGCGGCGCATACGTGCTGGTCCAGCGCCGGCGCCAGACGAACACGCTGCGCTTCACCAATCTCGAGCTGCTCGAGAAGGTCGCGCCCGCCCGCCCGGGACGCGCTCGGCACATTCCCGTCGCACTGTTGCTCGTCGGGCTCGTCTTCCTCACCGTGGCGCTCGCCGGCCCGACCGCCGAACAGCGGGTGCCGCGCAACCGGGCCACGGTCGTGCTTGTCATCGACGTGTCGTTGTCGATGGAGGCCACGGACGTCGCGCCCACACGACTCGCCGCCGCACAGGAGGCGGCCAAGCAGTTCGCCGACGACCTGACGCCCGGCATCAACCTCGGTCTCGTCGCGTTCTCGGGTACCGCCTCGGTCCTGGTCTCGCCGACCATCAACCGGGAGGCGAGCAAGTCCGCGATCGACAACCTGCAGCTCAGCGAGCGCACTGCGACCGGCGAGGCGATCTTCACAGCGATGCAGTCGATCGACACGCTCGCCGCCGTGCTCGGCGGTAGCGACCAGGCGCCGCCCGCGCGGATCGTGCTGCTGTCCGACGGCAAACAGACCGTCCCCGAGAGTCCCGACGATCCCCGCGGGGGCTTCACCGCGGCGCGGCAGGCGGCGGAGAAGGGAATCCCGGTCTCGACCATCTCGTTCGGCACCCAGACGGGCACCGTCACCATCGAGGATGATCGGATCCCCGTGCCCGTCGACGATCCGTCGCTCAAGGAGATCGCGAATCTCTCGGGCGGGAGCTTCTTCACGGCGGCAAGCCTCGAAGAACTCGAGGACGCCTACAACACGCTCGAGGAGCAGATCGGCTTCGAGACGACCCGCGGCGACGCCAGCCGTCCGTGGCTCATGCTCGGAGCGTTCTCGGTGATCGCGGGGCTCGGCGCGGCGATGGTGTTGCGCCAGCGGTTGCCCTGATCCACCTTGTGCACGCTCACGGAGCGTTTTCCGTCCCGGCCAGGCCACCAGATAGGTTGGAATGCATGACTGACGCAGATAGTGCCGCAGCGTCCACGCGCGCGGGTGCCACCCCCCGATCCGTCCTCGTCACCGGTGGAAACCGCGGGATCGGCCTCGCCGTCGCCCGTCGCCTGCAGGCGGACGGCCACAGGGTCGCCGTGACCCACCGCGGTTCGGGCGCGCCCGACGACCTGTTCGGTGTGCGGTGCGACGTCACCGACGCCGACTCGGTCGACGCCGCGTTCAAGGAGGTCGAGGAGCATCAGGGTCCCGTCGAGGTGCTCGTCGCGAATGCGGGCATCACCGACGACACCCTGCTGATGCGCATGACCGAGGACCAGTTCAGCTCGGTGATCGACGCGAACCTCACCGGCGCCTTCCGGTGCGCCAAGCGCGCCAACCGTGCGATGCTCCGTGCCCGTTGGGGCCGCATGATCTTCCTCGGCTCCGTGGTCGGCCTCGCCGGTCAGGCCGGTCAGATCAACTACGCGTCCTCGAAGGCCGGTGTCATCGGGCTCGCCCGTTCGGTCACCCGCGAACTCGGTTCGCGATCGATCACGGCCAACGTCGTCGCTCCCGGTTTCATCGAGACCGACATGACTGCGGATCTGTCAGACGACCTGCGCGACACGGCGAAGAAGTTCATCCCGCTGCAGCGACTCGGCAAGCCCGAGGACGTCGCAGCCGTCGTCAGCTTCCTGGCCTCCGACGACTCCGCCTACGTCTCCGGCGCCGTGATCCCGGTCGACGGCGGCATGGGCATGGGCCACTGACGGTCACGCGACCACATCCGAATCTCACTGGAGGACCGACACACTCATGGGCGGACTGCTCGAGGGCAAGACCATTCTCGTCACCGGCATCATCACCGATGCCTCGATCGCCTTTCACACCGCGAAGGCCGCGCAGGAACAGGGCGCGAAGGTGATCATCACCGGCTTCGAGCGACTCCGGTTGATCGACCGGATCGCGCAGCGTCTCCCGCAGCCGGTGCCGCCGGCGATCTGCCTCGACGTGCAGAACCAGGAGGATCTCGACGGTCTCGCCGACAAGATCCGCGAACTCGCACCGGAGGGGATCGACGGTGTCGTCCACTCCATCGGTTTCGCACCCCGGTCCTGCCTGGGCAGCCCGTTCCTCGACGCGCCCTGGACGGACGTCGCGGTGGCGCTCGAGGTGTCGGCCTACTCCTACGGCGCGCTCGCCAAGGCCGTCCTACCCGTCATGAACGAGGGCGGTTCGATCGTCGGAATGGACTTCGACCCGTCCCGGGCCGTGCCGTTCTACAACTGGATGGGTGTCTCCAAGGCGACGCTCGAGTCGGTGAACCGCTACGTGGCCAAGGAAGTCGGCCCGCGCGGTATCCGTTCGAACCTCGTCGCCGCCGGCCCGATCAAGACGCTCGCGGCCAAGGCCATCGCGGGCGACGCGACCGGCCCGGGCGCGGAGATGAACCGTCTGAACGAGGGTTGGTCGGCGGCGTCCCCGATCGGCTGGGACGTCGACGATCCGACGCCCGTGGCGAAGACCGTGTGTGCGGTGCTGTCCGACTGGCTACCCGGGACAACGGGATCCATCGTCTACGTCGACGGTGGTTTCCACTCCCAGGTCGGCTTCGGCAGCTGACCGTACGACGGAAGGCACTCCCATGACGAACACCCCCGGGGCGTACGACGCGCTGATGCTGCTGTCGTTCGGCGGACCGGAAGGACCCGACGACGTGCGACCGTTCCTCGAGAACGTCACCCGCGGACGAGGGATCCCGCCGGAACGACTCGACGAGGTCGCGCAGCACTATCTGCACTTCGGGGGTGTCTCGCCGATCAACGCCTTGAACCGGGCGATCATCGACGCCGTCCGCGCCGAGTTCGACGTGCACGGTATCGATCTGCCGAT
Source organism: Rhodococcus sp. DMU2021 (assembly GCF_019641445.1). Classification (NCBI taxonomy): domain Bacteria; kingdom Bacillati; phylum Actinomycetota; class Actinomycetes; order Mycobacteriales; family Nocardiaceae; genus Rhodococcus; species Rhodococcus sp. DMU2021. The sequence continues at coordinate 568,360 of NZ_JAIFKB010000001.1, forward strand.
CTATTTCGGCAACCGCAACTGGCATCCCATGGTCGAGGACACCGTCGCGCGGATGCGCGACGAAGGGATCCGTAACGCCCTGGTGTTCGCGACCTCCGCCTGGGGCGGCTACTCGGGTTGCCGGCAGTACCACGAGGACATCGCGCGGGCGCGGGACGCCGTCGAGGACGCCCCGCAGCTGACGAAGCTGCGGCACTTCTACGACCACCCGCTGTTCCTCGATGCCGTCACCGACGCCGTGCGCGCGGCCCGCGTCGAACTCGCCGACGACGTGCGCGATTCCGCGCGCGTGGTGTTCACCGCGCACTCCGTTCCGACCTCCTTCGACGCGACCGGTGGTCCGCCGGAGGAGGGCGGCCGTCTCTACAGCCGGCAGGTCGCCGAAGCGGCGCGGTTGGTGGCCGAGGCGCTCGGCGAGGGCGACTACGACCTGGTGTGGCAGTCGCGGTCCGGTCCGCCGCAGGTGCCGTGGCTCGAACCCGACATCGTCGGCCACATCGATGCGCTGCACGAACGGGGAGTCCGAGCCGTCGTGGTCGTGCCGGTCGGGTTCGTCTCCGATCATCTCGAGGTCGTGTGGGATCTCGATACCGAGGCTCGCGATCGGGCCGCTGAGCTGGGCATGGGCTTCTCTCGTGCGGCGACGGCCGGAACCGACCCGCGCTTCGCGCAACTCGTCCGCGAGCTCGTCGAGGAACAGCGGGAGGGGGTCACCGCCCGTCGCTGCGGCACCGAACCGCTGCTCGGGTCCGCGTGCAACGGGAGCCTGTGCGCCGTCGGGTGCTGTGAGCCGCCGAAACGCCCGTCCCGGCCCGCCGCGAACGGATAGATGCCTCCGAGCCTCACCGGGCGGAGTGCCCGGCCGGTGAGGCCAGAGGGGAGTCGAACCAGCGGGGCAGCGACCGGCGCAGGGCGCTCGGACCGTCGACGAATACGGCACCCGAGCGCAACGCGTCCGGCCAGGTCGCTTCGCCACGCCAGATCTCGGTCAGCTCCCGCAGTCCCGTCGTCACCCGGATCGAGACCTCGAATCCCGGGTCCTCGTCGCACACGTCGACGTCGTGCGGCGTGATGACCATCCACCACCGGCGCGACGCGTGAGTGACCGTCGGGAAGACGAACTCCACGACCACCCGGGATTCCGGCAGGGCCGCATGGTCGACGTGCCGGTGCATGTCCCACATCAGCAGTCGCGGATCGAGGTCGACCTCGCCGAGTTTCCCGGTCCACCGCGTGCCCCACGCACCGAGTGCGTCGACGACGGTCTCGAGATCGCGTCCCGCCGGGGTGAGCACGTATCGGACGTCGTTTCCGTCCTCGAGGCGCTGCACGATGCCCGCCGCTGTGAGCTGGTGCATCCGCTTCGACAACAGCGTCGGCGACATGCGGGGCAGGCCGCGTCGGAGGTCGTTGAACCGTTCGCTGCCGAGCACGAGTTCGCGCACCACGAGCAGCGTCCACCTCTCGTCGAACAACTCCATCGCCTTGGCGACGGGACAGAACTGGTGGTAGGGCGGGCCCATGATCGGATCGTAGGCCGGTCGGACCGCCGCGACCAGCACGGATGAGCGGCGGTGCAGTACAGATTGTGTACTGGAGGACACCGCGTCCGCGTTCCTACAGTCGATTTGTGACCCGGGCCGCTTCCGAGACGGTGCCGAAGCCGGGTCCCTCGACAGGAGGAATCCTCTGATGACCGACATCTCCACGACACACGACGCCGATCTCGCCCTGAAGGCCAAGCACCGGGCGATGTGGGCACTCGGCAACTATCCAGCGGTGGCGACCGAGGTCATCGCCGAACTCGGCCCCGCTCTCGTGGCCGCGACCGGAATCGGTCCGGGCGACCGTGTCCTGGACATCGCCGCCGGATCGGGCAATGCGTCGATCCCCGCCGCCCTCACCGGTGCGACGGTGCTCGCGACCGACCTGACCCCGGAACTGTTCGAAGTCGGCCGCCGTGACGCCGAAGCGGCAGGTGCGACGCTCGACTGGCAGGAAGCCGATGCCGAAGCGCTCCCGTTCGACGATGCGAGCTTCGATGCCGTGATCTCTTGCGTGGGAGTGATGTTCGCGCCCCACCACCGGGCCGCGGCCGACGAACTGCTCCGGGTGACCCGCCCGGGCGGACGTATCGGGCTACTGAGCTGGACCCCCACCGGCTTCATCGGGCAGATGTTCGCGACGATGAAACCGTATGCGCCACCGCCCCCGCCGGGTGCACAGCCGCCGCCGCTGTGGGGCGACGAGGTGCACGTGCGCGAGCTGATCGGCGACCGTGTCACCGACCTGCAGGCACGCACCGAGAACCTGCGCGTCGAACGCTTCGCGACCGGGGAGGACTTCCGCGAGTTCTTCAAGTCCGCCTACGGCCCCAACATCGCGGTGTACCGCAACATCGCGGACGACCACGATCGGGTCGCGGCTCTCGATCTCGACCTGCTCGAACTCGCCCAACGTCACGATCTCGGTGGGGGAGCGATGAATTGGGAGTACCTGTTGGTCACCGCGCAACGGAGTTGACGCGCACTGGAGTCGACGCGCACTGTCGGCCGCGGTCAGTGATGGTGCTCGGCCCGCAGAGCCGCCGCGACCGCACCGGTGCGGGCCTCGCGGACCGCGGCCCACAGCGGCTGCAGCGCGCCCTCGCGGCCGGTGGCGGCGGACACCGAACCGGCCCGCAGACCTCCTCCGCGACCGGCCACGGTGAGGATCGCCGCGACCTGGTCTGCGGTGTCGAGGACGCGCACGGCACGTGCGGGCAGTGACGGGGGATAGCGGTGCCGCGCGAGTTCGGCGACCTTCTCGGCGATCTCCGTCCGCGGATCGGTGCGGCGCCCGTCGGTGCCCACCGTCGGGATTCCGCTCAACGCGGAGGCGGCATCACGAACCGCCTCGCGGATCGCGAACTCGGCCGCACCGAGACCACCGTCGACCGCGATCTCGGGTACCGCCGGCAGCGTGAAGACGTTCCACCGTAGGACGTCCGGACCCTCGATCACGGGTACCAGACCCAGCCCCGGGGTTCCGGGCGCTCCCACGACGACGCCTTCACCGGCAGCCAGCGCCGCGGAGGCGAACGCCGTACCGGCAGGCAACGCGCGGACGTCGCCCGGGGCGGGAAGGACGAGATGCAGACCGGCGCCGGCGGCGGAATCGACGCGGCGGATCAGGGTGAGCAGCAGGGCGGCACCGTCGGCGACACCCTTGTCGGGCAGATCCGCCGCGGAGGCCGTCGCCGCATCGTGGGCACCCACGAGATGCATCGGCGCCCACTCGTGCAGCGCATCGATCACATCGTCGGGGGAGGCGTGACCGGACAGCCACGACCCCGCCCACACGGTCAGCGTCAGGCTCGGAGAACTCACCCCGAAAGCATACGGCGACCGCGCACGGCGGTCCGGCGTGGCAGCGCGAGCGGTCCCGCGCAATGTCCTAGGGTGGACTGGCGTGAGCCCACGCGATATCTACGGCGGCGACATCTACGCCGGTCACGCCCGCACCAAGAAGAAGGCCGTTCCCGAACTCGCAGCGGAGCGCGGCGTCGTCGTCGAGGACGCCGCATCCGGCTGGTGCGGCGCGATCGTGGGAATCGAGAAGACCCACGACGGCGACTTCGTGCGGCTCGAGGACGCGCAGGGACGCACCCGTCTGTTCGCGATGCGCCCCGCGGCCTTCCTGGTCGACGGAGCACCCGTCACCCTCGTCAAACCGAAGATCCGTCCCGCCTCCGCACCGACGAGATCCGCCTCGGGATCCACCCGGGTGGAGGGTTTGCGCGCACGCGTGGCGCGGGGAAGCCGGATCTGGGTGGAGGGCGTGCACGACGCCGCCCTCGTCGAACGGGTATGGGGGCACGACCTGCGGGTCGAAGGCGTGGTCGTCGAACAACTCGAGGGCCTCGACAATCTCGGCGCCAGGCTGGCCGAGTTCGAACCCGGCCCGGGCCGGCGCGTCGGTGTGCTCGCCGACCACCTCGTCACCGGGTCCAAGGAGGAGCGTCTCACCGCGAATCTCGGTCCGCACGTGATGGTCACCGGCCATCCCTACATCGACGTATGGCAGGCCGTGAAACCGAAGGCCGTGGGCATCGACACCTGGCCCTCCATTCCGCGCGGACAGGACTGGAAGACCGGCGTCTGCCGTGAACTCGGCTGGGGCACGCCGCAGGACGGCTGGCGGCGCGTCTACAACGCCGTGAACTCCTTCCGCGATCTCGAATCGCACCTCATCGGCGCCGTGGAGCGCCTCGTCGACTTCGTCACCGAACCCGACGAGGGCTGACCGAGCGCAACCATGACGGTGGGGTGGGTGCCCTGGAGCGACAGCGCCCGGAACAGGAACATCGGCCGGATGCGGCGGTCTGCCGGCGACCGGACGAAGGTGCGGTCGGCGAAGGGTACATCGTCCTCGATGTTTGCGCGAACGCGCTGTGCGGGAGTGACTTCCATTGCCGGACTCCTCGGGTGCGAAGCCTGGGGAACGGATGCGGACATCAGCTGTCGGTGGAGGGGGAGGGCGGCTTCGTTGTCGACGAATCGTCGTGCGACCGGGTGGTAACGAACGGTGCGGACCGCTTCGACGATCCATTCGACGGCGCGCTCGTACGGGTCCTCGATGTCGTCGATGGCCGCGTGGAACCGCGTGACGAGCTGATCGAGCTCCCACGAGGAGTGAACGCGCGGGGGTGATGCCGGTAGTTCGGGGACGGTATCACCGATTTCACAACGGCAAAAGGATGTGTTTCGGTTGCCTCCACTTATGAAGCCGGGGTGACATTCCGGTCAGGACGGAAAGACGAAGAATATAGAATTACCGACCTGAGATCTTCCCTGCGGAAAGCAGCCTCGAGGACGAGGGGCCAAGACCGCTTCCTCCACCAGGGCATCTGCCAGGATGTCCGATTTGTGGTTCGATGGTGATCGTGGCCGCATTGATTTGGTTGATCGCCGGAGTGGCGTTGGCGGCCGGCGAAGCGCTCACGGGCGATTTCGCGCTGCTGATGCTCGGCGGTGCAGCGCTCGTCACCGGCGGTGTCTCCGCGGTGACCGATCTGCCCGTCTGGATCGACGCGGTGATTTTCGCCGTGACCTCGCTGGTTCTGCTGCTCGGTGTCCGGCCGATGCTGAGGCGCCGGTACTCCCAGCCGCCCGCTCTGCCCACCGGGATCGACGCTCTCCCGGGCAAGCACGCGTTGGTCCTCGAGCAGGTGGGGGAGCATTCCGGGCGCGTGAAGATCGACGGTGAGGTGTGGACCGCCAGGCCGCTGGACGCCACCGAGGTGTACGGGCCGGGAACGACAGTGACAGTGATGCAGATAGACGGCGCGACTGCCGTCGTGTGGAGGGGTGTCTGAGGATGGAAGCTCTGATCGTGCTCGCCGTAGTGGTGGCACTGGTCGTGGTGGTCGTGGCCAAATCGGTATCGCTGGTACCGCAAGCGGAGGCCGCGGTCATCGAACGTCTCGGCCGGTACTACCGGACGGCGTCGGGTCAGCTCACCTTCCTGGTGCCCTTCGTCGACCGTATCCGCGCGAAGGTCGATCTACGCGAACGTGTCGTCTCGTTCCCGCCGCAGCCGGTCATCACCCAGGACAACCTGACGCTGAGCATCGACACGGTCGTGTACTTCCAGGTGACGAACCCGCAGGCGGCGGTCTACGAGATCAGCAACTACATCGCCGCGGTCGAGCAGCTCACCGTCACCACGCTCCGCAACGTCGTCGGCGGAATGACCCTCGAGGAGACGCTCACCTCCCGCGACTCCATCAACGGTCAGCTCCGCGGTGTGCTCGACGAAGCGACCGGCCGATGGGGCCTGCGTGTCGCCCGGGTCGAACTCAAGAGCATCGATCCGCCGCCGTCGATCCAGGAATCGATGGAGAAGCAGATGAAGGCCGACCGCGAGAAGCGCGCGATGATCCTCACGGCCGAGGGTCACCGTGAATCCGCGATCAAGACCGCCGAGGGCGACAAGCAGTCGCGCATCCTCTCCGCCGAGGGTGCGAAGCAGGCCGCGATCCTCGAAGCCGAGGCCGACCGGCAGTCGCGGATCCTGCGCGCGCAGGGTGATCGCGCGGCGCGCTACCTCGAGGCCCAGGGCGAGGCGAAGTCCATCGAGAAGGTCTTCGCCGCGATCAAGGCCGGCAAGCCCACTCCGGAGCTGCTCGCCTACCAGTACCTGCAGACCCTGCCGCAGATGGCCCAGGGCGATGCGAACAAGATGTGGGTGGTGCCGAGCGACTTCGGCAAGGCGCTCGAAGGATTCGCGCGGACGCTCGGCGCGCCCGGCGAGGACGGCGTCTTCCGCTTCGAGCCGAGTCCTGTCGACGAGGAACTGCAACGGCCCGAGGACGACAGTGCCGAGGTCGAGGACTGGTTCGCGACCAAGCGCGATCCCGAGGTGGCCCAGGCCGTCGCCGAAGCCGAGGCGGTCGCGCGCAAGCCGGTCGACCCCGCAGTTCGGACGGGTCTCGCCACGGAGGGGACGCAGAGGGGTGCCGGTGAAGTACAGTCGGCGTTGCCCGCAACGCCGCCGGCGCAGCGCTGGATGACGAACGACGCATCCGAGCAGCCGGCCGAGCCGCCGCAACAGCAGTAACGGAAACCGATCACGAGTGGGAGGGCGCGCCGACCGGCGCGCCCTCCCACTCGTCATCGGCGGCCGAGCATCGGCAGTGTCATCGGCGGCCGAGCATCGGCAGTGTCATCGGCGGCCGAGCATCGGCAGTGTCATCGGCGGCCGAGCATCGGCAGTGTCATCGGCGGCCGAGCATCGGCAGTGCCATCGCCACCACGATGAGACCGGCGCCCGCGGCGGCGAGCGCGGTCACGGACTCTCCGAAGGCGACCATGCCGATCATCAGCGCGACCACGACTTCGAGGTAGGACAGGCCGGACAGTTCCGCGGCGCGGAGGTGCTTGCCTGCGACGACGAGCAGCCCCAGCGCGAACAGACCACAGACGACGAAGAACCCACCGGCCCACAACCAGTGCGTCGCGGTCATCCCCGACATGTCGGGTCGGGTCACCGCGACCATCCCACCTGCCGCGACGGCGCCGAAGACGAAGTTCCACAGGGACCGGACGTCGGACGGCATGTCGGTGCGATAGCGGTAGCACAGCAGGGCCCCGCCGTAGAAGACTCCCGAGGCAGCGCCCAGCACGGTACCCAGCGTCTCGTGCTCGCCCCCGGACGATTCACCGCCCACCAGGCCGGCGGCGAGCAACATGCCGGCGAACGCCGTGCCGATCGACAGGGCGTCGAGGCGACCGACCCTCTCCTTCAGGAACACCCGGGCGAGGGCCGTCGCGACGACGGGGCCGAGGTAATGGAGAACCACGGCACGGGACAGGTCGGTCAACACCGTGGCGGACAGATAGGTCGCGAGGGACAGTCCGAGGAGCACACCGCCACCGACGACCGACCAGGACAGGCGGGTCCGGCGCAACTGTCCGAGGCGGCGGGACAGCGCGATCAGGACGAGCATGCCGATCGCTCCGACCGCCATCCGCCCGAGCGTGAGTGCTTCACCGAGCACCGCGCCTTCGGGAGTGGCCTTGCGGCCGAACAATCCTGCGGCGCCCATCGCGGTCGCGGACAGCACGATCGCGGCGATCCCGAGTCGCCGGTTCGTACGCGGCGGCGACTTCGGGGCGGGGGAGGGAGGGAGAACAGGGCCACGCGACTCGGTCGGTGCAACTTCGGGGCGCTGCTCGAGCAGCGCATGATCGGCGCGCAGGGGCGCGCCCAGGGAAACGGTCACACGTCTACCTCGGGTCCAGGGTGCACGAAACGAGCACCAGCGGGTGTTGTCGTTCCCCGCTCTGTCATCGGACCTGAGAGCTTTCGCGGACGGAGCCGCTTACACCTTCGGTGAACCCGGAAGAGTTGCTTTCCAGAGGAGCCTCGCCGTGGCGGTCTGGGGGGCCTGAGAGATTCCCGGGGAGGTTGCTCCTTCGGCGCCCGCTGTGTGCGGGACTCTCCCGCCGCGGTTCGGTGGCTGTTCAATTGTCCGTCGAGTATCTCATGGACTTGCCGTAACCGTGCCGTAGGGGACATCCGGTGCGTGTGCCCACAGCTCGCTGCGAGTGCCCGCGGTACGGATTGCGGATGGTTAGCTTGGTCGACATGAGTGCTCTGCCGAGACCGTGGATGCAGTTGCGGATCGCCGCGGGCGTATACCGATTCCGGGAGAGTCTGTTCGCGCTGCCCGCGCTGGTCGTCGTCGCCGGAGCCGTGCTCGCGGAGGTGAGCGGCTACATCGATCGGACCTTCGGCCCCTTCGCGTGGGGCATGAAGATGAACAGCAACGCCGCGATCTGGCTGCTGAGCACCGTGGCGGGTGCCACGATCACCACCGCCGGCGTCGTCTTCTCGTTGACCGTCGTGAGCCTGCAGTTGGCCAGCAGCCAGTTCTCGCCGCGGGTGATGCGGTCCTTCATCCGGGATCGGGCCAGCCAGACGGTGATCGGGGTGCTGGTGGCGACCTTCGTCTACTGCGTGCTGACACTGCGCCACATCGGCGCGGACGACGCCGCACCTGCCCCGACACTGTCGACCACCCTCGCTGTGGTCCTCGCGGTGTCGACCGTGGTGCTCATCATCGCCTATCTCAACCGGCTGGCCCACGGTCTGCAGGTCGGGGAGGTGGTGCGCAGCATCGCCTCGGAGGCCGAGAAGGTCATCTCGAACACGAGCCGGAGTTCGCGCGGCGAGATCCACGTCGACCGGGTGCCGGAGCCGGATTTCACCGAGGGGGCGACGGTGTACGCCCGGCGCGACGGCTGGGTGACCCAGGCGCCGGCCGAGCTCGTTCTCGCCGTGGTACCGCCGGGTTCGGTCGTGCGGATGGAGACGCGTCCCGGCGCGTACATTCACTGCGGGGAACCGCTGCTGCGGATCCATCCGAAGCCGGAACGGGCGGTGGTCCTGCGGCGGCTCGAGGCGGCCGTGGAGATCTCGAATACGCGCACCATGCAACAGGACGTGGACTTCGCGCTGCGGCAACTCGTCGACATCGCGCTGCGCGCACTGAGCCAGGCGATCAACGACCCGACGACCGCCACCGAGGTGGTGCTCCGGCTCGGCAGTCTGCTGCGCACCCTGCTGGTCACCGACAGTCCGGTGCCGGCGATCGGGGGTGCGGACGGCCGGATTCTGCTGCGTCCGTGGATCCTGTCGCCCGACGAGTACATCGAGCACGCCTTCAAACAGATCCGGCAGGCCGGCTCGGCGCAGCTGCACGTGGCCACGGCGCTCGCCCGGGTGCTGCGCATGCTCATCGATCATCTCTCCGAGCAGGGGCGCACCGGGTCGGTGCCGGCCTTGCAGCACCAGTTGCGTCTGCTCGTCGACGCGGTGGTCGCCCGGCCCGAGTTCCGTCCGGAGGACCTCGAACGTTTCCGTGCCGTCGCCGAGGGGTCCGCGGATCCCGCGGAGCATCGGACGGACTGATCGTCCTGGGGTGTAGGACCGATGGGAGACGGTTATCCGACTGCCACAGGAAGCGAGCCGATCGGGAGGACGACGACATGGCGACCCACTTCTCCGTCGGTGACCATGTCCGATGGAACTCCGAAGCCGGATACGTCGAGGGTGTGATCATTGCGAAGCACACGGAGGACGTGGAGTTCAAGGGGCGCACGCGGCGGTGCAGCGAGGACGAGCCGCAGTACGAGATCCGGAGCGACAAGACCGATCACGTCGCGATGCACAAGGGGAGTGCGCTGAAGAAGACCTGACGGTGGAGATCCCGGCGTCAGGTGATCAGCGCCTGCCCGACTCCGCACACCGCGACCGCCCACAGCACCGAGGTGGACGTGCCGATGATGAACTGTTCGGAGGCGTTCGGTTCGCGTAGTTCGGGATAACGGGCGAGACCCTTCACCGCCATGATGACGGCGATCCCTTCAGGCCATCCGGCGAGGATCGAGGCGGTGACCGCTCCGCGTTCGAGCACGCCGATGACGCGTCCGCCGCGGAGCGGGCCCGGGGGAGGGGTGGGCTCGGGACCGGCATCGGGTTGCCGGCGCGCGATCCGGAACGCCACGAGGACCGCGGGTCCGCCCCCGGTGATCGCCGCCGTGGCGGTGAGAATCAGCGTGGCCGCGAGCGCGACTCCCTGAACCGGTGTGGTCGCGGTGGCGGCGAGGGCTGAACCGGCGAGACCCGCAATGCTCAACGAGGCGGCCGGCCACACCGGCATGCTCGGGCGCAGCGCGAGTGCGGGTCCGAGAGCAGCCACGGCCAGGCACACCAGTGAGAGGACGGTCAACGGTCGGCCCTTTCCAGGAGTCGCCGCACGAGTTCGCGTCCGGCCAGTTCGGCCTGCCACCCGGCGGTGGCGAGGCGCTGGGACACCGCTTGTTTGCTGATGCCGAGACGCTCGGCGATCCGCGCCTGCGACAGGCCCTGACGAGCGAGGTCGACCGCCTCGTGCCCCTGGTCTGTGCGGCGCAGGACGACGGTGGCGAGCAGGGTGAGCGCGGCGTCGACGTCGGCGGTGGCCTCGGCGTCGTCGCCTTCGGCCGCGACCTGCCCAGGGGCGTTCTTGGCGCGTTCGACGGCGGTGCGGGCGTGTTCGAAGGCGGGTCCGCGGCCGGCGCGTGTCTGTTCGGGAAGCGGGGTCTCCACCGGGCCGATTCCCACCCCGATACTCCAGCGTTCCCTCCGGAGGAGGTCGAGGACGAGATCGACGACGAGGGCGGGATCGTCCGCGACGGCCTGGACCTCGTCGCCCGCGGTGCGATCGAAGGGCCGTACCAGCGGAACATCCTGCAGTTCGGTGAGGAGGTCCGCCACGCGGTCGATGTCTCGGCGGCTGCTCCGCTGGTCGACCGTCAAGACGAACATGCGTCAAGTGTGAGGGCTTGATTGTCGATAATCAAGACCTGAAGCTTGACGACCGGAATGTGGGACAGGGACGCGTACAGCCTATCGGCCCGGCTCGTTCCCCGTCAGCTCATGATGGGCGGTGATCGCGTCCACCGCATCGCCGTCGTACTTCATCCGTTTCGCGATGGTGAGGCGGAGTGTCGACGGCAGTGCCGGGGCGAACTTCTTGAAGTAGGCGCACAGCCATTCCTGGCGACCAACGAGAAACGGGAAATCGGTCGTCATCATGTGGCGGGCGACCAGCATCGGCAACGGGGCGTCGAGTGGATGGAAGTCGTGATTCCACAGACCCGGCTGGGTGCAGCCCGGGTAGAACTGGCCGAGCATGAAACCGTGTTCGACGAACCGCGACTTGAATTCCGTGTGGACGACGTCGATCACCTCGAAGCCGGTGAGGTCGGGCAGTACGGTCACGAGCGTCTTCAGGCTCCGGTCGCGATCGTCCTCGCGTAAGAGCGTCGTGTACAGGTCGAACTGGTCCTCCACGATCGTGCCGAGTGCCCCGGCGTCGATTCCGGATCCGTGGACGAATGCAGCTCCGAAGAGCTGCTTGCCGATCGACGGGCGAACGAACGGGCACACGGGCCCGCTGCGGCCGAGGTCGGGGTTGGGTTCGGTGAGATACCCGCTCGCCCACCTTCTCAACAGGTGGGCGCTCGCTTCGTCTGCGTACTCGGAGGTTTCACCGAACAGGTCCACCCAGACCGTGCCCGAACGAGGTCCGATTCGTCTCTGGATCGGCATCTGCGCTTCCTCCCTCCAGGGGATGGATGTCGCGTGTTCGTGGGAACTGGGGAGGGTTCCCGGGAAGGATTGCCGGAAGGCTGTTTCGAGCAACAGGCATGAAAGAAGTGGAAATTGTTGCAGTGCAACATAATCGACTGCACCGGTCCGGCCTCGTGCATCGTCCGCTCTCGTGGATTCAGTACTCGTGCGACCGTCGGGCCGGGCGTGAATTCCCCTTCGTCCGGAGTTTACCGAGAGTTTTGCATTCTAAGTTTGTAAAACGAGCATAGCGCGGACGGAAGGTTTCTATCCATCCCATCAAACAAACCTAAGGTTTATGGTGTGAAAATGCCGAATGTCGAGATGTGCGAGCGTCGTCCTCTGCGAGATGTCCTGGTCGCATCTCGATCTCGTTCTACTGCACGGCATTGCAGCAACCCCGTCCCCGTCCTACGCTGACGCATACATTCTCGAAGCGGCGTGCAGACTCGGTCGTTCCCGCTCGCGAGCTGTGCACGATGCTCGAGGGCATCCGGCTCGACGAGGCGCTCCCGTTCGCCGCTGCCGCTGCACACATCCTCGTGAAGGGGGCGCTGTGGCCACTCCCGTCGTAGGCACCGCGCAGAACTCCGACGCGCGCGCGGGTGCGTTTCCGCTGACTCCGGCCCAGTACGGTATCTGGCTCGCCCAGCAACTCGTACCCGAAGTCCCTTTCGTCATTGCCCAATACGTGGAGTTCCGTGGAGAACTCGATCTCGAGTTGCTGAAGTGGGCGTCGACGACCGCCGGTCGGGAGTTCGAGACCGTCCTCCTGCGCCTCGTCGACGTGGACGGCCGTCCGTACCAGGTCGTCGACCGGGACCTCGATGTACCCACCGAGGTCGTCGACCTCCGTGACGAATCCGATCCGCGGGGGGTGGCCGAGGAGTGGCTCCGGCGGGATGTGGAAGCACCCGTCGACCTGATGGCAGACCGGTTGTGCCGCATAGTGGTTCTGCGCACAGGTGATGCCAGTTACCTCGTGTACGTCAAAGCCCATCACATCGCGCTCGACGGGTTCGGAGCGATGATCATCGTTCGCAGGGGAGCCGAACTCTATTCCAGGGCACTCGCCTCCCGGAGTTCCGGCCAGGACGGGGCCCCGCCGGAGAAGCCGCCGGCGGATCTGCGGACGTTGTACGAGAAGGACCGGCAGTATCGCGCGTCGAACCGATTCGTCGCGGACCGTGAGTACTGGAGCGAGCGGATCCGCGACCTGCCCCATGTCGACACCACCGAGGTGCCCCCGGCGGTCCGGACCATCACGGCGGAGGCGGATCTGTCGGACACTGCGGACGTCTACCTGTCGGGGTCCCCGCCGACGCGGGACGCCTCCTCGGCCGCAGTGGTACTCGCGGCCGCCGCCTGTTTCTTCTCGCGGCGGTCGGGACGGTACGACGTGCTCGTGAACATCCCGGTGTCGGCGCGGACGACGGCCGAGCTGCGACGCTCCGCCGGAATGCTCGTCAACGTGGTTCCCCTGCGGATCCGGGTGGATCCGAGCGAACCCGTCGAGGATCTCGTCCGGCGGATGCAGGTCGAGCTCGTCGGAGCCCTCCGACACCAGGCGTGCGGACTCGACGACATCCGCCGGGCGACATCCGAACCGGTGTCCCGCTTCTCGGTCCCCTTGGTCAACGTCATGCTGTTCGATCAGCAACCCGTACTGGGCGACATCGTGGGAACACCACATGTCCTGTCGCGCGGGCCCGTCGGGGACCGGCTGATCACCGTCCACCGCCGCAGTGTGCCGGTCGGCACCGTGATCGAATTCCGGGCGAATCCGAACCGATACGAGGAGAACGAGATACAGGCGCAGTGCATCTGTTTCACCGAGATCCTCGAGCAGTTCGTCGCAGCCGCCCCTCGAACGCCGGTCGGTTCGATCCACCCGCCGAGCGCCGGAGCGGCCGCACCTCGTTACCGGCGGAACACCGTGCTCGATCACTGGCGGCATCTTCTGGCCGGTGCACCTACCCCGCCCGCCCTGTCACCGTCCACGCAGGCACCTGCCGGTGGACGGGCGGGCAACGCGGGATCTGCTTCGGCGTGGGCGCAGTTCGTCCATCCCCTCGGCATCGGACCGGGTCGAGCGAGCGCCGAATGTGCCGACGATCGTGTCCCGATCCTGCAGGCTGCCAACGCGATCCTCGTCGCCAGGTCGGGTGGTACCGACGACGTCGTCCTCGGTGTCCCTGCCCCGGCCGGTACCGCTCCTGCTCGCACGGTCCTGCCCCTACGCACCCGAGTGCGCCTCGACGAGCCGTTCCGAGATCTCCTCGAGGACATCTCCCGGGGGACTCGGGACGCTCTCGCACACGCCGACATACCTGCCGCGACACTGCTCGACGCGCTGGCGCCGACACGGAACGGATCGCGCGCCCCACTCTTCCGCGTCACCGTCGAAGGACGGGGCGATGCGGACAGGGAGGTGGAGAACGCCGTCCTCGGCGACGTCGGCCTGCGTATCGATCTGGAGCGTCCGCGATCCGGCGACGGTGCCGGGCGCGAGTCGACGTCCACGGACGTGCTCCGCATCCGATACGCCACGGACGTCTACACCGCGCCGACCGTCGAGCGCATCGCCCGCCGACTGGAACGTATCCTCCTGACGGTCGAAGAGGATCCGGAGATACGGGTCGGCGACATCGATCTGCTCGACGCAGCCGAACGGACCGCACTCGCTCCCGTGACGGGTCCGCCGCCGGTGACCGAACGCCTGCTGCCGGAAATCCTCACCGACGCTGCACTCCGCACCCCCGCGGCCACCGCAGTGTCGTGCGGCGAGACCCGGATCGACTACCGGGAACTCGACGAACGATCGAATCGGCTGGCCCGCATGCTCGCCGAGCGCGGCGCAGGACCGGAACGTTTCGTCGCGATCGGCATGGCCCGGTCCGTCGACTCGATCGTCTCGATCTGGGCCGTGGCGAAGACGGGCGCGGCCTTCGTTCCGGTGGACCCCGCCTATCCACCCGTCCGGATCGAGTACATGCTGCGCGACTGCGGCGCCGTGCTCGGACTCACCACTACCGGCGAACGGTCCCTGCTTCCCGGCACCGTGCCGTGGACCGCGGTCGACGATCCGGAGGTGGTCACGGAGACGACGCGATACACCGGGTCTCCGGTGACCGACACGGACCGGTGCGCGCCCGCGCGTTCGGATCAACCCGCCTACCTCATCTACACCTCCGGATCGACGGGACAGCCGAAAGGCGTGGTCGTCACCCACGGGGGACTGTCGAACCTCGTCGCGCACACCCGCACCCTCGCCGACCACGACGCGCGGGTCTGGCACGGGACATCCCCGAGCTTCGACCTGGCGGTACTGGAGTTGCTCGTGGCGTTCGGCTCGGCGGCGCACCTGGTGATCGGCCCGCCCGATGCGTCCGCCGGTGACGACCTCGCACATGCATTGCGCGCCGAGCGGATCACCCACTTCTGCACCACTCCTGCGGTCCTTGCAACGATCGATCCGGCGGTCCCCGAGGACCTCTCCTTCGTGAGCGTCGGCGGTGAGGACTGCCCGGCATGGCTCGTGGAGAAATGGGCGCCGGGCCGCCGCATGGTCAACGGGTACGGGCCGAGCGAGATCACCGTGCAGATGGCGTCGGAGGACCTCGTGCCCGGCAGACCGGTCACCGCAGGCACTCTCGGACCCGGATTCCGGTCCGTCGTGCTCGACACACGCCTGAATCCGGTGCCGCCCGGGGTGATCGGCGAGCTGTATCCGGCAGGACCTGCCCTGGCGCGGGGATACCACCGGCGACCGGGGACGACGGCGACGCGGTTTGTCGCCGACCCGTTCGGGCCGGCGGGGTCGCGGATGTACCGCACCGGCGATCTCGTGCGGTGGTCGACGAACGACGACAGCGCAGAGAACGACAGCGCAGCGGCCACCTCGGGTCTGCGGCTGATCTACGCGGGGCGCGCCGACCTGCAGGTCAAGGTGCGGGGGCGGCGCATCGAACTCGGCGAAGTGGAAACAGCACTGCTCCGCCACCCCGACGTCGAGCAGGCCGTGGCGGTGGTCCGGCGCGAGACCGGATCCGACCGGGTCGTGGCGTACGTGGTGCCGCGCACCGGTTCGGTCCCGGATGCCTCGACGATTCGTGATGCGCTCGCGGCGGAACTCCCGGATTTCATGGTCCCGGCTGTGGTGGTGCCGCTGGCAACTATGCCGATCACGGCCAACGGCAAGCTGGACCGTGCCGCGCTGCCGGCCCCGGACCGCCGGGGCGTGCTCCATCGTCCTCCGCGCACGGGGCTGGAACGGACTCTCACGGGGGTCTTCGCGGACGTTCTGCATCTGTCCCCGGATCGGGTCGGCGTCGACGACAACTTCTTCGAACTCGGAGGCGATTCCCTGTCGGCGACCGGCGTCGTGGCGGGGATCCGGTCCGCACTGCACGTCGAAGCACCCATCAGGATGCTCTTCGAAGCACCGACGGTCGCCGAGCTGGCACCGCGCCTCGCGGAGTGCGGTGTCGCCCGGACGCCGTTGACACCCCGACGCCGGCCGGACCGGATCCCGTTGTCCTACGCGCAGTCCCGGTTGTGGTTCATCCACCGTTACGAAGGTCCGTCGCCGACCTACAACATCCCCATGGCGGCACGCCTGACCGGACGGGTGGACATCGACGCGATGAGGGCGGCGTTCGGCGATGTCGTGGCACGCCACGAGTCCCTGCGCACGGTCTTCGAGGAATCCGACGGAGTCGCCTTCCAGCGCATCCTGCCGGTCGAGCGGACCTCATTGTCGCTGCCTGTGCGGGCAGTGACCGCCGACGAGGAGCACGCGACCGTGCGCGCCGAGGCGCGGCGGCCCTTCGACCTGTCCACCGACATTCCGGTGCGGGCCACACTGCTGCGGACCGGTTCCGACGACCACGTGCTGGTGCTCGTGCTGCACCACATCGCCGGCGACGGCGCGTCGATGGTGCCGCTGGTGCGCGACATGCTGCTGGCATACGCGGCCCGGTCGGCGGGGACCGAACCACGGTGGGATCCATTGCCGGTGCAGTACGCCGACTACACCCTGTGGCAACGGGACGTGCTGGGGGACGAGGACGAGACGGGAAGCATCCTGCACGGGCAGTTCTCCTACTGGCGAGAAGAACTCGCCGAGGTCCCGGAATGCCTTTCTCTTCCGCTCGACCGTCCCCGCCCCGCGGTGCAGTCCTTCCGCGGTGGCCGGGTGGAGTTCACGATCCCCGCGGAGCTGCGCCTCGCGGCGGACGACCTGGCTGCCGAGCACGGGGCCACCGCGTCGATGGTCTTCCAGTCGGCACTCGTGGTGCTCCTGCACAAGCTCGGTGCGGGAGACGACATCACGATCGGTGGTCCGGCGGCCGGGCGGACCGATGAGGCTCTCGCCGATCTCGTCGGATTCTTCGTCAACACCTGGGTGCTGCGCGTGGACGGCATCACCGGACGATGGACGCTCGCCGATGTCCTCGACCGCGTGCGGGCCAAGGCGCTGGCCGCCTACGAGAACCAGGACGCGCCCTTCGAACGGTTGGTGGAACTGCTCGCCCCGGCGCGCTCGACCGCCCATCACCCGCTGTTCCAGGTCGCATTCGCATTGCAGAACAACCCGCTGCCGAGCCTGGACCATCCAGACATCCACGTCGAGATGCTGCCCGTCGCGACCGACATCGCGCGGTTCGACCTGTACATCAGCGTGTCGGAGCGCGCGTCCGCCGAGGACGGCGGGCTGCTCGGCAGCATCGAATACGCGAGCGATCTGTTCGAGCGCGACACCGTCGAACGATTCGCGGACCGGTATCTCCGTGTCCTCGACTCCCTCGTGAGATCGCCGCACCGACGGGTCGACGCTGTCGACCTGCTCGATCGATCGGAGCGCGACCTGCTCCTCGACGCGTGGAACGGCCCGGCTGCCACCACCGATGACCGGACGGTTCCGGCCGTGCTCGCCGAACGGGTCGCGGCGACACCGGACGCACCGGCGCTGACCAGCGTCACCGGCCGATGGACCTACCGCGACCTCGATGCCCGGGCCAACCGGCTGGCTCGTCTGCTTGTCGAGTTGGGTGTGGGGCCCGAGTCCGTGGTGGTCGTCGCCCTGGATCGGTCCCCGGCACTGGTCGTCGCTCTTCTCGCGGTGTCGGCGGCGGGTGGCGCCTATCTGCCGTTGGACCCCGCCTATCCGAGCGAACGCACCGCCTTCGTCCTCGCCGACGCCGCGCCCCGCGTGCTGGTCACCGACAGTCGATTCACCTCACATGCGACCCCCGCCGTCGTCGTGGTCGTCGACGAGGCGGGCCGCCCGACGTCCCACGCCCTGCCCGACGATGCGCGACCGCTCACCGACTTCGACAGGATCGCGCTGCTGCACCCGTCGAACACCGCGTACACGATCTACACGTCCGGTTCCACGGGTGTCCCGAAGGGCGTGACCGTCACGCATCGGAATCTCGTGCACCTCGTCGAGCACGGATGGACCGGTTCGCGACCGCGACACCGGATGTCGCTGGTGTCCTCACCGGGTTTCGACGCGTCGGTGTACGAGATCTGGCCCGCCCTGATCGGCGGTACCGAACTGGTGCTCGCGCCACCCGGTCTGCTCGATCCGTCGACGGTCGCGCGGATGATCTCCGAACACGGTGTGACGACGATGTTCGTCCCGACACCGCTGTTCCACGCCCTCGCCGACCCCGCCGTCGTTCCGGAGCGGGTGTGGGACGGTGTGGACCAGGTGGTCACGGCCGGTGACGTGCTGTCCCCGGAGGTCGCACGCCGCTTTCACGAATCGCATCCCTCGACGTTGCTCGTCAACGCGTACGGACCGACGGAAACGACGGTGTGCGCGACGATGTACCTCGTCGAGGACGCGTTCGCCCGAGGAGACCGCGCGTCGGTCCCGATCGGCACGCCGATCCCGGGAGTGGCGGTCCTCGTCCTCGACGCCGGACTGCTGCCGGTGCCTCCCGGTGTCCCCGGCGAGTTGTACATCGCCGGGGACGGGGTCTCCCGCGGATATCCCGGTCGTCCGGCCACGACCGCGGCACGATTCGTGGCATCTCCGTTCGGCGGGCCGGGGGAGCGGATGTACCGCACCGGCGACGTCGTGCGGTGGATCCGCTCGACGAGCGATGCCGAGGGCCCGGGTGGGCACCTGGAATTTGTGGGCCGCTGCGACGATCAGGTCAAGGTCCGTGGCTTCCGGGTCGAACCCGGTGAGATCGCAGCGGTCCTGGGTGCGCATCCGGCGGTGGCCCGCGCCGCCGTGGTCGTGCGGGAGACTCCGGGCCACCACGAGACCGGACGACTGGTCGCGTATGTGGTGCTCGACCGGGAACAGACACTGCTCGCCGACCCGACCCGCGCGACCGGCACCGTCGAGCGGTGGAGGGCACTGTACGACGACGTGTACTCCGCGCCGCCGCCCGAGGACAGCGGCGACACCGGCGCCTTCGCGGGCTGGAACGCCACCGACACCGGGCAGCCCATCCCGGTCGAGCAGATGTGGGACTGGCGCGACGCCGCAGTGCGGGCCGTGCGGCGGCTCCGGCCCCGGCGTCTGCTCGAGATCGGCGTGGGCTCCGGTCTCCTGCTCCGAGAACTGGCCCCCGACTGTGCCGAGTACTGGGGCACGGACTTCTCGGCCCCGACGCTCGAGACGCTGCACTCCGCCGTGCGATCGCAGCCGTGGGCCGATCGGGTGACGTTGAGGACGCAACCGGCGCACGCGACCGAGGGGTTGCCCCAGCGGTACTTCGACACCGTCGTGCTCAATTCTGTGATCCAGTACTTCCCGGATGCGGCGTATCTGCTCGAGGTGCTCCGGAAGATCCTGCCGCTGCTCGCACCCGGCGGATCGATCCATCTCGGCGATGTCCGGAACCTGGCGCTGCTGCCGTACTTCGCCGCCTCCGTGGAACTCGCCCGTGCCGACGGCACCGAGACCGCGGACACGATCCGCGAACGCGTCCGTCGTGCCGCGCTCTCCGAACGGGAACTGCTGCTCGCCCCCGAGTTCTTCACCGGTCTGCTCCGTCGTCTGCCCGGTGTCACCGGGGTCGACATCGAACTCGGCCGGATGCGGACGGCCAACGAACTCGGCCTGTACCGCTACAGCGTGGTGCTGCACACCGGTACCGGACCCAGGTCGCTCGCCGATGTTCCGTGCCGGACCTGGGCGGGATTCGGAACACTCGCCGCGTTCGCCGACCAGCTACGGACCGACCGTCCCGACGCCCTGCGCGTGACCGGCGTACCGCACACCGCCCTGCAGTCCGTGATCGCCGCGACGACCTCCCTCGATGCGATGCCCGGCCACACGCTCGTACCGGAACCGGACCTCCGGCCACGATCGGACGGCATCGGTCCTGCGGACTTCGATCTGCTCGGCGCCGAACTCGGCTACCGGGTCGCCGTGACGTGGTCGCAGGAACCGGGATCGATGGAGGTGATCGTCTTCCGCGACGACCCGGACGACAAGGCCGATGCAGCGCTGACCGATGTGTACCGTCCGGCCGATGACATCGGCAGCCTCGCCCGCTATGTCAACGACCCCGCCGCAGAGGAGCGTCTCGACGACGTCCGTCGCTTCGTCCGAGAGCGGTTGCCCGACTACATGGTTCCGGCCGCGTTCGTCCACATGGCCGACCTGCCGGTGACGGTGCACGGCAAACTCGACCGCCGCGCGCTGCCGGCCCCGGAGGTCGCGACGCGGAGCGACAGCTACATCGCACCGACCACCGACACCGAACGGGCCCTCGCTCGGGTGTTCGCCGACGTGCTCGGCGTCGACCGGGTGGGAACACAGGATTCGTTCTTCGCTCTCGGCGGCGATTCGATCATGTCGATCCAGCTGGTCGCGCGGGCCAAAGCTGAGGGACTGGTGCTCTCGCCCCGAGATGTGTTCGAACACAAGACCGTTGTAGCGCTTGCCGCAGCGGTCACCCTGGCCGGACGGGCCGAGATGACGCTCGAGGAACTGCCGGGTGGTGGCGTCGGCGACGTTCCGCTCACCCCGATACTGCGGTGGCTGGTCGGGCACGGCCGAACGTATCCGGGCTTCTGCCAATCGGTGTCGGTTCCGCTGCCGGATCGACTCCGCGAGGCCGACCTTCTCGCGGCCCTGCAGGCGGTCGTGGATCGGCATGACATGCTGCGGGCGCGGCTCCACGCGGAGCCCGGAACGCCTGACGCGCTGCATCTCGAGACACGGCCCATCGGATCCGTCTCGGCGTCGTCGATCCTGCGTCACGTCCGGGTCGACGACCTCACGGGGCCCGAATTCACCGCGATCGCCGCCGCCGAGCACGCTGCCGCGACCGGACGGTTGGATCCCGGCAGGGGAGTGATGTTGCAGGCGGTGCGATTCGAGGCGGGACCCGCGTCGCGGCTGTTGCTCGTGGCACATCATGCCGTGATCGACGGTGTCTCCTGGCGGATCCTGCTGGGCGACCTCGCTGCTGCGGCGGCTCGACTCGAACACGGACTCGACCCGGATCCCGCACCGACGGGCACCTCGATGCGCCGCTGGGCGCATGGTCTCGTCGAGGTCACCCGCCGCGGCACGCGCGCGGCCGAACTACCGTTCTGGATCTCGACCCTGTCGGGTCCGGATGCGCTGCTCGGCGCCAGAGAGCTGGACCCCGCGGTCGACGTCGGGGCCACCGTCGACACCGTCACCGTCGAGGTTCCCGCTCCCGCGACCACCGCGCTGCTGAGCGTCCTCCCGGTGGCCTTCCACGGGAGCATCGTGGACGGTCTCCTCGCAGCCCTGGCCGGAGCCGTCGTCGCGCAGCGCGCCGAGCGCGGGATCGACCTCGCTCGGGTGCTCGTGGCGTTGGAAGGGCACGGCCGGGAGGAGCAGGTGGTGCCGGGAGCCGATCTGTCCCGGACGGTCGGATGGTTCACCGCGGCCTATCCGGTGCGACTGGACCTGACCGGTATCGACGTGGAGGCCGTGGAACGCGGCGGCACCGCAGCGGGAACCGCGATCAAGACCGTCAAGGAACACCTGCGTGCCGTTCCCGACCACGGGATCGGATACGGGATGCTGCGGTATCTCGACGACGAGGGCCGCGCCGCGCTCGAACCCCTGCCGGCACCCCGGCTCGCCTTCAACTTCCACGGCCGGAGCACGCTGCCGGACGCCGTCACGGACATCGACTTCGGCGGTGGCCTCGATCCCGCTCAGCCGGTACCGGCGGTGATCTCCGTCAACGCCATGGTCGTCGACACCGCTGACGGTCCGGTGCTGCGCGCGGATCTCGCCTATGCGACCGGGGTCATCGCCCGCCCGGAGGTGTCGGATCTGGCCGAACGGTGGCGACGCATGCTGAGCGGCCTCGCCCGTCACGTCGCCGAACCGGGCGCGGGAGGGCACACCCCGTCGGATCTGCCGCTGGTCCCGTTGAGCCAGGAGCGCCTCGACGAGCTCGAGCGCCGTTATCCCGGCCTCGAGGACGTGTGGCCTCTCACCCCCTTGCAGACCGGCTTCCTGTTCCATGCCCTCCGGAACGATTCGATCGACGCGTACACGGTGCAACTGACCCTGCACCTGGGCGGTGTCGTCGATCCGCGACGCCTCCGGCGGGCGGTGGCCGCCCTGGCGGCGCGGCATCCGAACCTGCGGGTGAACTTCGTCTTCGACGGGGAGTCCCCGCCCGTGCAGGTCGTGCAGGCGTCGGTCGAACTGCCGTTGTGTGAGCGGGATCTGAGCGATCTGGACCCCGAGGATCGTGTGGTGGCACTGGTCCGACTGCAGACCGAGGACCGGACGCAGCGTTTCGACACGGCGCACGGACCGTTGGTGCGCCTGAGCCTGATCAGGATGGGACCGGACGATCACCGGCTGGTGTTCACCAACCACCACATCCTGCTCGACGGTTGGTCGGCGCCGTTGCTGCTGAAGGAACTCCTCGTGCTGTACGGCACCGAGGCGGACACCGGGGTTCTCCCGCCGGTACGTCCCTACCGGGACTACGTGCGGTGGCTCGTGCAGCAGGACCCGGCGCCCGCGCGCGACGCCTGGTCGCGGTACCTGGCCGGTCCGGATCGGCCCACGCTGGTCGCCCCGGACGCCGAGCAGTCCTCCGTGCAGGCCCTGTCCGAGGAGACCACACGGGCGCTCGATCCTGCGGACACCCGGCGCCTGGAGGCCTTCGTCCGGGACCGCGGACTCACCGTCGGCACGGTGGTGCAGGTCGCGTGGGGGATCGTGCTGGCGAAGCTCACCTCGCAGCGCGACGTCGTGTTCGGATCGACCGTCTCCGGGCGGCCCGCGGAGGTCGACGGGGTCGAGGAGATGATCGGCCTGTTCGTCAACACGGTTCCTGTGCGGGTTCGGCTCGACCCGTACGAGACGCTCGCCGTGCTCGTCGAGCGAATCCGTGCCGAGCAGACCGCGCTGCTCGACCGGCATCACCTCGGCCTCACCGAGATCCAGCAGGTCGCCGGACCTGCCGCCGGGTTCGACACCCTGACGGTGTTCGAGTCGTATCCGGTCGACCGTGCGGCTCTGTCCGACGCGGTCGACATCGCGGGCATGCAGGTGCGCGAGGTCACCGGACACGATTCCGGCCACTATCCGCTGACCCTCATCGCACACGTCGACGACGCGCTGCGGCTGCGACTGAGTTACCGTCCGGACCTGTTCGACGGGGCCGCGGCCGACGCGATCGTGTCGCAGGTCGCCCAGGTCCTCGAGGCCGTCGTCGACCGGCCGGCGGTGCCGCTCGGCCGCCTCCGCTGGTTCGGGGACGAGGTGCCGGTCGTGTCCGCTCCCGGCACCGCCCCTTCACGGATGTGGACGGAGATCCTCGACGACTGGATGTCACGGTCCCCGGAGTCCGTCGCCGTCGTCGATGCGGGCAGGCAGTGGACCTACGCGGAGCTGGACGAGCGGGTCGAGCGGCTCGCACATCTGCTCGTCTCCCGCGGAGCAGTACCGGAGACCACCATCGTGGTGGCGATCCGGCGATCGTTCCTGCGGGTCGTCGCGATGCTCGCCGTCGTCCGTGCCGGTGCCGTCTACGTGCCCGCCGACCCCGACCAACCCCGCGACCGCGTCACCGCGATGATCCGGACGGTCACACCGCTCTGCGTGCTCGTCGACGGACCCGAACCGGCGGTGCCCGACGGGGTATCCGTCGTGCCCGTCCGGGACCTCGACCTCGACGGTGCGCCGGCAACGCCGGTGCCGGATATCAACCGCCGCGTGCCGGTGCGCGCCGGCAACACGGCGTACGTGATCTTCACGTCCGGATCGACGGGCACGCCGAAGGCGGTGACCGTGACGCATCGCGGTATCGCCGAGCTGGTCGATCGGCTCTCGACGGTCGCCGACCGCGAGTCGCGTGTCGCGCAGGCGATGCTGCCGGTGTTCGATGCCTCGTTGCTGGAGACGATCGTCGCGTTCTCGGCCGGGGCGCGGCTCGTCGTGGTGCCACCCGGTATCGCCGCCGGCGACGACCTCGAGCGTGTGCTCGCCGACGAGGAGATCACGCACCTGTACACCACACCCGCGGTGCTGGCGACGCTGGATCGGGACGCGCTGCCGGCTCTGACCTTCGTGAGCGTCGGTGGCGAGGCGTGCCCGCCGTCCCTGGTGGAGACGTGGGCCCGTAGCCGTCACATGGTCAACGGCTACGGTCCGAGCGAGGCCACGGTGATGTCGAACCTGCTCGATCCGCTCGTCCCCGGCGAGAATCCCACCGTGGGACCGCCGATGCCCGGTTTCGACGAGTACCTGCTGGACTCGTACCTGCAACCCGTCGCCGGCGGCGCGGTGGGGGAGCTGTACCTCGCCGGACCGGGTCTGGCGCGAGGGTATGCGGGACAACCCGGCCTGACCGCGACGCGTTTCGTCGCCGACCCCCTCGGCGCACCGGGGCGCCGGATGTACCGCACGGGGGACCTGATGCGCTGGACCCGCGCCGCGGCGGGCGCCGAGCCCGTCTACGTCGGGCGCAGTGACTTCCAGATCCAGCTGCGCGGTCTGCGCATCGAGCTCGAGGAGGTCGAGGCGGCACTGCTCCGGCATCCGGCCGTTGCCCAGGCCGTGGTCGTAGTGCGTGACGATGGTAGCGGCGACCGGCTGGTCGGATATGTGGTGCCCACCGGGACCGTTCCGATCGAGGCGCCCGAGATCCTGCATTTCGCGGCCACCGGGCTGCCGCGGTACATGGTCCCGTCGGTGATCGTCGTGCTACCGGGCCTGCCCGTCACCCCGAGCGGGAAGGTGGACAGGTCGGCGTTACCGGCGGCCGCGCCGGTCGGGGCTGCCTACCGGGCGCCGCGCACACCGACCGAAGGTGCCGTGGCCCGCGCGTTCGCCTCCGTCCTCGAACGCGATCGGATCGGGATCGACGACAACTTCTTCGACCTCGGCGGCAACTCGCTCGCCGCGACCGCCGTGGCATCGAAGCTGCGCAGCGAGCTGGGCCGGGAAGTTCCCCTGTCCCTGGTCTTCCTCGACCCCACACCGGCCGGCCTCGCGGATCGCCTCGGCGAGCCGACGGCGACCACTGCTCCGACGACCGGCATGTTCGATGTGCTGATCCCCCTGCGAGGGCACGGTCACCGCCCACCGGTGTTCTGCGTGCATCCCGCGATCGGCTTGTCCTGGGTGTACGCGGGACTGCTGCGCCACCTGCCGGATCGGCCGGTGTACGGGCTGCAACTGCCGTACCTCTCGGGCGGACCCCTCGACGCGACGCCCGCCGAACTGGCGCACCGCTACGTCGAGGAGATGCGGGCCGTGCAACCGCAAGGTCCCTACACCGTGCTCGGCTGGTCCCAGGGCGGACTGATCGCCCACCACATGGGTGTCGAACTGCGCGCCGCGGGGGAGACCGTCGACCTGGTCGTCCTCGATTACTACCCGCTCGAACGCGAGCGGCGTGCCCACACCCACGCGGAGCTGCTGGCGGGACTGGGCATCGAACTGCCCCACGCGACGCCGGACGAGATGACCTCCGAGCAGCTGCTCGACGCGGTGAACCGCAGTCTCGGGCACGAGACCGGACTGTCCACCGCCGACCTGGAGCGGATCCTCACGGCCTATGCGCACGTCCATCGGGCCGCGCCGACGCTCGACCTGCGATGTTTCGACGGCGACCTGCTGTTCGTCGCCGCGGCGCGATCGCTCGGCACGGACGACGGTGCGTCACCGGCCCTGTGGCGGCCGTGGGTGTCCGGCACGATCACCGAGCACACGATCGACTGCGACCATCTGGAGATGATGACCCCGGCCGCGCTCGCCGTCCTCGGCCCGATTCTGGCCGACTATCTCGTCGCCGGATCCTGATCCGGCTCGACGACGGCGTCGAGCGCCGAACCGGCGGGCTCGGGGAGTCGAGCCTCGAGCAACAGCCCGGCGAGACCGAGCGCGATGCACACCCCGGTGATCACCATCAGCCGCGGATCGGTCTGCCCGGTCAGGGCGTCGCCGAGGAGTACGACCGCCACGGTGCCCGGCAGGATGCCCACGACCGTCGCGAGTGTGTAGGGGACGAGACGGACCGCCGAGACGGCGCAGCAACAGTTCACGACGAAGAACGGGGCGGCGGCGATCAGCCGCAGGGAGCCGACCGCGAGCCATCCGCGGCGTGCCAGCCGCAGATCGATCGCTCTCGCCGCCGGGTGCGTGAGGCGCGATTCCACGGCCTTGCGTCCGACGGCCCGCACGAGCAGGAACGCCAGGACGGCGCTGACCGTGGAGGCGGCGACCGTCACGCCGATACCGACGGCACTGCCGAACAGCACGCCGGCGCTGAGGGTGAACACCGTGCGCGGAATCGGGGCGATCGTGACCAGGGCGTGGACGGCGAAGAACGCCAGGACAATTGCCGGGCCGTGCACCGATTCCGACCACTCCCGGATCTGGGCGATCGTCGGATGCGGCACCACGAGAGCTACGACGACGAGAGCCGCCACCAGGCCCAGGATGCCGAGCACTCTGCGGTCTGCGGCAAGCCTCGTCACGAGCGTCCACACTACCGGCCGGGCGGTCTCTTGCATCCCCGCGAGCAGAGTGACGAAGGCGGCACGATAACGTTCCGATCGAGGACGTCGTTATCGAGCGCTAGAAAAACTGTGGTGATCCCCACAACGATCGCGCGATGTGCGGGGATAGCATCACACCGAAGGCAACCTACCCATTTCGAGGTTGCCCACCTCCGGCCGACAACGCCGTCCGTACAAAGCCTGCAAACCCGCAGTAGGAGGAATCGCCCGTGTCATTAGCTGCAGAAGCCGAGGATGCCGCGCGCGCATATGCGCAGTGGCAGGACGCGGTGGCGGGGGTGCTGGCCAAGTCCCGACGTGTCGACCCGGCCGAACTCGGACCCGAGCCGCAGCGTCTGCTCGAGACCACGACCTACGACGACGTCACCGTCGCGCCGCTGTACGGCGTCCGCGACGAGCGCGACGAAGCGCCGCTGCCCGGTGAGTTCCCGTTCGTCCGCGGCGGCTCGTCCACGCGCGACGTCAACACCGGCTGGCTCGTCGACGTCCGGTTCACCGGCACCGACGCGGCCTCGGTCAACGAGCGCATCCTCGACGCGCTGAACAACGGCGTCAGCTCGGTGTGGCTCGGTCTCGGCGCCGGCGCGGTCCCCGTGGACGCGCTCGACACCGCGCTCAACGGTGTGCTCCTCGACCTCGCGCCGGTCCGTCTCGACGCCGGTGCCGACGCGGTCGCAGCGACCACCGCCGTGTACTCCGTGCTCGACAACCGCACCGATATCGAGGACCGCGCCGCCGTGCGCATCTTCCTCGGTGCAGCGCCGCTCACCAGCGCGTTCTCCGAGCGTCCCGACGTATCTCTCGACGAGGCCGTCGAGCTGGCACGGGCCGCCGCCGACCGCACCGAAGCGGTGCGTGCCCTCACCGTGGACGGCACCGCCTTCCACAACGCCGGTTCGTCCGACGCCGAAGAACTCGGTGCCGCGATCGCCGCCGGCCTCGATTATGTGCGAGCACTCGTCGACGCCGGGGTTCCCGTTGCGGCCGCGCTCGGTCAGCTCGAGTTCCGTCTCGCCGCGACCGACGACCAGTTCCAGACCATCGCCAAGTTCCGCGCGGGTCGTCAGGTGTGGGCGCGCGTCGCCCAGGTCGCCGGTGCTCCCGAGGCCGGCAACGCTCCGCAGCACGCCGTGACCTCCGCGGCGATGATGGCCCAGCGCGATCCGTGGGTGAACATGCTGCGCACGACCCTCGCTGCGTTCGGCGCGGGTGTCGGTGGCGCCGACGCCGTCACGGTCCTGCCGTTCGACTCCGCACTGCCGGCCGGTGTGCTCGAGGTGTCCGAGGCGTTCTCCGCCCGGATCGCCCGCAACACCCAGCTGCTGCTGCTCGAGGAGTCCAACCTCGGGCGCGTTCTCGATCCCGCCGCCGGTTCCTGGTACGTCGAGGAACTGACCGCGCAGATCGCGGAGAAGGCATGGGGCTTCTTCCAGGAGATCGAGGCGGCCGGTGGTTACCGCGCCGCTCTCGAGGCAGGGCTGATCGCCGAGCGTGTCGCGCAGACGCGTGCCCGCCGCGAGTCCGACATCGCGCACCGCACGTTCTCGGTGACCGGGGTCAACGAGTTCCCGAACCTGGCCGAGAAGCCGCTGCCGGTCGGTGTCGCCGAGGCCGGCGCGTCCGCCGCGCGGTACGCCGCACCGTTCGAGGCGCTGCGCGACCGCTCGGATGCCTACCTGGCTTCGCACGGTGCCCGCCCGCGGGTGCTGCTCGCCCCGCTCGGGCCGATCGCCGAACACAACGTACGGGCGACCTTCGCGACGAACCTGCTCGCCGCCGGTGGCATCGAAGCGGTCAATCCCGGACCGCTCGATCTCGACGCCGACCTGTCGTCCCTGGTGGGCGACACCGGAACGTCCGTCGCCGTGCTGTGCGGCACTGACACCCGCTACGGCGAGCAGGCCGGTACGGCCACCTCTGCGCTGCGTGCGGCGGGGATCACGACGGTGCTGCTGGCCGGACCCGAGAAGGCCGTGAAGGACGCGCAGGGGGACGATCGTCCGGACGGCTTCCTCACCGCGCGCATCGACGCCGTCGCAGCCCTCACCGACCTGCTGAACACTCTGGGAGCGTAAGTGAGCATCGAACACGAAATCGGCAGCTTCGCCGACGTCCCGTTGACGGACCCGGCCGCGCCGGCGCCCACCGCTCCCACCGCGGAGCAGGCCGCCGCGCTCGTCGAGTCCGTCGCCGAGGCGAACAACTACAGCACCGAAGACGTCGTGTGGTCGACGCCCGAGGGCATCGACGTCAAGCCGGTCTACACCAAGGCCGACCGCGACGCCGTCGTCGCCGAGGGCTACCCGCTCGGCAGCTACCCGGGTCTGGCCCCGTTCGTGCGCGGGCCGTACCCGACGATGTACGTGAACCAGCCGTGGACCATCCGGCAGTACGCCGGCTTCTCCACCGCCGCCGAGTCCAACGCCTTCTACCGGCGCAACCTCGCCGCCGGTCAGAAGGGCCTGTCGGTGGCCTTCGACCTGGCCACGCACCGCGGCTACGACTCCGATCACCCGCGTGTACAGGGTGACGTCGGTATGGCCGGTGTCGCGATCGACTCGATCCTCGACATGCGTCAGCTATTCGACGGCATCGATCTGTCGCAGGTGTCGGTGTCGATGACCATGAACGGCGCGGTGCTGCCGATCCTGGCGCTGTACGTCGTGGCGGCGGAGGAGCAGGGCGTCAAGCCCGAGCAGCTGGCCGGAACCATCCAGAACGACATTCTGAAGGAGTTCATGGTCCGCAACACCTACATCTACCCGCCGAAGCCGTCGATGCGGATCATCTCCGACATCTTCGCGTACACCTCGGCGAAGATGCCGCGCTTCAACTCGATCTCGATCTCCGGCTACCACATCCAGGAAGCCGGCGCGACGGCCGACCTCGAGCTCGCGTACACCCTCGCGGACGGCATGGAGTACATCCGCGCCGGACTCGACGCCGGCATGGATGTCGACAAGTTCGCGCCGCGCCTGTCGTTCTTCTGGGCGATCGGCATGAACTTCTTCATGGAGGTCGCGAAGCTGCGCGCAGGTCGCCTGCTGTGGAGCGAGCTCGTCGAGAAGTTCGGGGCGAAGAATCCGAAGTCGAAATCGCTGCGCACCCACTCGCAGACCTCCGGCTGGTCGCTCACCGCGCAGGACGTCTTCAACAACGTCGCCCGCACGTGCGTCGAGGCGATGGCCGCGACCCAGGGCCACACCCAGTCGCTGCACACCAACGCGCTCGACGAGGCGCTGGCACTGCCCACCGACTTCTCGGCGCGCATCGCCCGCAACACCCAGCTGCTGCTGCAGCAGGAGTCGGGCACCACGCGGCCCATCGACCCGTGGGGCGGCTCGCACTACGTCGAGTGGCTCACCCACGAGCTGGCCGACAAGGCCCGCGCCCACATCGCCGAGGTCGAGGCCGCCGGCGGTATGGCGCAGGCGATCTCGGAGGGCATCCCGAAGCTGCGCATCGAGGAGGCGGCCGCCCGCACCCAGGCGCGCATCGACTCCGGTCGTCAGCCCGTCATCGGCGTCAACAAGTACCAGGTGACCGAGGACCACGAGATCGAGGTCCTCAAGGTCGAGAACTCGCGTGTGCGGGCCGAGCAGCTGGCCAAGCTCGAGCAACTGCGCGCCGACCGGGACGAGGAGGCCACCCGCGCCGCCCTCGACGCGCTCACCCGCGCCGCCGGTGCGCAGAGCCAGGGTCTCGACAACAATCTGCTCGCGCTGGCCATCGACGCGGCCCGCGCGAAGGCCACCGTCGGTGAGATCTCGGACGCCCTGGAGAAGGTCTACGGCCGCCACCAGGCCGAGATCCGTACGATCAGCGGCGTGTACCGCGACGAGGCCGGCAAGGCCACCAACATCACCGCCGCAACCGAACTGGTCGAGAAGTTCGCCGAGGAGGAGGGTCGTCGCCCCCGCATCCTCGTCGCGAAGATGGGCCAGGACGGTCACGACCGAGGCCAGAAGGTGATCGCCACGGCCTTCGCCGACCTCGGATTCGACGTCGACGTGGGACCGCTGTTCCAGACCCCCGAAGAGGTCGCCCAGCAGGCGGCCGACAACGACGTGCACGTCGTCGGCGTGTCGTCGTTGGCCGCGGGTCACCTGACGCTGGTCCCTGCCCTCAAGCAGGCGCTGGCCGAGGTGGGCCGCGAGGACATCATGATCGTCGTCGGTGGTGTCATCCCGCCGGGCGACTTCGACGAGCTCTACGCGGCGGGTGCGGCGGCGATCTTCCCGCCCGGAACCGTGATCGCGGATGCGGCGACCGGTCTGCTGACCAAGCTCGCCGCGCAGCTCGGCCACCACCTCGGAGGCTGACGTCGGCATGAGCGACTCCTCGGTCGGCGCCGCGCAGACCCGCCGACGGCAGATCGACGTCGACGCCCTCGCCGAGGCCGTGCTCGCCAACGAGCGGGCCGGCCTCGCGCGGGCCATCACGTTGGTCGAGTCGACCCGCGACGACCATCGGGAGCGGGCGCAGCAGTTGCTGCTGCGCCTGCTTCCCAACGCGGGCAACGCGATTCGTGTCGGTATCACCGGTGTGCCCGGTGTCGGCAAGTCGACCTTCATCGACGCGCTCGGCATGCATCTGCTCGAGCAGGGGCATCGGGTCGCGGTGCTGGCCGTCGACCCGTCGTCGACCCGCACGGGTGGTTCGATCCTCGGCGACAAGACACGGATGGCGCGGCTCGCAGTGCAGCGGGACGCCTACATCCGCCCGTCGCCCTCGGCCGGCACGCTCGGCGGGGTCGCGAAGGCCACCCGCGAGACGATGGTGCTGCTCGAGGCTGCCGGTTTCGACGTGATCCTCGTCGAGACCGTCGGTGTCGGACAGTCCGAGGTGACCGTCGCGAACATGGTCGACACCTTCTGCTTCCTGACCTTGGCCCGCACCGGCGACCAGCTGCAGGGCATCAAGAAGGGCGTGCTCGAACTCGCCGACCTCGTTGCCGTCAACAAGGCCGACGGGGAGTTCGAACGCGACGCGCGGGTCGCCGCCCGCGAACTCGCCGGCGCGATGCGCATGGTGCATCCGCACGACGCGATCTGGAAGCCACCGGTGATCACCATGAGCGGCATGACCGGCAATGGTCTGGACACCTTCTGGGATACCGTGCTCGAGCACAAGAAAGTGCTCACCGAGGCGGGCATGTTCGACGAGAACCGGCGCCGTCAGCAGGTGGACTGGACGTGGACGATGGTGCACGACCAGCTGTTGCGTCGTCTCGAGACCTCCCCGCGCGTGCGGGCGATCCGCAAGGACGTCGAGGCCGGGGTGCGCGACGGTTCGCTGACCGCCGCACTCGCCGCGCAACGCCTGCTCGACGCCTTCGACGGGGTGCACGACCCCGGAACGTCCGGCGAGGACTCCTGATCCCGTGAGCCGCCGCACGATCGCCGTCACCGTTCTCGGTGCGTTCGCGATCGTCGCGGCGGCTCATCTCGTTTTCGGGTTCTCGCGCCCGATTCGGCGTTCACCGACGTTTCGCAGTGGTTCCTCATGTCGCTGCTCGCGCTCGGACTCGTTCTCGTCACGTCCGCACCGCGCGACCGGCTGGTCGTGGGCGCGCTTGTGGCACTGGGAGTCTCATGGTTGGGGGACAGCTCACCTACATCGTCGCGTTGCGGCCGCACCGGCGGTCGAGCGTGCTGCGGACCCGCCATGGGTGGTCGGTCTCTACACCTTCGCAGTGTTCGCCATGGTCGCCGTGTGCGCTTCGGCGGCAGGGATTCTCGTCGTCCCGGTGGCGATCTACGCGTCGTGCGTCGGGGAGTAGTTCGAGACCGCCGGTTTCGAGGTCGCTCGCCGACGGGACGTTGCCGGATCCCGGTGGCAGGACGATCTCCACCGACCGGATCTCGTCGAGGTTGGTGACGCTGTCCGGGGTCTCCCATGCGCAGTAGACGCTGTACTCGTCCACGCCGCTCGAGGAGCGCAGGCTCAGTGCCGCTCGATGTAGGGGGCGACGGCGGGCGCGACATCGTCGCACGAGTCGAAGCGGGCGAGGATGTCGCTGCCGAGGCCGGTCGGTTCGCTGACGGTGTCGGCGTCGAAGGTGGTGGTGTCGGAGGCTGCGGAGTCGGCGTCCGAGGCGGTGTCGGAGGTGGCGTCGTCGCCGGAGGAGCACGCTCCGAGGAGCAGGGCGCCGGCGAGGGTCGCGGATGCGACGGCGTATCGGGGCAGATTCCCACGGCGCATCGTAGCGTCCGTACGAGTTGTACGTGATCTTGGTTCTGCCCGGGCGGTCGAGGGCTGCGACACCGTGCGTTACAGCCCGAGAAGCTGCTTGGCGACCGCCACGGCACTGCCGGATCGAGGACCATCGCGGCATCGCGGCCGCCGACGGTGATCGACACGCAGGCCTGGGGGAGTTCGACGCCGGCCGCGGTGAAGGCGGTGCCGGGCCATGTCGATCGGCATGCTGTGCGCGAATCCGCCGGCCGCTTCGATGGCGGGATCGGGAAGCACCACCGCACGCGGGCATAACCGCGATATCAGGCCCCGTCGGGAGTCCGTGGTGACGTGGTGGAATTCAGGCGAGTTTCGTTGTGTCCGGGCACCTACCGAGGCTCCGGACGGGCCCCGGGGAGAGGCGTCGCGTCGGTACCTTCGAGCAGTGCCGCCGGTGTCGGCTGCGCCAGCGGTTCGAGCGAACCGCTCTTCTCCGCGGGGGTGAGGCGCGAACGCTTCCAGGACACGATCAGCAGCGTGAGCCACGCAGCGACGATGGCGAGGTAGAGCACCGCCAGCGCCGCGCCGGAGAGGTCGACAGTCTTGGCGAGCTTGTGCGCGTTGGTCAGCACGATGACACCGCCGACGCCGGTACCGAGCAGCGTCGCAGGGACGCGGCTGACCAGCCAGGCCGCGACCGGCGCCGCGAGGGCACCGCCGAGCGCGAGACCGGCGACGATCACGAGATTGCCGAGGGAGTCGTGGCCGAGCCCGAACAGGAAGCCGACGCTCGCCGCGACCGCGACGAGGAACTCCGACGCGCTCACCGAACCGATCACGGTGCGCGGTGCCGTCTTACCGCGGGAGAGCAGGGTGCTGGTGGTGATCGGTCCCCAGCCGCCACCGCCGCTCGCGTCGATGAAGCCGCCGAAGAAGCCCAGAGGCGACAGGAATTTCGCGGTGTGCGGGGAGGTGCGGGCGTGGGCGACCGCAGGGGGTCGTACCGAGAAGCGCAACGCGACGTATACGCCGATGGCCAGCAGGATTCCGGCGGTCACCGGTTCGGCGGCCTCGGTGGACAGTCCCGACAGCACGGTCGCGCCGAGGAAGGCGCCGATGGCACCGGGAACACCGAGTCGCAGCACGACCTTCCAGTCGATGTTGCGGAACCGCCAGTGCGAGGCACCGGAGACGAGGGTGGTTCCGACCTCGGCGAGGTGCACGGCGGCGCTCGCGTGCGCCGGACCGACACCGCTGAACAGCAGCAGGGTGGTCGCGGTGACACCGAAGGCCATGCCGAGTGCGCCGTCGACGAGCTGTGCGCCGACACCGACGAGCGTGAAGATGAGCAGATTGAACATGCGTTGGCTCCGAAAGCTGGAAGAACCCGAAAAGTTGGACGAGCGGCGAAGCGCTCAGCAACACTCCCGGGTGCAACACAGACAATCGAAGCAGGCGCCGCGACGGGTCGGCCAGAACGGCATGAGCGCGAGACGAGCGGCCGGAGCCATCTCGGTACTCGTCGCAGCCATGGTCACGTCCTCAGGTCTCGTTCCGCGCGCGGATCGTTCGGTCCGGTCGAGCATAGCCCGTCGAAGCGACGGAGCCACACTCGGCGGGCCCGGCGCGCCGATCGGGCGCGCCGGAGGCGAGGTCAGCCGAGGCGGCGCGCGGAGATCTCGAAACCGGCCGTGCGGAGCCGTTCGGTCAGCACGTCCCCGAAGGCCACCGCGGGGGTGAGGACACCGCCACCGGCGTGCAGGGCCGCGCCGCCGAGGGCGAGCGAGAGGGCGGACTCGCCGAGCATCACGGCCGTGGCCTTGTAACCTGGGTCGCCCTGCGCGGAGAACCGCGCGGTGTAGCGAGCTCCCGATTCGGTCGAAGCGTACAGATCCACCGTGAAGTAACCGTTCTCGCGGGTCTCCTCCGACGGTCCCTCACCGGGCGCGGGCAGGAGCTTGTCGAGGACGAACCGCGTGGGCGGGAACGACAGGCCGGCGGCGAGGGCTCCCGTGCCGAGTCCGACGAGCCCGGCGAGGACGGGGGAGAGCGGTGAGGAGCCGACACTCATCACCTCCCGGTAGCGGAACCGGCGTCCGTAGGCCCAGTCGCGCAACGCGTTGCTGCGTCGCACGATGCGGGTGTTGTAGGAGGCCATCACGAACGGTGCGAGCCGCCCCGAAATCTCCGGCGCCACGGATTTGCCGTCGACGAACGCGAAGTCGTTCTGGCGACCGAGATCGGGTTCCCGAGCCCGATCGGGGGACAGCGAGTACGGGCGCGCGGCGATCTTCCGTGCGGCGGCATCCTTGCGGACCGCGTCGAGCTGTTGCCGGAGCGAATCGATGGTTCCGCCGCTCACCCCGCCGCGGAAGGAGCCGAGCACGAAGGTCGTGTCGGTGAGCGGCAGGTTGCCGTCGGCCTCCGCGGCGCGGTAGAGCGCATGGACGCCGAGGTCGGACGGGACGGAGTCGAAACCGCACGAGTGGACTATGCGGGCGCCGGTGCGCCGGGCCACGTCGTCGAAGCGGTCGATGCTCTCGCGGTGGAAGAGCACCTCGCCGGTGAGGTCGACGTAGTCGGTGCCGGCCTCGGCGCACGCCTGCACGAGCGGCAGCCCGTACGTGGCGTAGGGACCGACGGTCGTGATCACCACGCGGGTGGACTCGGCGAGCGCGGTCAGCGAGGCGGGATCGTCGGCGTTCGCCTCGATCAGCCGCCAGTCGGTTCCGAGGTCGGCGGCGAGCTTCTCGAGTTTGGTGCGTGAACGTCCTGCGAGTCCGACGGCGACGCCGTCGGGGAGGTTCTCGGCGAGATAGGCGGCGGTGAGGCGCCCGACGAAGCCGGTGGCGCCGTAGATAACGATGTCGAGATCCCGGGAGACAGTCATGCCCCTCACCCTACTCAGGAGTAAGTCTCGGGGGCGACCTTCGTCACACGGATCCGGCGCCACAGCACCACCCACGAGATGAGTACGGCGAGCGCGGCGAGGGCGCGGACCGCGCCGAGCGCGGACTCCGGGTAGATCACCCCGGTGAGGTAGTGATCGATGAATCCGCTCGGCGGCAGACCTTCCTGGCCGGCCTCGCGGCGTGCCCAGTTCTCCACCGCGGTCAGCGGGCAGTCGAACCCCACGGCCACCGAGGCCGCTCCCCACACCACCGCGACGACGTGCGCGACGATCGTGCGGGGCCACCGCCACGCGAGGAAACCACCGAACGCGACGTAGAGCACGAAGAGCAGATGCACGAAGGCCGTGAGGTCGGCGACCACCCGGAACGCCATGTGCCCAGGGTAGAACGAACGGCCTCGGAACGAACGCGGTTGCCGGAGGGCGGGCGGCGCCTCAGCCGGCCTTGATGACGAGCACCGGCACCGACGACTCGGTGATCAGCCGCTGCACCGCCCGCTCGACGAGGAACTTGCCGGTCGCGGTGCGCCCGCGGCTGCCGATGACCACGCGTTCGGCGCCGCTGCGCGCAAGCAGTTCGACGGTCGTGCCGACCGGATCGCCGTCGTGGACGGCCGAGAGCAACTCCCAGCCGTCGGTACCGGCCACCTCGCTCACCTGTGCCCGCACGCCTTCCACCTCGTCGGGTTCGTCAAGCGGGTGGAGCACCACCAGCGACTGCTGCCGGTCGGCGGCCTCCCGCACCGCGGCCTGCAGAGCGATCCGGCCTTCGGGGGTATCGGCGTGAACGACAGCGACAGTCATGACTCTCCTCGTGCGAGCCTGCGGGGACGTTATCCATTATCGCCGCGGCCCGGAGAGTGGGCCACGATCCACGGTGTGGAACCGGTCTCCCCAAATCACCGGGTCCGGATCACCAGGGTGCCGGGCGGAAGTCCTTGAGGAAGCATCCGTACAGGTCCGTGCCGGCCTCGCCCTGGACGATCGGGTCGTAGACACGGGCGGCACCGTCGACGAGATCGAGCGGGGCGTGGAATCCCTCCTCGGCCAGCCGCATCTTGGTGTGGTGCGGCCGTTCGTCGGTGATCCACCCGGTGTCGACGGCGGTCATGAGGATGCCGTCGGTGAGCATCTCCTCGGCGCTGGTGCGGGTGAGCATGTTCAGCGCGGCCTTGGCCATGTTGGTGTGCGGATGCCCGGCGCCCTTGTAGCGGCGACCCCCGAACTGCCCTTCCATCGCGGAGACGTTCACGACGTACTTGCGGCGGGCCGGGGACGCGGCGAGCGCCGGACGCAGACGGTTGACGAGGATGAACGGCGCCACCGAGTTGCACAGCTGCACCTCGAGCAGTTCCAGCGGCTCGACCTCGCCGACGGTCTGGACCCAGCTGTTGGTGTGCACGAGATCCGGCAGCAGGCCACCGGCGTCGACGGCGACGCCGGCCGCGACCCGCTCGGGTGTCGCCGATCCGGCCACCAGTGCCAGCGAGGTCAACGAGTGCGCCGACAACTCGGCCGGCAGCGACCCGGCCAGAGCAGCCGGATGGGCGTCCGAGGGCTTGCCGAAGGTCAGGACCTCGGGGCGCGGACCGGCGGGCAGCGGATCGGCCTCCGCCTCGGCCAGCGCCGAGTAGGCACCGGGGGAGCGGCGCACCGTCTGCGCGGCGTTGTTGATGAGGATGTCCAGCGGACCCTGCGCGGCCACATCGTCGGCGAGGGCGACCACCTGGGCGGGATCACGCAGGTCGATGCCGACGATGCGCAGCCGGTGCAGCCAGTCGCCGCTGTCCTCCATCGCGGTGAAGCGGCGGATCGCGTCGTTGGGGAACCGCGTGGTGACGGTGGTGTGCGCGCCGTCGCGCAGCAACCGCAATGCGATGTACATGCCGATCTTGGCGCGACCGCCGGTGAGCAGGGCGCGACGGCCCCGCAGATCGGTGCGCGCGTCGCGTTTTGCGTGGTTCTCCTCGGCGCACGTCGGGCACAACTGGTGATAGAAGGCGTCGACGCGGGTGTACTTGTCCTTGCAGATGTAGCAGTGCCGCGGACGCAGCAGCGTTCCCGCGCTTGCACCGCGAGTCGACGACGCCAGCGGGAGTCCGGCGGTCTCGTCGTCGATGCGGGTGGGGGAGGCGGTGGCGGTCGCGGACAGCACCTGACGGTCGGCGTCGACGCGCTGCTTGCGGGCCTCGTTGCGGCGCAGCCGCTTGAACTTCTTGAACATGTGCCCCACGGCCCGCTGCACGGCGATCGCGTCGGGATGTTCGGCGTCGAGACCCGCTGCCTGGTCGAGCACCCGCAGACAGGTGGCCAGATCGTCGGGGTCGATGCGGGTGAAGCCGTCGGTGGCGGGTTCGGCGGTGGTGTCGCTGTGGGGGTTCATCTGCCTTTTTCCGTGTGCTGCTGTACGCCCGATCGTATCGGGCAGGATGATCGTGTCCGAATTCCCGTGCAGGTACCGGAGGAACGATGAGCCCGAGCTCCCCCTTGTCCAAGAAGAAGTTCGCCGAACTGAGCCGCCCCCAGCAGGTGCTGGTGGTCCTGCTCGCGGTGGTGCAGTTGTCGCTCGCCGTCGCGGCCTGGGCCGATCTGGCGAGGCGACCGGCCGACAAGATCAACGGCAGCAAGCTGCGCTGGGCGCTGACCATCGCGGTGAACTTCTTCGGCCCGATCCGTTACTTCCGCAAGGGCCGCCGGGACTGAGGGTCTGCTCGCGCCGACCCCGGACGGACCGAAGGCCCCGAACCGATATCGGTTCGGGGCCTTCGGGTTTCGGAGTGTCCGAGGGGGGACTTGAACCCCCACGTCCGTTAATAGGACACTAGCACCTCAAGCTAGCGCGTCTGCCATTCCGCCACTCGGACCGACGCCCACACGGGGCATGTCGGTAGAACCCGCTCCCGCGGGCGCTGAAGAAACAGTAGCGCATGGGGCGTCCGATCCCCAAAACGGCACTTCAGGCGCGCTCGCGGTACTCGACGCGCCTCGCGTGGATCCGCTCGCTTGTTCGTCATCCGCTACAGCACGTTGCCGCAGCGGATGACGAATGCGGTATCGGTTGTCGCCCGCTCGATCTTCTCCCGACAACGACGAAGGCCCCGAACATGATGTTCGGGGCCTTCGTCGTCTGTCTCGACTCAGAGTGTCCGAGGGGGGACTTGAACCCCCACGTCCGTTAATAGGACACTAGCACCTCAAGCTAGCGCGTCTGCCATTCCGCCACTCGGACCTGGTGCTCGCGCCCACTCGTCGTGGGCGCTGTGAAAGAGTAACCCACCACGCCCACGGTCCCAAATCGCCACCTCCACCTGCGGTGATCCGAACTGTCGAGATGGCGGACGGGCGGTGGTAGACATACGGCCATGGCCATTGACACGAGCGCCCACCAGCCGTCCCGGGCGGAGGAGGAGGTCGTCGACCTCGTCTCCCGCCTCATCCGGTTCGACACCTCGAACACCGGCGAACCCACCACTACCCGCGGCGAACGCGAATGCGCCGAGTGGGTCGCCTCCGTGCTCGAGGAGGTCGGCTACGAGACGACCTACGTCGAATCCGGAGCGCCGGGCCGCGGCAACGTCTTCGCGCGGCTGCCCGGCTCCGACCCGAGCCGCGGTGCCCTCATGCTCCACGGCCACCTCGACGTTGTGCCGGCTGAGGCCGCGGACTGGAGCGTGCACCCGTTCTCCGGGGCCGTCGAGAACGGTTACGTGTGGGGACGCGGCGCGGTCGACATGAAGGACATGGTCGGCATGATGATCGCCGTCGCCCGCTACTTCAAGGTCGAGAACATCGTGCCCCCGCGCGATCTGGTGTTCGCGTTCGTCGCCGACGAGGAGGCCGGAGGCAAGTTCGGTTCGCAGTGGCTGGTCGAGCACCGGCCCGAGCTGTTCGAGGGCGTGACCGAGGCCGTGGGGGAGGTCGGCGGGTTCTCCCTGACCGTGCCGCGTCCCGACGGCACCGAACGTCGCCTGTACATGGTCGAGACGGCCGAGAAGGGCATGCGCTGGATGCGCCTGACCGCCACGGGTGTCGCCGGGCACGGCTCCTTCCTGCACGAGGACAACGCCGTCACCGTCCTCTCCCGCGCGGTGGCCCGGCTCGGATCCCACACCTTCCCTCTGGTCGTCAACGATTCCGTGGCCGAGTTCCTCTCCGCCGTGAGCGAGGAGACCGGGCTGGACTTCGACCCGGCCTCGCCCGATCTCGAGGGGGCGCTCGCCAAGCTCGGGTCGATCGCCCGCATCGTGGGCGCGACCCTGCGCGACACCGCGAACCCCACGATGCTCGACGCCGGGTACAAGGCCAATGTCATCCCGCGCACCGCGCACGCCGTCGTCGACTGCCGTATCCTGCCGGGCCGGCTCGCCGAGTTCGAACGCACTGTCGACGAGCTGATCGGGCCCAATGTCACCAGAGAGTGGATCACCGGCCTCGAGCCGTACGAGACCACCTTCGACGGCGAGCTCGTCGACGCGATGAACGCCGCGATCCTCGCGCACGACCCGATCGGCCGGACGGTGCCGTACATGCTCTCGGCCGGTACCGACGCCAAGGCGTTCGCCAAGCTCGGCATCCGCTGCTTCGGTTTCGCGCCGCTGAAGTTGCCGCCCGATCTGGACTTCGCCGCGCTGTTCCACGGTGTCGACGAGCGTGTCCCCGTCGAGGCACTGCGCTTCGGCACCCGGGTCATGGAACACTTCCTCATGCACGCCTAGAACACATGAAACCGTCACGAAAGGACCGGAATGGCTTTCGATTACGACCCGTACAAGTTCCTGCCCGAGCTGCCCACCTTCGAGGTGACCAGCGCGGACTTCGCCGAGGGCGAGGAATGGAAACTCCCGCAGGCCAGCGGTGCGTTCGGAATCCCCGGGGGCGGCGACGTCTCCCCGCAGCTGTCCTGGTCGGGTTTCCCCGCCGAGACGAAGAGCTTCGTCGTCACGGTGTTCGATCCGGACGCCCCCACGGCGTCGGGTTTCTGGCACTGGGCCGTCGCGAACATCCCCACCTCGGTCACGGAGCTGCCGGCGGGTGCGGGTAGCGCCGACTCGGACGCTCTTCCGGAGCAGGCCGTCACGCTGCGCCACGACGGCGGAGCCCACGGGTTCATCGGTGCCGCTCCGCCGGCCGGCCACGGCCACCATCGCTACATCGTCGCGGTGCACGCACTCGACGTCGAGGCGCTCGAGGGTGTCACGCCCGAGTCGAGCCCGGCCTTCCTCGGCTTCAACGTCTTCGGGCACGCCATCGCCCGCGGTCTGCTGACCGGCACCTACGAGGTGCGCTGACAGGTCGTGACGGACGGGGCCCGGGTCGAATGCGACCCGGGCCCCGTCCGTTGCAGGTCAGACCCGTGCGGTGGCGCCCACCGCGTCGGCGATGGAGCGGTAGCCGTGCGCGCGCAGCTTGCGGGCGATGCCGCGGTTGATGCGCCGCGCCCAGAACGGACCGCCGTAGATGAAGCCGGTGTAGCCCTGGACCAGCGACGCGCCGGCGAGGATGCGCTCGAACGCCTGCTCCGGGGTTTCGATGCCGCCCACCGAGATCAGGGTGAGTCGATCGCCGACCCGCACGCGCAGTCGGCGCAGCACCTCGAGGGAGCGCTCGGCGACCGGGGCGCCCGACAGGCCGCCCGCGCCGATCTCCTCGATGCGGCTCTGCGGGGTGTTCAACCCGTCGCGGCGGATGGTGGTGTTGGTGGCGACGATGCCGGCGAGCCCGAGTTCGAGTGCCAGGTCGGCCACCGCGTCGACGTCCTCGTCGGACAGGTCGGGGGCGATCTTCACGAGCACCGGCACGGTCACGGTGTCCAGCACCGCGGCGAGGATCGGGCGCAGCGACTCGACGGCCTGCAGATCCCGCAGGCCCGGGGTGTTGGGGGAGGAGACGTTGACGACCACGAAGTCGGCGAGCGGGCCGAGGAGTCGTGCGCTCTCGGTGTAGTCCTCGGCGGCCTGCTCGGCCGGCACGACCTTCGTCTTGCCGATGTTCGCGCCGATGGGGACGGTGCGGCGGCGTTGCCGGAGCCGATTGGCGGCCTCCCCGGCACCGTGGTTGTTGAATCCCATCCGGTTCACGATCGCCCGGTCCTCGGGGAGGCGGAACAGTCGCGGCTGCGGATTGCCCGGCTGTGCCTGGGCGGTGACGGTGCCGATCTCGGCGAACCCGAATCCGAGCGGACCCCACACGTCGACACCGGTCGCGTCCTTGTCGAAACCGGCCGCCAGGCCCACCGGCGTGGGGAACT
This sequence comes from Rhodococcus sp. DMU2021, assembly GCF_019641445.1. Lineage (NCBI taxonomy): Bacteria > Bacillati > Actinomycetota > Actinomycetes > Mycobacteriales > Nocardiaceae > Rhodococcus > Rhodococcus sp. DMU2021. The sequence continues at coordinate 610,362 of NZ_JAIFKB010000001.1, forward strand.
GCACGCCGAAGACGGTGTTGCGGAGGATGGGGTCGTCGGTGACGAGCACCTTCGCCACCAGGGCGCGCAGCGGCCCGACGCGAGTCGACCAGCGCATCGCGAGGAAGGCGAGGTGGTGGGCTCGTTCCGGCGGCAACAGGAACATGAGCCGAAGAAGATAGCGGTACACGAACTACTCCCTGCAAGCCCGGTCCACGACGGTCCGGGATCTGTTATCAACCAACGGTGGGTTCGGGGACGTGATGGGCGGTCTTGCGGCGGCGCAGCAGCACCCGCCGGCTCCCGTCCGGATACAGGCGCACCCGGGTGAGTTCCCAGCCGTGGAATTCGGCGGAGATCGCCAGACGCATCGACGCGCTCACCCGGGACACGTCCCGGGGCAGCTTGAGCGGCACGTATTCGTATTCGTCGTTGCTGGTGTCCCAACCGACAGGCATCCGGGTCAACCGGCCGAGTCGCTCGTTCGCCATCACTGTCCTTCGATCGGGATCCGCTGCAGTCCGTCACCGGTTGCCGACGCGATCACCAGTGCCGCATCGGCCGGATCGACGGCGATCGAATTCGGTTGCCGCACCGTTGCGAAGCGGTGGCGTTCTCGCGGGATCCCGGTCGAAAGATCGTAGCCCACGACCTCGTTGCTGCCCGTCAGAGTCACCCAGATCAGGTCCCGCGTCTCGTCGTAGGTCACAGCGTACGGGGCGGGCCCGACGGGATAACGCTGCCGCAGGACGATCGCGTCGAGGGTGTAGACGAGCAGTTCGTCGCCGGTGGTGTCGGTGATCACGACGCGTCCGAAGGGGTCGGTGGTCAGCTGCGTCGCACCTTCGCCGGCACGCAGCGCGGGCCCGAGATGGGCGTCGGCGAGGTCGAGCTCGGTGAGGGAGGTCTGCCGGCGGTCGAGCGCCGCGACGGCGTCACCGGTGACGGCGAGGGCGTCGACGGAGGCGAGGCCACCGACGGTGGTGGCCACCTCGCCGGATTCGGGGTCGACGACGAGCACGCGGCCGTTGTCGGTGCCCACGGCCCAGCGGCCGTCGGACAGCACGGCCGCCGACGTGGCATTGCCGTCGACCGGGACCTCGGTGATGGCGCCCTCGGCGACGTCGATGCGCAGCACGGCCCCGGACACGGGGGTGAGCACACTGCCCTCGGGGCCGGTCACGACGGTGGCGGCGGACGACGGCAAGCCCACCAGGCGCGGTTCCGTCCCGGGACCGTCGAACGCCGTGTCGTCGAACAACGCGACCCGTGCTCCGTCGTCGACGAGCGCGGCGAAGGTACCCGTGGACGGTTCGACGACCAGCGCATCGACCTGCAGGTCGAGCGGACGGACGTCGCCGGCAGGGGACGGGCCGACCTCGGGGGCGGCCGCAGGAGTGGCGGGTTCGATGGTCTGCAGCACGTCCGGGGTGCTCTCCGACGAGCAGCCGGCCAGCACGACCATCGCGATCGCGCCCACCATCGTGACCGCTCGGATCCCCGCTCTGCCCATCGTTGCTCCTCGTCCTCGGATTCGATTCGCACCTGCCGGACGTGCTCCGGCGCCCGGCGCGCCGACCTTCAGTGTTCCTGATGCCGGTCGCGGGGAAGAAATCAGTGGGTCGTCCGACGGGCCGGATGTGATCTGCTGCTCAGGTCTGCGCCGAGGCGGACCGGTCGCGGTTCGGACGTCGCGGCAACACGAGCGGGGTGCCGGTCTCGGGGTGGCGGCCGATCGCCACGGGGTACTGGTAGACGCGGCCGAGGAGCTCTTCGGTGAGGACGTCGCCGGGTGCGCCGTCGGCGACGATGCGTCCCTGTTCGAGCACGCAGACGCGGTCGGCGTAGGCGGCGGCCAGCCCGAGATCGTGCAGCACGACGACCACGGCGTGCCCGTCGTCGGCGCGGGCCCGCACGACCTGCATGACCGCCTCCTGGTGGCCGAGGTCCAGTGCCGCGGTGGGTTCGTCGAGCAGCAGTGTCTCGGTGTCCTGGGCCAGCACCCGTGCGAGCGCCACCCGGGCGCGTTCACCGCCGGACAGCGCGGGGAACGGCCGGTCGGCCAGATGGGCGACGTCGCAGGTCCCGAACGCCTCGGCGACGATGCGGTCGTCGTCGTCCTGTCTGGGGGTGCGCGCCCACGCGGCCCGTCCCATCCGTACGACCTGCCGGGCGGTGAACGGGAAACCGACGGTGTGCTGCTGCGGTAGCACGGCGCGGCGGCGCGCCAGGGCGATCGACGACCACCGCTCGAGGGCACGGCCCTCGACCTCGACGGTGCCGCCGCTGATCGGATGGTCGCCGGACAACGCCGCGAGCAGGGTGGACTTGCCCGCCCCGTTGGGGCCGACGAGCGCGACGACCTCACCGGTGCGCACTTCGAAGTCGACGCCGTGCAGGATCTCCCGCTCTCCGCGCCGCAGTCGCACAGCCACCGCGCGCATCGTCGCGGTGCCCGGTGCCGAGCGGGCCGGGACGGCCGCGTCCGGGGTTCCGAGGGAGCGGGGAAGCAGCCTCATGCCCATCCACCCTGCTTCGCGCGGGTGCGGCGCAGCATCAGGAAGAAGACCGGGCCACCGATGAGGGCGGTGATCATGCCGAGCGGCAGGTCGGCGTTCTCGACCAGCGTGCGCGCCCCCAGGTCGGCGGCGAGCAGGACGACCGCGCCGGCGAGCACACTCGCCACGACAAGCACCCGGTGGGCGGGGCCGAGAGCCAGGCGCATCAGGTGCGGCACGACCAGGCCGACGAACATGATGATGCCGGTGAAGGCGGTGGCGCCGCTGACCAGCACGGCGACCGCCAGGATCGACAATTGCCGCACGCGTTCGACGTCCACACCCAGATGCCGGGCGACGCTCTCGCCGAGCGCCAGCAGGTCGAGTTTCGGGGCGAGCAGGACCGCAACGAGCACACCGGCCAGGGTCAGCGGCGCGACCACCGCGACGATCTCCCAGGTGGCTCCGCCGAGACTGCCGAGCTGCCAGAACACGATCTGGTCGCGGGCGGCGGGACTGGCGACGAAGGTGAAGAACGCGATGAGCCCGCCGGCGACGGCGTTGACGGCGACGCCGGTGAGGATCACCGTGACGACTTCCGTGCGTCCGTTCGATCGGGACAGCGCGTAGACCAGCACGGTGGTGATCAGACCGGAGACGAGTGCGGCGCCGGCCAGCGCCCAGCCGGTGGTGAATGCGCCGCCGAGCACGATCACCGCCGACGCGCCGACGGCGGCGCCGGAGGACACACCGATCACGCCGGGTTCGGCGAGGGGATTGGCGAAGATGCCCTGCAACAGCGCCCCGGAACAGCCGAGGGCGGCACCGACGAGCATCGCGAGCACCACGCGCGGGAAGCGCACCTCCCACAAGGTCACTTCCCCGGCGGGATGCGCGGGCATCGGGCCGAGGTCCAACCCGATGTGGTGCAGCAGACTGCCGACCACCTCGGCCGGGCTCGTGGGCACCTGTCCGAGGCACGCCGACGCGACGGCCAGGGCGAGCAGGGCAACGACGAGACCGACGAGGACGACGGTGGTGCGTCCCCGTCCGGCCTTCCGCAGTGCCCGCTCGGGAAGGCCGGTGGCCTCGGTGATTTCTCCGCTCACGGACATCCGGTGATCACGACCGGTCCGACGGGTAGAACGCCTCCACCAGAGCGGCCAGGACCTTGCCGGTCTGCGGACCGAAGCTGAGGAGGGTCGAATCGTCCATGTCCACGATGGTGCCCGTCTTCCCGGCCGGGGTCTGCGCGACCCCCGGGAGTTGTGAGAGCCCCTCCGGCCCGCCCACCGAGTCGAGGCTGTGCGTCATCACCAGGATGATGTCGGGCGCCGAGGCGATCATCGCCTCACTGGTGATGGGCACGAACTGCGAGTCCAGGCCGGCGAGGATGCCGGCGTCGCGACCACCGGCGGCCGCGACGAGCGCATCGGCCCCCGATCCGGGGCCGCCGAGCATCTTGATCGCCGAACCGCGCAGATAGAGGAATGCGACGGTGGGTTCGGGATGATCGGCGGGAATCGAGTCCTTCGCCGCGGCGATCTCGTCGAGCGTCCGCTGCGCGAGCGCGGCGCCGGCCTCGGGCACACCGAGCGCGGCCGCGACCGCCTCGATGTCGTCGGCGACGGTGTCGAGGGAGCGTTCAGGGTCGACGAACACCACCGGCACGCCGGTCGCGCGGATCTGTTCCTGCACCGCCAGCGGACCGATGGAGGTGTCGGTGAGCACGACGGTCGGGTTCAACGCGAGGATCGCCTCGGCGTTGAGACCGTGCCCGCCGGGGGTGACGTTGGGGACGTCCTGGATCGCGGGGAAGGACGCGGTGGAGCGGCCGACGAGCTTGTCGCCGAGTCCGAGGGCGTACACGGTCTGCGCCAGGGTGCCGGAGCGGTCGGCCACCACGATCCGCGAGATGTCGGTGATCGTGGTCTCGACCCCGTCCACGCCGCGCACCGTGGCCGGCAGTGCGGGTGCCGGGTCGGTGGTGATCGGCTCGGGTTCGGCATCGACGACGGCGGTGCGCGGACCGGTCGCGACGTCGGTGGCGGTCGTGCCGTCGGTGGTGGGGGCGCTGCATGCGGCGACGAGGAGGACACCCAGCACTGCGATCAGCGCGACCGGGAGGCGGAGGAGGGAACGGAACATCGGTCAGGCACGCACCCGATACCGGTCGATATCGCGCGCGAGGTCGGCGAACAGGGCACCGTTGAGCCCGTACACGAGGTTCGCCTCGTCGATGACGGTCTGTTGCTGGTCGCCGTCGAGCGGTGCGGCGTCGAGCTTCGCGCGGTAGGCGTCCTTGAACGGCTTGGTCTTCGGGATCCCGTCGAAGATGTAGAAGCGCAACCCGTCGCGCTCGTAGCCGTAGGCGCGTTCGAGCATGCGGCGGATGATCTGGCCGCCGGACAGGTCGCCGAGATAGCGCAGATAGTGATGCGCGAGGAAGGCTTCCGGGGACACCGCCGCGACCTGCACGAGCCGGTCGACGTAGGCGACCGTTGCGGGCAGCGGCGTGATGCGGTCGCGCCAGTCGGGGCCGACGAGGAAGTCGAGGTCGGCTTCGAGCGCGGCGGTGCGGAGCAGTTCGTCGCTGAGGAAGGGACCGGCGATCGGGTCGTCGGCGTAGCTGCGGCCGATCCGCTCGAGGCTGTCGTAGACGAACCAGGTCTGGGCGATGAGCGCGGCGTGGGCCTCGGTCGACAGCTTGCCGCCGAGCAGTTCCGAGACGAACACCGAGTTCTCGGTGTCACTGTGCGCCTGCTGGGTCTCGAGCCGGATCCGTTCGGCGAATCCGACGACTTCGGTCGTGGCCATCGACCGACCTCCCCTCACATTGCCTGTACCGAATGTACTCGGCAGGCTAGCCTAACCTTCCGGATAAGGGCAGGGTGCGGGCGGTGTCGCGGAGATCACGCGCTCACGTCGTCGAGCGCCGCGGCGATCGCCGGCGGCAACGCCAACTCCTCCGCGACCAGCACTCCGGTCAGTTGCGCGAGATCCCGGGCACCCACGAGCGTCGAGGCCACGTGCGGTCGGTCGCGCACCCACGCCAGCGCGACGGCCAGCGGGGAGGTGCCCAGCCCGTCGGCGGCCGTGGCGACCGCGTCGACCACGCGCACCGCGGATTCGGTGAGATAACGGCGCACTTCCTCGGTGTGCACGTCGTCGGCGCCGCGCGAATCCGCCGGCACCCCCGACCGGTACTTACCGGTGAGCACACCGCCGGCGAGCGGCACGGCCGCGAACACACCCACGCCGTGGTGGGCCGCGGCGGGGATCAACTCGTCCTCGACGCCGCGGGCGAGCAGGGAGTACTCGACCTGCGTGCTGATCAGCGGCGCCGGGCGCCGGGCCGCGGCCGCGGCGGTCGCGAGCTGCCAGCCGAGATAGCCGCGCACCCCGACGTATCGCACGCGCCCGCTGGTGACGGCGAATTCGAGGGCGTCCATCACCTCGTCGACGGGGGTGTGCGGATCCCACGTCGCAACCTGCCACACGTCGAGGTGGTCGGTGCCGAGTTCACGCAGGGTCGCGTCGAGCTGGTTGAGCAGGCCCGAGCGGGAGCAGTCCACGCGGCCGGAACCGAGTGTGGTGGTGTCGATGCCGGAGCTGCCCGACAGCACCAGCTGGTCGCGGGGCACCACGTCGTCGAGCAGCTCGGCGAGGATCCGTTGCGCGACCCCGTCCCCGTAGGCAGGGGAGGTGTCGACGAGCGTGCCGCCCACATCGACGAAGGCCGACAACTGGGCTGCGGCCTCGTCGCCGTCCGTTCCACGACCCCACGTCAAGGTGCCCAGGCCGAGCCGTGAAACCCGCAGGCCGCTCGCACCGACTGTCCTGTATTCCATAACCGTCCGCGTTTCCTCCCGACACGACGGGACGTCGCCGCGCTCGGCCACGACCCTGGTACTGCACCCTAATGCGCAACAGGCGCGCGGCAGCGTCCGGCGCGCCGACCGGTCGGGTTCCACGTACCCTTCGCCGAGTGAGAACTGCTCCCTGCATCCGCGACCACCGATCCGTCCCCACCGCAGCCTTCGTGCCGGGGGTCGCCGCATGATCGGCGAATCGATGACCTGGCTGCAGACGATCGTCCTCGGCATCGTGCAGGGCCTCACGGAGTTCCTGCCGATCTCCTCGTCCGGCCACCTGCGGATCGTCTCGGAGATCTTCTTCGGAGAGGACGCCGGCGCGTCCTTCACGGCAGTCACCCAGTTGGGCACCGAGGCCGCCGTTCTGGTGTTCTTCGCCGGGGACATCTGGCGGATCCTGCGGGCCTGGTTCCGCGGCCTGTTCCACAAGGAGCACCGCTCCGACCACGATTACAAGATGGGCTGGTACGTCATCCTCGGCACCATCCCGATCGGCATCCTCGGCGTGCTGTTCAAGGACGACATCCGCACCGTCGCCCGCAATCTGTGGCTCGTCGCCACCATGCTCATCGTGTTTTCGATCGTCATCGCAGCTGCCGAGTACTTCGGCAAACAGCGGCGCGACGTGAGTCAGCTCACCCTCAAGGACGGGCTGATCATGGGTTCGGCGCAGGCGCTGGCCCTGATCCCCGGCGTGTCCCGCTCCGGCGGCACCATCTCCGCCGGTCTGTTCCTCGGGCTCACCCGCGAGGCTGCCGCCCGATACTCGTTCCTGCTCGCCATCCCCGCCGTCGTCGCCTCCGGTCTGTTCAGCCTGCCGGACGCCTTCGAACCGGCCGGGGAGGGGCTCAATGCCTCGGGGGCGCAGCTGCTCGTCGCGACCGTGATCGCCTTCGCGGTCGGCTACGCTGCGATCGCCTGGTTGCTGCGCTTCGTCGTCAACCACTCGATGTACTGGTTCGTCGGCTACCGCGTGATCCTCGGCGTGATCGTGCTCGGACTGCTCGCCACCGGCGTGGTCTCCGCCACCTGAGAGGCTGCCGACAGGCGGTACCTCTAGGCTGGGCGCATGACGGTCATCCTGCTGCGGCACGGACGGTCGACGGCGAACACCTCGCACGTGTTGGCCGGTCGTTCCCTCGGTGTCGAACTCGACGAGGTCGGCCACGTCCAGGCGAAGAATCTCGTCACCCGGTTGGCCGGGCTCGAGATCACCGAGATCGTGCGGTCGCCGCTGCTGCGGTGCCGGCAGACAGTGCAGCCGCTGGCGACCGATCGTGGACTCGAACCGGTCGTCGATGAGCGACTCGCTGAGGTCGACTACGGGCAGTGGACCGGACGCGAACTGAAGGAACTGGTCAAGGAACCGCAGTGGGCGGTCGTGCAGCAGCACGCCTCCGCAGCGGTCTTCCCGGACGGTGAAGGGCTCGCGCAGGTGCAGTCCCGCGCGGTCGCTGCGATCCGCGAACACGACCGGCGTCTGCGCGAGGCGCACGGCAAGGACGTCGTGTGGATCGCGTGCAGCCACGGCGACGTCATCAAGTCGATCCTCGCCGACGCGCTCGCGACGCATCTCGACAGCTTCCAGCGGATCGTCGCCGAGCCGGCGTCGCTCAGCGTCGTCCGCTACACCGACACCCGGCCGTTCGTGCTGCGCGTGAACGACACCGGTTCGGACCTGTCCGGGCTTGCCGGGCCGTCCGAACCCAAGTCCGTGCCCGGCGGCGAAGTGCCCGGCGCGGTCGAGGAACCCGGCGACCCACCGCGGGGGCACCGACAGGAGACGGCACGCGGATAATGGCAGTGTCCGTCATGGCAGAGTGTGGGGACTCGAGGAGGTGTGATGGCCCGCGCGATACACGTGTTTCGAACACCTGATCGGTTCATCGCCGGCACTGTCGGTGAACCGGGCGACCGGGTGTTCTACCTGCAGGCCGTGCACGAGTCCCGTGTAGTGAGCGTGCTTCTGGAGAAGCAGCAGGTGCAGATCCTGGCCGACCGGATGGGGCTGTTGCTCGAAGAGGTACAGCGCCGCTTCGGCACCGTGATCCCCGACGACCCCGAGGTCGACGTCAGCCCGTTGGTGACACCGATCGAGGCTGAGTTCCGGGTCGGCACCATGGGTCTGGGCTGGGACGCCGACGCCGGATCGGTGGTGGTGGAGCTGCTCGCGGTCACCGACACCGAACTCGACGAGTCCGTGGTGCTCGACGACACCGAGGAAGGTCCCGACGCGGTGCGGGTATTCCTCACACCGGTGCAGGCCCGCGAATTCGCGGCCCGCTCCGAACTCGTCGTCTCGGCCGGGCGCGCGCCCTGCCCGCTGTGCGGCGAACCGATCGGCGCCGACGGACACATCTGCGTCCGCACCAACGGTTACCTGCGTACCCCCGGATTCGATCCGGCCGCGTGGTTCGGCGAGGAAGAAAGCTGACCGCGTGACGGCGCCGGACGTGCGGAGTGTGCTGACCGACGGCGACCTCGACGTCGTCGGGCAGATCGCACACGCAAGCAACGCGACCCTCGTGTGCGACGCGCAGCTCGGCGACACCGAGGTGCGGTGCGTCTACAAACCCGTCCGCGGGGAGCGGCCGTTGTGGGACTTCCCCGACGGCACCCTCGCCGGACGCGAGGTCGCCTCGTACCTGATCTCCGAGGCGCTCGGCTGGGACGTCATCCCGCTCACCGTGCTGCGCGACGGCCCGTACGGTCCCGGCATGGTGCAGCGCTGGATCGACACGGTCGACTCCGCGCAGGGCGGAACGGAACGCCTGGATCTGGTGGACCTGTGCCCGGCCGGTGCGGTCGCGCAGGGGTGGCTGCCGATCCTGCGTGCCCGCGATCTGGACGGCGCCGAGGTGGTGCTCGTCCACGCCGACGATCCGCGCCTGCAGCGCATGGCGGTGCTCGACGTCGTCCTCAACAACGCCGACCGCAAGGGAGGCCACGTCCTCGAAGGTCTCGACGGACACGTCTACGGCGTCGATCACGGCATCTGCCTGCACCAGGACGACAAGCTGCGCACCGTGCTGTGGGGGTGGAGCGGCGACCCGGTCGACCCGGTCCTCCTCGCCGACCTCGACAAGCTGCTGCGCCGGTTCGACGGCGGCTTCGCCGAGGAGCTGTGCGAGCACATCACCGCCATCGAGGTGCGTGCCCTGCAGCGCAGGATCACCCGCTTGCTCGAACACCCCGTGATGCCGCATCCGCGCGGCGACCGGCGCATTCCCTGGCCCGCCTTCTGACGTCCCAGCCGTTCGCCTACCGCACGCCCGGGTGCCCGCGCGGAGCACTCCCGCGACTCCATTAGGCTCGTAGTCATGCAATCTTGGTCCGACGTCGCGATCCCGTCCGTCCCCGGTCAGGGGCCTCCGTTGCGGTTGTTCGACACCGCGGACCGAGCGGTGCGTCCGGTCACCTCGGGCGACACCGCGACGATGTACGTGTGCGGCATCACCCCCTACGACGCCACGCACCTCGGCCACGCCGCCACCTACCTGACCTTCGATCTGGTCAACCGCATCTGGCGCGACGCCGGCCACGACGTCCACTACGTGCAGAACGTCACCGACGTCGACGACCCGCTGTTCGAACGCGCCGAGCGCGACGGTGAGGACTGGGTCGTCCTCGGTATGCGCGAGACGGCCCTGTTCCGCGAGGACATGGAGGCGCTGCGCGTGCTGCCGCCGCGCGACTACATCGGTGCCGTCGAATCGGTGAACGAGGTCGTCGAACTCGTCGAGAAGCTCGTCGCCTCCGGTGCCGCCTACATCGTCGACGACGCCGAGTACCCGGATGTCTACTTCCGGACCGACGCCACCGAGCAGTTCGGTTACGAGTCCGGCTACGACCACGACACGATGATGCGGTTCTTCGCCGAGCGCGGCGGCGACCCGGAGCGCCCCGGCAAGCGCGACCCGCTCGACGCCCTGCTGTGGCGCGCGGAGCGTCCCGGCGAACCGGCCTGGCCGTCGCCCTTCGGTGCCGGACGCCCCGGCTGGCACATCGAGTGCGCGGCCATCGCCCTCAACCGCATCGGCTCCGGCTTCGACGTGCAGGGCGGCGGCAGCGACCTGATCTTCCCGCACCACGAGTATTCCGCCGCGCACGCCGAAGCCGTCACCGGCGACCGGCGTTTCGCCCGGCACTACGTGCACACCGGCATGATCGGCCTCGACGGCGAGAAGATGTCGAAGTCGCGCGGCAATCTGGTGTTCGTCTCCAAGCTGCGCGGTGAGGGCGTCGACCCCGCCGCCATCCGGCTCGGGCTGTTGTCGGGGCACTACCGCGTCGACCGTCCGTGGACGTCCGAGGTCCTCGCCGCCGCCGCGGCGCGACTGGCGTTGTGGAAGCAGGCGGCGGCGCTGCCGTCGGCCGCCTCCGCCGAGGACACGGTCGCGCGCCTGCGCCAGCACCTCGCCGACGACCTCGACACCCCGAAGGCCCTCGATGCCCTCGACGGGTGGGCGACCTTCGCCGTCGAGCGCGGGGGAGACGACGCATCGGCGCCGGGTCTGTTCGCCGACGCGGTCGACGCGCTGCTTGGTGTGAACCTGCGCTGAGGCGTCGGTGCGTGGTTGTGGTAGCGGGTGTTACCACAACCACGCACGGGGCGATTACGCCAGCAGTGCGCGGATGTCGTCGGCGGTCAAGGCCGACGAGAACATCTCTCCGTCGTCGACGACCGACGAGAACAGCTCCGCCTTGCGCAATTGCAGCGCCCGCACCTTCGCTTCGATGGTGTCGCGGGCGATCAGCCGGTACACCATGACGTTGCGGGTCTGCCCGATGCGGTGGGTACGGTCGACGGCCTGCGCTTCGGTCGCGGGGTTCCACCACGGGTCGAGCAGGAAACAGTAGTCCGCTTCCACCAGATTCAGGCCGAACCCGCCGGCCTTGAGGCTGATGAGGAACACCGGCGCCACCCCGGACTTGAAGTCCTCGAGCACTTTTCCGCGTTTGCGGGTCTTGCCGTCCAGATACAGGTAGTCGATTCCGGCAGCGTCGAGCCGTGTCCGGACCCGGTCGAAGAACCCGGTGAACTGGCTGAACACCAAGGCCCGGTGCCCGCCGGCGATCACGTCGTCGAGCTGTTCGAGCAGCGCATCGATCTTCGCGGAGCCGACTGTGCCGTGCGCGTCGTCGACCAGCGCCGGATCGAGACTCATCTGCCGCAGCAAGGTCAGCGACCGCAGGATCGTGAAGCGGTTGCTGTCGAGGTCGTCGACGAGCCCGAGAATCTTCTGCCTCTCCCGCTGCAACTGCCGGTCGTAGAGGGCACGGTGTTTCGGTGCGAGCTCCACCTCGAGCACCTGCTCCTGTTTCTCCGGCAGGTCGGTGGCGACCTGTTCCTTCGTGCGACGCAACATCAGCGGTTTGATGCGCTGCCGCAACTGCACCAGCAGTTCGGGGTTGCTGCCTGTCTCGATGGGTTTGCGATAGTAGTCCTGAAACTTCGTCGGATGAGGGAACAGGCCGGGCGCCGTGATCGACAGCAGCGACCACAACTCCATCAGATTGTTCTCCATCGGAGTGCCGGTGATTGCGACCTTCAGTGGTGCCTCGATCTGCCGCACGCACTGATACGCCTTCGCCCGGTGGTTCTTGACGAACTGGGCTTCGTCGAGCAGCAACATCGACCAATCCCGTTCGAGATAATCGTCGATGTCCAAGCGCAGCAACGTGTAGGACGTGACGGCGACGTCGATCCCGTCGATCAGTTCGCCCAGCGACGCACCGCGTTTGCCCGACGTCTCGGTGATCGCGACGACATTCAGATCCGGCGCGAACCTCCGTGCCTCGGTAGCCCAGTTCGGAACCACCGAGGTCGGCGCGACGATGAGTACCGGGGCATCCGCGGGTCGCTTCGCGCGCGCGTGGCAGATCAGTGCAAGCGACTGCAGGGTCTTGCCGAGGCCCATGTCGTCGGCGAGGATTCCGCCGAGCCCGTGCGTCCACAAGAACGTCAACCACCGGAATCCGTCGAGCTGGTACGGCCGCAGCGTCGCCTGTAATGCCTTCGGCACCCGGGTCTTTGCTGTGGCCTTCACGTCGAGAAGTCCTTGTACCTGTTTCTTCCAGGCCGCGGCCTGCTTGTCGACGACACCGAGCGCTGCCAATTCCTCCCAGATTCCGGCCTGGAATCGGCTCAGCTGCAACCGATCCGGATCGTCGTCTTCGTGCAGCGCGCGGGCTTCGTCGACGAGCCGGCGCAGTTGCTGCAGTTCGGGCTTGTCCAGCGGCAGGTAGGCCCCGTCGGGCAGCATCAGATACGCCGCCCCGTCGCTGAGTGCGGTGAACACCTCGCGGAACGGGATGGTCGTGCCGTCGAGTTCGATGGTGATGTCCAGATCGAACCAGTCGGAGTCGGCGGTGGCCTTGGTGGACAGTCCGATGCGCAGGCTGTCGCCGACGTCTCGGTAGTCGGCGGGGGTGCCCTCGACGCGCACCTGCACGTCGTCACGGCCGGACAGTAGTGGCAACACCTCGGATACCAGTCGTGCGGTGTTGAGATCGACGATGGTGACGCGGGAGAACAGCTGCCGGTCGACGGAGTTGTCCAATCCGAACGGGGCGACCACCGGTCGGATCTCGGTGAGCAGCGCGTCCTCGACGTCGCGGTCGCGGACGGTGTCGCCGAGATGTTCGTACAACTCGACCGTATATTCGCCGTCGCCGACGGTGTAGACGAACTGCCAGTGCAGATCGGCGCGATGCTGAGGGCGGAACGCGACGTGCAGGAGCAGCGCCGGCTCCGTCACGGTCGGTGCCGTGAACGAGCCGTCGACGGAGGTGACGGTCGCTGCTCGGTGCAGACGCGGGTAGTAGGTGGTCGCGAACCGCGGCACCTGATCTGCCGGCACGGTGAGCGCACCGCCGCTCTGCAGCAGTCGCTGCATGCCGGCGGCAACGGGGTTGCGGAGTTGCGCGAGACGGAACGGTAGATCTGCCGGCGCGCCGCCGTCGTGATCCCCGGACGGGAGGTAGACGACGCCGTGGGCGGGGGCACCGATGAACGCGACCGCGGCCCCGGTCGAATCGTCGCTGATGTGCAGGGCTGGGGTGACGGTCAGGCCGTCACCCACATCTGCGACGTCGACGTGCACCTCTGCGGCGCCCGGCGGCGGCACCGCGCCGTGCTTTTTCTTCGCGTAGCGCAGTTCGATCCCGAGGCGGCGGGCATCGTCGAGCAGCGACCACAGTCGCGGCGACACTGCGGACAGGTCGACGGTGCTCGAGGCGGAACTGTAGTAACTGCGTGTCGATGCCTGTACCAGCGCTGCGAATTCGAGCAGCAACTGCTGATGCTGCTTGTTCACGTCGTAGGTGTAGGCCAGGTTCTGCCACGAGATGTTGCCGGACACCCATCCCGTGCGGCCGGGCCGCAGCACCCGCGCGGTGAGCATCGGCGCCGGAGCGTGTGCTCGTTGTGTCAACGCCAGTTGCAGGGCAAGGGGCACGCCGTTACCGGTCTCGTGGTCCTCGAACATCGCTTCGAACGGTGCCTCCCACGAGGGCGTCTTCGGGGTCGTATCCTCCTGCGGGGCAAGCAATGTGAGAAGAAGCGCCACGGTGTGCTTGCAGTCGTAGCCGACCGGGCACGAGCATTCGCCGTGCTCGTACTCGAGTCCCCGTGGCCCGGGGTGCAGTTGAACGACGGCCTGATACATCCGTGTGCCGGCGATTCTTCCGAAACCGACGAGATCGTCCTCGTCGAATCCGCAATCGACGACCGCGCCCCGCTCGGCGTAACGGCTGCCGCGGTCGAATGTGGGCCCGCCGACCGCGGCGATCAAGGACCGGATGAGGTGGTCGAAGGCGGGATTCCCGGACATGGGTGAGCAGTCTATGTCCAGCACCTCGTGCGCGAATGCGACCCCCAGCGCAACCGGAAGCACGCCCGAGGCGGCAACCGGCCGCGCGTACTGGCCGCACGTGCCACGACACGCTACGATTGCGCCGATGACAACCTTCTCTGATCAAAGATTGGGGGCCCAGTTCGCACACGGTGAGTGCTGATGCACCCTCCGACTGCGAACGGGACCGATCCCCGACTGTCCTTCTGGCTGCGCGTGCGCGAGTTCGCCGTGCCGCCGTCCATGATCGAGGACGCGACCGACCGACGCCGTGCAGGTGACTGGCGTGGCGCTTGTGCCGCAGCGGGATTCGACCCCGACCTCGACCTACGCGTACTGCGCAACAGGCACGGCGTCGAGGTTGCGTCGCAGGTCCTCGACGATCTACGACACCTGGCCCCCGACCTGCTGCGCTGGCACCTACCGCGCGTAGCTCCCGACGGACTACTACGCCCGGGGCTGACCATCTCGCTGGCCCGGTACGGGCCGCATGAGCACAGAAAACGCTGCGGTGCGAACAGTTCCATGCATCTGATCGTTCGGACCGCTCCGGCCTGGGCGGATGCGGGGCAGCGGATCGCGCTGACGTTGTGGGACGGCTCGGATTTGACGAACCATCCCCATCCACGCCCCAACAGACGGTTCCGCCTCGACCTCCACCGGCACCTGTGGGATGTCCGCAGGTCCGCTGAACTGCGACTACGCGGTGGCACAGGGCAGGTGCCGGCCACCACCGCGTTCGCCCCCAGTCTGGCCGCGATGATCCCGGAGAACTGCGCCGTCGACCGCTGGGCTGCAGAATCCGGCATCCTGCTCCGCACGGACGGGCACCGTGACGGTCCCGTGCGGGTGCGATGCGGGGGTCGACTCGACGTAGTGGTGGAACCGGCCGGCGGTACGGATCCCGTGGCATTGCGTGTTGTGGACGACTACCCGCGCGGCCGGCTCGCTGCGCTGCCGGTGCTGCCCGAGGCCGCGATCTGGGTGCCCCCAGACCTGACGTTGCTCCGGTCGGGAGCAATCACCGCCGACCGTCTGCACCCGCTGGTCGCCGCAGCGCTGGATCCGGGTCGGCCACCGCCGCAAGCACCCCGGATACCGAAGCGGGGGAATCGAACTCACCTGATCGATTGCCGTGGAGAACGGCACCGGCTCGGGCTGGTCGACGGCGTCCTGACCGCGCTCGACCATGATCCCGCCGAGATCCGGCGCGAAGAACTGCTCGCCCGACTGGGCGGCACTCCATTGCCGTGTCTTCACGCCATCGACCAGGCGCATCGCCGTCCCGACTGCCTGCCGGGCGTTCGTGAACGCCTGGATCACGGAGATGCCGCCGGGGCGCTGGCAGTCGTCGAAGGGCTGCTCGGTCCCGACGCGGTCCTCCGTGACGGACCTCTGCTGGACGAACTCCGGACCTCCGCGGACCGCCGCACCATCTACGACCGGTATCTCTCCGAACCGCTGGGACCGCCGCCCGCATCGCGACCTCGCCGACTCGGATGGTCGCGTCGCACCCGATCACACTGAATCTCTTTCCTTCTCGAAGCCCGCTGTTCCGCAGGGCGTCCTACCGTTCGTGTCCTGCTGTTCCTTCCGACATCACAGGTGGTACACATGTCGTCCCCACTCCTTCCTGCCCGGTCCACGAACAACGAACTCGACAGTGCTGCAGCGTTGTCGGCGATGCTCGACGCGGTCACCACCGAGCCTCGCCCCAACGACCAACTCGAAGCCCTCGCCGTGGCGGTCGCCGCCGATCTACCGGTACTGCTGTGGGGTGAACCGGGAATCGGCAAGACCGCCGCCCTGACCCAGCTCGCCGAGACCGTCGACCTGCCGCTGACCACTGTCATCGCGAGTGTGCACGAGCCGTCGGACTTTTCGGGTCTGCCCGTTCTCGGCGACGATCCCGCAACTCACGGAGTCCCCATGGCACCCCCGGACTGGGCGGTCCGGCTCGTGCAGGCCGGGCGGGGACTGTTGTTCCTGGACGAATTGTCGACGGCACCACCCGCCGTGCAGGCGGCCCTGCTCCGTATCGTCCTCGAAAGACGAATCGGGGCAATGCAACTCCCGACCGGTATCCGCATCGTCGCCGCCGCCAACCCACCGTCCTCGGCAGCGGACGGCTGGGAGCTGAGCCCACCGTTGGCGAACCGATTCGTGCATCTGAACTGGACCTACGACCACGACGTGGTCGTCCGAGGTCTCGGCGGAACCTGGCCACGCGCGACGCTGCCGCGCCTCGATCCGGAGAAGTTCTCCGACGCCGTGACGTTCGCCCGCCGCGCGGTCTGTGAACTCCTCGCCGCCCGGCCCGCCCTCGTACATCAACTCCCCAGCAGTCAGACCCGTCGTGGCAGTGCCTGGCCGTCGCCGCGGAGCTGGGACATGACCGTGCGGCTGATCGCGTTCGCCACCGCCACCTCGTCGTCGAAGGATGTGCTGTCCCTCCTGGTTCGGGGGAGTGTCGGTGACGGACCCGGTTTCGAGCTGCTGGCCGCCATCGAGCGTATGGACCTTCCGGATCCGGAGGCGCTGCTCGCCGATCCGGCGGCTGCCGATCTTCCCGAGCGCGGCGATCTGCGCCAGGCCGTGCTCGACGCGGTGGTTGCCGCGGTCCGCCGACGGCCGGACAAACCCCGCTGGGACGCGGCGTGGGCACTGCTGGCCACTGCGGTGGAATCCGGGCCGCCCGATCTCGTGGTTGTGCCGGCGACCACACTGGCCACCTTGCGCCGCGACGACTGGGAGGTGCCGGCATCGATCGACGAGCTTGCCGGTGTCGTCTCGGTCGCG
This sequence comes from Rhodococcus sp. DMU2021, assembly GCF_019641445.1. NCBI lineage: Bacteria > Bacillati > Actinomycetota > Actinomycetes > Mycobacteriales > Nocardiaceae > Rhodococcus > Rhodococcus sp. DMU2021. The sequence continues at coordinate 627,369 of NZ_JAIFKB010000001.1, forward strand.
CGATCAGCGGACGACGCTGCCGCGCAAGTCGGCCGATGACGACGTCACCGGCATTCGACGCGAACAGGATCTATGCCGCACGGTTGTATGCCGTGCGCGCCCGGCCGTATCTCGCGACCGCCTTGCACGCGCTGCACATCGTCGCATCGCCTCGCGTACCGACGATCGGTGTGGACCGGCACTGGCGCTGCTACATCTCACCCGTCTTCGTCGCTCAGCGGCCGGTCGAGGAACTGGCGTCAGTCCTTGTTCACCAGGTCTCGCACGTACTGCGCGACCACCACGGCCGCAGCGACCGCTACGCCCGCGCGCACGACCTGGGCGGTCGCGCCGATCGACTACGCATGAACATCGCCGCCGACGCGGAGATCAACGACGATGCGTTCGGTGACGGATTGCCCCTACCCGACGACGCCGTTCTGCCGTCGACCCTGCAGTTGCCCGCCGGTCAGCTCATGGAGGACTATCTGCAGCAGTTCGGCCTCGGTCCGTGCACCGACAGGCTGGCCTGGCTCGACTGCGGCAGCGGTGCCGACGGACTGAGCCGTGAGTGGGAGTGGGGACCGGAAGGGGCGAACGCGCTCAGCGACGAGCAACGGGACGCTGTGCGCTTCCGGGTGGCGCACAGCATCATCGGGCAGCCGGGCAGTGCATCCCGCGGGTGGCAGCGGTGGGCGGAGGAAGCTCTGCACCCGACGCAGCCGTGGCGAACTCTGTTGGGGGCGGCGATCCGCTCGGCCACCTCCGCGTCCGGCGCCGGTGACGACTACACCTACCGCCGGCCGGCGCGGCGCTCTGCTGCCGTGCCCGGAGCGGTGCTGCCGAGCCTGCGGCGAACCCCGCCGCGGGTCGGTGTCATCGTCGACACCTCCGGCTCGGTGAGCGACGCGGATCTGGGCAGTGCACTGCTCGAGGTCGCCGCTATCGCGCGGGCCGTGGGAGGGCGTCGTGACCTGGTCACGGTGCTGTCCTGTGACGCGGCCGCGCGGATCGTGCACCCGCTGTGTCAGGCCGAGGACATTCCGCTGGTCGGAGGCGGTGGCACGGATCTGCGCGCCGGATTCGCCCGGATGCTGCGTCTTCGGCCCCGGCCGGATGTAATGGTGGTGCTCACCGACGGGGAAACCCCCTGGCCCAGCAGCCGTCCGGGGTGCCGGACGATCGTCGGTCTGTTCCCCCGCATTGCGACCCACAGCGAATCGAACCCCGACTTCGTTCCGGACAGGCCGCCGGAATGGGCGCGTGTGGTGCAGATCGGCACATCTGCGATCTGAAGGGCACCGGAACGAAGCCATGAGGGAGGGGACGTGGGGCGCTCGCTGGTGCTCTCGGGTGGGAATGCCATCGAGGCCGCGTGGTTGTCGGAGTGTTGCGCCCGCGGAATTTACCCAGGCGCAGCGCGCTGCGTCGAAGCGGTGTCAGCGATCAGATCGACTCTACGAGCGGATTCAGCGGATCCTCCGGTACCGATGCGAGCCACTGCTCGGCCCAGGTCGCTCCCATCGCGTGGGCCGGATCAGTCATTCCGACTGCTCTGGCGTTGTCCTGCCGGTTCTGGAAGCGGACGTGATCTGATGTCGGACTTCGGTGTCGTCGGTGGGACGACAGAGGCTTTCATCCGCCTGAGACTCAGCGTTCGGAGCCGCGGGCCGTCGGCCAGTTGATCAACAACCTCGGTCTGAGTCGATTGTCGAAGTCGGATCAGAAGATGGCGATCAAGCGCTGGCTCGAGTCGAATCGTCCGAGTCCACGCTTGAAGAAGTCGCTGGTCCGTGTCGGTGACGAGTCTTTGCTTGCCGAATCCGTCTGACTTCTCCAGCTTCGAATGCTCCTGGTGCTTGGGGCGTCCGACAGTCCTTGTCCTGATCCGGATAGCCGCTGATCCCTACTGTGTGTGTCCGGGTACGTTGTGACGGACGTGAACGATCGGAATGAAGAGGGGGAACCCGGTGCGCAGTGACCGGTGGGTCGAAATCAGCCCTTCCCCGTTCGACCACGAACGCGAGGGCCTCGAACGTATCAAGGATCACGCCGGCGACTTCCGACGGCTCCAGGAACACCCTCGATACGACCAGATCGTCGCGGCGCTTGGACTGTACCTTCCCGCTGCGTGCCGTATCCGTGCCGTACCGAGGCGACATTCTGGACGGTGAGTTGTTTCCCGAGTTCCAACCGCAGGCGAATCTTCTGCATCTCCATGGCTGCCCTGGAGACGTTCTACATTGCGGTCTCCGACGAGTCGGACGACATAGCCGCCGTGTTCTTCGTGGATAGTCGCTATCTCCCGGTCAGTAGGTGGGGCCGGGTGTTGCTCGCCGCTCGGGGAGTGATGTTCGGCGAGGGGACCCACAAGTCCGGCGGAGGATTCGAGCAGTGCTTGATTGTCGATGACATCCGCTTCGTGCGTTCAGCTCTGAAATCGAAGCACGTCCGCGCTGCGGCTGCGAAGTTCAACCTCGACTTGATGCGTAAACGTCAGTCGGCATACAAGCCGTCGCATTGTCGGCAACTTCCCGCTGCTGCTCTGGCCTCGTTCGCGGAACTCCCGTCGAGGCAGAGCGAAGCATCGTGCCGTCAGGCGTGAATTCGAGCAATCGCTGGACGACCGCGAGTATTCGACTCGATCGGTTCGCTGCGGGGTTCTGCAGGTTTGCAAATTACCCGGTCCGAACACTCGGGCTTCCGAGGAGGTAACGAAGGTGTACGAAGTCAAGGTCACCCATCGGGTCCTGGCGAACCGGCGTTTCGCGTGCGAGATCTACCCCGGGGTGTTCGTCGTGGAAGGTGGTGCCGTCCTGTCCACCTATGCCGGACCTGCAAACGGTTACTGCCCCTGCGAGCCGGTGGAGCCGGAGGTCGACGAAGTGTTCGAGATGAGCGAGCGGCAACTCGAGGACGCCATTCAATGGGCAACGTCGATCTATCGTCCGCGACTGAGCTATCGTCCGCGGCGGAGGTTGCGCTAGAGAGCATCCGGGCGCGGCGGATCGTCGCTGGGGGCGAGGGTGATCAGCTCGGCGGCGCGAAGAATTCGAGCGCGATGTTGTCGGGATCGCGGAACGACAACCCGGAACCGTACGAGGCGTTCTTGATGTCTCCATGCGGAACTCCGAGGGTGTCGAGCCGATCGCGCCACTTCTCGAGATCGCTCGCCGTGCAACCGAATGCGATGTGGTCGAGCCCTGTGTTCCGTTCGTCGAAAGTCGCCTGCGCCGGCGTACCGGGGTGGGTGTGCAAGCCGAACAAGGTGCCACCGTCGAGTGCGAAGACCGCGTGGTGGAAGGTGCCCGATTCGTCGTCCTCGTCGAGGACCGGTGTGGCGTCGAAGAGGTTCGAGTACCAGGCCGTGCTTGCGGCCAGATCCGAGACGGTGACGGCGACGTGGGTGAGTGCGGGAAAAACCATGACAGTCTCCTCCGTTCGAGGCCCCTCCTCATCGTAGACCTCGATGCGGTGCTGCCGACCCCTGTCGGCGTATCCCCAAATGTTTCCGAGTGTTCTTCCTACGTTCGGTAACGTAGTCCGTGCGAAGGAGATTCGGCCACTACCTTCCGTGGCCATGCCTTTGTCACGTAGATCGTTCCTTTCGGCCGGACTCGGAATCACTGTCGTCACCGCAGCCACCTCCGTCGGTGTCACCGGATACGCGCGCGCCGACGCGCCGGGAGTGAAGGGCGACCCCTTCCTGCTGGGTGTTGCCTCGGGCGACCCGGTGCCGGACGGATTCGTGATCTGGACCCGCCTCGCGCTCGACCCGCTCGCCGAGGACGGACTCGGCGGCATGCCGAACCGTCCCGTCACCGTGCAGTGGGAGGTCGCGGAGGACGAGAAGATGACCCGTGTCGTCGCACGCGGTGAGGAACGAGCCGTCCCCGACAGCGCCCACTCCGTGCACGTCGAACTGTTCGGGCTGCGTCCGGGCCGGGAGTACTTCTACCGGTTCCGTACCGGCGACCACATGAGTGCGGTGGGGCGGGCGCTGACGACACCGTCGGCCACCGAGACCGCGGCGGCTCTGACGATGGCGTTCGCGAGCTGCGCGCAGTACGAACACGGCTGGTTCACCGCCTACCGGCGCATGGCGGAGGACAACCCTGATCTCGTTCTGCACCTAGGGGATTACCTGTACGAGTACACCAGCGGCGGTTACACCAGCGACACCGGTCTCGTCCGCTCGCTCGACGGGCCCGAGACGGTCACCCTGGCGAACTACCGGCAACGTCACGCCCAGTACAAGGCCGACGCCGATCTGCAGGCCGCGCACGCGATCGCGCCGTGGCTGGTGGTGTGGGACGACCACGAGGTCGACAACAACTGGGCCGGAACGGTTCCGGAGAACACCGACGCCGCTCAGAGCAACGACACCACCGAGAACTTTCTCGCCCGCCGCGCCGCTGCCTTCCAGGCCTACTACGAGAACATGCCGTTGCGCCCCTCGTCGACACCGACGGGGCACGACATGAAGATCTTCCGGCGGATCCGGTGGGGCACTCTCGCCAACTTCCACATGCTCGACACCCGTCAGTACCGCGACGACCAGGCCGCCGGCGACGGGTGGAAGAAGAACGTCGCCGAACGTCACGACGAGGCACGAACACTCACCGGGGCCGAACAGGAACAGTGGCTGCTCGACGGTTTCCGCACCTCCACCGCACAGTGGGACTTCCTCGGCCAGCAGGTCTTCTTCGCCGAACAGGACAAGGACCCGAGACCCGACACCGACGAGGTGAGCATGGACGGCTGGGACGGATACGCGGCCTCGCGACGGCGGATCACGCAGGGCTGGGTGGATTCGCCGGTACGCAACGCCGTCGTCCTCACCGGTGACGTGCACCGGCACTGGGCCAACGACATCAAGGTCGACTTCGCAGACCTGGACGCGCCTGTCGTGGGTTCGGAACTGGTGTGCACGTCGATCACGTCGAACGGCAACGGCACCGGCGCGACGCAGGTCGAGCACATGGCGGCGAACCCGCACCTGAAGTTCCACAACGACCGGCGCGGTTACGTGCGTACCACGATCACCCCGGACGCCGTGCACGCCGACTTCCGGGTGCTCGACACGGTCACCGAACCAGACGCGCCGGTGTCGACGGTGGCGTCGTTCGTCATCGTGTCCGGTCAGCCGGGTCTGCAGCCGCGTTCGTAACATCCTGGACGGTCGGTACTCGGTGACCGTCGCCGGTGGCCGCACCAGCACGATCATCAATCCCGGTGCGGGTGTGAGCCTGCTCGTCTCCGTCCCGAACACCGGCGCCATGAGAGTTCCGAGCTGGGGCACCAGCGGCTACATGTGGCTGCAGCCGTAGCCACCCGGCGGATGACTCAGGGGCGGGGGACGCGCGAGACGGACCGGTGTTGCGCACGGTGCAGTGCGCGCCGCAGTTCGTCCCAGTCGTCGAACACCTGCACCGTGTCCCCGGAGACCAGGCGTGGCTCGCATCCGCGTCCGGCCACGACGACGACGTCTCCGGGGCCGGTGTGGGCGACGGCGATATCGAACGCGCGACGTCGGTCGGCCTCGACGACGACGCGGGCGCTGCGCGCTGCGAAGGCCCCTTCGGCGACCGCATCCCTGAGCACACGCGGGTCCTCCGAGAGGGGACTGTCGTCGGTCACGACCACCACGTCGGCGTAGGTCGCGGCGGTGTGCCCGAGCGGAAATCGCTTGCCGGGATAGCGTTCTCCGGTCGCGCTGATCACGAGGACCAGTCGCCGCTCGGGGGCGAGCGACCGGAGGAAGGGCAACAGTTCGCGTTGCCCGGACGTGTTGTGCATGTAGTCCACGAGCGCGAGAACACCCTCACCGGCGTCGACGCGTTCGAGCCGGCCGGGCACACCCGCGAGGGTCTCCAGACCCGCTGCGGCCTGCAGGACGTCGCCGTCGACGGCGGCCACCGAGGTGAGCGCCGTCAGCGCATTGGCCACCTGGTGTGGTCCGAGCAGCGACAGTCGCACCGGCGCACTCCCGGCCGGCGTGTGCACGGTGAAGCAGGTGCCGTGGAGATCGCACCGGATCGAGTCCGCGTACACGTCGGCGCGGGCATCGCAGGTCGAGTGCGTCCACAGCGGCACGTCGACGGAGGCCGCCAGACGTCGCCCGTACTCGTCGTCGATGTTCACCACGGCCGTCTGCGTGCGGTCGGCGGTGAACAGTGCCGCCTTGGCGGCGAAGTACTGCTCCATCGTGTGGTGGAAGTCGAGGTGGTCGGGCCCGAGATTGGTGAAGGCGACGGTACGGAACCGCACACCGTCGACGCGGCCCTGACTGATGCCGTGCGAGGACACCTCGAGCGTCACCGCCTGCACGCCCTGGTCACGGAACTCGGCAAGCGTGCGGTGCACGACCGAGGCCTCGGGAGTGGTGCGGGTCGCGGGTCGTGTGCCGGCCGGACCGCGCACGACGACCCCGCCGATCATGCCGGTCACCACGCCGGTGGCCGCGAGTGCGGTGTCGAGGAGATAGGTCGCGCTCGTCTTGCCGTTGGTGCCGGTGATGCCGTGGACCTGCAGGTCGTGGGAGGGATGCCCGAGGATCCACGACGCCAACGGGCCGACCACGTCGCGCGGTCGATCGACCACGAAGGCGGGCAGCAGGCGCGACGGCCGGTCGCTGAGCACCGCGACCGCGCCATGGGTGGCGGCTTCGGCTTCGAAGTCCAGGCCGTGGGCGTGGTGTCCGGGTAGCGCTACGTACAGATCGCCGGGGCGCACCGTCCGGGAATCGTCGCTGATGCCGGTGATCACATGGTCGTGCCGGTCCGCTGGTCCGGATCGCAGGACATCGCGGAGGTGCTCGGCGACGTCGCGGACCTGGATCCGCCGGATGGGACGGCGAGGATCGTCCGGGTCGGTGTGCACGGGGGCGGATACCCGGTCCGGGACGGAATGATGCGCCGCCGGTGACCGGGCTCCACCGGCGTGCTCCTCGCCCGCGACATGCGTCGGTCTCACACGGTTACCCTCGAAGGATGACTGCGATTCCGGATTTCCCCGTCGGCACGAACACCACGATATCCGGTCTCGGCAGTTCCTTCGCCGACGAATTGAGCGGATTGTCGGTGCCGTGGCAGGGCGCCGAGGCCCCCGACCCGGAACTGCTCGCGCTCAACGAGGACCTCGCGGTGTCGCTGGGACTGGACGTGGCGGCGTTGCGCAGCGCCGACGGCGTCGCCGTCCTGGCCGGCGCGGAGGTGCCGGCGGGTGCCAAGCCGGTCGCGATGGCCTATGCCGGACATCAATTCGGCGGATACGCTCCGCTGCTCGGCGACGGTCGGGCGTTGTTGCTCGGTGAACTCGTCGACGCGGACGGTGACCGCGTCGATCTCCATCTCAAGGGTTCGGGGCCCACTCCGTTCTCCCGGGGTGGGGACGGCTTCGCGGTCGTCGGGCCGATGCTGCGCGAGTATCTGGTGAGCGAGGCCATGCACGCCCTCGGCATTCCGACCACCCGTTCATTGTCGGTGGTGGCGACCGGTCGGCCGGTCCACCGCGAGGGTGCCGAGCCCGGCGCGGTGCTGGCCCGTGTCGCGGCCAGCCACCTGCGGGTGGGGACCTTCGAGTTCGCGGCGCGGCAGGGAGAGGTCGTGCGTGCACTGGCGGACCACGCGATCGCCCGGCACTATCCGGATCTGCTCGACCTGCCGGAGACCGGCGAGAACAACCGCTACCTGGGACTGTTCACCGCCGTGGTCGAGGCGCAGGCGTCGCTGGTGGCGCAGTGGATGCTCGTCGGTTTCGTCCACGGGGTGATGAACACCGACAACACCACCATCTCGGGGCAGACCATCGACTACGGTCCGTGCGCCTTCGTCGACGCCTTCGATCCGGCGGCGGTGTTCAGTTCCATCGACCACAGCGGGCGCTATGCGTTCGGCAACCAGCCCGCCCTCCTGAAATGGAATCTGGCGCGTTTCGCCGAAACCCTGCTCAGACTCGTCGATTCGACTCCGGATGCGGCGATCGCCGCGGTCACCGCTGTTCTGGACAGTTTCGACACCCGCTACGAGCGTCACTACCGGTCCGGTCTGGCCGCCAAACTCGGTCTCCCGGAGGACTCTCTCGATCAGGAACTGGTCGACGATCTGTTGACGCTGCTGGAAGAGCACCGCGCCGACTGGACGGTGACCTTCCGTGCCCTCGCCGACGAACTGCGCGGCAATCCGGCACCCCTCGACGGACTCGTGCCGCGTGAGCGCTCGGCGCCGTGGCTCGAACGCTGGCACGCCGCGGCCGAGCGGGACGACCGGGCAGCAGGGGAGAGGGCGGAGGCGATGGACCGCGTCAACCCGCTGTACATCCCGCGCAATCATCAGGTCGACGCCGCGCTGAAGGCAGCGACCGGCGGCGACCTCGAACCGTTCGCGAGGCTGCTCGAGGTCGTCACACATCCCTTCGAGGCGCGTGCCGAGTGGAACGAATACGTCTCGCCCGCACCGCGTTCGTTCGCCGAGTCCTTCCGGACCTTCTGCGGCACCTGACCGCCCGATCCTGACGAATCGAGACCGGTGTTGTTCGCGAGTTCCCAACGGATTTCGCGAACAACACCGGTCTCGGTCGATTCTGGACCAGTCGGGTGCGGGTCGGATCGCGCGGCCGGTTACGCACGAACTCGACTCCGGTCGGGCACTTGCAGGTGGCGAGTTCGCGTCGGAGGCGGCCGCGGGATCGGCGAGCTGGACGACCGCTTTCACCGCCTCGCGGCGAGACTTCCGGCATCTGCACCGCCCGGCCGCAGTGCTCGGCGGCGGTGTGCAGATGTACGGGATGGAGACGGTCAACGGGCGCGACGCCGTTTCTTGCGCTTCTTCTTGTTCTTCGCGCGCCGGCGAGCAGCCGGCGGCTGCCGCCGGCCCGTCGACGCGGCGGCCTCGAGCGAACGTTGCATCTCCCGGCGCAGGCTGTCCATTAGTTCGGGGGAGCGGAGCAGGAAGGTTGCCTCCTGCAGCGCCGCATAGCGGTCCTTGGAGATCAGGACGCCTGTGCCGCGTTTGCCGACGATCTCGACGGCGACGGTCTCGTCGTTGACCTCCCGGACCAGCTCACCGAGCCGCTTGCGTGCGGCTTTCACGGACACGGACGTTGATGGCACTCGCGGCGACTCCGATCTGTTCCTTCGACGCGGGCATCCTTTCATCACCGATGTCGGATTCGGGGGCGGACACGACGGAAAGCCCCTTCGATGTCACAACGGACAGCCCGTTCGATGTCACAGAAATGCGCGCACGGAGCGTGGCAACGCGGTCGAGGACCCGGTGATCGGTGACGGGATCGGATCGTCGGCGACGGTCCGCAACGGCACCACTCCCGCCCACACGGAGTGGTCTTCACCGTCCCCGGCGTCCTCTCCCGGTCCGGCCGCCCGGACCTTTACGCTCACCTCGGTGAGCGGCACTTCCAGGACCGTGGTGGCGGCCAGTTCCTTCGGTGTCGGCGACCGGACCTCGTCCCACCGACCGGGAATCAGATGCTCCGTCACCACCTTCAATGCGTGTTCCTTCTCGCCCGGCGCGACCGGTGTGGCCACACCGAACAACACCGCACTGCGGTAGTTCATGCTGTGGTCGAAGGCCGACCGGGCGAAGACGAGCCCGTCGAGATGCGTCACCGCGACCGACACCTCGATCCCGGACCGCGCGTCGAGAAACATGCCGGCGCCGGTCGAGCCGTGCAGCAGTAACCGGTCCCCGTCGCGGCCCATCGCCATCGGCAGCACCACAGGCGATCCTTCGCGGACGAAACCCACGTGCGCGATGCGGGCCTCGTCGAGAAGCCGGTGCAGCACCGCCGGATCGTCGGTGCCGCGTTCGGGTTTGCGGGTCAGGCGCGTGCGGTCGCTCATGGCACCGATCGAAGCAGTGCCGCCGCGGCCGGTCAACCGGATTCCGAATCGAGTAGTGCGCTACTCGCGACCCTCGGCGATCGCCACCACAGACTTCGTGTACAGGCACGGAGTGCGACAGTCGACCGGACGACGGAGATGACGAGATGGACAAGATCGGGGACCATGCAATCGTTCTGGGCGCGAGCGTCGATTGACCGTCGATGCGTGAGGACTGCTCTTACGGAGAGAACTGCGCGTTCGGGAGAGTGGAGGGTTCGAGGGATCCGAGGTCCTCGACCACATCCCACAACGGGTCGTCGAATCCGATGTCGTAGGTACAGTCGGCTTCCCTCGGGTCGGGCACGAACGCCCACAGCAGTGCACCTGCGGTGCCGGCGGCGCGTTGGCCCTCGATCTTTGTGGTGATGTGGTCGGCGCGGTCACCGAGCGACCCGCAGGACCCGGCGAGCTCACCGATCTCCGCCACGAGCAACGGCTTTCCGACGGCTGCGGCTTGCGCGACCCGCCGGGCGAGACCGTTCCACTGATCGCCGGGCAACGGCAGGCCGTCGGCGCCGTAGTCGTGGTACTGCACGGCATCGACATAGGGGGAGGCGCTGACGAACTGGTACTCGTCACCTTGGGTGCCGCACTGACCGCCCCCGGTGTAACCGGCCGTGATCAGGGTGTGTGGGTCGACGGCGCGCAGTTCGGCTCCGGCCGTGTCGAAGAAGGCGCGCAGCACCTGCGCGGCGCCGGGCTCGCACGACCGGGTCCACCAGTGGCACGCGGGGTCGGTGCACGAACTCGTCTCCGGTTCGCCGACCAGTTCCCATGCTGCGAGGGATGGTGAGTTCCGGTAGCGGGCGACGGCGGTGTGCATCCAGTCCCGGTAGCTCATCACCACCTGTTCGTGTCCCGGGGTGAATTCGGTCCACCCGTCGACGTACCATTGCCGTCCCTTGAAGACCTCGTCCTCGCACGCGCCGTTCTGTGGTGCCAGGACCGGCAGCAGCATCTGATCGTGCGCTTCGGCCGCGGCGAAGACCGCGTCCATCGGTCCGAAGTCGAGTTGCCCGGTGAACCGGTTGACGGCGAGCGCCTGGAAGAGATTGAAGCGGGTGAGCGAATTCGGGGGCAACGTACCGAAATAGGCGTCGAGGTCCACCATCGCTCCGCATCCCCAGTTCACCGACCAGTCGGTGGCGAGCTGGTAGGCGTTGAACCCGGTGGGCCACCAGGCCCGACCGTCGAGCGCGAAACCGTCCGGCGACGCGGTCACCCGCGCGCCCGGTGCCGGTGCCGGTGCCGCTGCCGCGGGGCTCGTGCCCAGCAGCAGCCCGACCACGGTCGCGGCGCCGACGATGAGTCTGGATACCCGAAGCCTCGTCATCTTCCGGATCGTAGGTCCGCGGCGCAGGTGAGAGCCTCGATCGAGGAGGAACACGCCGTAGTGACCGTCGTCATGATCATGCGAACTCGAGGGCTCCTTCCACCGGGCGTGTGATCCGTCGGGTGCGCGGCGATCCCAGCGCGCTCTCCAGATCCGACCCGTCGTGCTCGGCGAGCAGTTCGCCACCGGACCACACCAGCAGCGTGGTGGCGACGGTGTGCTCGGCCACCGAATGCGACAGGTCGTAGTGCGCGCACCCCGGCACGCCCGCATAAGTGATCCACAGGTCGAAACCGGTCATGAACAGGTCGAGGTCGAATTGCACGGACAGGCCGAGCAATTCGCTGCGGCCGGTGTCATCCACACCGGCGAAGGCCTCGTCGAGGGCGAGCAGGCGCGGCGCGTGCGGGTCGGCCGAATCGAGCATCACGTGCGCCGCGGCGAACAACGGCAGGTGCAGGGAGACGGACTGTTCGCCACCGGACAACGCCGAGTGCCGGGCCGGGGTGAGGCGGTCCTCGCTGCCGTCCGCACCGACGAGACTGAACGAGAACACCCGCCACCGGCGGTAATCCAGCGTCGCGGCGAGGATCTCCGGGTACGACCGTTCCGGGTGCGCGGCCCGCTCCGCGCGGATCCGCGAGGCGAAATGCGCGCGGATCCCCGCGAGATCGTCCGGTGCCAGCATCGACGCGTCGCGGTCGAGGAGCTTGCACACCGCCCGGGCCGGCTCGTCGAGATGGTCGGCGAGCACCCAGTGCACCCCGATGGTGTTGCCCGAGGACATGTGCCGTTGCCGCATCTCGGTACCCATCCGGGCGATGAGGTCGCGGGCGTCGACGGTGCGCTCGTGGATCTGCTGCGCGAGACCGGTGAGGAGCGCGTCTTCGAGGATGCGCCGTTCGGAGTCGGTGAGCAGGGTCTCCTGTTCCTGCCGCGCTCGGGCGATACGTTGCGCGAAGGCCGCGACGGACGTGTAGCCCTGTTCGTCCTGTACCTGCACGACGGTGATGCCGTCGGCAGCGTCCCAATGCAGGCGGTAGTCGCGACCCCGGGCGAGTTCGGCGTCGAACTCCTGCAGCGCGGAGTTCAGTGCAGACGCGGTGGACTTGCGGGTCGACTCGGAGGCCGTGACCGAGTCGGTGGCGGCGTCGAGTGCCCGGAACAACGCGACAACCTCGGTGGGCAGCACGTCGACGGTGTCGTCGGGGGACTGCCGGATCCGATAGGTCAGCTGATCGGCGTCGAGCCACGCGGCGGCGCTGGACGGCCACATGTGCTCGCTCTCCACGCCTAGCAGGGTCAGCAGGTCGCGGCGGGCGAAGGGAGCCAGAGCATCGGCGTCGGCGCGGGCCTCGGTGAGCGCCGACCGCAGTGTCTGCTCGGCGCCCGCGTGGGCGGCCTCGGCCTTGCCGATCCGCTCGAGCGCCGACTCGTGGGCCTTACGTGCGGTCCGCTCGGCGGTCTTCGCCGCCTCGATTCGGCGCCGGGCCTCGTCGAGCTGGGCATCGATTCGGTCGGCGCTCGCCCCGATCGACTCGCGTAGCGTCTCGAGCTTCTGCTGCTCGTTGGCCAGCGTCTCGGCGTTCTCCGCCGCGAGTTCGGCCGCATTCTCGGCGGAGACCCGCGCCTCGTCGAGGCGAACGTCGTTGTCGCGGAGGCGATCACCGCAGGTGACCTGCTCGCGCAGCGCGCGCTGCAAGGCCTGGCCCTGCGAACGGAAGTGCCGCACGGCCGCATCGAGACTGTCGAGTTCCGTCGCGGTGAGCGGTGCCCGGTGTCGGCCGGCCGTCGACCGCAGGTGCTGTTCTTTGGTGGCGACCGCGGCGATCGCTTGGTCCAGATCGCGGTCGGCGGCGGATGCGGATTCGGATGCGGTCCGCAGCGCGCCGGCGCATTCGGTGACCTTGCGTAGCGCGGCGAGCACGGATCCGGTGCGCGGCAACGACTTCACGGCCTCGTCGAGTGCGGTGAGCCGGTCGCCGATCTCGCGATCCTGCTCGCGCAGCGACGCCACGTCGGCTCGGCACTCGGCGATGGTGGTCTCGAGTTCGACGATGCGACGCTGCCGCCGCCGGGCGCGGGCGGTGGCTCCGATGAACTCGGCCTGCTCCTTGACGTGGCGACCGAGCTGCACTCCCTGCCGGAACCTACCGTGCGCATCGACCGACACCCGCGCGTCCGGGCCGGGATCGGTGGCCCATGCGATCGACGACAGCACCGCGGCGACCCGTTCCTCGGGGACGGCCGTGTCGGTTTCGGGAACGAGTACATCGGCGAGCGTGGGACCGCTCGGCCGGTGCCCGGGTGCCAGCGGCACCAACAATTGCTCCGACTCGATGTCCGGCAGGTCGCCGAGGCCGTCGGTGATCCACCCGTCGAGCAGGTTCGCGCCCTGCAGGGCCGCTTCGATGCCGGCGGCGTCCTGCGCCGAGGCGTCGTCGCGGAAGCGGACGAGCTGCCACAGCGGCGCGCCGACGAGATCGTCGCGGTTGCCGGTGCGGGCCGGGAAGGTCGGGGGAGCGTCGTCACTTTCGGCTGCGACGGCGGTGCGTTCGGCCTCGAGTTCGGCGATCCGGGTGCCGAGCGATTCGATCTCCGCGCCGCACACGCGACGCCGGAACCGCAGGTCGTCGAGCACGGGCCCGGTGTGCTCGGCGAACACACCCGCCGGGGACGGGGCATCGTCCTGACCGACGGTGCCGAAGGCGGTGTCGAGCGCCTCGAAGACCGGGGTGGACAGGCCCACGGCCGCGAAGGTCTCGGCGCGATCGGACCACCACCGGCCCAGCTCGGCGGCGACCTCGCTGCGGGACAGCTCGACCATGGTCTCGCCGGCCTCCACCGCGGCCGACGCGGTGTCGCGTTGCGCGCGAGCACGCAGCGCGGCAGCCTCGGCCCGCGACCGCGCAGCGGCGGCACCGTCGAGCTGGGACAGTGCGCTGCGCACCACGCGCACGTCGGCGTCGCGTTCCTCGGCGAGCGCGTCGATCGCCGCGCTGAGCTGCTCGGTCCGTTCGATGCCGTCGAGACCGGTCCATGTGATGCCGGCGTCCTCGGCCGCCGCACTCAGCCCGTCCTCGGCGCGACGACGTGCCGCCGTCGCCGTCTCGAGCGCGTCGCGGGCACTGTCGTGGTCGCGGAGCCGGTCGGCCACGACGGCCTGGGCGCGGTTCGCCTGCTCGGCCTGCGCGGCGGTGGTGCGCTCGAGGTTCTTCACCGCCGAGGCGAGGTCGTCGAGTTGCTGTTTGCCCTCGTAGGCGCTGGAGCGGTGCAGTGCCTCGAGGGTGGTGCGTGCCTGTTCGTGGTCACGTTCGGCCACCAGGAGCTGTTCCTCCGAGGCCGTGCGTGCGGTGGCGGCCTCGGTGCGGGCCTCGGCCGCCTCACGCAGCGACCGCACCGCGGTGTCCACCACCCCGAGACGGGTGGCGGCCTTGTCGACGGCGGTACGGGCCTGCTGCCGGATGTACTTCGAATACACCTTGACGAACTGCTGCGCCGCATCGTCGGCGGCCGCGAGGGATTCGAGGGTGCGTTCGACCTCCTCGATCGCGGAGAACGAGCGGGCGGCCTCGACGATGAGATCGTCGTCGAGGGGACGAAGACCGTCGGTCAGCGCCTGCGACAGGCCCTTCGGGTCGAGGTTCTTGGCGAGCTGGGGGCGGCGCAGCGTGAGGATCAGGTTGATCAGCTGGTCGTAGCGTTGTGCGCCCAGACCGAACATGCGCGCGTCGATCGCCGCCCGGTAGTCGACGGGACGATCGGCGATCGCGTCGGCCCCGATCTGATCGACCAGTTGTTTGCGGGTGAGCGGTCGGTCCTCGTCGTCGAGCAGCGAGAAGTCGACTCCCACACGGCCGTCGACGACGAAATGCCAGCGGGTGACCTTGTCGTTGCCGCGGGTGGCGCGCATCCCGATGCCGATGGTGACGGCCTCCGGGTCGTCGGCGCGGCCGCGGCAGAACTCCATCCACACGTACGAGTGGGCGCTGTCCTGCCCCCGGTACAGCAGGTTCGAGCGCATGGTGCGCTCCTCGCCGGCGAACGGGTTCAGACGTCGCGGTTCGATCCGGCCGTCGAGCACGAACGGGAACAGCACCTCGAGCGCCTTCGTCTTGCCCGACCCGTTCGGTCCGCGCAGCACCAGTCGTCCGTCGGCGAACGAGAACTCCTGGTCGCGGTAGTCCCACAGGTTGATGATCCCGGCACGCGTGGGGCGGAATCGGGCGCTGCTCATGAGATCTCCGTCGGGTTCGTATCGGGTGCGGGGACTGTCGGCGGGGTGGTCTCGGGGAACAGGTCGATTTCCGGATCACGTTCGCGCACACTGACCGTCACGCCGCGGAAGCGGGCGATCGCGGGCAGGACGAGTACCCCGCCGGGTACCCGGGCCACCAGCCGCAGCCGGTCGAGCATGTCCACCGCGGCCTCGGCCAGTCCCGCGGGGTCGGCCTGCCACTGCGCGGCGAAGGTCCGGCCGTAGATGTCGACGAGACGCCCGACCGTGCCCGCCAGCCACGAATCCTCGAGCAAGGGATGCTCGAGCGGGGCACGAGCGGCGTCGTCCTGCTCCAGCTCGTCGGGGATCGGGGTGTCGGACGCCGCGAGCGGGGTGAACACCGTCGACCTCGGGATCGCGGAATCGACGGCCGCGAGGAGAGCGTCTTGTGTCTGTGCAGGTACGGGTATCCGGGGTGGGGCAGGGGCGTCGGGATCGAGGACGCGATCGCACATCTCCCCGGCCAGCAACAGCGCGACCTGCGCGACCGTCCCCGTGTTCGGAAACCGTACATCTGACAGTCGTCCCGAGGTATCTACCAGCGCAACACCTTCGGCGCGACGCTCACACACCAGGCCGGTGAGCAACTTTACTTCGTCGGTGGTGCGCGGCAACGCCAACTGCAGCGCTTCGTCGTCGTCGAGATCGTCGGCGTACACCACGGGACGCTGCACCAGTGCGCGTCGCACCCGCCTCCGGACCTCCGCCGTATCTGATTGCGGGGCACCGGCATTGCCGAGCAGACCGCGCACCGATTCGAGGTGCTGCAACGCCCGCGGTGGCCGGAACAGGGCATGCACGACCGCGCGGTCGACGTCGTAGAGCGCCTCACCACTGTCGGGATCGCTCGCCCACCTGCCCGCATCACCGTCGGCGAGGGTGATCGCCCCGCGCACGCCGAGCCAGGTCACGGCATCGACGAAGGCATCGCGATCGGCGGCACGTTCGGTGTCGAGCTCGACACCGTCCACCCGGCTGGCCTCGGACGCGACGTGCTCGGCGAGTTCGGACAGCGTGATCTGCCCGGCGCCGCGACCGAGCGCCGCGATCGCCAACGCGAGATAGGCATAGCGGCGCCGGTCGAACGGCCGGCCGGTGTGCGTCGACGTGCCCGCCCCCGCGTCGAGGCGATCGGCGACGGCGAACAGCCGCGCGGTGGTCTCGGTGACCTCGAGCCGGTATCCGAAGGTGGCGAGCAGATCCTCCCGCAGCTCGGTGGCCCAGCGGCGCACCGTCGCCAGTGCCGACCGGTCGGGAAAGGTCGCGGTGACGAGGTGGTGGGTGAGCACCAGCCGCGCGGCGCGCTGATACGAATCCAGCTGGACGGACGGAATCGAACGCGCCCTCATCGCACCTCCACCGACAGACCGTCGAGATACAGGCGCCCGCGCGCGGTGTGCACCACCGTCGACTCGCCGCTCGGTCGGAGGGTGAGCTTGACGCCGTTCTGCGTACCAGAGGACGCATCGTCGCTGCGCACCCGCCCGCTCACGGGCACGCGGGCCGACAGTGCGGCGTCGAGCAGGCTCAACAGCACCTCTGCTTCCGGTTCGCTCAGCTTCCGTTCGCGCACCCCTCCGGCGGCGAGGGAACGCGCCGCTTCGGCCCGGCGACGCTGCTTCTCGAGTTGCGCCTCGCGCAGCCGCCGTACTCCGGCGTCGTTGCGCTGGATCCGCCCCGGCGCTCCCGCTGCGGGGCGCCGGCCGGTCTCGGCGAGGGTGCGGGCGATCTCCACGGGAGGCGCTTCCCACCACGAGCGGGTGACCGGCACGATGTCGGCATCGGGATGGGCGACGGAGAAGTGTCGGGGCCGGCCCAGGTCGAACACCGCATCGAACAGTGCGTGCGCGGCCTCCTCGGACGGCGCGGCAGCGAACCAGCCCGCGAGATGCCGCAGCTGCGACTCGCGGCTGACACCCCCACGACGCTGCTCGGTGAGCCGGCGCAGCAGCCCGAGCACCGCGGAGATCGCGTTGATGGTCGCGCCGCGCAGGCGTTCGGATTCGCTCGGTTCGGAGCCCACACCGACGAACCAGTGTTCGACGCCCCACCAGCGCTGCGCCCAGTCCGCTTCGCGTTCCTCGAACGAGAGCAGCACCCGCTCGTCGTGCCGGGCCGCGGCCGCGGTGAGCTTCTGAACCCCGGTGGTCTGTACCCGGTCGAGCGCCGTGGAAAGCTTCGGGGCGTAGCGGGCCAGGTCGGTGCTGAACTCGCGCATATGGGTGAGCAGCGCGTCCTTGTGGGCGAGGAAGGTCTCCGGGGTGACCTCGGTGGTGCGCACCAGCTCGCCGAGGACGAGATAGAAACGGGCGGCGCGCTCGGCCATGTCCGACAACGTCGCGTCGAGGCGGCTCAACTTCCGGTAGACCAGCTCGCCGTCGCCGGCGGCGTTCGCGTCGGCGAGATCGTTGAGATCGGCAAGCAGATCGGGAAGGGCCAGACGTGACAGCGAGACGTCCTCCCCGCGGGAGGACAACACGTCCTCCACGGCGCGGAACACCCGGTAGCCCGCCTGCCCGAACTGGTAGACGTAGTGCCGGTTGCGGTACTCGGCGAGCGTCGCTGCCCGGGATCCGTCGTAGCTGCGTTCGAGCACACCCCACGCGTGCAGCTGCTCGAGCAGCGCCGGGATCTCGGAGGAATCGGGCACGTCGTCGCCGCTCGCGCCGGGCAGTCGGGTGAGGACGTTCTCGACGTCGCCGGCGTGCAACAGCACCGAGTAGTTGCCGCGCGCGTGATCGAATGCGCGCAGAACCCACAGGTAGTGCACCCTTTTCTCGGCCGTCGCGAACGAGAACAGGCGCAGGCGGTCGTCCCGCACCAACGCGTCCTCCATCGCGCCGAACCGCGCTCGGCCTGATTCACTCACCGTGACAGGTTAGGCGGCGCAACCGACGGGTCCGGACAACACCCGGCGTGAGTGTCGGCATGATCGTTGCCCGAGGGACGCCCCGATCCGCGGTGGCGGCCCGTCCCGAGCCGTTACGGTCGAGGCGGTGCGCTCGGCAAGGCAGTGCACTCGGACAGACGCCGTAGCCTCCGGAATCGGACACGATGAATCCTCACGAGATCGGACAGGACACCCACAGCGTGGGCGATCCCGGACCTGCCACGCGTGCCTTGATCGAGGCGGTCGCCGACCTGTCGACGACGCGGCACGCCGAGATCACGCAGTACATGACCGAGCGGATCTCGGCCGAGATCGAGGCGGTGTCCACCGACCGCCACACCCGCCGCTCCCTCGCCCAGGCCGCGGAGGAAGGCGTCGCAGCCATGACCCGGTTCCTGCGGGACGACCTCGAGGAGATCGAGATCCCGGCGGCGTCCTACTCGCTGGTGCGCATGCTGGCCCGACAGGGATTCCCCGTCTCGGTGGTCGACCGCAGCAACCGGCTCGCGCAGGACAGCATCATGCGCTGGTGCCTCGAGGTGCTGGCCGGACTCAGCGACGACGCCGCGGCAGTGATGCAGGCGGGCGTGGAGATCCTGATGAAACTCTCCGCGGGGATCGACGGGGTGTCGCAGAAGCTGCTCGGGGTCTACGAGACCGAGCGCGATACCTGGCTGCTCAACCGCAACGCCTCCCGGACCGCCCGCATCCAGGACATCCTGGCCGGACGACCGATCGAGGTGGGGGACGCCGAGCGCACCCTCGGCTACCGGCTCGGCCAGCGCCACCTCGGGGTGATCGTCTGGACGGACGATATCGAGGTGGTCGGTGGGGACCGGTCCGGCACCGAATGGAACGGTCTCGAGCAGGCAGTGACGACTCTGGCCGAACATCTCGGGCGGGGAGGTCGGGTGCTGTTCGAACAGTTCGACGAGTACACCGCCTGGGCATGGATCCCGCTCGGCACGGTCGATCGCATCGACCCGAAGGGACTGTCCGGGATCGTCGCGGCATGGCAGCGACCTGTCGGTGTCGCCGTCGGCGCGCCGCAGGAGGGGATCGACGGTTTCGTCCGCACCCATCGGCAGGCGGCGCAGGCGCGGGAGGTGGCTCTGACATCGGCGCTGCCGGGTCCGCGTCTCGTCTCGATCGACGAGGTCGGCGCGGTCGCGTTGATGTGCACGAATCTCGAGTGGGCCCGCGGCTGGGTGGGGGATGTGCTCGGTCGCCTCGCCGCCGACGATCCCGCTGCCGCGCAACTGCGGCACACGCTGCGGGAATTCCTTTCCAGCGGAGGGAGTTTCGTCGCCACAGCGGAAAGACTACATCTGCACCGGAATTCGGTCGCCTACCGGATCAGCAAGGCGGAGGAGCAGATCGGGCACAGTGTCCGCGAGTGTCGGCTCGACCTCGAGAACGCGCTGGCGCTGTGCCACTGGCTCGGCGCCGCCGTGCTCGCCCCCGATTCGGAGATTCCGCCCGCGTCCGGCTGACTGCGCGTCAGCGGGACGCGGGCACGGTGCTGCGAACGAACCGTCCGCTCTCGCCGATCGCGCGGACTCCTTCGGGTAGCAGATCCGCGGCGGCCTGGAATATGTGCACCTGCCGGTCCCAGACCTGCAGATCGCACGCCCTACCGGCGTCGGCGAGACGGTCGGCCATCGACTCCGCGTCCACAAGAACAATTCGTGCGAGCCGACCTGGATGAGCGTGGGCGGCATGCCCGGCATATCCGCGTCGGCGGGGCAGATCCGCCCCGACTCCTGGCGACGTCCTGCAAGGCCGGCCAGCGCTTCGAGTGCGTTGCCGGGCAACAGCGCGCAGTGTGCGGCGTTGGAGTGACCGAGCTTGCGGGCGAGTCGACCCGGCGAATCGGGTGCCGCTGTCTTCCACGTGAAGGACGAACGTCCCTCGGTTCACCGGTGCGGCTGCACACTGTTTCGGTAGTGATTCGGGCTGTGCGCACAGTGTCCGCGCGTGGCACTGGGTGCCGGTGCGAGCTGGAACACGTCGAAGTAGGGAAGATCTGCAGGTAGGGAGGTTTACTCGGGCGCTTGTCCAAGTGACATCCGGTGGCCCGAACGACCCGAAAGCCCCTGTCGACCGACCCGGCATTGTGCGCTGCGACCAGCGAACCCCCACGATCTGTGTGCTCGCGTACCGATGGAAAAGGTCCCGAGTCGACCTACCTTCGAATAGGGGGCCGATGATCGGAGCCACGTCATCGGCCCGTCGGGGTCCCGCCCCCCTCTACGACGGACCGCTTCGTGGCTCGGACATTTTCCGTTGACGGAAGGACTGCGATGGCGCCCCACGCGACGCAGAACTGCATGACGATCCTGCGCTGCGGAAGCTGCACGACGCTTCACGCTCCGGAGACAGCGTGCTGCTCCTCCTGCGGCGGCGCGAACCTCGAGTCCGCCCGCTGCTCCGGCACCGGCTCGATCGTGTCCTGGAAGGTCGTCGAACCGCTCGACGACGGCGCGCAGGACGACAGCGCGGTCACCCTCGCAATCGTCGAACTCGACGACGGGCCATGGCTCTACTCGAAGATCGAAGGATCGTTCCCCGACTGCGCCGAGGCCCGGGTGCGGGTCGCGTTCCGGTCCACTGCGGGTGACGACGGATTCCCCGTCTTCGGGATCTGCGCGGCCTGATCTACGACGCTCATCCCTCGAGAACCGCGGTGGCTTCGATCTCCACGAGCACGACAGGTTCGTAGAGCGCCGCGACACCGATCAGCGATGCCGGCGGCATCGGATCGGGCAGATCGATCTCCTGCGCGACGGCCTGCACACCGGCCATGAACTGTCCGATCTTCTCGGGATGCCAGTCTGTGACGTAGAACGTCAGGCGCACGACATCGCGGAAGGTCGCGCCGGCTCCGTCCAAGCCTCGTGCGACGTTGCGCAGCGCTTGGGCCACCTGACCGGCCAGCTCGGTAGGAATCGGTGAGCCGTCCGGCATGTATGCGACCTGTCCGGCGAGATCGACCTGTCGCGTGCCGGTGGAGACTGCGACGTGGTGGTAAGGAGCGTTCGGCAGCGTGCCTTCGGGGCTGAACAGGGTGACGGACACGGACATGGAGTTCTCCTGGGGTCGGAACCAACTGGTATCCAAGTTATACTTGGTATCCGCAAGTCACTTCAACGAAACCAGGTTTCATGTCGGATACCGCTGACCACGATCTGCTCGCCGTCGCCGCCCACCGGGAACTGTTGGGGCAGATCCTCGACAAGTGGTCCCTGAGCGTGCTCACCGAATTGTGTGAGGCTCCGCGCCGCTTCAACGAGATGCGGCGCGCCGTTCCCGAGGTCACGCAGAAATCCCTGACGACCACGTTGCGCAGACTCGAACGCAACGGAATCGTCGAACGCCGGGTGGTGAACACCCGCCCCGTCGCGGTCGAATACCGCATCACGCCACTGGGGAAGACGGTGCGTGAACCGATCGACGCTCTGTTGATGTGGGCGTCGACGAATCTTCCTCGCATCGAGGAAGCGCGACGCAGATTCGACGAGGATCTCGACGAATGAGCATGTCAGCGCTCGGGCCACGGTTCGACGACCAATCGAGGCTATTCCACCTGCCATCGTCGGGCTTTCGCTTCGTACACGTTGCGAGGTGCCAGCACCGGATTCGGGCGGAGCACCATCCCGAACAGGTCGTCGAAACCGTGCGGAGCGTAGACCCGTAGTCCCGGATGCCGGCCTGCCGGTCGCGGCCGTCGAGAAAGTTCCAGACCGTCTGGAAGACTCCGCCCGCGGTGAGATACCAGTCTCCGATGCCGAGTTCACCCGTCCGGTCCAGGACGACCCGGCACACCGGATTTCCGGGAACGATGTCGAGCAGTCGCTGCTCGGTTGCGGGGCGTGAGGTCACTCGGGCATCGTCTCTCGTCGCGGGATACCGATAGCGCTAGGCCTGACGCGACCGGGACTTCCAGGCCGACCAGGCAGCGGTCACGATGATCGCGCCGGCGAGGGAGCCGATGATCTCGCTGGGGCGTAATTCGAGTCCGTCACCTGCGAGAAGGCTGATGAGTAGACCGCCGATGAACGAACCCCCGACGCCCGCGACCAACGCGAGAGTCCAGTCGATCCCGGTCCCGGACCTGCCCACGACGAGCTGTGCCACCGCGCCGACGAGCAGCCCGAACAGAATGATTCCGATGATCAACATTGCGCGAGTACAAGTGGACATCCTCACGCGGACCCCGCTTTACGTCTCGAAAGTGCAATTCGAGATCCGGTCTTCCCACGGGTCAAACTGTTGTTACATGCGAGCCTGCCCTTCGAGTTCAGCAAGGTTGCGGTTGCGCAATGACTCGGTAGTGGGTCTGGTGTGACCGTCCGAGGCGGACCACACTCGGAGAATGGCCAGGACAAGCGCACAGGCCCAGGATTCTCCGATTGCGCCCGACGTGCCGATGCATTTGATCGACCGCATCCGGGCACTCCGACATCTCGATACCGGTCCCGAGAAATTCCGTGATGCAGGCGGGCCGGTCACCCTCGTACATATCGGTCCTGCCCGGTGGGCGCCGACCTTCGCTATCGTCACCTCGCCGCAGGGCGCCCACGATGTTCTCGGCGGTTTCGACGGTTCCTTCGACAAGGAAATGACCGTCCACGTCGAGGGACGGGTGTGGGTCGGCGACAATCTCTTCAATCTTCCTCACGATTCGTGGGTGCCGCACCGTCGTGCGTTGCAGCCTTTGTTCACCAAGAAGCACGTAGCGGTCTACGCCGACCGGATCGCCGAGGTCGCCGACACGATGGCGGCAGAGTGGAGCGAGGGCGGGTCGATCGATCTCGACACCGAAACCCGGCGACTCACCCTGCGTGTCCTTGGCCGGTCACTCTTCGGAACGGATCTCAGCGAGAAATCCGAAGCTGTCGGAGTTCCACTCGGACAGGTGGTGCAATTCGTGGGACGACGTGCCCTGCAACCGATACGAACCCCGACATGGCTGCCGACACGTGCCCGTCATCGTTTCCGTGTTTCGTTGGCTGTTGTCACCGAAACGCTCGACGAGGCGATGGACGCCGCGCGGAGCGGTGCTGGCAATGGCGCCGAATTGATCAAGCTGTTCTTCGAGCTCACCGATCCGGTCACTGGCAGAGCGTTCAGCGACGAGAAGATCCGTGACGAGTTGCTCGCGTTTCTCTTCGCGGGTCACGACACCACCGCGACCACTCTCGCCTACAGCTTGTGGCAGCTCGGCCGCAATCGCGAGATGCAGGAGCGGGTGGCGCGGGAGGCTGCAGCCATCGGAGACCGCCTGTTGCGCGCGAGCGATATCGGGGATCTGCCCTACACCGTCCAGATAGTCCATGAGTCACTGCGGATCTGTCCGCCCGCAGCGACGGCCGCGCGAATGGCAATGCGCGACGTGGAGGTCGACGGTTACCGTATCCCTGCCGGGACGAATACGATCGTCGGCACCTACGCGCTCCACCATGATCCGTCGCTCTGGGACGAGCCCGAGAAATTCGACCCGGATCGGTTCGCCCCCGGGCAATCGGTAGACAGGTCGCGGTGGCAGTATCTGCCGTTCGGTGGTGGCCCACGCACCTGCATCGGAGATCATTTCGCCATGCTCGAAGCAATCCTGGGCCTCGCCCAGTGTGGTGCGAAAACTCGAGGTGGAATCCCTTCACGACGATTTTCCGGTAAAGACGCCGTTCACCTTGGTCGCGGCCGGACCCGTGCCCGCGCGTGTGGGGACCAGAGCCGTCGCTGCGTAGTCGTCGGCAAAGGCAGGCAGGTGCGTCGCGCCGCACTGATCGGGACAGGGCAGGATGGTGGCCATGCAGACCACACCCCTGACCTTCGAGTCCTCCGTTGTCGTTTCCGCCACCCCCGACGAGGTGTACGCCCTCGTCTCCGACGTCACCCGCACGGGTGAATGGTCGCCCGTCTGCGCGGAGTGCTGGTGGGACGAAGGGCAGGGCCCCGAGGTCGGTTCCTTCTTCACCGGCCGGAACGTCACCCCCGAACGCATCTGGGAGGCCCGGTCGAAGGTCGTCGTCGCCTCCCCGGGCCGCGAATTCGCATGGTCGGTCGGCCCGGGCCTCGTGCGCTGGAGCTACGTCATCAAGCCCGCGGACGCCGGCACGGAACTCACGGAGACCTGGGAGTTCACCGAAGCCGGGCAGAAATTATTCCACGAGAAGCTCGGGGCGAAAGCTCCTGCCCGGATCGCCGCGCGGGAACAGGCCGCCCGCAGCGGAATTCCGGCGACCCTGGACGCGATCAAGCGCATCATCGAGGGCTGACCCGGGACGCTCGTCGATCATCGAGGGATCGCCGGGCGCC
The DNA here is from genome assembly GCF_019641445.1 of Rhodococcus sp. DMU2021. Classification (NCBI taxonomy): domain Bacteria; kingdom Bacillati; phylum Actinomycetota; class Actinomycetes; order Mycobacteriales; family Nocardiaceae; genus Rhodococcus; species Rhodococcus sp. DMU2021. The sequence goes on from NZ_JAIFKB010000001.1 coordinate 652,075, forward strand.
TCCTTGCCGAGGGGCGAACGGTGAACACCGCGACCTTCGGGTGCACCAGGCTCGGTACGTGGTGGGCGCAGTGTCGTGCGCTGCGAGGCCGGGATCGGATTCGAGGGGTCGGCTGCGACACGTAGCAGCCTGATCGTCGAAGTGCGGGTCACCGAGGAACTCCCCACCGGCGGACTGGGTGTCGGCCTGGGCATCCAGAAGGCCGATCCGCGCCAGCAGGCCCTGCGCGATCTGATCGACGAGGTGCTTCGCGTCGGCGACACCGGGCCACCGATCGCGGCGTTGATCTCCGGTCTCGACGTCGCCTACGACCTCGGTGAGGGACACCCGCTGCTGGGACGCCGCATGCCGGATCTCGACATCATCGCCGAGGAGAAGCCGGTGCGCATGTTCGGGCTCATGCACCGGGCTCGTCCACTTCTGCTGCAATTCGATGTCCCGCCAATCGATTCCGGGCCTCGTCCTGAATGCGTCGACCTCGTGTGGGCGCGTTACGAGGGCACATGGGACTTGCCGTTGTTCGGGGAGGTCGTCGCGCCGTCGGCTGTGCTCGTGCGCCCGGACGGGCACGTGGCGTGGGTGGGGGAGGGCTCGACGGACGGTCTCGACGCCGCGCTCGCGAAGTGGTGCGGCACTGCGGCCGGCCGAGCAGGAACCGTTGCGTGAGCGGGTGATTCCTGACCTACGCGGGTAGGCCGTACCGACCTTGCGCTGAACCGGGCTTCGTGCGCGTTGCAGTTGCGGCAAAACACGGTTCGGCGCGCAAGGATCGGCGGCGCAGTGAGACCATGCGTCACCGACGAGGAACAGCGACGTACTTGACCTCGAGGAACTCGTCGATACCGATGGTGCTTCCCTCACGTCCGAGACCCGATGCCTTGATGCCGCCGAACGGTGCCGCGGGGTTGGACACGATGCCGGTGTTCAGCCCGACCATGCCGACCTCGAGCGCTTCGCTGACACGGAAACTGCGGTCGACATCCTGGGTGAAGATGTATCCGGCCAGTCCCCAGGGCGTGTTGTTGGCGATCTCGACGACCTCGTCCTCGGTATCGAAGACGACGATGGGCGCGACCGGCCCGAAGATCTCCTCGCTCATCAACGCGGCGTCCTTCGACACGTCGGCGAGGACGGTGGGTGGGTAGAAGTAGCCGGGTCCCTCGGGCCGGCTGCCGCCACACACCACGCGCGCTCCACGTTCGACGGCATCGGCGACGAGACGTTCCACCTTCGTCAGAGCCTTCTCCTCGACCAGCGGACCGACTTGGGTGCCCTCGACCAGGCCGTCCCCGACGGCGAGGGCATCCATACGGGCAGCGAGCTTCTCGGTGAACCGATCGGCGACCGCGCGGTGCACGAAGATGCGGTTCGCGGCGGTGCAGGCCTCACCCATGTTGCGCATCTTCGCGGCGAGCGCGCCGTCGACGGCCCGGTCGAGATCGGCGTCCTCGAACACGATGAGCGGGGCATTTCCGCCCAGCTCCATCGAGCTGCGCATCACGTGCTGGGATGCCTGTTCGAGCAGCCGGATGCCCACCGCGGTCGAACCGGTGAAACTGATCTTGCGTGCGATACCGCTGGACATCCAGGTCGAGACGACCTCCCCGGGTGCGGTGGTGGGCACGACGTTCAGCACACCCTTGGGCACACCGGCCTCGACGAGCACGTCGACCAGGGCCAGCGAGGTCAACGGCGTCAGCTCCGAGGGTTTGAAGACGATGGTGCATCCGGCTGCGATGGCGGGTCCGATCTTGCGGGTACCCATGGCGAGCGGGAAGTTCCACGGCGTGACGAGGACGCACGGTCCCACCGGCTCCTTGGACACCAGGATGCGGGTCGCGCCGTCGCCGGTGCTGGTCACATCGCCGCCGATGCGGACGGCTTCCTCGGAGAACCACCGGAAGAACTCCGCGGCGTAGGCGACCTCGCCCTTCGCCTCGGCGAAGGGTTTGCCCATCTCGGTGGTCATGATGGTCGCGAACTCGTCCTGCCGCTCCAGGATGAGCTCGTAGGCCCGGCGAAGGATCACGCTGCGTTCGCGCGGAGCGGTCTTCGCCCAGTGCTTCTGCACGCGAGCACAGGTCTCGACGGCACGCCGGGCGTCGTCGGCGTTGCCGTTCGCGACGGTCGCGATGACCTCCTCGGTCGCCGGGGCGACGACCTCGAATCGTTCGCCGGTGGTCGACTCGACCCACTCACCGTCGATGAACAATTCTGTGCTGACGCGGGACACTGCGTCGGAGACGCCCACCCGTGTCCCGACGATCGTTGCATCGGTCATGCGCTTTCCTCCTCGGAGATGGTGTTGTTCATCGACATTCGTGGCCCGGGGTCGAGAAGTTCTGCGAGATGTTGCCCCGGGGCGGACACGTCGATCTGCGCAACCTGCATCGCGCATGAGAAGCCGTCGGTGACCACCGCGGAGTCGTCGTCGGCCGCGCGCAGTGCCGGGGCGAGGGAGGTCTCGGCGACTTTCATGCTGATGTCGTGGTGTTGTTTCTCGAATCCGAAGTTTCCTGCCACGCCGCAGCATCCGACTGCGTCGCGGACGTCGTCGACTCCCGCTGCGGTCAGGATCCGGCGATGGCTTCCGGCGCCGAACACGGAGTACTCGTGGCAATGGGTCTGCAGCACTATCTCGTTCGGTAGCGGTTGTGCAGGGGCAGGTGTCCAGCCGTTGCGCACCATGGTGTCCAGATAGGACGCGAAGCTGTGGACCCGTGCGGCGACGCGACGCGCAGCCTCGGTGGGCACCAGCTCGGGCAGGTCCTTGCGCAGGGCGGCGGCGCAACTCGGCTCGACGACGACGATCGGCCGGTCGGTGCCGTCGTCCAGTGTGCGGGCGGCGTCGGAGAGCTTCTTCTTCGCGGTGTCGAGCTGGCCGGTGGAGATCCACGTCAGTCCGCAGCACGCGTCTGCGGAGCAGCTCATCACCTGCTGATCCGCCGAGGCGAGCACGCGGGCGGCGGCACCGGCGACCCCCGGCCGCAACCCGCGAGTGAAGGTGTCGACGAACAGCACCACCGGCGTCGAACCGGACCGGCCACGTAGTGCGTCGCGCACGGCCTTCTTCCAGGCCCGCCGGGAGGCGAAGGGCGGAAATACCCGGTCGGGGGAAATGCCGCCGAGTGCGGCGGCGCGCTTGGCGAGAGAAGTGCGCAGGACCGCGTTGACCAGCGGTGCTGCCAACCCCGTGAGGCGGAGCCAGCGTGGCAGCCACCCCAGCGAATAGTGCGACACCGGTCGTCGTGTGCTGTCGTAGTAGTGCGAGAAGAACTCGGATTTGTAGGTGGCCATGTCGACGCCGGCCGGGCAGTCGGTCGAGCAGGCCTTGCACGACAGGCACAGATCGAGTGCCTCACGCACTTCCTCGGATTTCCACCCTTGCTCGATTGTGCGGGCGCCGCGCACCATCTCCTGCAGGACCCGGGCCCGGCCCCGAGTGGAGTCCTTCTCGTCGCGGGTCGCGCGGTAGCTCGGGCACATCACGCCACCGGAGTCGGCCCGGCATCGTCCGACGCCGATGCAGCCCTGGACGGCGTGCACCCACGGGGCGGGGGTGTGTTGCGGCCGCGCGCCGTCGGGACGGACCGCCTCGATCGGGTGCAGGTCGTAGTGGGTCCGCCAGGTTCGTTCGGGAACGTCCGCCAACGCCAGATCGTCATCGATCCGCGCCGGGTCGGTCAGCGATCCCGGGTTCAGGATGCCTTGCGGGTCCCAGATCGTGCGGAAGGCGCGGAATGCGCTCATCATCCGCGCGGAGTACATCACCGGCAGGAGTTCCGAGCGGGCACGGCCGTCGCCGTGTTCTCCGGAGAGCGATCCGCCGTGACGGACCACCAGCCGCGCGGCCTCGTGCGTGAACTCGCGGAAGACCTGTCGGCCTTCCTCGGTGCGCAGGTCGTAGGTGATGCGGATGTGCATGCAGCCGGCGCCGAAGTGCCCGTACATCACGCCCTGCAGACCGTGCCGGTCGAGCAGTGCGCGGAAGTCCTGGAGGTAATCGGCGAGGTTCTCCGGCGCGACAGCGGAATCCTCCCAGCCCGGCCAGGATTCGCCGCCGGATGCCAGGCGGGAGGACAGTCCGGCGCCGTCCTCGCGCACCCGCCACAGGGAAGCACGCTCGGTGGTGTCGGCCGCGACGCGGCCGTCGACGAGGCGGCCGTTCCGGCGAAGTTTGTCGAGCAGTGCGTCGGCGGCCGCGGCCACGGAGTCCGGGTCGTCACCGTCCAGGTCGACGTAGAGCCAGGCGTTTCCCACCGGGAGTCCGAGGACGGAGTTCTCGCCCCGACGCAGCCGCATGGTCTCGACGATCGCCGCGTCGACACCCTCGACTGCCGCAGGCGAGAACTCCAGGATGGTTCCGATGTCGCGGGCCGCGTCGACGACATCGTCGTAGCCGAGGCAGACCAGCAACGCGCTGGACGGGCGGGGAACCAGCTCGACGCGGGCACCGACGATCACCGCGCAGGTTCCCTCGGATCCGACGAGCGCACGGGCGACGTCGAACCGCTTCTCCGGCAACAGATGATCGAGGTGGTAACCCGAGACCTGCCGTTGGATCCTCCCGAGTTCGGTGCGGAACTCGAACAGGTGCTCGCCTGCCAGCGCGGTGAGCTCGGCGTCGAGCTGCTGCGCGCGCGCCGCAGCGGCCGCGTCGTCGGGATCGGTGGCACGCAGACCTTGCTGCGCCGCGGTGAGCCGGAACCCGTCGGCGGTGACGAGGTCGATCTCGTGGACGTGATCGGACATGCGGCCGTAGCGCACCGAGTGGTTGCCGCAGGCGTCGTTGCCCAGCGCGCCACCGACCGTGGCCCGGTTCTTCGAGGAGGGATCGGGGGCGAAGGTCGTCCGGCCCGAGGACGCGTCCTCGGCCACCCGCGTGAGGGTCGCGAGCACGACGCCCGGTTCGACGTCGGCGACACCGGCCGTCTCGTCGATCTCGAGGATGCGGTTCATGTGCCGGGAGAAGTCGACGATCACACCGGGGCCGACGGCATTGCCCGCCATCGAGGTCCCGCCCCCTCGGCTGACCAACGGAATCCCGGTGTCGCCGCAGACGGTCACCACCGCCACGACGTCGTCCACCGACCGAGGAAAGACCACGGCCGAAGGTGGCACCCGGTAGTTGGAGGCGTCGTAAGAGTACTCGGCCCGTCGACGCGTGGAGGTGTCGACCGGGACGCCCAGTGTCCGGAGTCTGTCGGCGAGGACGCGAATCCGGACGTCCTCGTCCGTGCAGGAGACGCTGGGGCGCTGTCCTATGTTGAGCTGGTCGTCGTTCATCGCGTGCGCCGCGTCAGGATCGGGGGCCGCAGAGAATATGGGCGCGTCGGTTCGGGAACTCCATCGGCCGCCTCCGGGTTTGTAGGATTGTCAACAATCCTGCCATGAACGGAGCCTACAAAGAGGAGGCAGCGAACGCAACGGCACGCCGGCCCGGGCGTTCTCACCGTCAACCGAGGAGGCTTCTGTGACAGCTTGCCGTCTGCACCCCGAGGCTGGGCAGGGTGCAGACGGCAAAATGCTGTATCGGAGTCGGAGGGCGCTGCGGCGTGCCTAGACCAGCCGAGTCACGCCGATGGTGTGATCTGTGGTGAACTCCTCGATCGCCCACTCGCCGTTGAATCGTCCGAGACCGGAGTTGCGTTCGCCACCGAATGCCACGTGTGCCTCGTCCTGAACGGTCATCTCGTTGATGAACGTCATGCCCGCCTCGACCCGATGCGCGAATTGCAGTCCCCGGTCGATGTTCTGCGTGAAGACCGCGCTGGACAGACCGAATTCGTGGTCGTTGGCCAGTTCGAGGGCGTGTGCTTCGTCATCGGCGCGTAGGACCGCGACCATCGGGCCGAAGATCTCCTCGCGGGCGATCTCCATATCGGACGTGACGTCGACGAACACGTGCGGAGGCACGACCCGGCCGTCGATCTCCCCACCGAGCGCAACGCGTGCTCCGGCGTCCCGGGCCTGCTCGATCTTCTCCTCGAGGCCCTTCAACTGCGAATCGTTGATGACGGGCCCGACCAAAGTGCCGTCTGCGGACGGATCGCCGTAGGACACGGCCTGCGCGGCTCGGGTGAACCGATCGAGGAAATCGTCGTACACCGGCGCCTGCACGATGATGCGATTCACGGCCATGCAGATCTGTCCGGAATGCAGGAACGACCCGGTCACCGCTGCCTCGACGGCCGCGTCGAGATCGGCGTCGTCGAGGACCACCAGGGGTGCGTTGCCGCCCAATTCGAGTGCCACCTTCTTGAGGTGCTTACCGCCGGTGGCGACCGCACCGACCTGCTTGCCGACCGGTGTCGAGCCGGTGAAGGAGATCAACCGCGGGACGGGATGCTCGACGAAAGCATCGCCGATCTCAGAACCGGAGCCGATCACCACCGACAACACTCCCGCCGGGAGGCCTGCTTCCTCGAAGATCCGCGCGATCAACAGGCCGCCGGTCACCGGAGTGTCCGAGGCCGGCTTGATCACCGCGGCATTGCCCAACGCCAACGCCGGTGCCACCGATCGCTGCGACAGGTGCAGCGGGAAATTCCACGGGCTGATCACCCCGACCACTCCGATGGGCTTTCGGTACACCCGCATCTCACGGTTCGGGGTGTTCGAATCGAAGATCGATCCGTGGACCCGGGACGGGAACGACGCCGCCTCCTGCGTGATGCCGATGGCCAGGGAGACCTCGGTATCGGCCTTGATCCGCGTCGAGCCGGACTCGGCGACCAGCCAGTCGATGATCTCGGCTCGGCGCTGCTCGAGGATCTGTGCGGCGCGACGCAGGACCGTGGCGCGCTCGGCGGGAGCGGTCGCGGCCCACTCGGTCTGTGCTGCCCGGGCAGCGGTGTAGGCGGCGTCGACGTCTTGGGCGGAAGCGAGGCGGATCGTGGCGACCACGCTGTCGTCGAACGGGTTGGTGTCGGTCAGGACGCGGTCGGAGCGTCCCTCGCGCCACTGCCCATCGATGAACTGGGAGGCGACCGGTTGCCCGGCGAACGTGGCACTGGAACCGAGATCTGTTGCTGTCATGGAGAACTCCTCGACGGTAGGTAGGTCAGAGAAAGGCGACGACCGGCTCGGGGGTCGATGTGTCTGCCGAATCGTCGAATGTGGTGTCGATCTGCCCGAGCGGATCGGTCTTCACCGGCCGACCGAACGGGAACCGCCCCAGCATCGGCCGGAGCACGTCGCAGATCGTTACCGGCTCCTGCCCGGATGGCGCAGATCGAACATGTTCTCACAGTGCGCCGCCTTGCTGGTGGTAGGCAGCGGCGTCGGGTACCACTGTTTGCGGGCGATCGCATCTGTGTGGCATACCCCGCCGGCGACCATTCGAACCCGGACTTGCGCCTTGTCGGGACCGGCGACGCAGGAGATGGCGCACGGCTCGCGAAGCTGTGCGCCATGTCTTGCGTTCGATGGACGATACCTACGAATCGAGCCGGCGACCGTCGAATCTATCGGCGTGCCCGGCGATGTGAGCGTGCAGTCGCGCGACCGCCGGGGACGGCGTCCTCGTCCCGGTCGTCAATCCGATGGTGCGATTCGCGATTCCGGCGACCGGCACGGTCACGATTCCGGGCACAGGCGTTTCCGAGCGAGGCAGCAGTGCGACACCGAGGCCCTGGGCGACCAGTGCCCGGATCGTTTCGAACTCGCTGATCTCGAACGCGATGTATGGTTCGAATCCTGCTTCTTCGCAAGCTGATTCGAGTTCTCTGCGGATGTGATAGTCGGGTGGGCTGGCGATGAAGTGATCGTCCGCGAGATCGCGCAGGTCGAGGCGGGCACGGCCGGCGAGTCGATGGCTGCTCGGGAGGTGGAGCAACAGTCGCTGTTGCGCGAGCACGGTGACCGGCAGATCCTCCGGTGGAGGGATGATGACGGCGAGATCGAGCCGGCCGTCGCGAACCATCTCCGCGAGCTCTTCACCGTGTGCCTGGACCAGATGCAACCGGACGCCGGGGGCCAGTCGGTGGAACTCGGCCAGCAACGACGGGATGCTCACCGGCCCGAGGGTGAGCGGGAACCCGAAGCGGACGAGGCCGTGGTCGGGATCGGCGTGCTCACGCACCGTGGTGATCGCACCGTCGAGTTCGCGGACCAGATGCCGGGTGCGTTCGTGCAACTCCCTCCCGGCAGTCGTCAGCACGACCCCTCGCCCGGACTGCTGGAACAACGTCACACCCACTGCCTTCTCGAGTGCCCGGATGCGGCGACTGACGGAAGACTGGGGAACGTCGAGCAGATCCGCCGCGCGCGTGATGTGACCTTCGCGCGCCGCGGCGTCGAAGGCGACGAGCAGCGGGGCGACCATTGCGGTCTCGGGCGTCACATACCAATCCATATCTGCATGGTACTGCCTGCAAGATCTCATTGGACGGATGAATCGGAAGGGGGCACGCTGAAGGTCGACAACGGCGAAAGCAGGTGAATGATGGTGGATCGGAGGCATTCTGCCGACGGAGCACAGTACGGCGACCAGGAGTACGACGCCGTCCTGATCGGCGGCGGCATCATGTCGGCAACACTGGGTGCACTGCTGACACGGCTCGAACCCGATCGGTCGATCCTCGTCCTGGAACGACTCGACGAGGTCGCGGCCGAGAGCAGCGCCCCATGGAACAACGCGGGCACCGGCCACGCAGGTCTGTGCGAACTGAACTACATGCCCGATCCCGCGGATTCGACCCGGGCCGAGGAGATCGGCGGACAGTTCCGGATCTCACGGCAGTTCTGGCAGTCCCTCGACGACCCGGGCGAGGCGACGTTCGTGAACGTGACACCGCATATGAACGTCGTCTTCGGCGAACGCGATGTGGACTATCTGCGACAGCGGCACGCCACCCTGCAACGCTCGCCGCTGTTCTCGGCCATGGAGTACAGCGAGGACCCCGACGCGATCGCGCGGTGGGCACCGCTGGTGATGACCGGTCGCTCGGGCTCCGAACCGGTCGCCGCCACGCGCTACGAGGCGGGCACCGACGTCGACTTCGGTGCCCTGACACACCGACTGCTGTCGGACGCGCGTCGTCGTGGCGTCGAGCTTCGTACCGGACACGAGGTCACACGCCTGCGCCGCGCCGCCAACGGGCGGTGGACCGTCTCCGGGCACACGAAGACGGGACGGTTCTCGGTCCGATCCCGGTTCGTGTTCGTCGGCGCCGGCGGGTACGCCCTGAAACTCTTGCAGAAGGCCCGGATCCCGGAGGTGCGAGGTTTCGCCGTCTTTCCCATCGGCGCGCAGTTCCTGCGCACCGGCGAGCCCGACGTGGTGTCCCAGCATGCAGCGAAGGTCTATAGCCAGGCCGACGTGGGAGCACCACCGATGTCGGTGCCGCATCTCGACAAGCGGGTCGTCGACGGCCGCGAGTGGTTGATGTTCGGGCCGTACGCCACGTTCAGCACGAGATTGCTCACACGCGGCCGGCTCACCGATCTGTTCACCACCCTGCGCCTGCACAACATCGCCCCGTTGGTGGCGGTGGGCCTGCAGAATCTGTCGCTGGTGCGCTATCTCGTCGGCCAGCTGCTCGCGTCCCGCGCGCGGAAGTTCCGGCAGCTGCAGCGATTCTGTCCCGAGGCGCGGGAGTCCGACTGGGAGTTGATCGACGCGGGGCAACGAGCTCAGCTCGTCAAACCCGATCGTCGCAGGGTCGGGGTCCTGACCTTCGGCACCGAGGTCGTGGCGAGCGCGGACGGCAGCATCGCCGGGTTGCTCGGGGCGTCGCCCGGCGCTTCGATCGCTCCGTCGGCGATGGTCGAGCTGCTGAGCACGTGTTTCCCGGATGATGTGGCGCGCTGGCGGCCGGTGCTCGAACGGATGATGCCCGACCTGTCTCGGGAGACCGAAACGACCTCGCGCGCCGAACCGAGGCTCGCCCGCGCTACAGCAGCGGCGAGAAACGGTTCGGCGCGCAAGGATCCGAGCGCCTCGTAGGGCTTACGCTCAGACGGTCTGCAGGAACGGGTAGTCGGTGTACCCCTCGGCTCCGGATGCATAGAACAGCTCCGGACGCGGTGCGTTCTCCGGATGCCCGTCCCGCCAGCGCTCGGCCAGGTCGGGATTGGCGATCAGCGCGCGGCCGACGGCCACGGCGTCGGCGTGCGAATCGTCGATCAGCTGCACGGCCTCGTCACGCGTGGTCGGCGAGCCGAAACCGCTGTTGGCGATCACCTTGCCGCCGAAACGCTTCCGGAGCTCCTGCGCCAGATCTCCGGTCGGCTCCTTGTGCAGGACCGACAGATACGCCAGGCCCAGGGGCTGCAGGGCGTCGACCAGAGAGCCGTAGACAGCACGCACATCGTCGCGATCGGTCTCGACTGCGTCCTGGATGTTGTGCTCGGGAGAGATCCGCAACCCGACACGTCCGGCGCCGACTGCCGCCGACACGGCCTTCACGACTTCGACGACGAGGCGGATCCGGTTCTCCACCGAACCGCCGTACTTGTCGTCCCGCACATTCGATGCAGGGGAGAGGAATTCGTGCAACAGGTAGCCGTTGGCGCTGTGGACCTCGACGCCGTCGAATCCGGCATCGATCGCGCGGCGAGCCGAGGCGACGAAATCATCGACGACGGACGGGATCTCGTCGATGGTCAGCGCGTGCGGCGTAGGGTAGGGCTGCTTGCCCTGCTCGGTGTGCACCTGGCCATCGATGGCGATCGCGCTCGGCCCGACGACACGCCGGCCACCGTTGACGTCGGGATGCGTGACGCGGCCGCCGTGCATCAACTGCAGCACGACGCGTCCGTCGCGCTCGTGCACGGCATCCGCGACGCGACGCCAGCCGGCGACCTGCTCGTCGGTGACGATGCCGGGCTGACCGACGAAGGCCTGCGATTCGAAGTTCACATAGGTTCCCTCGGTGATGATCAGGCCGGCACTCGCCCGCTGACGGTAGTGCTCGACGATCAGGTCTCCGGGTACACCGGCCGAACCACCACGCAGGCGGGTCAGCGGGGCCATGACGATGCGGTTCGCGAGTTCGAGGTCTCCGAGGGCTACGGGTGTGAACAGATCCATGGGTGGCGCAACCACCCCCACCCCCGACGGCATTCCGATGCCCGGCCGATTGTGGGATGTGTCATAGCGCCAGATGGATGGTCACTTCGAGTGTTCGTCGGCGGTGACCAGCCGATTCGACCAGTTCTCCAGGTACTCGACGAACTCCGGTGGCGACGCGCCGAGCAGCCGCCCACCGGACATACCCACGGCGAATACCGCCCAGTCCATGCTGTCGGCGTCCACCTCGATCCGGCACCGTTCGGAGTCGATCGCGATCACCTCGGCCCACTGACCGATCCGGCGGCGCACCTCGTGCTCCGACGCCTCCAGTTCGGCGCTGACCTTCACCTGGGAGCGGCTGCGGATGCCGCGTTCGACGAAGGCCGCGGCGTCGCCGCCGGGCAGCTCGCGTTGTCGGAAACGCATCCCGGTGGCCGTGGTCTCGGCCATGCGGTCGAGCCGGAAGCTGCGCCAGTCACCGCGGTCGAGGTCGTAGCCGACGAGATACCAGCGTCGCCCGAGGGAGACGAGCTGCCGGGGTTCGACGCGCCGGCCCGTCGCGGTGCCGTCGGCGGCGGTGTACTGGAAGACGATGCGTTCGTCGTCGCGGCAGGCGCGCGCGACGGTGACGAGTTGCTGCGAATCGGTCGCGCGGGTCGCCCAGGGGATATCGGCGGAGACCGTCGCCGCATCGATCGCCTCCACCTGGCGTCGCAGTCGCGGCGGCATCACCTGGATGACCTTGGCCAGCGCGCGCACGGAGATCTCGGCGATCCCGGTGATCGAGGTCTGGGCCGCGGTGAGTAGGCCGACCGCGAGCGCGACCGCTTCGTCGTCGTCGAGAGCCAGTGGTGGCAACGACGCGCCCGGCGCGAGCTGATACCCACCGCCGACCCCGCGATCGGACCGCACCGGATATCCGAGATCGCGGAGCCGTTCGATGTCGCGGCGCAGGGTGCGCAACGAGACGCCCATCCGGTCGGCGAGTTCGGCGCCGAGCCAGTAGCGGTGGGTCTGCAACAGCGACAGAAGCCGCAGGATGCGGGAGCTCGTGTCGGACATGACCTCATTCTTCCGCACCTGCCGACCTATAAGTGACAGGAACTGGCACCAATGGCTCGTAACGTAGATCTTGCCGGATCACGACGACGAGGAGCACCCGATGACCGAGAGCACCACCACCCGGAACGCCACCCCGACCCTCGACCAGGAACGCCGGGATCTGCTGTCGAGCCTCGCCCACGCTCGGCACTTCCTGCGGTTCACGGCCCGCGATCTCACCACCGAACAGGCGTCTCAGCGAACGACGTTGAGCAAATTGACGATCGGTGGTCTCATCAAGCACGTCACCGAGGTCGAGCGGGGTTGGGCGGATTTCCTCGTGGTCGGAGCCGACTACATGGAGAAGGATTTCACCGAGTGGACCGAAGAGGATTTCGCCGAACGCGACAAGGACTTCCAGCTGCAGCCCGGTGAGACCCTCGAAGGTGCGCTGCGCGCTTACGACGAGGTGGCGGCCCGAACCGACGAGTTGGTGCGCACGCTGCCGTCGCTGGACGTCGTCCACGAACTCCCCAAGGCCCCCTGGAACATCGAGGACGCCTGGTCGGTGCGTCGCGCGCTGCTGCACATCGTCGCCGAGACGACGCAGCACGCCGGACACGCCGACATCATCCGCGAGTCCCTCGACGGATCGAAGTCGATGGGATGAACCGGAGGTCGCGCTAGCGCCGGCCGGTGTCGCGCATCAACTCGGCGAGCTCCGTGCGGTCGGAGACGTCGAGTTCGGTGCACGCCCGGTAGATGTGCCCCTCGACGGTGCCGACCGGCGCCACGAGCCGGTCGGCGATCTGCCGGTTGGACAGCCCGGCGGTGACCATGGCGGCGAACTCCCGTTCCCGGCTGGTCAGGGGGAGTGGGCGGGCCGCTTCGTCCAGCGCAGGCGACGAGGCGTGATCGCATCGCGCAGCCAGTGCCGCGGCCGCGGCGGCGGCTTCGACGGACCGTTGGGTGTCGGCGTGGTCGCGGTACGCGATCGGGGCCAGGGCGTGGGCATCGGCCGCGTCGGCGAGTGCCCCCAGCGCCTCGAAGGTCTCCGCGGCCACGGTCGGCCCCCGGCCGTCCGCCTCCGCGGAAGCGGATCCTGCCGCCCGCGTCGCCGGTTCGCACCGGACCCGAGACGAACCGGTTCCATATCGCGCGACTGATTCCTAGTCCGCAGGTGGCCCGGTGGTGGCAGCGACTGCTGCCTCATCCGGAACCGGAGACGGCGCGCCGCACCGCGGCGGTCTCCGGCTGATTGATCAGAACCCGGGAATGCTGGGCAGCTGCGGGAGCTGGATCTGCGGAGGCGGCGGCAGCGTCGGCAGCTCGAACTGGGGGAGCCCGGGGACCATTGGGGCCGGCTCCGGTTCGAGTGACGGCACCGAGGTGTCGGCTGCCGCATCGTCCTGCGCGCCGGTGGTGATGGGGACCTGCGCGGAGGTCTCCGCCGTCGTCTGCGGCCGGTAGGTGGTGCGGGTCTCGCTGCGATCGATGGCCGTCGACTGCTCGTCCGACACTGCCGGGACGGTTTCCGGCGCGGGCGATGCGTCCGTGGTGGTCATGGGCCGCGGTTCCGCTGCCGGTGGCTCCTGCGTCTCCTGGTGCGTGGAGGTGGGCTGCGGATCGCGACCGGAATTCTGCAGCAGGTCGACACCGAGGCCGATCGCCGCTGCGACGACGACGGCACCACCGGCGAGCAGGAGGCGTCGACGGTTCCGCGGCTGCGCGGGCGTCTCGGTCTCCTGCCGGATGTCGGGGGCAGCGAAGCTTGCGGTCGGTGCGTCCGGCGCGACCAGCTGCGGGGCGAACTGTGCGGTCTCGGTGAACTCCGTCGGCGCAGCGAACTCCGCCGTCTCGACGACCTTCGCAGTGTCCGGGCGGGCGAGGAGCGCCGCGCCTTCCGCCGCCACGAGTTCGGGCTGCGAGGGCACGATCACCGGAATGTCGAGCCACGACTCCATCACGGCGGTGACCAGTGGAATGTTCGCTCCGCCTCCGATGAGCACCGCGGCGTCGGGAGTGCGTCCCGAGCGGCGGATGACGTCGAGGGTGAGGCGGGCCGAGGCCTTCACGGGTCCGTCGATGAGCGAATCGAAGCTGGCCTGCGAGAGCAGTAGCAGACCCCCCTCGCCGGGCATGCACACCGCGTCCTTCGAGGACAGCTGCTCCTTCGCGTCGCGGCACCGGGCGGTGAGGGCCCGCTGCGCCGCCATGTCGGCCGGCTCGGCGAAGCGCTGCAGTTCGACGTGGTGGTCGTAGATCAGGTGGTCGACGAGGTCGCCGCTGATCCGGTCCGAGCGTGCCGTGCTCAATGCGATGCGGGTGCCCCGATCGACGACGGTGACGGTGAGGCCCGAGCTGCCGAGGTCGTAGAACACGAGTGTCTCGTGGTCGTCGAGATCTCCTGTGGTTTCCAGCATTTCGAGCGCGGCGGTCACTTCCGGGACGAGCCGGAAGTTGTCGATGTCCAGGCGGCTCATCGCGCCCTGGACGAAATCGGCCTGCGTCTCGTTCTGGTAGGCGACGCCGATGGCGCGCACCTGCTCGATCTCGTCGGTTTCGGCGAGCATCGTCTCGATGGACTCCGCGGCCAGCTCGGCCGGCCGGTCGAGCAGGGCGGGCATCGAGTGGGATCCGAAGACGGGCCTGTCGAGGCTCCCGGTGTCACGTCGCGCAAAGCGCACCGCGCTGGCACCGACCGAGACACCGAGAACTGTAGTCACGACGCCGACTATAACGGTTCGGTCACGGTCTGCACGCCGGAGGCGGGCGGTGCCTGGATGACGGCACGTCTCCGAACGGCAGCCGAGGACGTTCGTGGCCTTCGCCGATCCCGACTGACCGGGCTCACATCTCCACGGCGGTACCGCAGATCCCGCACTGCTCCAACTGTCGGCGGCCCCACCGCGCGACCGGCACGAAAAACAGCGTGAACTGCTTGGACTCCCGGATCCGGAGCCACTGCGTGGTGTTGTGGCAGCGCGGACACGTCCGGTTCTGCCCTGGACCGAGATTCTGTCGCTTGGTGCCGAAGCCGAAGAGAAGGAACATCGTCCGAGCATAGAGCGATGACGTGTGGTCCTTCAGTGCATGATCGGAAGGATCGCCGTGCTCGTCGCCACCGATCGGCCAGCCTCTGTCGACGACCCGACCGCCGTCCCTCTTGCCGGGGCGACGCGACGGGTCATGCGGGGGAGAGCCGCACCCGTAGGTCACGGGGCTTCAATGTGATCGCCTCGTGAACGTCGAGTTCGTAGCCCGGTTCCGGAGCGAAGTCGTACCGCCGGATCAGCGATGCGAGCGTGAGCACCGCCTCGTGCAGCGCGAACTGCCGACCGATACAGGCCCGGATGCCGGTGCCCCACGGTTTGAAGATGTGCGCCGGCCGTTTGCGCACGGCCGCGGGCTCGAACCGGTCCGGGTCGAACCGCTCGGGATCGTCGCCCCACAGCGGGTCGCGGTGCAGTTGCGGCAACAGCACGAACACCCACGAACCCTTCGGCAGCGTCCGTCCGCCGAGGGTGGTCTCACCGCGTACCTTGCGGAAATAACCCGGGGCGGCCGGCCACAACCGCAGCGTCTCGTCCACCACCCGCCGCACATACCGCAGCTTGGCGACCTGCTCGTACCCGATCCGGCCGTCGGCACCGACGACCTCGGTGATCTCGACGCGTGCCTTCGCCACCACCTCGGGATGTCGGCTCAGGAAATGGACCGCGAACCCCAGAGTGGCCGCGGTGGTCTCGTTACCCGCGACCAGGAAGGTCAGCACCTGATTGCGGATCGATTCACGGTCGAGCGGCTCGCCGGTGTCGGGATCGACGGTGTGCATCATCAGGTCCAGCAGATCGCCGTGCTGCTCGCCGGAGCGCATCCGCTCCTCGACGATGCGATCGACCGTCTCCTGCATCAGCGCAATGTCGTGTTCATGCTGCTCCCTGGCACTGCGGCCGAACAGTGTCCGGAGGATGGGGATGTCGTTCGACGAACGGTTGATGTACTCGAGCGCCCGGCTCATCGCCGCGATGAACGGATCGGGTTCGGTGCGGCCGAACGAGTCGAAGTCGTAGCTGAAGCCGCACCGGCCGATGACGTCGAAGGTCAGCGACGTCATGCTCTTCGGCACGTCCACATACTCGCCGTCGGCCGCTGCGCGGTCCCAGCTGTCGACCAGTCGGTCGACGACGGTGAGCATCGAGTCGTGATAGCCGCGCATCGCGGCCTGGCTGAAGCCCGGGCCGAGGATGTTGTGGGCTTTGCTCCAGTTCGGTTCGGAGTTGAACGCGGTGAACAGTCCGTCGCCGGCGATGACGCGAAGCTTGCGCAGCGGCTTGCCGAGGAACTTCGCCCACTTGTCCTCGTCGTTGACCTCGCGCACCAGATCGGCGCCCGAGACCACGATCAACCGGTGCTGGAGGATCTTGCGTTCGAAGATCCCACCGAGTTCCTGTGCCATCTGCATCTCACGCTGAACCGGCTTGGCCACGTCGATGCTGAGCAGATCACCCACCAGCGGCAGTCTCCATCGCGGCTGTGGAATCGGCTGCGCGCCGGTCGTCATGGTGATGGTCGTCGTAGTCGGTGACCCCATTCTGCGAGTGTGCATCAGCCTCCACGGGACGATTCGGGCGGCCTCACCGCGACGCCCAAGAGGATCAGAACAATCGCGGAGTCGCGTGCGACCCGTCCCGGGCTTCGCAGATTCGGGCGTGCCACCGGTCGACGAGCCACATCTCGACCATCTCCGGACGCGTGGCGATCAACGACGCCCACATGTTGAGGAGTTCGAGGTACCGGTGATAGCGCCGCAGCGTGAAGTCGGCGACCGACGGATCCTCGAGCCACCCTTCGTGGATGAGCGTCGACACCGCGTGCTGATCGAGAAGTTGCGCCGGGCCCGCCTCGGTCCGCACCTCGACCGCCCACAGATAGGTCGCCAGGAGCGATACGCCGACGCCGGGGGTGTCCGGCCATCCGGACCAGGTCTGCCGCGCGGTGTCGGGTAGCGACTTGGTCTTCGCGCAGTAGTCGAGGACTCCCTTGATCTTGGTGAACCGGTCCCGGTCCTTCGGGGCGTGTGCGTCGCGGACGTCCGGAAAACGTCGGGCACCGCGTCGTCGCGGATGTGCGCTGCGCCAGGCCGCGCACAGGAACAACAGCCCCAGACCGGCGTGGTCGGCTTCGATCAGTTCACTGTCGAGGCGGAGGTCGTTGCGTTGGACGATCGCGTCGCCGTCGTCGATGATCCGTCCGTCGAGATTCCGTCCCCGGAGGCGGATATCGTGCCCGGTCCGTTCGAGGTGGCTGTTCCACCATTTGAGGTCGACAGTGACGCCCTCGTCGAGCACCTGCAGGTCGAACGAGCGTGCCCGGCACCACTCGGAGCACGCTTGCGGAGGCTCGAACCCCTGGTCGTACGGATGCATTCTGTGGACATTGCCACGAGTGGGCGGCGATTCCCGGGCAGGACACGCGTGTGGGGCCGACCTGTTCCCCGCCTGTAGCAGCACGTGGGCCGCCACCACCGTCCGAGGATATCGGTAGACCGGAACGACGCGGCGAAGAGAGCGTGAACCGCATGAGACCCTTCGATGTCACCGACGCCCTCGCGCTCGCCGCCCGGCACGACCTGCACCTGTCGGCGTCACGGTGAACGAGGCGGGACTCGACTACCGTGTCGCCCTCGCCGCCGACGTCGATGCAGACGGACGTGTCCACGACGGTCTGGCGGTGCGCCGCGCGAGCCAAAGCAACTGTTGCTGAGCGCAATTCGTAGTCGGAGTCGGGCGGTGACAGATAGCCGGCATGCGTCATGGCTCGCCCATGCGGCGTGGTGACATCGAGGTCGAGGCCGTATCGGTCGCTCCGACACAGGTTGCCGCCGCCGCATCCGGGAACCCGCCGAGCTTCCGGGCCATCGCCAGCAGCGCGTCGGCGTGATCGTCGTTGAGATGCGCGATCGCACGAGCTGCCGACGGGGTCACAGAATCCGGCAATGCTTCGGCATAGTCCTCGGCGGTGGCCGAATCCATCCGCCCGTACCCACCGACCCAGCGCACGCGCCGAACCCGAAGAACCCAGAGCGTGAAGTCGCTGAAATCGATGTACACGCGGGTCCCGGGGACAGCGGCCAGGTGGGCTTCGCGCGCGGCGGCCAGTTCCTCGCCTTCGGGCCGCTCGACGTACCCGGCGACAGTGACGCGGGTGCAGGCGAGCGGGTCGCAATGCGAGCTGTCCTGCAGCAGTGTCGTGTAGACGGTAGCGTCCGTGCGCATGAAGCGCTCTGTGCAGGGTGTACTCGCGGCGACGGCATGTGCAGTAGCGGTGGCGATACCCGGGTGGGCCTACGCCACTCCGAGCGAGGGCATCTCAGGGGTGACATGGGTGGACATCGAGGTGCCACCGGGACTGCTGCCGTTCGTACCCGACGGCGTGCACGCCGTGGCCCGGGAGATCACCATCGAACCGGGCGGTAGCACCGGTTGGCACTATCACGATGGTCCCGTGCTCGGCATCGTGCGGGCCGGCACCTTGACGCATCCTGAAGGAGACTGCGAGCCTGTCACGTTCGAGACCGGTGATTTCATCAACGAACCCTCGGGTCCGGACCATCTGCACGTCGGTCGCAATCTCGGCACGGAACCGGTGATCCTCGACGTGGTGTACCTCGTGCCGATCGGGTCGCCGCTGTTCGAGGATGTTCCCGCGCCCGCCTGCGATTGATGTCGGAGTAGTGGCGGGCTCCTGTCGGTAGACGCTCGGGTCGAGTCGTCGGCGAGAAATGTGAAGTACTTCATCGGGACGCAGGCGTGCGGTTCCCTCTCGGGTCCGCGGTCGTCTCCCCCAAGCAACGATCGACGAACCTCGATTCTCGACGGAACGATCGTCCCCGCCGACAGCATCTTCCGGCGTCGGCATTCGAGCCGCGATCGGACGGACGAGGGATCGCAGTCCGGTTCGACAACGGAATCGCTTGTGACAGTAGTCTTCCCACTGCTTGTGAAGACTTCTTTACTGACGGCGATGCTGTGCGCCGGTCGCACCCGCGTTACGACAGGTCGAGGGGCCATCGAAGCGGTGGCTCGCAGGACTGCGGCGTTCTCGGTCGCGAGCGGACATGAGGTCGACGGTTGGGCGCCCGAGGGGCCGTCGAAGCCTGTCGGCGGAGTTCGAGTTACCGGCGAGTAAATGTCGTTCTCGAGTTCTCGCACGTAGCCTGATACCCGATGCAATCCCGCACGCGGAGCATTTCGTGAGGCGGACCGGACCGACGTAGGGAGTCGAGACAAGAATGAGCGCCGACAAGCAGTCGACCATTATCTATACGTTGACCGACGAGGCGCCGTTGCTTGCGACCTACGCCTTCCTGCCGATCGTGCGTACCTTCGCTGGAGCCGCGGGCATCGAGGTCGAGACCAGCGACATCTCGGTGCCGGCGCGGATCCTGGCCGAGTTCCCCGAGCACCTCACGGAAGAGCAGCGCGTCCCGGACAACCTGGCCGAGCTGGGTCGTCTGACGCAACTGCCCGAGACCAACATCATCAAGCTGCCCAACATCAGTGCGTCCGTGCCGCAGCTCCTGGCTGCCATCAAGGAACTGCAGAGCAAGGGCTACCAGGTCCCGGATTTCCCGGACGCCCCGAAGACGGACGAAGAGCGTGCCATCCGGGAGCGCTACGGCAAGATTCTCGGCAGTGCGGTCAACCCTGTCCTGCGTGAGGGCAACTCCGATCGGCGCGCACCCCGGGCGGTGAAGGAGTACGCCCGTAAACACCCGCACAGCATGGGCGAGTGGTCGATGGCCTCACGCAGCCACGTCGCGCACATGCGGCACGGCGACTTCTACCACGGCGAGAAGTCGATGACGCTGGACCGGGCGCGCAAGGTCCGGATGGAGCTGGTCACCAAGGAGGGCGAGACGATCGTCCTCAAGCCCGAAGTGGAGCTGGGTGAGGGCGACATCATGGACAGCATGTTCATGAGCAAGAAGGCGTTGCTCGAGTTCTACGAGGAGCAGATGGAGGATGCGCGCAAGACGGGCGTGATGTTCTCCCTTCACGTCAAGGCGACGATGATGAAGGTCTCGCACCCCATTGTCTTCGGCCACGCGGTGAAGACCTTCTACAAGGACGCCTTCGCCAAGCATCAGAAGCTGTTCGACGAATTGGGCGTCAACGTCAACAACGGTCTCGGCGACCTGTACGACAAGATCGAGACGCTGCCCAGTACGCAGCGCGACGAAATCAAGCAGGACCTGCACAACTGCCATGAGCACCGTCCCGAATTGGCCATGGTCGATTCCGCACGCGGCATCTCCAACTTCCATTCCCCCAGCGATGTCATCGTGGATGCCTCGATGCCCGCAATGATTCGCTCGGGCGGCAAGATGTACGGCGCCGACGGACGACCCAAGGACGTCAAGGCGGTCATGCCGGAGTCCACGTTCGCGCGCATCTACCAGGAGATCATCAACTTCTGTAAGACCAACGGCGCGTTCGACCCGACGACCATGGGTACCGTTCCCAACGTCGGTCTCATGGCGCAGAAGGCCGAGGAGTACGGCTCGCACGACAAGACCTTCGAAGTTCCGGAGGCGGGCGAGGCCAACTTCGTCGATGCCGAGACCGGTGAGGTGCTGCTCACCCAGCACGTCGAGGCGGGTGACATCTGGCGCATGTGCACCGTCAAGGACGCGCCGATCCGCGACTGGGTCAAGCTCGCGGTCACCCGGGCACGCAACTCCGGTATGCCGGTCCTGTTCTGGCTCGACCCGTACCGCCCCCACGAGAACGAGTTGATCAAGAAGGTCGAGCTGTACCTGCAGGATCATGACACCGATGGCCTCGACATCCACATCATGTCGCAGGTGCGCTCGATGCGGTACACGCTGGAGCGGCTGAACCGCGGAATGGACACCATCGCCGCGACCGGCAACATCCTGCGTGACTACCTCACCGACCTGTTCCCCATCCTCGAGCTCGGTACGAGCGCCAAGATGCTGTCGATCGTGCCGCTGATGGCGGGTGGCGGCCTCTACGAGACGGGCGCCGGCGGGTCGGCGCCCAAGCACGTCAAGCAGTTGGTGGAGGAGAACCACCTGCGCTGGGATTCGCTCGGTGAGTTCCTGGCGTTGGCCGTAAGCCTGGAGGACCTCGGCATCAAGACCGGCAACGAGCGCGCCAAGATCGTGGCGAACGCGCTCGATGCAGCGACCGGCAAGCTGCTGGAGACGAACAAGAGCCCGTCGCGCAAGGTCGGCGAGCTCGACAACCGGGGCAGCCAGTTCTACCTCGCGATGTACTGGGCACAGGAACTTGCCGCGCAGACCGAGGATCCGGAACTCGCAGAACAGTTCGCCCCGCTGGCCGAGGCACTGGCCAGGGACGAGGACACGATCGTGCGAGAGTTGAACGAGGTGCAGGGCGCGCCGGTCGACATCGGCGGCTACTACCGGCCGGACAGGGACAAGACCGTGGCCGTGATGCGGCCGAGTCGGACCTTGATCACCGCGCTGACGGCAGTCGACCCTGAGGCCGGAAACGCACCGTGACAGGTAGACCTGCATCCGTGTAGACAAGCCGACCTCCCTCGCGTGGTACGCCTCGGCCCGGTTCTCGTGTTCCGGTCTACGGGACCGTTCCGCTGCGGTCGGCGGAGGAATCCGGTGTCGGGTCGAGCCGGTCGATCGTGTCGAGCGCCTCGTCCAGCCAGGTCAGCCACGTTTCTTCGAGGAGGATGCCGAGGCGGAGCACGAGATGTTGCAGGGTGCTCCGCGCGTCGCCCCGGACCTCGACGAAGTCGCGTTGCTCGATGGCACGATACTGCTCGAGCATCGCCGTCCGGTAGGCGCGTTGATGTTCCAGCGCGGGACGCGCGGCGTCGGGATCGTCGAGCGCCGCGGCCGCGCGCAGGCGCACGGAGACACCGGAGCGCACCACGTCCGGATCCTCGATCTCGGAGATCCAGCCGCGCAGCAGTCGGCGACCGTCCGCTGTGATGGTGAAACGTCGGGGCTGACCGCGACCGGGTTTTCCGTCCGTCGGGACTTCACGGATCAGGTCGCCCGCCCGCATCCGGTCCAGTTCTCGGTAGATCTGCTGGTGGGTCGCGGGCCAGAAGTACCCGATCGACCGGTCGAAGCGCCGCGTCAGTTCCAGTCCGGTGCTGTCGCGCTCGACCAGTGCGGTGAGGATGGCGAACCTGAGAGACACCGCGTCAGCCTAGGTCACGCTATCCGGCGTCGATCATGGCGACTCGGCGTCGTTCGAGGGACGTCCACGCCAGCTCGTATTCGTCGCGGAGTCGTTGGACGAGCTCGCGGGCGGGGACGACGGACTCGATCGCGCCGAGGCCCTGGCCGGCGCCCCAGATGTCGCGCCAGGCCTTGGCGCCGGTGTTGCCACCGGACCCGAAGTTCATGGCGGACGGATCGGACTCGGGGAGGTCGTCGGGGTCGAGTCCGGCGGCGACGATGCTTCCCCGCAGGTAGTTGCCGTGCACGCCGGTGAACAGGTTGCTGTAGACGATGTCCTTGGCGGTGCTGTCGACGATCATGTTCTTGTAGTCGTCGGCGCTGCGGGCCTCCTCGGTGGCGAGGAAGGCTGTGCCGGCGTAGGCGAGGTCGGCACCGGCGGCCTGGGCAGCGAGGATCGAGCGGCCGTGGGCGATGGAGCCGGACAGCAGCAGGGGGCCGTCGAACCACCGGCGGATCTCCTGGAGCAATGCGAACGGTGACTGCGTCCCGGCGTGGCCGCCGGCGCCTGCGGCGACGGCGACGATGCCGTCCGCGCCCTTGTCGATCGCCTTGTGCGCGAACTCGTTCGAGATCACGTCGTGAAGGACGATGCCGCCGTAGGAGTGAACAGCCTCGTTGACCTCCTCTCGGGCACCGAGCGAGGTGATCACAATGGGGACCCGATGCTCGACGATCACCTCGAGGTCCTGCTCGAGTCGCTCGTTGGAGCGGTGCACGATCTGGTTGACGGCGAACGGCGCGACGTACTCCTCGGGGTGGCGCACCGCGTAGTCGGCGTTGCTCTCGGTGATCTGCTGCAGCCAGTCGACAAGCATCGACTGGGGACGGGCGTTGAGTGCCGGGAACGACCCGACGACTCCGGCCTGGCACTGGGCGGACACCAGTTCCGGTCCCGACACGATGAACATCGGGGAAGCGACCAGGGGCAGGCTCAGCGGGCCGGACAGGATCGGTGGCAGCGTCATGGTGTGTTCCTTCTTCGTCTGGGGCGGTCCCTCTCACGCCAGACTATGTGCAACAAGGTGCAAAAAACAACGGGCCGACGTCACCTGCTCTGGAACAGAGGGATCTCGGGCGTGGCAGCTGCATGCACCGAGTGGCACTGTGGCATACAACGAGCAACCCCGCTCAATGTGTAGTGAGCGTGATCGCTCAGTGCGCGGACCTGATCGTCGGCGTGTATGGGGGCGACAGGGACGGTCGGGGCATCTGCCGGCCGGCCAACCGAGCGACGAGTTCCGCGCGACTACCCGCCCCCGTCTTCGCATAGACGGATTTGAGATGGTCGTGCACCGTGTTCGGCGTGATGCCCCGGTGCCGAGCGATCTCGGCCGTCGACAGTCCGTTCAGCACGTCGGTGCACACTTCGCACTCGCGGGCGGTCAGCGCGTACGCGGCGAACAGCATGTCTGTGAGTTCACTGTCGGCCGCGGGTTCGATGGTGACCGCCGTGCGGGCCTCGTCGCCGTCGGCGCTCAACGGCGCCGCACGGACGACGATCCAGCCTCCGCCGTCGTTGCGGATACGTGCCCGGAACACCCCGGTCGTACTCGCCCGAGCCCCGAATGTTGCCGCCCGCAACAGCAGCGCCAGTCGCACCGGACCGGCGAGCCGATCCTCCCAGATCCGCGCCGCGACCGTCGATGCGACCGGCTCACCCGCGGGATCCGTCACGATCACGGCAGGACCGGGATCGGCTCCGGGGCGTGCGTGCAGGGTATGGACGGCGGCCACCCGGGTCGCAACCGCCACCGCCGGTGCGGTCATTGTCAGGAACTCCAGTTCCCGATCCGTGAAGTCCGGACCCGAGCGGACGAAACCGGCCGCTCCCCAACACAACCCGTCCACTGTGAAGACGACTCGCACCTCGCGGTCGAGTCCGAGTGGACGCCATACCGCCGCGTTCCGGAGGCTGTGGGCGACTTCGGTCGACGGTAGATCCGAGGCCCGCACCACTGTTCGTCCACTGCGGGCGATGTCTGCGAAGGTTGCGGGATCGTGTCCACCGCATTCCGATTCCGCGAGCAGTGGCTCGTACTCACCGGGAATGCGGTTGCGCCCACTGGTCATCGAACCGAACGCCAGGGTCAGGGGATCGAACAGTGCCCAGCACGTCAAGTCGCTGCGTACGGTGCGATCGACCAGTTCGATGGCACGCTGGTGCAGTGCGGTGACGCCGACGCCGGTGCCCGCGAACTCCAGGATCTCGCGGCGTAGGCGCTCCGTCCGCACTTCGAGCATGAACCCAGTATGCGCTGGATCCGGAAGACGGAGCATCCCCGATTCAGGGGATGGTCCGGCTGTTTCCGGATCCATAGCGTCGCAGTTGTGTCCACGATCGATCTCCAACGTGCCAGTACGGGCGGGCAATTGTCGGTGCCGGATGCCGTCGTCACCGTGCTGTCGTCCGGTGAACAGACCGGCGACGCCTACGAGCTCATGCTGGTCGAGACGCCCTGCAGCAGCCCACCGCCGCTGCACTCCGAGCCCTGGCCCAAGACCTACCACCTCCTGCGCGGCCGGATCCTCGTCCTCCTCGACGGCGAGGGCTGCGAACTCGCCGCCGGTGACACGCTCACCATCGCGGCGGGAACGATGAACAGCTTCTCGGTGCTCACCGACGACGCGGCCTTTCTCCTCGTCTGCTCCGGGACCGGGATGAGCGGTTTCTTCACCGACCTCGACGCGCTGGGGGAGGAGCACCTGCCCGAGGATGCACTGATGAGCAGGTTCGGGCAGATCGCCACCCGTTACGGAATCCGATTCGCCGAGGAGGTCTCGCCATGATCGTCGTTGCGCAACTCGCGGCCCTGGTCGCTGCCGCGGTGCACCTGATGGTCTTCGTGTGGGAGACGATCCTGTTTCGCCGTCCGAGCATCCACTGGGGCGTGTTCCGCGTCCCCGCTGCGGATGTTCCACCGGTGCGGATGTGGGCGTTCAACGTCGGCTTCTACAACCTCTTCCTCGGATCCGGAGCGCTCGCCGGCATGATCCTGTGGTGGACCGGGCACGAAACCCCGGGCCGCACCCTCGTCGTCTACACGTGCGCGTTCATGTTCCTGGCCGGCATGGCATTGTTCGCCTCGGACCGGATGGCGATGAGCCGTCCACGAGGTACCGGGGTGGTGGGGTCGCTGTGTCAGAGCGTGCCGTCGCTGGTCGCGCTCGTAGCGCTGGCGCTGGCGTAGAAGCGGCGCGGCCGACGATCTGGTGTTCTCGACCTCGCTCAGCGCGGTCGAGAACACCGGATTCGTGGCATGCGTGAGGATGAACCCGGTGCACGGTAGCCGACTTGGGTGGCTTCAACCCCGATCTCCGGGGTCGAAGCCACCCTAACGCAACTACCCATCTAGGCATTTTCGTCCGACGGGCGCACGGCGGGAATGGAACCGAATCGCCCGGCCTGGAAGTCCTCCATCGCCTCGATGATCTCGGCGCGGGTGTTCATGACGAACGGACCCGCCATGACGACGCGTTCACGAATCGGCTTGCCACCGAGCACGAACACCTCGAGGGCGTCGGTGCGCGAATCCTGTGTCGCGGCAGCAGAGATGGTCAGGCTTTCACCCCTACCGAAGACGGCGGTCTGTCCGGTCCGGATCGGGCGGTGTTCCGGTCCGACCGCGCCATCACCGGCGAGCACGTATGTCAGGGCGTTGAATTCGGGGTTCCACGGCAGGGTGACGCTTGCTCCCGGCGCCACGGTCGCGTGCAGCAGGGTGATCGGTGTGTGCGTCGAACCGGGGCCACGGTGCCCGTCGAGTTCTCCGGCGATCACGCGGATGAGCGCGCCGCCGTCGGCCGAGGACAGCAGGGCGACCTCGCCGCCGCCGATGTCCTGATACCGCGGGGCGACGAACTTCTCGGCCTTGGGCAGGTTCACCCACAGCTGCACGCCGTGGAACAGTCCACCGCTGACCACGAGATGTTCCGGTGGTGCTTCGATGTGCAGAATGCCGCTGCCGGCGGTCATCCACTGGGTGTCGCCGCCACCGATCGTGCCGCCGCCTCCGTGGGAGTCGCGGTGCTGCATGATGCCGTCGATCATGTAGGTGACGGTCTCGAAACCGCGGTGCGGATGCCAGGGGGTGCCCTTCGGTTCGCCGGGCGCGTAGTTCACCTCACCCATCTGATCCATGTGGATGAAAGGATCGAGGTACTTCGTCTCGATGCCCGCGAACGCACGGCGGACCGGGAAGCCTTCGCCTTCGAAGCCGCGCGGTGCAATGGTCACGGACAGGACGGGACGCGAGAGCGCTTCGGGTGCGGGCTCTTCGACGCGAGGAAGAGCGAGAACGTTGTCGACGGTTACGGCAGGCACGGTAACCCCTCTCGGTCATGTAGTTGATCTGTCAACTATCTTACTGCACTCAACCGCAGTCCTTCTCGGGTTGTTCCCACCCCGATGTGCGCCGACGCATTCATGGCTTGACCCTGACGTAGCGTCAGGGTCGATGCTGAAGCCATGAGGATCAGCGACTTGGCCCAGGCCGCGGGAACCACCGTTCGCGCCGTTCGGCACTACCACCGGCTCGGGCTCATGCCCGAACCCCCACGGGCACCCAACGGATACCGGGACTACGAACTCGCCGACCTGGTGCGTCTGCTGCGCATCCGCTGGCTCGCCCAGTCGGGTGTTCCACTGGGTGCGGTGGCGACCGTCCTCGGCGGCCACTTCACCGACGGCAGCGACCGAGATGCCGAGTCCGATCTCACCGCAGACCTCGAATCGCTGCTCGAGGCGGCAGACAATCAGATCCGGACGCTGCAGGTCAAACGTGAGGCACTCGCCGCGATTCTCGAGCGTCACCGCGTCGGCGACCGGCTCTCGCCCCTGCCGTCACCGATCGTCGACGCGTTCGACGAACTCATCGACGGCGAGGACGACCCGCACACCCGGAGGCTGTTCGTCCGCGAACGCGACAGCTGGGAGATGCTCGCACTCTCCGGGCAGGCATCACCGGAGTATCTCGACGCCATGCGAACCCTGCTCGACGACCCCGAACAACGGCACGCCATGGTCGCCGTCTACCGACGCTTCGGTGCACTTGCCGGACAAGATCCCACCGCGGCAGCCGACGAGGTCAGCGCCGTCATCGACGGCATGACCGCCTTGCTCGACGACATCCCGATCATGGCGGAGGTGCTCGGTTCGTGGGCAGCCGAGGCGGCAACTGCCCTCGAATCGAACACCGAGGTGCTCGCCGAGTTCCTTCCGGACCCGGCCCAGCAGGCCGTCGCGATCGGGTTCGTCCGGCGCGTCGCCGCACAGTCGGGACCGCAGCAGGACGGAGCGCGGGCATGACTGAGCGCACCGTCCGGCTCGTCCACCGAGCCGCTCTCGTCCTCACCGTGGTGGTGGCCTGTACGAACGCCCTCCTCGTTGCACTGGGCATCCTCACACCGGTGACAGCACTGAAGGTCTGGCTCGGATTCGAGCTACCTCTGGGAATCCTGGTGCTGATCGTCGGCGCACTGCGGGTTCGAATCCTGCGCCGATCCGGAACACCGTGGGCGGGGGTGCTCGACGAACTCGTCGGCCGCGTGCCCGGGGCCCTGATACGCGCAGAGTTGAGAAGCTACCGCGCACTGTGGTTCCTGATACGAGGACGTCGGGTCGGCGCCGGACCTGAGGTGACGACGATCGGTTACACCCGCGGCACGATGAGCGTGCCGATCGCGTGGCTCGTGGCGTCGGTCATCGAGATCGCGGTGGTCCACATACTCGTGCCGTGGGAATGGCTGCGCTGGACGTTGCTGATCGTCTCGGTGTACTCGCTTCTTCCTCTCGCGGGGTGGCTCGCGGATCGTGTCGTCAACCCGCATCTTCTGACACGGGACGGCCTCGTCCTGCGCTCCGGACATCAGGTCGTGGCACGTATCGACGCCGACAACCTGCAGCGATGTATCCCGCGCCATCGCTTCCAGCCGGCGGAGACGGGTGTGGACGGCGAGGTGCTGTTCCTGCCCGGTCCCGACGGCACCAATCTCGATCTCGTCCTCGCGGAACCCGTCGAGGCCCTCTTGCCGGGCTTCTTCGAACATCGCCGCCGTCCAGCGCTCGTGAGCCGGTTCGCGATCCATGTCGACGATCCCGCAGCGGCGCGCCGAGTGCTCGACGCCGCGCTCCTCGCCTGACGAGACGAGGGTGAAATCGCGGTGCTGGCACGTGACTTCGCGACGACCACGCGTTTGTCGCCGATACGCTGGGCCGGCTCGCGATCGACAGCCCGGCCGCGGAGCGGTTACGGGACACGACGGGGGTGTTCCTGCGAACCGGCGGAAGTTATGTGCAGACCTCCGAGGAACTCGTCCTCCACCGCAACACCGTGAAGTACCGGCTGCACATCGGCACGACGTTGCGCGCAGACGAGCCCGTGTGGATCGACTGGACTCACAACGCTCTCGCGTTCGCGCTGCTGCGTGGTGCGGAGGCTTTCGGCCTCGACCTGACCCCCGCCGAACAGGACAAGTTCGTCGTCGAACAGCACATCGCCGCAGAGCTCGTCGGCGCAGACCCGGCCCGTCTTCCCGCCACCCGCGCCGACCTCGAGGCGTACGTCGACGAGCAGCGCCACTGGTTGTCGCTGTCGCTCGCCGCCGCCGAGGTGACGCACGCGCTCCGGAAGCCGAACCTGTGGGGCAATCCGGTGAAGGTGTTCACCTTCGTCGTCGTGCAGGACGACATGTTGTCGCTGCTGCCGGAGTGGGCGCGCCTGATGTACGGCATCGAGGGCCGCCCGATGAACCTGGGCGCCGCCGCGCGCACCACCAAGCGGCTCATCGGCATCGCCCGCAAGAACGAGTCGTACGACAGGATGGTCGCCGAGATCACCACGCGCATCGACGAGACCCCGTACCGCAAGGTGCGTGCGCGCAAGGCCTGACCCTGTTTCAGAAGGAGGGATTCGGCCGGACGAACCGTTCGTCGATACCGGCGACCGAACGGGCACCGGTCAATGCCATGGTGAGGTCGAACTCGGCGATCACGTTGCGGACCACCTCCTCGACGCCCTGCCGACCCGCGATCGCCAGTCCGTACATGTAGGGCCGGCCGAGGAGTACGGCGTCCGCGCCGAGCGCGAGCGCGACGAAGACATCGGCGCCGCTTCGGATCCCGCTGTCCAGCAACACGGTCGGCTCCCGGCCGATCGCGGCACGGATGTCGAGCAGAGCATCGAGTGAGGCGATCGATCCGTCGACCTGGCGTCCACCGTGGTTCGACACGACGAGGGCGTCGACGTCGAGGTCGACGGCGCGACGCGCGTCGTCCGGATGCAGAATTCCCTTGAGTACGATGGGAAGTCGCGTCCGATCCCGCAACGTCGCCAGATGCTCCCAGCTCAGTCCCGGATTGGAGTAGATGTCGAGGAAGGTCTCCGCGGCGGCGCGCGGTACGGGGGAGCGGAGATTGTCGAGGAATCGACCCGGATGGTTGCGGGTCATCGACAGCAGTGTGCGGATCGCGCCGAACGTGACATCGGGTCGCTCCGTCAGCGTGTCGCGGGCGGCGTCGATCCGCTGCCGGACGATGTCGAGGAAGCGGGGATCCGAGGTGTACTGGGCGATGCCCTCGCCGCGTGCGAACGGCAACGACCCGAGATTCAGGTCCTGCGGACGCCATCCCAGCATCGTCGTGTCGAGGGTGACGACGACGGCCTCGGCGCCCGCCGCTTCGGCCCGCCGCAGCAGGCTGTCGACGAGATCCTCGTCGGAACTCCAGTACAGCTGGAACCAGCGGGACGCGGAGCCCATTGCGGCAGCGCAGTCCTCCATGGAATTGCAGCCCTGATTGGAGAAGATGTACGGCACGCCGGTCGCGGCGGCCGCCCGCGCGATCGCCAGGTCGCTGTCCGCGGCCATCAATGCTCCCGCGCCGATCGGTGCCAGCAACAGCGGTGAGGACAGCGACGTGCCTGCCACGGTCGTACTCAGGTCGCGTTCGGTGACTCCGTGGGCCATGCGCGGGACGATCGCCCATCGGTCGAACGCACGCCGATTGTTGCGCATCGTGCGTCCCTCGCCGGCGCCGCCCGCGACATACGCCCAGGCCCGCTTCGAACTCGCGCGTCGCGCGGCGTGTTCGAGGTCGCCGAAGGACGTCGGGACGGCCGGACGCCGGCCCAGCGCGCCGTTGCGGTACACGACCCCCTGACGTTCGCGGCCGGGGCCGGCGGGTGCAGATGCGGCGGTTTCGGTCACGAGTGAGTTCCCCTCTCGAACGGTGGCGCTTGTCGATCCTTCCTCACGAACCCGGCCGAGTGAACCGGTTACCGGTGCCGAATTCGGAATCGGTGCGGTGGATCCGGCGGCGGGCGTACCGTCGGATCCATGACCGAGGACGGCCAGGTTGCACCGTGGGACGACATCTACCGGGGCGTCGCCGAAGGGTTTTCGGGCCCCGTACCCTGGAACATCGGCGAACCCCAGCCCGAGATCGCCCGATTGATCGACGAGGGCAGATTCCGTAGCGACGTGCTGGACGCAGGCTGTGGGCATGCCGAGACCTCCCTCCGTCTGGCGGCACAGGGATACACCGTGATCGGTCTCGATCTGTCGCCCACAGCCATCGAGGCCGCTCGGGCCGCGGCGGCGGAGCGGGGACTGACGACCGCGACCTTCCAGGTGGCCGACATCAGCTCGTTCACGGGTTTCGACGGCCGGTTCGCGACGATCGTCGACAGCACCCTGTTCCATTCGCTGCCCGTGGACCGGCGCCGTGCCTACCTGAGCGCCGTCACCCGTGCCGCTGCTCCGAACGCGTCCTTCTTCGTCCTTGCCTTTTCGAAGGACGCCTTCCCCGAAGAGGGCCAGGGACCCAATCCTGTGACGGACGACGAGCTACGCGACGTGGTTGCCGAGTTCTGGACCGTTGACGACGTGCGGCCGGCCTTCATCCACGCATTTCTCGGCGACGAAGAGGCTGCCGCGTGGCA
Source organism: Rhodococcus sp. DMU2021 (assembly GCF_019641445.1). NCBI lineage: Bacteria > Bacillati > Actinomycetota > Actinomycetes > Mycobacteriales > Nocardiaceae > Rhodococcus > Rhodococcus sp. DMU2021. The sequence continues at coordinate 683,327 of NZ_JAIFKB010000001.1, forward strand.
ACGCGACGACAAGGGCCGTTCGATGCTCCCGGCCTGGCTGCTGTCGGCCCACCGCGATTGAGGGTGCACGCGGAAATTCGATTGCATTGCAGGGTGCGAAGTTCACCATCGGATCTGTCGGAGCGGACCACCCGCGCCTCGTCATGATCCAGGAGTCACCGTGCACCCCGATGTCCCACCCGGAACCGATCCGCTGGTCGGGTACGGACAGCGCGCCACCACGTCTGCACCGGCGACTGGGTGATCGTGCGCGAACCGGCCACCGAAGGCGATATGACCTGCACGGTCTGTGCGGTGCTGCCGCGTACCGGCGCGATTCGTCGTGCCGACGCGTCGGGGCGTTCGGAAGAGCAGGTTCTCGCTGCCAACGTCGACACCGTCGTGGTGACGGTCGCATCCGACACCCTCGATCTCGGTCGCATGGAACGTCTGCTGGCGCTGGCCTGGGACAGCGGCGCGCAACCGGTAGTCGCCCTGACGAAGGTCGACATCGCCACCGAAGCGGTATTCGAGCAGGTCGCCATGGTCGCACCCGGAGCGAGCGTGGTCGAGGTCTGTGCGCCGAATCGATCCGGCCTGAATGAACTGCGCGAGGTGCTCCACGGCACCGTCGTGTTCGTCGGAGCGTCCGGCGCCGGGAAATCGACGCTGGTCAACGCGCTGTGCGGTCGCGACATCCAGGCGACGGCACCGGTGCGCCAGGGCGACGGCAAGGGCCGGCACACCACGACCGATCGGGAGATGTTCCCTTTGGGCGGCGGCGTGACCCTCATCGACACTCCGGGGTTGCGGGGTATCGGGATGTGGGACGCCGGTGCCGGCATCGCCTCCGCCTTCCCCGAGATCGATGAGCTCGCTCAGTACTGCCGCTTCGCGGACTGTGCGCACGAGACCGAACCGGGATGCGCGGTTCGTGCCGCTGTCGACCGCGGCGACCTCGATGCCCGGCGAGTGGAGAGTCATCGCAAACTGCGACGTGAGAACGAATGGATCGCGGCCCGGTCCGATGCCCGATTGCGGCACGAGCGGACCCGTGAGATCAAGGTGATGAGCCGCGCGATCCGGGCGTACTACCGCGACCGCTGAGTGTTCTCGGCGCGGCATACAGGGCGGTCGGTACCGCTCCGCGCAGTTCGCGCTATGAACCGGGGCTTGCTACTGCAGCACGCCGCGCCGACCCGCTTCAGCGCGCTGATCATGGAAGACCCGACCGAACGGTCGGGGTCTTCGACCTGTGTGAACATACCAATCGGTACTTCCTGCTCGGGTCGTCGTATTGTGAACGCGGACGGTCTCGGTCGGCGTGCGGCTACGCGTTATCGAGGTGTGTCGTCGGACACGAAATGATTACGACCCGGCTCGGGGGTGTACACCTCTTCGGTCGAATCGAACCGGTCTGTTCCCGAGGGGGGGCGACCCATCGCGGCCTCGATTCGACCATCTGCGGGACGGACCTTCGGCGCGTGCGGTTTCGTGATCGAAGGTACTGCTGCACAACTAATTCGGTGAGAGTGCAGCGATCCTCGGTGGACAAGGGGCAGGATCGGCCAGGTACCGCTCCGGCAGGTTCTCGCTGGGCCGGCCGGATGCGATCGCCGCAATGATCGACTTCCGAGTATGGCACGCACCACTTTCATTGGTTCAGATGGCGTCGGCCACGATCGCTTGAAAACCTCTCGACCTGCGACGTTACCTGGTTGTGACCTGATGGTCGTGTGTTGGCCCTCCGTGCGGTGGTAACGATCCCGCCGGTGATGCCCGCGGCCCCGTTCGAAGGCCGAACCCAGCTTCGGCGAATCTTGGAGCACGACCCTTGTCCGTTTCATCATTGCGCCGTTTCCGTGCCGCGGTCGCCGCCGCGGCCGTCCTCACCGCCGCGCTCGGCGTCGGTACCTCCGTCGCCCACGCCGACACCGCACCCACCACCCCTGCACCTACCCGTTTCCAGGAGCCCCGCGACCTGCTCCGGGCGCTCGACTTCGACGCCCTGGCCGCCGACGGCTGGACCGTGACCGACGACGAGGAAGAGGCCGAATCCGCAGAGGCGAGCGAGGTGGTCGAACTCGTCGCCGAGACGACTCCTGCGCCGCTCCCCGCCGTCACACCCGAGGAACTGACCCGCATCGTGCCGGGCATCCCGGCGGAGAAGGTCGAGCAGTTCATCGCGCCGCTGAACGACGCGATGGCGCGCAGCGGCATCGACAACCCGGTCCGTCAGGCGGCGTTCATCGCCCAGCTGGCCGTCGAATCGGACTCCTTCCGCACCTTCGAGGAGTACGCGTCCGGTCGCGCATACGAGGGTCGCGCCGATCTCGGAAACACCCATCCCGGCGACGGTGAGCGCTACAAGGGTCGCGGCGCGATCCAGATCACGGGCCGCCACAACTATGAGAAGGTCAGCGAGCACATCGGCGTCGACTTCGTCGCGCACCCCGAGCTGCTCGCCGCGCCGGAGAACGCCTTCACCACCGCCGCCTGGTACTGGACGTCGCGCAACCTCAACGAGATCGCGGACACCGCAGGGATCGTCCGGGTGTCCGAGCTGGTCAACGGCGGTCACCATGCCCTCGGTCGCCGTATCGACGAGTTCGAGCGTGGTCTGGACGTGCTGCTCCAGCCTTAAGCCCGACACGGGCGCACCGGGCCGATGAGTTCGGGGTGCGCCGACGGTCTATCGGAGCATGAGAACACTGATCTACGACTTCGGCGTGTCCCTCGACGGTTACATCAACGACCGCGACGGCAATATCGACTGGACCGACCCCGACGACGAACTGCACCAGTTCCACAACGACCGGTTCCGCCGGCTCGAGCTCTCGTTGCACGGCCGGCGGATGTACGAGCTGATGGCCGAGTACTGGCCGCACCTGCCCGAGGACGCCTCGCCCATCGAACGCGACTTCGCCGAGTTGTGGACGACCACGCCCAAGGTCGTCTTCTCCCGCACCCTCACCGAGGTCCACTGGAACAGTCGCCTCGTCAGCGACGACGCGGTGGAGGAGGTGCGCAGGCTCAAGGCCGAGGGAGACGGCGTCATGGAGGTCGGTGGGGCGAACCTCGCCGCGTCGCTGATCCCACACGGTCTCATCGACGAGTACCAGGTGTTCGTCTCACCCGTCCTGCTCGGTGGTGGCACACCGATGTTCCCGCCCCTGGAGAAGCGCGTGGATCTGCGCCTGGTCGAGACCCGACAGTTCACCACCGCCGTGATGCTGCGCTACCTCGCCGACTGAATTCCTGTGACACACCGGTTCTCACGTACCAGGCGCGTGACGGGGTCGCGTCCACCATGTCATCCGCTTTCACCGCGCGCCGGTGCCCGGACCGTAGAGTCGCGCCACATCGGGGGAATCGAGCCACCCCGAATAGGTCGGCGACTGCGGCCAGCCCTCGGGCGAATCCTGCCATTCCTCCTGACGACCCCACGGAAGGATGTCGATCAGCGCGAAGGTGTAGCTGAGCTGCTCGGTGCCGCGGCCGGTGGTGTGCCAGGTGCGGTAGACCGTGTCGCCGTCGCGCAGGAACACGTTGACCGCGAACCCTCCACCGGGAGGTGCGTCGACGTCGGCGCCGAACGAACTCTCCGACGACGAGTACCACTCCATCGTGTTGCCCACCTTCACCTTGTAGGTGAGGGCTTCGTCGATCGGCCCGTTGGTGACGACGACCATGCGGGCGTCGTAGTTGTCGAGGATGCCGAGCCGGGTCCACTGCGTCGTGAGACTCGTGCATCCACCGCACTGCCATTCGGCACCGTCGGACCACATGTGGTGATAGGTGATGAGCTGCGAGCGGCCCTGGAACACATCGACGAGCCGGGTCGGGCCGTCGGCGCCGATCAGCGTGTAGTCGGGCAGTTCGATCATCGGCAGCCGGCGGCGCTGCGCTGCGATGGCGTCGAGTTCGCGAGTGGCGGCCTTCTCCCGTCGCCGTAGGTCGTCGAGCGCCGACCGCCATGTCTGCTCGTCGACGATCGGAGGAAGGGCGCGGGTGGTCTGCTGGGTCATGACGTCTCCCGGAGTCGGACGGATCCGTTCACGAATGTTGACCGGGGCAGGAGCCGGAAATCATCGTGGACGCGGCCACGAGTCCGAACGCCGGAGTGGAGCACGGCCCCGTACCGACCGGTATGTAGTGTCGTCGCGTGTCTCCTGATCCGTCTGTGGCCGACCTGATCGACGGCGCGTGCAAGGTGCTGCGCGCCTACAAGCACGACGAGGTCGCCGACCGCGCCGAACGCAAACTCGCCGACACCGGCCGGCCGACGTCGATCGTGGTGGTGGGGGAGATCAAGCGCGGCAAGAGTCTGCTGGTCAGCGCTCTCATCGGCCGCGACGGCGCCGCTCTCGACGACGTCGAGCACTCGACCGCCGTCGCAACCCGTTTCGTCACCGCCACCGACGATTTCCCGGAGGGCACCGCCGAATTGGTGTTCCCCGACGGGCGCCGGCGCATCGACCGCGCCGAGCTGGGGGAGTGGATCACCACCGGCGGCCGCTACGTCCAGGACCCGACCGTCGAGGCGCTGCCGGTCGCGGCGGTCGTGCCGATCGCGTCCGAGAAGCTCACGAACGCGTCGGTCGTCGACACTCCCGGCATCGGCGGCCTCGACCCCCGGCACGCGGCGATGGCCGCTCACTCCGCCGATCGGGCCGCCGTGCTCGTGCTGGTATGCGATGCGTCGACCCCGCTGACCGAACCGGAGATGCGGTTCCTGCGCGAGAGCGCTGCCGGAGTGGAGAACGTGCTGGTCGTGGTCACCAAGACCGACAAGAACCTCACCCGCTGGGAACAGATCGTCGCGGAGAACCGCCGCGCCGTCGCGGAACACGTCGGCCGCGACATCCCCGTCGTCGCCGTCTCGAGCGTGCGAGCCCTGGCCGCGACCGCGCTACCGCCCTCCCCGGTGCGCGAGCGCAGCCTCGCCTGCTCCGGTCTCCCCGGACTGTGGGGGATGCTCGACGAGCGGGTCGCCGCCGCACGGCACCGCCCCGAAGCCGATGCGCTGCGCGTCGCCCTCGACGGGTTGCGCCGCATCGAAACCGGAATCAGCGACGAACTCTCCGTGGTGCGCGACGGCGAATCCGCGATCCCGGACCTGACCGCCGAGATGGAACGGCTGAAGGGGCTCAAGGACGAGGCGCAGCAGTGGGAACAGCACCTGCAGCGCGACCTCACCCTCGCGCGGCAACGGGCGATCACCCGCCTCGACGAGGAGCTCGCCCGCGTGCGCGAGGACTGGACGACACGCATCAACAAGTCGTCGATGCAGGTGCTGCGGCGCTCCCCGCAGGTGTTCACCGCCCAGATCCAGGCCGACCTGCTCGACGCGATGGCCACCACCGCGCAGGTCTTCCTCGACGACCTCGAGAAGATCGTCACCGACCTCTTCGACGACCCGCAGCAGTGGGAGCACATCCGCGAGGTCACCCTCGAGGCGCTGCAGACCGATCCATTGGTGACCGGGGAGGTGGGCTCGAAACGCCAAGGGCTGCTGGATCCGAGCGTGCTGACGATGGGCATGATCGGCACCACCATGCTCGGCGCGGTGATCGGGGCCGGTGCCATCGCCGGCGTCGCCTGGGTGGCGATCAATCTCGGGTTCAAGGCGATGCGCACCGGCAAGACGAACCTGCTGACCTGGCTGCGCGAGACCCTCGCGACCGTGCGGACCGTCACGACCCGCATGCTCGAGGCCGCGATGGCCACCACCCGCCCGGAGATCGTGCTGCGTCGCCGCAAACACCTGCAGGACCGGATCACCGAGTTGCAGAAGCGTATCGACGAGGCCAAGCGCGCCGCGCAGGCGGACGCCGCGACCCGCACCGCGAACATCGAACGACTGGAGAAGAACCTGCGCATCACTCGCGCCCGCATCACCCCGATCGATACGGCTCTGAGGGGAGGTGCCGCATGAGCGCCCCGCACATCCCACCGCAGACCGGGGCACCCGATCCGGTGCACCAGCGCATCGACGCCGCCCTGCACCAACTCGCCGCGCTCGGCGGTGATCTCGTCGCCCACGCCAACCGTATCGGCGCGATCCTGTGGTCACCGCCGCGCATCGTCGTCGTCGGGCGGCTCAAGGCCGGCAAATCCACCCTGGTGAACGCGTTGATCGGGGCGCCGGTCGCCGAGACCGCGGCGCTCGAGGCCACCAATGTCGTCACCGTCTACGAGAACGGTGCGCCCTCCCGCGCCGACGTGGTGTCCACCGATGGCACCCGTCGACCCGTGCCGCTGGCACTCGGCACCACCGTCGACCTCGGCGTCCCGCCGGAGCAGGTCGCGTACGTGCACCGCTACCTGCCCTCCCATGCGCTGAGCACCATCACCCTCGTCGACACCCCCGGTCTGGCGACACTGACCGTCACCAACGCCGCCGCCACCGAGCGCGCCCTGATCGACGGATTCGAGCAGACCCGCTCGGCGTCCGTCGACGCCGACGCGGCGGTGTTCCTGTTCGACTCGATGCCGCGCACCGACGAGGTCGAATTCCTGCAGCGCCTCGGCTTCACTCCGCTGAACACACTCGGAGTGCTGTCGCGCGCAGACGGTTTCGGCCGCGGGGTGCTCGGCAACCGCGATCCGCTCGGACACGCCGCCGAACACGCGAACGTGCTCGCGCGGCGGTTGGCGGGACAGGTCGGCACGGTGGTGCCGGTCGCCGGGTTGCTGGCGCAGACCTCCCACACCGGTGCGTTCACCGACGCCGACGCCCACGCGCTCGTGGCGCTCGCCCCACTGGCCCCGCTGGAGTTGTTCGATCTGCTCGACGCGGATCCCGCCGCGCTGCCGGTGCCGCGCGATCAGGTGTGGCGACTGCTGGAGCTGATCGGGGAGTACGGGCTCGTGCACGCCCGCGCGCAGGCAACGGGTGGGGCGCACCAGGTCAACCAGTGGTTGTCCGGGGTGTCCGGCGTCCATCCGCTGCGAGCGGTGCTCGAACAGTCGTTGCGTCGCTTCGCGGTGCTGCACCGCGCCGGCCGGATCCTCGCCGAACTCGACGCCCTCGTCTATTCGCATCCGGCGCGCGACGCCATCCGGCAGATCGTCTCGGCGCTGCGCACGGACCCGGCGCTGGTGCCGGTGGAGTTGTTGCGGGCGTTGCGATCTCTGCTGCAGGCCGACCCGAGCGCGCCGGCGGTCGACGAACTGGTCCAGGTGCTGCGCGGCGGCACGATCGCCGAGGCGTTGGGGCTGGAGCCGACGGCGTCACCCGAGCAGATCCGAGCGATGGCGCAACAGAAGCTTGTCGCGGTGCAGGCCCAGAGCGTGTCGACGCGGTCGGCGGCGGAGGACACGGCGCTGACAGCGCTGACGCACGCCTATACGGTGATCGTCCGCGGACACTGACCCGGTCGGTGGGTTACGCGCCGAGATCGGGTTCGTCGACGTTGTCGGTGAAGCCGAACGAGGCTGCCTCGTCGTCGGATGAAGCCTCGCCGTTGTCGTCGTCGACAAGGCCGGGGTCGATTCCACCTGCGCTGTCGAGGTCGGCATCGGGGTCGAGGGCAGGATCGAGGTCGACAGAGTCGACGGTGACCGTCTCCGGAACGATCTCGTCGTCGTCCGGGATCAACGAGGTATCGACCGCGGCAGTGCCGGGGTCGGTGGCGATGTCGAGCGCGCGCTCCCAGACCTGATCGGGCAGTTCCGGTAGGTCGGCGAGCACATCGATACCGAGCAGCTCCCCCAGTGAGGGCAGCGGATCGGTCTCATCGCTTGTCATGGGCTCTTCCTTCTTCCCCCGTTGTCCGTCGTCGTCAGGTTGGAGTCGTGTGGGCCCCGGAATGTTCCTGCCACGTCCCAATCTACCGGTCAGGGATCGAGACCGGCGGGATCGAGGCGGGCGGGATCGAGCAGTTCGACGAGTTGTGCTCGCCCCCGGTTGATGCGGGTCTTGACCGTCGCGACCGGCACGTTCTGATGCTCGGCGATCTCGGCGTAACTCATCTGGGCGTATTCGCGGAGCACGACCGCGACGCGGAACTGTTCCGGGAGTCGAGCGAGGGCGTGACGCACCGCGTCGGTGTCGACGACGCGATCGGCCGGTCCCGGCACCGTGGAGGCCCGACCGAGGTCGATCTCGTCGTCGGGGATCTCGCGGCGCTTGCGCACGATCGCCAGCGCGGCGTTGCTCGCGATGCGGTAGAGCCAGGAACCGAAGCGGGAGGTGCCCCGGAATTTGTCGAGGTTCTGCCAGGCGGCGATCAGGGCGTCCTGCAGGGCGTCCTCGGCGTCGTGGCGGTTACCGGTGATCTGTACACATACCGCCCACACCTGGGTGCGCGACGGTTCCACCAGTGCGGCGAACGCGGCCCGGTCGCCGGACCGGCACCGTTCGATCAACTCCGTCTCGTGCATGGCACCCCCATCTGTACGCGGAGTAACCTACCCGGCCGCGTCGCGCAGCGGTCCGGTGACCGCCCTCGGTGTCGTGCACCGACGGTCACCGGACCGCGAGGAGGTCAGTTCTCGCCGAGGCCCATCTCCTCGGCGCGGACGAACTTCACGTACTGAGTGGCCACGCGCTGCGGCACGGTGCGCAGCGTGTCGGAGTCGGGATTCTCGTTGCCGATCGAGCGGAAGCCGGACAGTTCGGCCACGTAGCGGCCGTAGGTCATCAGGCACGCGGCGGCTCGACCGTCGGCGACGTCGCCCGACCAGCAGGTGGTGTTCGGAAGACCTTGCGTCAGCGAGGGGTCCTCGACCAGGTCCGGATACGTCTCGGCCGTGTGTGCAGCGAACGCGTCCTTCAGGACTTCGGCCTCGTCCGGGCCCGCGGTGCGATAGACGACGCTGTTGACCTTCGCGACACGATCGGTGCCGGTCTGTTCGAACACCACCTCGGTGTCGGCTGGAGCGGAGTCGTAGTGCAACCAGCCGTCCGGTCCGTAGACCGCCATGTCGGAGTTACGTGAGTACTCGCTGTCGACGAATCCCACGGCCCGGGCCATCACCTTGTCCAGATCGATGGGCAGCGAGGCGATCTCGTCGGTAGGGGTGGCCGGGAACCGGTCGAGCAGCTCGATCTGCTGTTGCACACCGCGCGTCGCGGTATCGGTGATCCACTCGGTCCCACCGCTGTCGTCGCCGCTGTAGGTGTAGACGACGAACATGCCGCGTGTGGTGAGCGTGCTCAGGGAGGTGGTGGCCAGTTCCGGCCAGGAGTAGGTGGTGGCCAGTGTGTCGGGCAGTTCCGGCAGCGTCGTCGGGGTCTCCGGACCGGTGGCGAACGGACCGTCCGCGGGCCCGAGCTTGTACTCGTACAGGGCCTGCGCGGTGCCGGCGGCGTCCTCGGGGGTGGGGAATCGCCAGACACTGACACCGAACTCGCGGCTGTCGTCGTCGGTGCTCCGGAAGCTGGTGAAGGCGTTGATGATCGAGAATTCTCTCAGGATCTCGTTCTCGTCGCCGGAGAAGATGTTGCCCGTGCCGCCGAGGAACACGCCGTTGGTCGATCCGCCGACGGTGAGGGCCGGGTCGACGGTGTGCGGGTGGACGACGAACTCGGCGAGTCGCTGGCCTTCCACCGCCGGACCGAAATCCTCGGCTGCCATGCCCAGCGCAACGAAATCGCGCGGCTGGGTGTTGTAGTCACCGGTATCGAGCGAGTCGAGATCCACACCGGCAGAGGTCTGTTCAGTCGTGGTCTCGTCGACGACGGTGGCGTCGCTGTCGGACGAGCAGCCGGCCACGGTGACGATGGTGACGGCCGCCAGTGCCAGGGCGAGACGGCCGGTTCGAGGGATGTGCATGAGAAGAGGACTCCTGAAGAGGAAGGTATGGGAGGTAAGGCAGGTCAGGCGTTCCAACCGAGTTCGGCGAGCAGTGCTTCGCCGCGCTCCGTCGTCGTCGAGAACTGCGCGACGAGTCCGGTGGACTTGTCGATGACGGTGAAGTACGAGTTGCCGCCCGGTGGGTGGTCGTAGTCGGCGATACGCGTGCCGTCCGCCGAGACGATCCTGGTGTTGTCGTTCTTGGCGTCGCGGAGCCGGATGAAGTTCGAGCGTGCGTACTGATCGTCCCGGTACGCCGACACGGATTCGTAGTCGGTGGGTTCCATGCCCAGCGCCTTCCCGAGGTTGGAGTTGGGGCTGATCTGGCACCGCACCTGCATGGCACCTTCCGAGGAGAAGCCGGACTTCTCGCACGAACTCGACCCGGTGAGCAACTTGGTCGGCAGCAGTTCGACCACCTCGTCGGTGCTCTCGCTGCGATAGACCGAATCCGACGTCGCCGGAGGTGGTGCTCCGGTGTCCGACCTGTCCTCGGCCACAGCGGGGGCGGCTGCGGCGCCGGCCGCCGCTCCGTCGTCCGCGTCCCCACGGGTGAGTCCGAAGACCGCCCCTGCGGCGACGAGCACCGCCAGCACGGCGGCCCCGGCGATGAGCAGGGGCCGAGACGGCCGTGACCGCTCGATGTCGCGGGTCGGTGCCGGGTTCGGTTGTGCCGCAGGGGTACCCGGACGGGGAACGCCGGGTCGCGGTGCTGCGGGGCGGGGAGTGTCCGGTCGCAGCACCTCGGTGTCGAGGTCGGCGGCGGGTTCGGTGGTGCGTCCACCGGCGACGAAGCCGGCCGCGCCCTTGGCCACGACGGTCTTCGGGTCGTCGAGGGTGGCGATGGATCCGAGTTCGGACAGCCGCCGATGCACGTACGGAATCCGTGAGGATCCGCCGGTCAGATACAGCGCCTGCAGACCCGGCCGGTCCACCCCGGCATCGCGCAACACCTGGGCGGCGAGCTGCACGCCTCGGGTGATCTGCGGTTCGATGAGCTGCTCGAACTCGTCGCGGGTGATCGTGAAGGTCAGATCCGCGCCGTTGCCGGTGACCCGGATCGACGCCGAGGGATGCTCGGAGAGCAGTTCCTTGGCGCGGCGGATCTGATCGTCGAGGGTGCGACGGGCATCGAGCCCGTCCGGGGTGCGCAACCACGCCGCCAGATCCGGATCGTCGTCGCGCAGGCGTTCGTCGACCCAGCGGGCGACGGTGGCGTCGAGGTTCTTGCCGCCGAGGGTGTTGTCGCCGCCGGCCCGGATCACCTCGAAGGTCCATTCGCTTGTCGCGGTGAGTACGGCGATGTCGAGGGTGCCGCCGCCGAAGTCGAACACCGCGATCGTCGAGCCCTTGACGATCTTCGCGTCGTGCTGACGTGAATAGTAGAACGCGGCGGCGCGGGGTTCGGAGATCAGCGAGACGCTGCCGCCGAGACCGGCCAGGGACGCTGCGAGGCGCAGCACGTCGAGTTCGCGCTGGGACCAGGCCTCGGGGTGGGTGAGCACGACCTCCGCCGGAGGGCGGTTGTTGTGCCGGGGCAACGCCTGGTGGTAGACGGTGCGCAGGACCGAGGCGATGGTGTGGGCGACGGGGACGTCCTGGCCGCGGACCATCACCGACCCGACGGCCACGTGGGTCTTGGGGTAGGCGACGAACCCGGCCGGGTCCACGGTGGCCTGGTTGATGGCCACGTCGCCGGTGGTGATCGCCCCGGTGTGGTCGACGTACACCGAGGACGGCATGAGGTTGGAGGTGTGGGTCAGCGGCAGTGATTCGACCCGGTCCGGGCCGATCCGGTGTGCCGCCGACGTGTTGGACGTGCCGAAATCGACCGCCAGAACCCAGCTCATCTCGATCGTGCCTCTCGAATGCGAACCCACAAAACCTGCATGGACGGTGCGATGACCGTCGCGGACTCTATAGCGGCGAACGGTGGTCGCCCGGTGGCGGGTGTCACGACGCCCCCGGAGCCGGGCACTGCGCCGGCGGAACCTGCACCCGCACCTCGACATAGCGCAGGATCTGCCCCTCGTGACACCAGCCGGGCCGGATCATCGCGGCGACCAGGGTCTCCTCCGCCGGTGCCGCTGCCGGCGTCACCGCCACTGCACGGTGACGGCTCGGATCGAACCGTGTCCCGGGCTCGACGGCCAGACGTTCGACTCCCAGATCGGCGAGTCGTGTGGTCGCGGCGGCGCGCTCGGGCCCGTCCGCCGCGACGTCCGCCGCCGCGATCAGTTCGTCGATCCGCTCACGCATCTGCGGTGACATCACCTGCTTGCCCTTCGTCTCGGATCGGTCGGAGTGGGTGTCAGACCAGATCGGAACCGGCGTCGGTCGACTCGGAGCCGTTGTCGAAAGCCGAGACGTCGACGTAGTCGTCGGCGATGCCGTCGCCGTCGTAGTCCACCGCACCGGAGTGCAGGTCCACCACCACATCGACCTCGCCGTCACCGTCCTCGTCGAAGACGGCCAGATCGAGCCGGCCGTCACCGTCGAGGTCACCGGCGGCGGCGTCGATGTAGCCGTCGCCGTCGCGGTCGAACTCGATCAGGTCGGCGTTGCCGTCGCCGTCGGAGTCGCTGATCTGCGCGTCGGTCCTGCCGTCGCCGTCGTAGTCCACCAGCGACAGGTCGACCTGACCGTCGCCGTCCACGTCGACGTCGGCGACGCGGGTGCCGTCACCGAGGGTGTACTCGTCGAGCACGACCGGCTCGGTGGAGGCGGATCCGGAGGTCACGCTCGAGGTGGACTCGGCGTTCTCCGCGGCGGCGCGATCGGAAGCCGAGGAGGCCGATCCGGCGGAGCTCGACGCACCCGAGTTGCTCGCCGAGCCGTAGGACGAGTCCGAGCTCGAGGAGCCGGAGCTGTCGTAACGCTCGTAACGCTCGTAGGACTCGTAGCTCGTCGATCCCGACTGGTCGGACGACGAGGAGCCGTAGGACGAGTTGCCGTCGTAGGAGGACTGCGAGCCGTACGACGAGTCCGCACGGTCGCTGGCGGTGGACTGCGATGCGGCGCGGTCGGCGTTCGAGGAGCTGCTGCCGGGGAAGGAGTTGGTAGCCATGGTCGGTGCCTCTTTCGGGGTCTCGGTGACTGACACAGGTAAGAGGGACCGGGAGGCGGAAAGGTTCCCTCCGGATCGAAAAAATTTCCGACATTCCTGATCGGCGGTGAAAACGCCAGGTCACGGAGCTGCAACGGTCGGTGATCGTATCGGTCGCGAAACGCCGAACGGTGCGGCCGCATCAGCGACCGCACCGTTCGAAGGGGCTTCGAGAGGACCGTTACGCGCTCTGACGGACCGGCGTGTGACGACCCATCGCGGCGAGGGCGGCGCCGATCACCGCGGTGGCGGCAAGCCCGGCCAGTGCCGCGAGGAATTCGGTGCCACTGAGCGTGCCGTAGTCGGCGAGGCCGGGAAGACCGGCGAAAGTGGCGTCACCGACCGGCAGCGAATAGGCGCCGACGATGTGCTCGAGACCGTCCGGGCTGCGGGACGCGACCAGAGCCAGCGCACAGGCGCTGACCACGCCCAGGCCGCCGATCGCGGCGAGACCCCGTCGGACGGCAACGGGAGTGACGGAAGGCCGCGCGTCCCACGCGGCGACGCCGGGCGCGAACGCCATCACGGCGCTCAGCACGGCAGCGGTGATGAGGGCTTCACCGAGACCGATGGCCAGGTGGACCGCGGTCAGATCGCCGAGGAACGCTGCTGCGGCGCCGGTTCCGGCGGTCGCCGAGTACGCGACGCCGAGAACTGCGGCACTCACCGGCACGGACAGACCGGCGCCGACGGCGGCGGTGGTCCGCGTCAGCTTCCCGAGGCCGAGTCGCTCGGCGCCGGTACGGACACCGGCGGTGACGAGAACGGGCAGCACCGCCATCAGCAGCACGTTCACCCCGAGGGCGTTGATCCCGCCGTCCCCGAACAGCAATGCCTGCACGCCGACCACGGCGGTCATCGCGAGAAGCGCGAGCCGGGGCCCGAGGAGCGCGGTCGCGAGAGCGCCGCCGATGAGATGGCCGCTGATGCCGCCGGCAATGGGGTAGTTGACCATCTGAGCGCCGAAGATCATCGCTGCGGTCGTTCCGGCGAGAAGGGTGTCCCGGGTCGTGATGCGCGGCCGCCCGGCGGTGGCGGCGAGGACGACCGCACCGGTGGCGATCGCCGCGGCGGGCGCGGTGGCGCTCATGGGGAGAAAATGGTCAGGGACGTGCATGGGTGAGACTCCCTTCGAGGGTGGACGGGTGAACGTGTGCGGAGCGCCAGGAGCGCCAGGTCGACTCGAGCGGCGAGGAATGGGTCTCGGCACCGAGGAACCGCAGCAGGCTGCCGGGCCTTTCGAGCTGGACGACGCCGTCGCCCTCGGCGCGTCGCCCGTAGGTTGCGATGACGTCGTGCACCCGGGCGGAACCGAGGATCCCGGGCTCGGGGAACGCGCCGTGCGCGTACAACTCCTCGACGAAGAGGGGACGACGATCGAGAGTGACCGAGGTACGGCTGCGGATCGCGCCCCCGGTTTCTCCGTGGCGTCCGAAGACGAGGGTCTCCCGCATGCTCGCGGCGGCGTCGGAGGCGAGTTCGATCCGGGTGTCGCGGTGCACGCGGGCGCCGGTGGCGATCACGAACGGGTAGGTGTCCCATACGAGGGTGCCGCCCTCGGCGACGGTGATCCGCACGTCCCACCGGGACAGCCGGTTGTCGGCGTCGTAGGCGACGGTGCCACCGATGTCCTGTAGTTCGAGTGTGCATCCGGCGTCGATGTGGACGTCGACGGTCACCGAGTCACCACCGAGCAACAGCGCGCCGGCGGCGACGAGGGCGACCCGCGCGTGGTCCGGACCGACCTCGACCGTGCGGGGGACGAGCATGCCCGCCCGCTGGGTCAGTCGTGCCCGGCCTGGTGCGCGGTCGATACGGATCGTGGTGCGGGACATGATCAGTCGTGCGTGTGCGCGACGGCGTGATCGTGGCTGTGACCGTGACCGTGCCCGTGCCCATGGCTGTGATCGTGGTCGTCGTCCTCGTCGGCGTGGAAGTGCGGAGCCATCGGACCGGGATCGACAGGAGTGTGCGACCCGGTTCGGTGGGCTGCCAGCATCTCGCGCACCCAGTCACCGAGCGCCTGCACCGATGCGGCGTCGGTCCGGGACAGCGCCAGCACCGGTCCGCCCTCGCGGGCCTTCTCGGCGTCGGCGACCATCTGGGGCACGTCGACACCCACATACGGGGAGAGATCGGTCTTGTTCACCACGAGCAGGTCGGCGCGGCTGATGCCGGGACCGCCCTTGCGGGCGACGTCGCCACCACCGGCGACGTCGAGCACGAAGATCTGCGCGTCGACGAGCGCGGGGGAGAAGGTCGCGGTGAGGTTGTCGCCGCCGCTCTCCACCAGCACCACGTCGAGCGGCGCGAAGTCGCGTTCGAGATCCTCGACGGCCAGCAGGTTCATGGTCACGTCGTCGCGGATTGCGGTGTGCGGGCACGCACCGGTCTCCACCGCGCGGATGCGCTCGGGATCGAGCACGCCGGCCGAGCGGAGGAATCGGGCGTCCTCGTCGGTGTAGATGTCGTTGGTGATCACGCCGAGCTGCAGCTCGGACGCGAGGGTGCGGCAGATGGTTGCGATCAGCGAGCTCTTGCCCGTGCCGACGGGACCGGCGACGCCGAGACGGAGCGAACGGGTGGTGGTGTGTTCAGGCACGGAACAGCCTTTCTGGAGCGGATGCGTGGGCTTCGGCCCACAGTTCGGTCTGGGGGCCACCGGTGGCCGGGATGTCCGCCGGATCGGTGAGGGCGGACAGCTCGGCGATGAGAGGTTCGAGATGAGCGCAGGTCTCGAGCGCCCATCGCGAACCGATGGCCGGGTCGGTGGGGTGCAGTTTGAGGAAGGCCGCGACGATCGCCTGCGCCTCCTCGTACAACACCAGTCGGGCGGTGTCGATCGCCGGGATGCGCGCGAGCGCCGCGATGGCCCCGACGACCAGTCCCCGCGACGGTCGCGGGGTCCGGGCGTCGAGGTCGTCGAAAACGGTGGAGGGCCACAGGTTCCGGGCCAGTCGCAGGTAACCGCGGGCCAGCAACCGGGACGCGTCGCGCTGGGCCGGGCCCGGAGTGCGCGCCGCCCAGTGGTCCTCGATCTCGTCGATCCGGAGCGCCGGGGCGGTTCCGGCATCGGAGTCCACGGCGTGCCGGGTGACCACGGCGACGCCGGCCTCGACTGCCGCCGAGGTGCGCAACCGCGCGACGAGGAAGCGACGCACCTCGGTCGGCGACATCCCACCCTGGAGCGCCGGTTCGAGCCCGCCCGAGTTGACGTTCCCGCCGACCGGCGCGCGCCCGTCCGCGAGGAGGAGCAGCACCGTGGTGGGGGACAGAGTGTCGGGCAACATCAGAACATCGAATACAGCTGCGCGAGCGGCAGTTCGGTGGCCGGCGCCGGATCGACCCGCTCGCCGTCGATGTCGATGTCGAAGGTGTCGGGACGGATTTCGATGCGCGGCAACACATTGTTCTGTTTCATGTCGGCCTTGCCGATGTGCCGGGTCGGCCGCAGCGGCAGCAGTGTGCGGCGCAACCCGAGTCGTTCTTCCAGGCCGTCGTCGAGGGCGGCGGGGGAGACGAACGACACCGACGTGTGCGGGGCGAGTGCATCGCCGAACGCCGGGCGCTGCAGCACCGGCTGCGGCGTGGGAATCGAGGCGTTGGGGTCGCCGAGCGCCGCCCAGGCGATCGATCCGCCCTTGATGACCAGCGACGGCCGGATACCGAAGAACTTCGGGTCCCACAGCACCAGATCGGCCATCTTGTCGACCTCGATCGAACCGAGTTCGTGGTCGACACCATGCGCGATCGCGGGGTTGATCGTGTACTTCGCGATGTAGCGGCGGGCCCGTTCGTTGTCGGCGGGCATGCTGCCGTCGAGCGCCCCGCGCCGGTTCTTCATCACGTGCGCGACCTGCCAGGTGCGGGTGACGACCTCACCGATGCGGCCCATCGCCTGGGCGTCGGACGAGGTGATCGACAGGGCGCCCATGTCGTGCAGGATGTCCTCGGCCGCGATGGTAGTGGCCCGGATCCGGGACTCGGCGAACGCGAGGTCCTCCGGGACGGCCGGGTTCAGGTGATGGCAGACCATCAGCATGTCGAGGTGCTCGTCGACGGTGTTGATCGTGTGCGGCAAGGTCGGGTTGGTCGAGCCCGGGATGATGTGCGGCAATCCGGCGATGCTCAGGATGTCCGGGGCGTGCCCACCTCCGGCGCCTTCGACGTGGAAGGCGTGGATCGAGCGACCACCGATCGCGGCGAGGGTGCTCTCCACGAACCCTGCCTCGTTCAGTGAGTCCGAATGCAGCGCGACCTGCAGTCCGTGCTCGTCGGCCGCGCGCAGCGCCGCATCGATCGCGGCGGGAGTGGAGCCCCAGTCCTCGTGCACCTTGTACCCGGCGGCACCGGCGAGGGCCTGTTCGCGCAGCCCCTCGGCGGAGACGGTGTTGCCCTTGCCGAGCAACAGCACATTCACCGGCAGCGCGTCGAGCGCGCGGTGCATCTGCATCAGATGCCACGGGCCCGGCGTGACGGTGGTGGCCTTCGATCCTTCGGACGGACCGGTTCCGCCGCCGGCGATCGTGGTGATGCCGGTGGCGAGTGCTTCGACGATCTGCGACGGCGACAGCAGGTGCACGTGCGAGTCGAAGGCGCCCGCGGTGAGGATGCGACCTTCACCGGAGATGACGTCGGTGGACGGGCCGATCTGCAGCTTCGGGTGCACGCCGTCGGCGATGTCCGGGTTGCCGGCGCGGCCGAGGGCGACGATGCGGCCGTCGCGGATGCCGACGTCGGCGCGCACGATGCCCCACCAGTCCAGCACGATCACATTGGTGATGACGGTGTCGGGAGCACCTTCGGCCCGGGTCGTCACGCCTTGTGCCATCGATTCGCGGATGGACTTGCCGCCCCCGAAGACGGCTTCCTCACCACCGAAGGTGCGGTCCTCCTCGATCTGGATCCACAGGTCGGTGTCGCCCAGACGTACCTGGTCGCCGACCGTCGGTCCGTACAGTGCCGCGTACTCGGCGCGTGTGATCTCCACGTTCTCAGTCCTCCTGCTTCCGCACCTGGATGCCGGGTACGACGCGTCGTCCGCGCAGGGCGACGGCGCCCAGCTCGCGGCTGCTGCCGGGTTCGAAGCGCTGCGAGGTCCCCGACGGGATGTCCAAGCGGTAGCCCTGCGCGCGTTCGCGGTCGAATTCGAGGGCCGCGTTCGCGTCCGGCAGGTGGATGTGCGATCCGATCTGGATGGGACGGTCGCCGGTGTTGAGGAAGACGAGGGTGATGCGCTCGTCGTCGGAGCGGTCCGCGTTGAGGGTAAGGGAGCCCTCGGCGACGCGAATCGCTCCGGGTCCCGAAGTCGGTCCGGATGCCATGTCGGAGCTCCTTTCAGGAAATCGGGTGGTGGATCGTGACGAGCTTGCGTCCGTCCGGGAAGGTGGCCTCGACCTGCACGTCGGTCAACATCTCGGCGACACCGTCCATGACCTCGTCGCGGGCGAGGACCTCGCGGCCCTTCACCATGAGGTCGGCGACTTCGGCGCCTTCGCGGGCGCGTTCGATCACCCAGGTGGACAACAGGGCAACGGCTTCGGGATAGTTCAGTCGGACGCCGCGGTCCCGCCGGTCGCGCGCCACCATGCCGGCGACGGCCAGAAGGAGTTTCTCGGTGTCGGCGGGAGTCAGCTGCATATGTTGTTCTTTCGTGCGAGTCGGCGGTCGTGCAATCGATGCCGATCATGCGCGGCGGTTGTTTCGCGGACGTTACCCCCGCGTATCGCGGAGAAATCCGGACACGTCGGCCTCAGAAGCGCTGCCGCACTGCGTGACCGCGACGGCACCCGGAGCGGGATGTCTCTACCGTCGTTCTGGTCGAACAGTCCTACGGCCGCTCCCGATCGATCGGAAACGGCCGTAGGTCAGCGATATTCGAGACGTTCGTCGCTAGGACGGAACGGAGACCTCCTGATATCCCGCGAGGATTTCGTCGGTGTGTTCCCCGTGCAGCGGCGGCGCCGACCGCAGCGGCGGTCGTACCCCTCCGAAATTGACCGGGAACGCGATCTGTTCGAGAGGCCCGGACGCATGGTCGACGGTGCCGACCATGCCGATCGCGGCGGTGTGCGGGTCGCTGTAGATCTCGTCGAGATGCCGGATGGGGGAGACCGGCACGCCGTGGTCTTCCAGGACGCGGCACCAGTGCTGCACCGTCCCGGTCGCGAACGCCGCGGTGAGGACCTCGTCGAGTTCGCTGCGATGCTCGATGCGATCACGGTGGTGGAGGAACCGTGCATCGGTCGCGAGCTCGGGTCGGCCAAGCGCCACGCACAGCTTCTCCCGTAGCCCGTCGTTCCGTTCTTCCCCGCCGGCAACGGAGAAGCCATCGCACGCAAGATCCCGAGAGCGCGGTTGCTCGTCCTGGTCGATGCCGGCACCGCGATCCCCGTCGCGGCGGTCGACGAGATCGCCGAGGCGATGCTCGCGCTGGATCGTTAGCTGCTCACGCGGACCAGGACCGCCAGCGCAGCCTGTCGATGGTGATCACCGGTCCCGGTGGTCGTTTCGCTCGGTACTGCGGGTACTTGCGGACGAGTGCGTCGATGCCCGCAGTTCCCTCGGGAGTATCGGCGTCGTGGACCGTGGCGATGCCGTCGATGCGGACCCACCACAGCTGCGACCAGTCGTCGCTGTAGTGGTCGACGAGCACGCACACCCGCGGGTTCTCTGCGATGTCGGCGAGGCGACGGAGGCGCCGGGTGGATTTGGGTTTGTCGTCGACGCACGTGTGGATCACGTCGCCGTCGAGGGCGAACACGATCGGAACGAGGTGCGGCTCGCCCGATCCGTCGGCGGTGGCGAGGCGGGCCACTCGGGCATCGGCGACACTGCGACGGAGGTCCATGCGCCTCACGGTAACCGGAAGGTCAGTGTCGGCCGGGGAGATCGACCTCCGGCACCGTCTTGTCGGTGCGTAGTCCTCGCCAGCTCGGATGCCGCAGACTTCCGCCCGCGTACTCCCGGTACTCGACCTCTCCGACGAGGATGGGCTCCACCCAGTGGGCGCCGTGGGTCTCCCGTGCCGGCGGCGCAACCGCCAGTGGGGTCGTCGGTCGTTCCAAGGGACGCAGCTGCGATCGCAACTCACGTCGGGTCGCGGCGGTGAATCCCGTCCCGACCCGGCCGATGAACACCAACCGTTCCTCGTCGTCGTGCGCGCCGAGCAGCAGTGAACCGATGCCGCCGGCAGCCTTGCCGGATCCGGGGAGCCACCCGACGACGACCACCTCGGTGTTCCGACGCAGCGGCGTCTTGATCCAGCCGTCGCTGCGGGTCCCGGGTAGATACGGTGCGTCCGGGTCCTTGGCGACGATCCCTTCGAGGCCGTGTTCGCGCGCGACCGTGAGCATGGTCGGTGCGTCGACATCGGTCCAGTAGGGCGACAGCTGAACCCGAGGTCCGGGGACGATCAGATCGTCGAGGACGGCCCGGCGCTGCCGATAGGACAACTCCGTCGTGGACTCCCCGTCGAGAGCGAGGACGTCGAACAGGTAGATCAGCACCGGTAGCTCGGCGCGTAGCTCCTCGGTGGGACGGTGGACGTGCATGCGGCGCTGCAACCGGGCGAAGGACGGCCGACCCTCGGAATCGAGGGTGACGATCTCGCCGTCGACGATGCAGTCCCGGCCGCCCGTCGCGGTGGTGAGCAGGTGGGGGAGTTCGGGGAAGCTCCGGGTGATGTCGTTCCCGGTGCGGCTGGTCAGCCGGCACTGTCCGTCGGTCACCGTGGCGAGGGTGCGCTGGCCGTCCCATTTCATCTCGAACGCCCAGTTCCCTGTCGGCGGCGGACCGAGGGTCGCCAGCATCGGGGACAGTTCCGTCGTCGTGGAGGGCATATCCCGAGTCTGCGGTACGGGGCAGGGACGGGACCGGTGAATGCGCGGTCTCGTCGCGTCGGTGCGTCCCTCGCGCCGCGACCCGGGCCGTGCGAGGCTGACGTCATGACGCGTGCTGCGACACAGAACATGACTCTCATCGCCGGAGGCATGTTCTGGATGGGGTCGGAGGATTTCTATCCGGAGGAGCGACCGGTCCACCAGGTGACGGTCGACGGGTTCTGGATGGACACGCACCCGGTGACCGTCGCCGAGTTCCGGCGCTTCGTGAAGGACACCGGATACGTCACCACCGCGGAGGTCGCGCCGGACCCCGCCGATTATCCGGGCGCCGATCCGTCCCTGCTCGTGCCCGGCTCGCTCGTGTTCACGCCGCCTCCGGGGCCGGTACCGCTCGATGACTACACGAGGTGGTGGTCGTTCGTCCCGGGCGCGAACTGGCGTCATCCCGAAGGGACGGGGAGCACCGTCGGCGGGCGGGAACGCCATCCCGTCACCCACGTGTCGTGGTTCGATGCCCGCGCCTACGCCGAGTGGGCCGGCAAGGAACTGCCGACCGAGGCCGAATGGGAGTTCGCCGCCCGCGGCGGACTCGACCGCACGGCCTTCACATGGGGCGACGAGCACGAACCGAAGGGCCGGCCCGGCGGGAACGTCTGGCAGGGCGAATTCCCGTGGCAGAACCTCGAAACGGACGGATTTGCCGGAACCTCACCTGTCGGACACTTCCGGCCGAACGGATACGGGCTCCACGACATGGCGGGCAACGTGTGGGAGTGGACCGCCGACTACTTCACCGCGAACCATGCTTCGAGCGGCAAGAACGTCGCGCCGGCGTCGTCGTGCTGCATCCCGACGAATCCCCGCGTCGACAAGGCCGAACACGATCCGCGCGAGGCGTATCCGCGCCGTGTCATCAAGGGCGGATCGCATCTGTGCGCCCCGAACTACTGCCTGCGGTACCGACCCGCGGCCCGTCAGGGTGACACCGAGGAGACCGCGACGTGCCATATCGGATTCCGCTGCATCATTCGCCCGTAACAGGGCAGGTTTCACCCTGATCAGGGGTGTGTGCGGCCCGATACCGGTGGTGTACTGGGAACGGATGGGGTGAGAAGAGGCATCCACCATGAGCCAGGATCTGCGTCCGGATCCGATCCCGGGCGGAGAAACTCTGCCGTTCCCACCGGTGCCGTCGGGAAGCATCGCAGGACGGACCATGCAGGAATCGGTCTACAGCCCACGCACACAGCACCGTCGCCTTCCCGATGACGCCCCGAACATCCTCGTCGTCCTCATCGACGACGCGGGTCCCGGTCTGCCGAGCGCATTCGGCGGCGAGGTGAACACACCCACGCTCGACCGCTTGCTCGACGAAGGCATCAGCTACAACCGTTTCCACACCACGGCGATGTGCTCGCCCACCCGCGCATCGTTGTTGACCGGGCGCAACCATCACCGCGTCGGGAACGGGCAGATCGCCGAACTCGCCAACGACTGGGACGGCTATTCCGGGCACATCCCGAAGTCGAGCGCCACCGGAGCAGAGGTGCTGCGCCACTACGGGTACACCGCAGCGGCTTTCGGCAAGTGGCACAACACCCCTGCGGAGGAGACCACCGCAGCGGGTCCCTTCGACAACTGGCCCACCGGAGTCGGTTTCGACTACTTCTACGGTTTCCTCGCCGGCGAGGCGTCGCAGTACGAGCCGAACCTCGTCCGCAACACCACCGTCGTCCTGCCCCCGAAGACTCCCGAGGAGGGCTACCACCTCAGTGAGGACCTCGCCGACGACGCGATCGGCTGGTTGCGCCGCCACAAGGCGCTCGATCCGTCCCGGCCGTTCTTCATGTACTGGGCCAGCGGTTGTCTGCACGGGCCGCACCACATCATGAAGCCGTGGGCCGACCGGTATGCAGGCAAGTTCGACGACGGATGGGACGCATACCGCGAGCGGGTGTGCGAGCGGGCCAAGGAGAAAGGCTGGATCCCACCGGAGGCCGAACTCACCGAGCGGCATCCCACCATGACAGCGTGGGACGACATCCCCGACGACGAGAAGCCCTTCCAGCGACGCCTCATGGAGGTCGCGGCCGGATACGCCGAACACTGCGACGTCCAGGTGGGGCGGTTGTTCGACGAACTCGACCGGCTGGGCTATCGCGACAACACCCTGGTCTTCTACATCTGGGGCGACAACGGGTCGTCCGGTGAGGGCCAGAACGGCACCATCAGCGAACTGCTCGCGCAGAACGGGATCCCCACGACGACGGCCCAGCACATCGCGGCGCTCGACGAACTCGGCGGACTCGATGTTCTCGGCTCGCCGAAGACGGACAACATGTACCACGCGGGATGGGCCTGGGCCGGAAGCACGCCCTACAAGGGCATGAAGCTCCTCGCGTCCCATCTCGGGGGAACCCGCAATCCCATGGTGGTGCGCTGGCCTGCGCGCATCACGCCGGAGCGCACCCCACGCACCCAGTTCCTGCACTGCAACGACCTGGTACCGACTTTCTACGAGCTACTGGGCATCACACCGCCGCGGACCGTCAACGGGATTCCGCAGGATCCGATCGACGGCGCCGGTTTCGCCCGGACCTTCGTGGACCGTGACGCGCCGGCGGGCAAACTCACCCAGTACTTCGAGGTCATGGGCAGCCGAGCGATCTACCACGACGGATGGATGGCGTCGGCCTTCGGGCCCCGCGCACCGTGGCTGCCCGGCCTGCCCGGCGGAATCCGCGATTGGAGCCCGGACGACGACACCTGGGAGCTGTACAACCTCGACGAGGACTGGACGCAGAACCGCGACCTCGCCGAGCAGTACCCCGAGAAGTTGGCCCAGATGCGGGAGATGTTCGCGATCGAAGCGGCCAAGAACAACGCCCTTCCCATCGGCGGGGGCCTCTGGGTCGCGGCAATCCATCCGGAACAACGCATCACCACGCCGTACACGAGTTGGGATTTCACCGGCGACGTCACGCGTATGCCCGAATTCTGTGCTCCTGCACTGGGAAACAAGAACAACCGGGTCTGCATCGAGGTGACCTTCCCGGAGCGGGCGCACGGCGTCCTATATGCGCTGGGTGCCAACGGTGGTGGCCTGACGTGCTTCGCGGACGACGGCTACCTCTGCTACGAGTACAACCTGTTCATCCTGATGCGGACGAAGATGCGTTCGGCGAGCCGCGTCGCACCGGGACACCACCTCGTCGAGGTGGTCACCAAGTACGCCGAAGCGCGCCCCGGTGGTCCGTTGAACGTCCGGATGTCAGTCGACGGGCAGTCGGTGGGGGAGAGCGTCGTGCCGGTCAGTGCGCCGTTGCTGTTCACGGCGAACGACTGCCTGGACATCGGCACCTGCCTGGGTTCACCGGTTTCGCTCGACTATTTCGACCGGGCACCGTTCCCGTTCGACGGGAGCATCGACAGGATGACCGTCGAGTACACCTGAACGCAGCTCTTCGAGCGCCTTACCGGCTCCGGGCGGTGGATCCGTCCGGAGCCGCGAGGTCTGTCAGTTGAACTCGTCCGGATGAGGTCCGGTGCGCAGATCGCGATCGGCACCGGCGATGGTCGACATGTCCTCGTCGGTCAGCTCGAAGTCGAAGACCTCGAAGTTCTCCCGGATCCGGGACGGCGTGACCGATTTGGGGATGACGACGTTGCCGAGCTGCAGATGCCAGCGCAGCACCACCTGGGCCGGCGACTTGCCGGTGCGTTCGGCGATCGACGTGATCGCCTCGTCGTTCAGCACGGCGCCCTGGGCGAGCGGGCTCCATGCCTCGGTGGCGATTCCGTGTTCGGCGTGGAAGGCGCGCAGTTCGCTCTGCTGCAGACCGGGGTGCAATTCGATCTGGTTGATCGTCGGGACGAGCGAGCTGCCGTCCAGCAGGCGCTGCAGGTGGGCGGGCTGAAAGTTCGACACGCCCGCGGCGCGGAGGCGTCCTTCCTCGACGAGGCGTTCGAGGGCACACCAGGTGTCGGCATAGCGGTCGCGGGCCGGGGTCGGCCAGTGGATCAGGTAGAGGTCGAGACGATCGAGGCCGAGCGCGGCGAGGCTGGTGTCGAAGGCACGGAGGGTGGCGTCGTAGCCCTGATCGGAGTTCCACACCTTCGTCGTGATGAACAGTTCGTCGCGGGACAGTCCGGAGTCCGCCAGCGCGCGGCCGACGCCGGCCTCGTTGCCGTAGATCGCGGCGGTGTCGATGTGGCGGTAGCCGGTCTCGAGTGCGGCGCTGACGGCCGCGGTGGTCTCGTCCTCGGGGATCTGGAAGACGCCGAAGCCGAGCTGGGGGATCTCGACGCCGTTGTTCAGGGTGACGGTGGGGATCGTGGACGATGTCACGAGAGGGTGCTCCTTCGGGGGTGTTCGCGTAGTTCGGGATCAGAGTCGGACGGGGTCGACGGCCGTACGGGAGGTGCTGTGGAGGTCGGGTTCTGCGGATGGGCGAGTTGCGTTGGCGTGATCGTCCTTTCGCTGTAGTCGGTGGGACAGGACCGCCGGGAGAAGGGCGGACGCGGCCAGGAGGGCCCCGACGGCGTTGGGTGCCGTGTACCCGAATCCGGCGGATATCACCATGCCGCCGAGCCAGGCGGCCAGAGCGTTGCCGAGATTGAAGGCACCGATGTTGGCGGCGGACGCCAGGGTCGGGGCGCCGTGCGCATGGTCGAGGACGTGCTTCTGCAGGGGCGGGACGGTCGCGAAACCGAGAGCGCCGATCAGGAAGACCGCCGCGACGGACACGGTTTTGTCGGAGGCCAGGAAGGTGAACAGACCGAGCACCACGGCCAGACCGGCCAGGGCGGTGTAGAGCATCGGCATGAGATTGCGGTCGGCGAAATGTCCCCCGACGAGGTTGCCGACCACCATGCCGGTTCCGAACACGGCCATCAGCCAGGGGACGGAGGACTCGGCGAAACCGCCGACATCGGTCAGGATCGGTGCGATGTAGGTGATCGCGGCGAACACGCCCCCGAAGCCGAGGACCGTCATGGTCATGGCCAGCACGACCTGGACGTTCTTGAACGCCGCGATCTCGTGACGCAGCCGGACGCCCTCGGGTCGGGGGACGTCGGGGACGAGTTTCGCGACGCCCACGAGACCGACGACGCCGAGCGCGGCGACGACCAGGAACGTCGCCCGCCAGCCCGCGGTGTGGCCGACGAAGGTACCCAGTGGGACGCCGACGACATTGGCCACCGTCAGTCCGGTGAACATCAGGGAGATGGCAGCGGCCTTCTTCTGCGGTGCCACCAGCTCCGCGGCGACCACCGAGCCGATGCCGAAGAACGCTCCATGAGCGAGGGAGGCGACCACGCGGCCGATCAGCATGACGGCGAAGGTGGGCGCGAGGGCAGAGACGGCATTGCCCAGGACGAACAGGCCCATGAGCAGCATCAACATGTTCTTACGGGAGATTCTGGTGCCGAGCGCCGTCATGATCGGGGCGCCGATCATGACGCCGAGGGCGTAGCCGGTGACGAGATATCCGGCGGTGGGGATCGACACTCCGAGATCCGATCCGACCTGGGGGAGCAACCCCATGATCACGAACTCGGTGGTGCCGATTCCGAAGGCACCGATGGCCAGGGCCAGCAGGGCGAGTGGCATGAGAACGATCCTTCGATCGAGAAGAGACGCAGACGCGCTTTACTGGCGTAGACAATAATTGCAGACGCCGACTAACTGCAAGCGCGGGTATAGTGAGCGATGTGGCGACGTCGGCATGCCGTCGGCGTCACCTGTTCGTACGAGCCGACCCAGGAGCCGACCATGACCGCCACGGACCCGTCGATGACCGCGTTGGCCAACAGTTGGTCGGCGCTGTCGCTCCTGCACGGGCGAATCGAGAACCGGATCGAGAGCGCTCTGCAGTCCGGCCACGAATTGAGCGTGCGCGAATATTCGCTGCTGGACGTGCTCAACCGTCAGCACGACGGGGAGGGCGGGCACCTGCAGATGCGCCAGGTCGCCGACGCTGTGGTCCTCAGTCAGAGCGCGACGACGCGGCTGGTCACCCGGCTCGAGGACCGCGGGTTGCTCGCGCGCTATCTGTGTCCCACCGATCGCCGCGGCATCTACACCGACGTCACTGACGCCGGCCGGCGCCTGCTCGAAGAGGCCCGGCCCACCCACAACGCCGCCCTGCGGGAGGCGCTCGACGAGGCCGCAACCGAACCCGTCCTGGCGCCGCTGGTCGACGCCATCCGGCAGTTGCAGGACAGTGATCGGGCGGATACCGCCGGGGGTCCGACTCGACGCTGACGGGGGCGATCTCGCGGCGACGTCCTCCGCGCAGACCTGTCGGAACAACAGGTGAGATCACGCGGCCGGGTCGGGTATCGTCTCCCCTGGTGTGCCGGGAAGACTGGTCGGCGGGAACAGGTTTCTTCGACGACCCCGGAGGATGACATGAACGCAGCGGTACACCTCTTCTCGGCGCACGCATCTGGGGGCACGCCATGAACTGGGCAGTCTTCGTCGCCTTCCTCGTCGTGTGGGTGCTGTCCGGGCTCGTGACCGGTCTGTGGATGGCACGGCGAGGCCACGACCCTCGCTGGACGATCATCGCCGTCATCCTCGGGCCGTTGTTCGTCCCTATCGCCTTCGAGCGCATCGAGCGTGTTCCCCGGTCCGTCGAAGTGACGACGGTGGCCCGGCAGCACGCCGGGGAGGTCGACGAGGGCGAACTTCGCGTGATGGTCGGCTACGACGGATCCACCGAGGCCAAGCATGCGCTGGATGCGGCGCGACGACTGTTCGGCCCCGCCGGTGGAGTGCTCGAACTCGTCGTCGTGATCTCCTACGACGACGCCGGCGATCCCGACTCCGAACTTCTCGCCACGGTGCGACGACGCCTCGAGCAGGCCGTCGAATCGATGGGTGATATTTCGGTGGGATATGCCGTCCTCGCCGGCCCGGCCGGTCGATGCCTCGGTTGGTTCGCCGAGGAACACCACGCCGACGTTCTCGTCGTGGGGCGCCGCGGACGAGGCATGTCCTCCCGGATGCTCGGTAGCGTCGCCGAATACCTCATCGGGCACTCTCATGTGCCTGTGCTCGTCGTCGATCCCACCGTCGTCTCGCCGGATGCGGGTACGAACGAACCCACGGTCGCCGTTCGGGTCGCTCCCGAGGAGAACGTGACGGGCACCGCGTCGAACTGACCCGATGCGGTATGGTCGATCTCGGTGCGCCGGGAAGTCTGGTCGGCAGAAGGAATTACGTCGTCGAACCGGAGGACCCGTGTCTGTACCCGTCTGTCCCGTCGCCACCCGTCGCGCCCGAGCTCTGCAGCCGGCGCAGTGAGCGGCACTCTCGCGAGGCATGCCCACCGCAGCGCCGGAGGTCGCATCGGCCTCCCTGCTGCGTGTCGGCGTCCGACACCGAAATCGCAGGGATGCCCTAGTTTTCGGTATCCGATTCCACTCCGAGGATCGGAACATACTGCCGCCCATGCGGATCGGGTGCATCCGACCCAGCCGGTCCACGTTCGCGTACCGCGTGCCGTCGAGAATTCCGAGGACCTGTGATGCCGAACATCTTCTCCGGAGTCCCTTTCCTCTCTCGCGGAACATGGCAGGACACACGCCGTGTGACGGAGATCCTCCGCAAGGAGACCGTCGGCGGTGTCCTGCTGCTCATCGGCGCCGTCATCGCATTGATCTGGGCGAACACCGGATGGTCGGACTCCTACCACGCCCTGCGAGAGACCCGTATCGGTCCGGCGTCATGGCACCTGGACCTGTCCCTGGGCACCTGGGCGGCCGACGGACTGCTCGCCGTGTTCTTCTTCGTCGTCGGCGTCGAGCTCAAACGGGAATTCGTCGAAGGCAGTCTGCGGGACCTGCGGCGTGCCGCCATGCCGGTGACCGCCGCCCTGGGCGGCATGATCGTCCCGGCCCTGATCTTCGCCGTCATCAATCTTCGTGGTGGCGCCGACGCGTTGAACGGATGGGCGGTCCCGACGGCCACCGACATCGCGTTCGCCGTAGCGATTCTCGCCGTCATCGGTAGTCATCTCCCGTCGGCGCTGCGAACGTTCCTGCTCACCCTCGCCGTGGTCGACGACCTGCTCGCCGTGACCGTGATCGCGGTCTTCTACACCGACGAGGTGAACCTGCTCTACCTGGGCGGGGCGCTGATCCCGTTGGCGCTGTTCGGCATCGCGCTCCGACGCGGCTTCGGTGCCTGGTGGCTCCTGGCGTCGTTGGCGGCAGTGACCTGGTGGCTGGTCCACGAATCCGGTGTGCACGCGACCATCGCCGGTGTACTGCTCGGCTTCGCGGTTCCCGTCGCCCGGCAGGTGGGGGACCGCACGATTCCGGTCGCCGAGCACGTCGAACACCGGATCCGGCCGCTGTCCGCCGGAATTGCCGTGCCGGTCTTCGCCTTCTTCGCCGCCGGCGTCACCGTCGGCGGATTCACCGGCCTGGCGAACGCCCTCACCGATCCCATCTCCGCCGGGGTGATCGCCGGTCTGGTCGTCGGCAAGGTCGTCGGAATCTTCGGGGTCAGCTACCTGGTGGCGCGCTTCACCCGAGCACATCTCGACGACGAGCTGAGTTGGGTGGACGTGCTGGGTGTGTCCCTGCTCGGCGGTATCGGCTTCACGGTGTCCCTGCTCATCGGCGACCTCGCTTACGGTGCAGGCACCGTCGCAGCCGATCACGTGAAGGTGGCCGTGCTGTGCGGATCGTTGCTCAGCGCCGCTCTGGCCTCGACTGTTCTCGTCGCCCGTAACCGTGCCTACCGCAGGATCACGGCGGCCGAGCGGGTCGACGAGGACGGCGACGGGATTCCCGACGTTTATCAGCGATGAGCGAGAGCTCGGATCGCGGTCGGGACGGTGGGCCGTGGTGGGTCCAGCCGACCGTGCGGTCACCGCAGGCTCTGCTGAAGTGTGTCTTCTGGCCGGTCGCCGTGATGCTCGTCGTCCATCACACGGTGATCCGCGCCGTGGACGGTGCGCGCACGGACGACTTCACTGGCGTCTACCGCGCAGCCGTCGCCTTCTGGAACCGTGAACCGGTCTACACAGCGACGTACGAACACGTCGACCCGCACTACCTCTACCCGCCGTCGGGTTCGCTGCTGATCGCACCGTTCGCGGTCCTCGAACACGAACTCTCGCGATGGGCGTTCATCGGGGTCAACGCGGCGGCCGTCCTCGTCGCCGTGTATCTCGTCGTGCGGATGTTCGGGTACACGGCGCGATCGACGGTGTTCCCGATCGCGGTGACGGTCGCCTTCGCGTCCGAATCGGTGATCAACACCCTGGTGTTCACCAACATCAACGGGGTGATCCTGCTCGGCCAGGTGGCGTTCCTGACGCTGTTGCTGGCGCGGCGGGACCTCTGGGCGGGCGCGGCGATCGGGGTGACCTTCGCGATCAAACCGATTCTCGCGCCGTTGCTGTTGCTTCCCGTGCTGCGCCGCCAGAGCAAGGTTCTCCTGACCGCCGCATTGGTGCCGGTCGGGCTCACCGCATTGGCGTGGCCGTGGGCTGCGGATCCGTGGCAGTTCGTCGAACGCACCGTTCCGTATCTGTTGCAGTCCCGCGACTACTTCAACAGTTCGATCACCGGCAATGGCACCTACTACGGTCTGCCCGAACCACTGATCCTCGCGCTGCGCATCGGTTTCGCGTTCCTCGCCGCGGCCACGATGTATCTGCTCCACCGCTACCACCGGCACGACGAGGTGTTCTTCGTAGTCACCGGTGCCGGCGTGCTGATGACCGCGTCGTTCCTGCTCGGTTCGCTCGGGCAGATGTACTACTCGATGCTCCTGTTCCCGTTGCTCATGAGCGTGGTCCTCCCACAGTCCGTGATGCGGAACTGGCCGGCCTGGCTGGCGGTGTACGGCTTCCTCAGTGCCGACGAATGGTACTCGGGCAGATGGGTGGAGGCGGGACGGTATGCCGAGTACATGCGCCCTACCTGGGGGTGGTCGCTGCTGCTCATCGTGGTATTCGCGGTGCTGGTCGATCGCCGACGATCCACACGCGTCCCCGAACCGGTCACAGACCATTCGGTGGACATCGCCCGAGTCGGACGTCAGAACGCGTCGGCGCCGAAACTCTGAGTGTAGTAACCGCGGATGTGCTCGACGATGCGCTTGCGGGCGAGCGTGGCATCGCCGGCGCGGACCGCGTCGACGAGACCACGGTGCTCGTGACGCAGCCGCACGCAGGTCATGGGCCAGTCGGTACTTGGTGCGCCCGCGAGGACGTAGCTCTCGATGGAGTCGCGCAGACCGGCCATCATCGCCGCGACGACGAGGTTGCCCGCCGCGTCGGCCATCGCGACGTGGAACTGGGCATCGAGAACCAGGAACTCGGGTGCGGCCAACTCCGGATCGTCCATCGCGTCCAAGAGTTCCTCGGCCTGGATGAGTTCCGGTGCCGGGGTCCGGTCGGCCAGAGTCTGCATCACTTCCGTCTCGAGCACCAGGCGCGTGCGGACGATGTCGGAGACCGGGAAGTTCTGCGCGGCAACCTGCAGGCGCATGAGCATCGACATCCCGCCGGTGGGTCGCGAGACGATCATCGCACCGGCGTTCGGCCCGGATCCGGTGTGGGTGCTGAGCAGACCGAGGGCTTCCATCACCCGCAGCGCCTCACGAACAGAGGACCGGCCGACGCCGAGTTGTGCGGCGAGCGTGCGCTCCGGGGGCAGACGCTGGCCCGGGCCGAGTTCTCCCGTGACCAGCATCTGCTCCAAGTGGTTGAGCACCTGCTCCCACGCACGACCCTCGGACGACGACATGACTTCAGAGCCTAGTCGATTCCGGATCAGGGAAGCATCCAGGACAACACCGGGGTGGACTGCAGGTAGACCAGCACACAGAGGAGGACGAGCATCGCGACGCTGTAGCCGATCACCTTGCGCAGCAACACCGATTCGCTGCCCGGCCGATCGACTGCGGTGGCAGCGATGGTGAGATTCTGCGGGCTGATCAGCTTGCCGACCACACCACCGGAGGTGTTCGCCGCGACCAGCAGAGTCGGGTCGATGCCGGCGGTCTGCCCGGCGGCCTGCTGCAGGCGGGCGAACAGGGCGTTGGCGGAGGTGTCCGAGCCTGTGACGGCGGTGCCGAGCCAACCGAGGATCGGGGAGAACAGGGCGAAGATCGCGCCGGTTCCGGCGAGCCACGTGCCGATCGCGACGGTTTGG
Source organism: Rhodococcus sp. DMU2021 (assembly GCF_019641445.1). NCBI lineage: Bacteria > Bacillati > Actinomycetota > Actinomycetes > Mycobacteriales > Nocardiaceae > Rhodococcus > Rhodococcus sp. DMU2021. The sequence continues at coordinate 715,240 of NZ_JAIFKB010000001.1, forward strand.
CCGGACTGATTCATCACGTAGCTCAGACCCAGGACGGTGGCCACCGTGGCGATGGCGAGCTTCATCCTCACGACGGTGGTGCCAAAGGTTGCCGCGGCCCGGCGGACGGTCAGCGGGAACATGCCACCGCTGTCCCACCGTGCGTAGACGAGGGTGACGATCGCGCCGCTGAGCAGCAGCAGTGTTCCCGGCGACGACAGCCACGAGAACGTGTAGACCGCGCTGCTCGATGCGTCGCCGTTGCCCGTGATCAGATTGCCGTACAGGCCGGGCCACTCGATCTTGACGTCGGTGGCGGCGAGACGCTCCGGCAGATCGACACCGACGGTCCACAGCTTCGCGATACCGAACACCGTGATGACCAGTAGATACGGGAACAGGGCCATGACGACGCGCGAAGCGGTCAGCGATTCGTCGGCGACGGGACGCTGCGGAGCGTGAGCGCCTCCGGGTCCCTCCTTGCCGGCCTGGACCGCGACGGCATCGGTGCGGGTGCGGGTGCGTGATAGTTGGTCCTCGGGGGTCCGCGGCTTCCAGACCTGGAGCATGAGCACGGCTGCGGTGAGGCCGGCGAGCGAGGCGACGACATCGGTGAGTTCGTACGAGAAGTGGCTCGAGCACCAGAACTGGGCGAGTGCGAAGGTCGTGCCGGTGACCAGTGCGATCGGCCAGGCCTGCCGGACACCGCGACGACCGTCGACGAGGAAGAGCAGCAACAGCGGCACGAAGAGCGCCAGGACGGGTGTCTGACGGCCGACGACGGCAGCGATCTCGGTGGCGGGGATGTCGGTCAGGGCGCCGGCGGTGGTGATCGGGATGGCCATGGCGCCGAAGGCGACCGGTGCGGTGTTGGCGATCAGGACCGTGACCGCGGCCCGCAGGGCGGGCATACCGAGGGTGACGAGCATGGCGCCGGTGATCGCGACGGGTGCGCCGAATCCGGCGAGTGCTTCGAGCATGCCGCCGAAACAGAAAGCGATGAGCATCGCCTGGATCCGCATGTCGCCGTGACCGATCGAGTTGAAGATGCGCCGCAGATCCTCGAACCGGCCACTGACGACGGTGAGTTCGTAGAACCAGATCGCGGTGATCACGATCCACATCACCGGGAAGAGCCCGAAGGTGATGCCCTGCAGGGCGGACAGGCCGGCCAGCGGCGCGGGCATGTCGAAACCGATGATCGCGACGACGAGCGCGACGACGAGGGCACCGAGTCCGGAATACCAGGCCTTGAGTTTGAAGCCGGCGAGCAGGACGAAGAAGGTCAGCAGCGGCGCAAGGCCCACGAGAGCCGATGCGGTGAGGCTGCCTGCGATGGCGTCAGTGGCGGGAGTGAATGTCACCGCCGATATACGGGTTGCCACACGAAACTCCTGTGGTTGCGCCGCTGTCGGCGGCGGATGTGATTTCGACCGATGTGGTCAGACCACGTGAAGGTACACCATGGTCCGCGTCACAGTCGACCCCCTGACGGAATGTGTGGTCGATATCCGAAAATGTGCGGCGCATCTCCGGAACGTGTGGTTCAATGTGGTCAGACCACACCCCCGATGCGGAGATCTCCATGCGAATCGCCCTGTTCGCGACGTGCCTCGGCGACACGATGTTCCCGAAGGCCGTTTCGGCCACCGCCCTGCTCCTCACCCGGCTCGGGCACGACGTCGTCTTCCCCGAACGCCAGACCTGCTGCGGCCAGATGCACGTCAACACCGGTTACCAACCCGACGCGCTGCCGCTCGTCGAGAACTACGTCGATGCCTTCGACGACACCAATATCGACGCCGTCGTCGCCCCTTCCGGATCATGCGTCGGATCCGTTCGCCACCAGCACGAAATCGTCGCCTCCCGTTACGGTTCCGCGTCGTTGTGCGGGCGGGTCGACACCGTCAAGGCCAAGACGTACGAGTTGTCCGAATTCCTCGTCGACGTCCTCGGCGTCACCGACGTCGGCGCCTACTTCCCCCACCGAGTGACCTATCACCCCACCTGCCACTCGCTGCGGATGCTGCGAGTGGGGGAGAAGCCGCTCCAGCTGTTGCGGGCCGTGCGCGAGATCGACCTCGTCGAACTGCCCGAGGCCGACTCGTGCTGCGGATTCGGCGGCACCTTCGCGATCAAGAACGCCGAGACCTCCACCGCGATGCTCGCCGACAAGCTGAACAATGTCGCCGCCACCGGTGCCGAATACTGCAGCGCTGGCGACTCGTCGTGCCTGATGCACATCGGTGGCGGTCTCACACGACTGCGCACCGGTACCCGCACCATCCACCTCGCCGAGATCCTCGCCTCCGTGGAACCGGCTGTCGCCCCCAAGGGAGTGCCCGCGTGACCGCACTCGGTATGCCCGTCGTCCCGCCGCGTGGATCCGGAAATCTGCGCGGCATCAGGAAGTTTCCCGACGCAGCGCACCAGGAACTCGCGAACCCGCAGTTGCGCCGCAACATCGGCAAGGCCACCCACACGATCCGTGCCAAGCGACTGGACGTCACCGGGGAACTGCCCGACTGGGAGCAACTGCGCGACGCCGGCGCCGCCATCAAGACCGACGTGCTCAACCGCCTCCCGGAGTTGCTCACCCAGCTCGAGGAGGCGGTGACCGCGCGCGGCGGCGTGGTGCACTGGGCGGCCGACGCCGCCGAGGCCAACGCCATCGTCACCGACCTGATCCGGAAGACGGGATCCGACGAGGTCATCAAGGTCAAATCGATGGCCACCCAGGAGATCGGACTCAACGAGCACCTCGAGGAACAAGGGATCGCGGCCTACGAGACCGACCTCGCCGAGCTCATCGTCCAGCTCGGCCACGACAAGCCCTCGCACATCCTCGTGCCTGCCATCCACCGCAACCGCGCCGAGATCCGCGAGATCTTCCTGCGTGAGATGCCGGACGTCGACCCCGACCTCGACGACAACCCCCGCCATCTCGCAGCCGCGGCACGAAAATTCTTGCGACACAAGTTCATGACGGTGCCGGTTGCGGTGTCGGGCGCGAACTTCGGCATCGCCGAGACCGGCACCCTCGCCGTCGTCGAATCCGAGGGCAACGGCCGCATGTGCCTGACGCTGCCGCAGACGCTCATCACCGTCATGGGTATCGAGAAGCTGCTGCCCACCTTCCGCGACCTCGAGGTGTTCCTGCAGCTGCTGCCGCGCTCGTCGACGGGAGAGCGCATGAATCCCTACACGTCGATGTGGACCGGTGTCACCCCCGGCGACGGCCCGCAGGAATTCCACCTCGTACTGCTGGACAACGGCCGCACCGCCGCGCTCGCCGACGAGATCGGACGTGAAGCACTGCACTGCATCCGTTGCTCGGCCTGCCTGAACGTGTGCCCGGTCTACGAGCGCACCGGAGGCCACGCCTACGGCTCGACCTATCCGGGCCCGATCGGCGCCGTCCTCAGCCCGCAATTGGCCGGCATGGACGAACCCGACGACCCCAACGCCAGCCTGCCGTTCGCATCGAGCCTGTGCGGTGCCTGCTACGACGCCTGCCCCGTCAAGATCGACATCCCCTCGTTGCTGGTGGAACTGCGCCACCAGAAGGTCGAACACGCCCGCTTCGGACCCGAGGCCGCGGCGATGAAGGCCGCCTCGCTGGCCATGTCTACCTCACGACGCTGGACGGCCGCGCAGAAGGCCGCCGGGCTCGGCCGCGTCCTCGCCGGCAAAAAGGGAAAGATCACCCATCTTCCCGGTCCACTGGCCGGCTGGACAGACGCCCGCGACATGCCGGCCCCGCCGAAACAGACCTTCCGGCAATGGTGGGCATCCGACGAAGGACGTGCCGCGCTCGCGAAGGCACGCGAGGAAGGACAGCAGCGATGAGCAGTCGCGACGCGATTCTCGGCCGGATCCGTTCGGCGCAGACCCTGGCACCGCCGGTACCGGTCGAGGTACCGCGCGACTACCGTCTCGGACGCACCCTGCCGGACGCCGAACGCCGTGAGCTGTTGGTCGACCGACTGGTCGACTACAAGGCCCACGTGCACCAGAGCACGCCGGAGGATCTACCCGTCGTGCTGGCGAAGATTCTCACGGATCGCGGGGTGCGCCGCGTCGGGATCCCGGAGGGCCTGGAACGCTCGTGGATGGCGGAGTTCGGTGGCGAGGTGGTGGTCGACTCCACCGACCGACCTGCAGCCGACCTCGGTGATCTCGACGGGGTCGTCACCGGCTCTGCGGTCACCTGCGCCGAGACGGGCACGATCTTCCTCGACGGCAACCCCGACCAGGGGCGACGCGCGCTGACACTGGTCCCCGACCTGCACGTGTGTGTGGTGGCGATGGGCGACGTCGAGGTGGGAGTGCCCGAAGCGCTGGCCCGGCTCGTCCCGGAGCGGCCGATCACGATGATCAGCGGACCGTCCGCGACGTCGGACATCGAACTCGAACGCGTCGAGGGCGTGCACGGCCCCCGCACACTGGAGGTGGTGATGGTCGGATGACCATGCTGACCGAGCGTGTCCGGCCGCGACTCGGATGGCAACAGCATGCCAACTGCCGGACCTCCGACGAGTACTTCTTCTTCGCCCCGGAGGGCGAACCACCGAACATCCGCAGGCGGCGCGAGGTCGTCGCGAAGCGCATCTGCGCGAACTGCCCGGTGCTGGCCGAGTGCCGCACCCACGCGATACTCAGCGGCGAACCGCACGGAGTGTGGGGTGGACTGTCGGAACACGAACGGCTGCAACATCTCAACCACTGACCGCACACGATCTTCGGTCTTTCCGACCTCGAGAACTGCGCGGCCGCAGGTGGCGTCCCGTGCCTGATGAAGGGCAACACGTTCACTGTCTGCGGCTTCACTCGCGGGCACCTCGTATGGGTGCCGCAGCTCGCCGTCAACATTTTCGGGTACAACGCCGGATCGTGGCGCACCGATCGGCATCCCCGCGGTTCCTGGTGGATACAACCGGGGACGGTCGCGCGGACACATGGGGTTCGGCAGCGTCGATGTGTGGCTGCACAGATCGTGACCGTATTCGAACGACGGGTTCCGGCCGGTGCGTCGCATCGGCCGGAACCGCTCATCTCAGGTTCATGGTTGCCCCGATTCGAACGTGAGGACCTCGTGAGCGAGGAACCGGAAACCCGCGACGGCGGTAGACCCTCGCGGTGTCGGTGTCCTCCTCGTAGGAATGGAACCAGGTACCGATGATCGACGACGGTTCGCTCACAGTGCGTCCTGACGGGTCCGTGGTGGGTGATCAGCCGACGCGGTCCAGGATTGCGCCGATCTGATCGAGAAGCGACCGGAGCGAGGCGATCTGACGTCGCAGCTCGTCCACCTCGCCGTCGAGTGACACAAGTGCCGAGGTATCGGCTCGTGTCCCGCCGTTGCCGGACGGACCGAGCGCGAGTGGGTCCGGCTGGGCCGGGTCCATCGCCCCGAGCAGGAACGGCGCACGCGGTCCTTCCAGGTACGCCCGCATGCGGAGCGACTGCCCGGAGGTGAACATGAGCATCGCATCGCCGTCGTCGCCCCAGATGCGGCGTAGGCTCAACCAGCGACCGATCTCGTATGTCGCGGTGCGACCGAGATGGAAGGGAGGTCGCGCTGTGCCGGTGGTCCCGAAGCACGAGTGGGCGATGACGACACCGTCGGTCGCTGCCGGTCAGCCGGGGAACTGGGCGTAGTTGAGGATCTGGGACGGCGACGCGGGATCATGCGCGACGTGAACGACGACCGGAATGCTCCCGACACCTGTCGGGGCCGGTGCGCGCTGCCCTGTCCGGCGTTCCGCAGACCTCGCGGGTCGATGGGGAGTCCAGGTCGGCCATGACGGATCCTCTCCTGCTCCGGAAGCGGCATCGAATGAAGCATCACCCTCGGTGCTGCGGAACCATGCGTAGCGGACTACTCGAAAGTCCTTCCTACGGACGTGCCCATCAGGTGTGCGTCGGCGAATCGGCCTCCACCCCCAGGCATTCTGCCACCCGGACGCGCCGATTCCGGGGTCGCTCGAGCGTGCCGATGTCGAGCGACCCAGTTTCTGCTCAGGCGCCGCGAGGACAACCTGATCAAGCTCCGGCCGAGCTCGCTGTACCACACCGTTTCCCGTCTCGCGGAAAGCGGACTGATCCGGCAGGAGGGCACCGAACGCGCAGGTAATCGGCCCGAGCGCACCACCTACAGCATCACCGAGGCCGGTGCCGCGACCGTGCGGGCCCGCCTCGCCGAGATCATCCGACGCCCGGTGCGGGAGTATCCGATCTTTCCCCTCGGCCTCGCCGAATCGCACAACCTTCCGGCCGACGAAGTCGTCGTCCTCCTCGGCGAGCGCATCGACAGGCTCGAGGAGGAACTTGTCGAGTTCGACGCGATCCGCACGTGGGCCGCGGACAACGGCGTGCCGCGTCGCTACTGGGTGGCCGTCGACTTCCTCCGGGACAGGACCGCCCACGAATCGGAGTGGCTTCGTGCACTGATCGAGGAGATCCGCGACGGCTCCCTGGTGTGGCAGAGCGTCGATGCCGCCGATCGACGACTTCCGGACCCGCCCCGTGATCTCGGCCGCGACTGGGGTGCGGCGCTGACGGATGAGACTCTCGCCGAACTGCGGAGGAGCAGTGCGGAAAGTAGCGGTCCCGGTCGGTCGTAGCGCAACGACCGAACCGGGACACCTCGACCCAATAGATCGCCGGTCGTGCTCGACCGGTACGAACAGGAACGAAATCGATCCAAACCGAACGTAATCCGTGGTGGGGCCTGTCGGCCCTGGTGGTCGGGTTCTTCATGATCCTGCTGGATCTGACCATCGTCGCGGTGGCCAACCCGGCGATCATGGCCGACCTGCAGGCCGACATCAATCAGGTCGTCTGGGTGGCCAACGCATATCTGCTCACCTATGCGGTGCCCCTGCTGTTCACCGGTCGTCTCGGCGACCGGTTCGGACCCAAGCACGTCTATCTCGCGGGCCTGGTGGTGTTCACCGCGGCGTCGCTGTGGTGCGCGACCTCCGGCACCATCGAGATGCTCATCGCCGCCCGCGCCGTCCAGGGACTCGGCGCGGCGCTGATGACGCCGCAGACGATGGCGATCATCACCCGCACCTTCGCGCCCGACAAGCGTGGCACCGCCATGGGTCTGTGGGGCGCGGTCGCCGGACTGGCCTCGCTGCTCGGGCCCCTCGTCGGCGGTGTACTGGTCGACTGGCAGGGCTGGAACTGGATCTTCTACATCAACGTCCCGGTCGGCATCATCGCCTTCGTGTTGGCGGCATGGCTGGTGCCCAGTCTCGAGACCCAACCGCACAAGTTCGACGTCGTCGGCGTGATCCTCAGCGGCGTCGGATTGTTCCTGCTGGTCTTCGGAATCCAGGAAGGTTCCAGCCGCGACTGGGACGTATGGACCTGGACGATGATCCTCGCGGGTATCGCGGTGATGGTGCTGTTCGTCTTCAACCAGGCGCGCAGCCATGACCGCCCTGATGGTTCCGGCCTACTTCTATCTCGAGACGGTCCGCGGATTCTCGCCCACGAAAGCCGCCCTGATCTTCGCCCCGATGGCGATCGTCACCGGTCTGACGGCACCGCTCATCGGTAAGTTCTCCGACCGGATGCCGCCCCGGGTGCTGCCCACCGTCGGCTTCACGCTCTTCTCCGCGACGATCTTCGGGTTCGCGGTGCTCATGACGCCGGACAGCCCCATCGTGCTGTTCCTGCTCATCGCCGGTATCGCCGGCCTGTCCAATTCGTGCATCTGGGCGCCGCTGGCCTCCACCGCAACGCACAACCTGCCGATCCACCAGGCGGGCGCCGGTGCCGGCATCTACAACACCACCCGCCAGGTCGGTTCGGTGCTGGGCAGCGCCGCGATCGGTGCTCTGATCTCGTCGCGGATGGCCGCCCAAGGATTGGGTGAGGTGCAGGCCGGTGAGGGCGGCGGAGCCGCGATGGGAGCCGGTCTCCCGGAGCAGATCGCCGAGAAGTTCAGCATCGTGCTGAGCCAGTCGATGCTCCTGCCCGCCTCGGTCCTGATCATCGGGATCGTGGCGTCGGCGATGTTCGTCGGCCACGCCTCGTCGCAGCGGAAGGCGCAGGCCGGCACTTCGGCCGACCGCGCAGAGGTCACCGGCTGAGTCGGGTTCGTATGTAGTGGCCCGGTCGCCACGAACGGAAGAACGCTCCCACCGAGCAGGACTCGGTGGGAGCGTTCTCGTTCGCTGGGGAGTGTGGTCAGCCGTAGTGGCAGACGTAGCTGACGGCTTCGGTGACCTCGATGTCGAACGACGAGTCGCCGGGCACCGAGAAGGAGTCGCCTGCGCCGTAGGAGGTCCAGTCCTCGCTGCCGGCGAGCCGGACGCGGCACGCGCCGCTGTGCAGCTCCATGACCTCGGGATCAGCGGTGCCGAAGTTCAGGGTCGCGGGCAGGATCACGCCGGCCGACTTGCGGGTTCCATCTGCCAGATGGAAGTTGTGGCTGACGCACTTGCCGTCGAAGTAGACGTTGGCACGCGGGTCGAGCGTCACGTTGGCGTAGGTCGAAGTCGGCTCACTCATGGGCTGGAGCGTAGCGAGGCGGGTGCAGGTCGCCGGTCGTCGGGGTCGGTGTGCGCCCGTCCGTCGCGAGGTGTATCTCAGGGGACCTTCACGGAGTCGACGATGTCGAGGTCCTCGAGCTGGTCTCGGTGCAGGAGGAACTGGCGCGGATCGGAACCGAGCTCGCCGACCGCTACGCCCGCTGACCGCTACGCCCGCTGACCGCTACGCCCGCTGACCGCAGATGGCGTTCGACGGGAGGCTCACAATGCAGAAGTGAGGCTCACAACCCGGAGGGTCGACCACCAGGGTTGTGAGCCTCGCTTTTCGGTTGTGAGCCTCGCTTTTCGGTTGTGAGCCTTCTGCGGGATGCGATTTCCGGCGCGTCCTTGCGGCGCGAGCGACACGTGCGCGATTGCCGCACACGTCACTGCACCAGTGCTGACGTGCGTTGAGTCGGGTGAAGTACAGCACGCACCGTGGTGCCTCGCACTTGCACAGCAAGGTTGCCGCGTGACCGGTTACCGCTGTGATTGCGGATACGGCGATTTCGGCGACCAATTCCTCGAACGGGTCGTGGGAGTCCGTGGTCCAGCGGACGTGGAGGCGATCGTCACCGACAACGATGCCGGGAGTGATGCGTGTGCGATCGAGCACCGTGCGCAGGTGGGCCGCTGCCTGGGCCGGATCACCGTCGAGCGTGTCGCGGTAGACGGAGCCGAGCGTGTCGCGGAGTTGTCGGAGTTGCGCGAGCTGGTCCTCGGTCGGTGTGAAAGGTGATCGAGGGAAGCTGATCTCTTCATTCAGTGTCTGCATCCACGCGTGGGCCCGGTCGGGCGAGTCGAACAGGTCGGTGATGCCGCGACCGTCGTAGTAGCGGCTGCTCAGGAAATTGGTGGACGGGCAGGGGCTGTGCATCGATCAGTCGGCGACGCGTTTACGTGGCCGGCCACGCCGCGCCGTCTTCTTGACCGGGGCTCTTCGTCGCGGCTCGGTTTGCTGCGGCTCGCCTTCGTCCTCGTCTTCACCCGGGTCCTCATCCGAACCTTCGGCGGTGTCCGCTTCCTCGTCCGGCTCCTCGTCCTCCTCCTCGTCCGCATCGGCTTTTGGGCTGTCGGATGGTGCGTCGCGCCAACTGAATTCGACCTCGATCTCGACCTGGGCGCCGTCCACCTCGATCTCGAGTTCCCATTCGAGTCGGTCGGCGACGACGAGCGAAATGGTGTCACCGCCCGAGTCCAGTTTCACTTCGGATCCCGTCGCCAAGGCGCGGCCGAGTGCGATCAACCGCTCGGATGCCTGCTTGCGGGAAAGTTCGGCCTTCTGCTTGATCTCCAGCTTCGGCACGGCAACTCCTGACCTCGGTGAAGTATGCATCCACGGTATCTGCCGCGGGGTAGGCAGGAGTCGTGAACGAGGAGTCGTGAACGAGGAGTCGTGACGATTTCGAGGTTCGCCGTCCTGGCAAGTTACGTGCGCGCGACCGATCGCGGCGAAAGTACTTCCGGGCGCGATTAGACTTGCCGGTGTCGCAGGCCTGCCGATGATGTCGGGCCCGGTGCCTTGCCGGTGCCGGTTCGTGTGGCGATGGTTCTGTTCGTGTTGCGACGGTCGACGGTGCGGTCGGTGGTTCTTCTGTCAGGAGTTGTCATGGCCCGTTCCGTTCGAGATGAAGAAGGCCGTTCGTCGGCAGATGAGGTGACGCTGCACGACCTCGAGATGGTGGTGCAGGCACTGACCGGCCGAGGTGCGGACGCAGATGCCGTCGAGTTCGGGAGCAGTCGAGGAGCCGCAGAGCCGGCCGGGCAATCCGACGTGCCGGATGGGAGGCGTCGTCGCCGCGCACAGCGGTGAGCCCGTTATCGGCGGTGAGGGGTACGACCAGGGGCCGCGTGAAACAGTCATGAGTGCTTGCTCCGAGAGCAGCGACATGTGACGCTGACCACATGGTGGAGTCGCGTGAGCTTCTCGACGATCTCTGTCCGCTCGTTACTCAGCGGACAGGACGCCCGGTCCAGGAGTGGATCGCGTGAGCCGCGTCGTGCGAATCGGCAACTGCTCCGGTTTCTACGGTGACCGTCTGTCGGCGATGCGCGAGATGCTCGAAGGCGGCGAACTCGACTATGTGACCGGTGACTACCTCGCCGAACTGACGATGCTCATCCTCGGTCGCGATCGTCTGAAGAATCCGGATCTCGGTTACGCCAAGACGTTCCTGCGGCAGGCCGAGGACTGCATGGGTCTTGCCCTCGACAAGGGGGTGCGGATCGTCGCGAACGCCGGGGGTCTCAATCCTGCGGGTCTGGCCGCGGCGCTGCGCACGGTTGCGGATCGGCTCGGTCTGTCCCCGCGCATCGCCCACGTCGAAGGCGACGATCTCCTTGCTCGCATCGACGAGTTCGGTTTCGACGCCGACCCGCGCCCGCTGACCGCCAACGCGTATCTCGGTGCGTGGGGCATTACGCGGTGCCTCGATGCCGGAGCCGATATCGTCGTGACCGGGCGCGTCACCGACGCTTCGGTGATCGTCGGTCCCGCCGCCGCCTACTTCGGTTGGGCTCCTGATGACTTCGATGCACTCGCGGGTGCTGTTGTCGCAGGGCACGTCATCGAATGCGGTACCCAGGCGACCGGCGGAAACTATGCGTTCTTCACCGAACTCGACGACCTCGTCCGCCCCGGATTCCCCATTGCCGAGATCGAAGCCGATGGCGCGGCGACCATCACGAAGCACCCGGGCACGGGAGGAGCCGTCACCGTCGGCACGGTCACCGCACAACTGCTGTACGAGGTGACGGGCGGACGCTACGCGAACCCCGATGTCACCGCGCGCATCGACACCGCCACGCTGAGCCGGGAAGCACCCGATCGTGTCCGCATCACCGGCGTGAAGGGCGAGCCGCCCCCACCGACCCTGAAGGTGTGCCTCAACGCGCTCGCCGGGTTCTACAACGAGGTCGTCTTCGTCCTCACCGGACTGGACATCGACGCGAAGGCCCAGTTGGTGCGATCCCAGATGGAATCGAATCTGCCGAGGCGGCCTGCCGAACTCGAATGGACTCTTGCTCGCACCGACCATGCCGATGCCGACACGGAGGAAACCGCGAGCGCTCTGCTGCGCTGCACTGCGCGCGATCCCGATCCCGACGTCGTCGGACGCGCATTCACCTCCACGGCGGTCGAGTTCGCCCTTGCAAGCTCTCCCGGGTTCTTCGTCACCGCTCCGCCCGGCCCGGGCACCGCCTACGGTGTCTACACGGCCGAGTACGTCGAGGCGACCCGCGTGCCGCACATTGCAGTGTTGCCAGACGGCACCCGCGTCGACATCCCGGCCGCGGCGACCACCCGGACCCTCGAACCGTTGCCGGACCCGAGTGTGCCCGCGCCGCTGTCGTCCGGACAGACTCGTCGCGTTCCGCTCGGCACGATCGCCGGTGCCCGCAGCGGCGACAAGGGCGGTGACGCCAACATCGGGTTGTGGGTCCGATCCGACGACGAATGGCAATGGCTTGCAAATACTCTCACCGTCGACACGCTGAAGGACCTGCTCCCCGAGATCGAACCCTTGCCTGTCACACGTCATCTGCTCCCGAACCTGCGGGCCGTGAACTTCGTAATCGAGGGAATCCTCGGTCGTGGCGTCGCCTCCCGTGCCCGCTTCGACCCCCAGGCCAAGGGCCTCGGTGAATGGTTGCGCGCCCGATACCTCGACATCCCCACCGTCCTGCTGGAGAAGCACACGTGAGCACCTTGATCTCGACCCTGGATGCCGGCTCCACCGAATACGGCGCAGCCGCCGATACAATGCGTGCTCGCCTGGCCGAACTCGACACAGAACACGGCAAGGCCCTCGCCGGCGGGGGAGAAAAGTACGTCCGGCGACACCACGACCGAGGCAAGTTGCTTGCGCGGGAGAGGATCGAACTGCTCCTCGACCCCGACTCGCCGTTCCTCGAGCTCTCACCGCTCGCGGCCTGGGGCACCGAGTTTCCCGTCGGCGGCAGCGTCGTCACGGGCATCGGTGTGGTCGAAGGCGTCGAATGTGTCATCGTGGCCACCGACCCCACCGTGCGCGGGGGAACTAGTAACCCGTGGACGCTCCGCAAGACGTTGCGTGCCGACGACATCGCCCTGCAGAACCGGATGCCGCTGATCTCCCTCGTAGAATCCGGCGGCGCGGATCTGCCCACGCAGAAAGAAGTGTTCATTCCCGGTGGCCGGCTCTTCCGCGATCTGAACCGGTTGTCGGCGGCAGGTATCCCCACGATCGCGGTGGTCTTCGGCAATTCGACCGCCGGCGGCGCATACATCCCCGGCATGTCCGACCACGTCGTGATGATCGAGAAGCGGTCGAAGGTGTTCCTCGCCGGCCCGCCGCTGGTGAAGATGGCCACCGGTGAGGAATCCGACGACGAGTCGCTCGGCGGCGCCGAGATGCACGCGCGTATCTCGGGTCTGGCCGACCACTTCGCGGTCGACGAACAGGACGCGGTGCGCATCGGTCGCAGCATTGTGCGGCGCCTCAACTACCGCAAGGCCGGCCCTGCACCCCGGACGGACGTACGCGAACCGCGGTACGACGCCGAGGAGCTGCTCGGGATCGTCCCTGAGGATCTTCGGCAACCCTTCGATCCGCGTGAGGTCATCGCCCGCGTCGTCGACGATTCCGACTTCGACGAGTTCAAACCGCTCTACGGGTCGTCGCTCGTGACCGGCTGGGCACAGGTGCACGGCTATCCGGTCGGGATTCTCGCCAACGCGCGCGGCGTGCTGTTCAACGAGGAATCGCAGAAGGCAGCCCAGTTCATCCAACTCGCGAACCGTGCCGATACGCCGCTGTTGTTCCTGCACAACACCACCGGGTACATGGTCGGTCGGGAATACGAGGAACGCGGCATGATCAAGCACGGGGCGATGATGATCAACGCGGTCGCCAACTCCACGGTGCCGCACATCTCCATCCTCATCGGCGCGTCCTACGGCGCCGGTCACTACGGCATGTGCGGACGTGCCTTCGAACCGCGGTTCCTGTTCGCGTGGCCCAGCGCCAAGTCTGCGGTCATGGGCGGTGCCCAACTGGCCGGGGTCATCTCTCTCGTCGGACGCGCTGCCGCGCAGGCACGCGGCCAGGACTTCGACGAGGCCGCCGACGAGGCGATGCGCGCGGCCGTCGAGAACCAGATCGAAGCCGAATCGCTGCCGATGTTCCTGTCCGGTCGTCTCTACGACGACGGCATCATCGACCCCCGCGATACCCGCACTGTGCTGGGACTGTGCTTGTCGGCTGTTGCCACCGCCCCGATCACAGGTGCCGAATCCTTCGGCGTCTTCCGGATGTGAGGTTCCCGTGACCGAATCGACCATCACCACGGTGCTCGTGGCGAATCGCGGGGAGATCGCCCGCCGCGTGTTCGCGTCGTGCCGTCGGGCCGGACTGGGGGCGATCGCAGTGTTCTCCGATGCCGACGCGAACAGTCCGCATGTCGGCGACGCCGATGCTGCCGTGCGACTTGCGGGAGTCACCCCTTCCGAGGCCTACCTCGACGGGAAGAAGATCGTCGCGGCAGCGTTGGCGACGGGCGCCGACGCGGTCCATCCGGGTTACGGATTCCTTTCCGAGAACGCACGATTCGCGCGCGAAGTGCTCGAGGCGGGGTTGATCTGGATCGGACCGCGCCCGGAGTCGATCGAACGGATGGGCTCGAAGGTCGAGGCCAAGAAGATCATGGCCGACACCGGTGTCCCTGTTCTTGCCGAACTCGACCCTGCCGACATCACCGACGCCGACCTCCCGGTGCTCGTCAAGGCCTCCGCAGGCGGCGGTGGGCGCGGAATGCGGGTGGTGCGGACATTGGCCGACCTGCCTGGGCAACTCGACGCGGCCCGCCGGGAGGCCGCGTCGGCGTTCGGCGACCCGACGGTGTTCTGCGAGCGGTATCTCGAGAACGGGCGGCACATCGAGGTCCAGATCCTCGCGGACCGCCACGGCACGGTGTGGGCGGTGGGCGAACGCGAATGCTCGATCCAACGTCGCCACCAGAAGGTGATCGAGGAAGCCCCCTCGCCGCTCGTCGACGCGATCGAGGGGATGCGCCCACGCCTGTTCGACGCCGCCCGGCGCGCCGCTCAGGCCATCGGGTACGAGGGCGCCGGCACCGTCGAGTTTCTCGCGGACCGCTCGGGGCGGTTCCACTTCCTGGAGATGAACACGCGCCTGCAGGTCGAGCATCCCATCACCGAATGCACGACCGGGCTCGATCTCGTCGATCTCCAGTTCCGCATCGCCGCCGGTGACCTCCTCGACCCCGAACCACCCCCGGTACACGGCCATTCCGTGGAGGCCAGGCTCTACGCCGAGGACCCGGCCCGAGACTGGCAACCGCAGTCCGGCACCGTGCACCGTTTCGCGCTGCCGCAGGAGGCACGCGAGTTCGACGTGCTCCGGCACACCGGTGTGCGCGTCGATTCCGGTGTCCTCGCGGGATCGGAGGTCGGGGTCCATTATGACGCGATGCTCGCCAAGATCATCTCGTACGCACCGACCCGTGACCGCGCGGTGCGGCTGCTGGCATCGACGTTGACGCGCACCGAGATCCACGGCATTGTCACCAACCGCGACCTCCTCGTCGCGGTGCTGAAACATCCCGCCTTCCGTGCGGGGGAGACCGACACCGCCTTCTTCGACACCCACGGACTCACGGAACTGTCGGCACCGCTCGCCTCAGCGCACGCGGAAGCGGTGTCCGCGATCGCCGCTGCTCTGGCGGAGTCGGCCACCAATCGCACCGCTGCCACGGTGAATGCGGGACTGCCCTCGGGATGGCGGAATCTGCCCTCGCAGCCGCAGGCCACACGATTCACGGGCGTCCACAATGACCACGTGGTGCGTTACCGAGTCACCCGCGACGGTGTCCACGTCGACAGCCGTGACGACCTCGGTGTCGTCGGGTTCGCCCCGGATCGCGTGGTTCTGGACGTCGACGGTGTCCGCCGGCATTTTGTGGTGGCGCGATACGGCGACGCGGTGCACGTCGACTCGTCGCTCGGACCGGTGCGCTTGACTGCGGTGCCGCGTTTCGTGGACCCCACCGCCCGAATTGCTGCAGGATCACTGCTCGCACCCATGCCGGGATCGGTGATCCGGCTCGGCGCTGCCGTCGGCGATGTGGTGGAAGCGGGGAGGCCGCTCGTGTGGCTCGAAGCGATGAAGATGGAGCACACCGTCACCGCACCCACTGCCGGCACGCTCACGACGCTCGCCGTCGAAGTCGGCGATCAGGTCGCCGTCGGCACCGTCCTCGCTGTCCTCACCCCGCACGACGTGTCCGCACCGGTCGAGAGCCCCGACAGCGAAGGGGGCCACCACATCAAGGAGTTGTCATGACCGAACCCGATCCGGTGGTGGTGGTGCGCTACGTCGTCGACCACGGCGCTGCGACACTGACCCTCGACTCCCCGCACAACCGCAACGCCCTGTCCGTACCGCTGCTGACCCAACTGAGCCGCGGACTCGTCGACGCGGCCGCCGACCCCGCCGTCCGCGCGGTCATCCTCACCCATACCGGTGGAACATTCTGTGCCGGAGCGGATCTGAGCGGCTCTTCCGGATCCGCGCAGGAAACGGCTGCCGCACGCACCCGCGACATGACGGCCTTGCTCCGGCAGATCCTGGAGCTCCCCAAGCCGGTCTTGGCCCGCATCGACGGGCACGTCCGCGCCGGCGGCATGGGTCTGATCGGTGCCTGCGACATCGTGGTCGCCGGGCCGGCGTCGACGTTCGCACTTACCGAGGCACGGCTCGGTCTGGCCGCGTCGATCATCTCCTTGACCGTGCTCCCGCGATTGTCGCCGCGCGCAGCGGCACGGTACTTCCTGACCGGCGAACGGTTCGGTCCCGAGGAGGCGTCCTCCGAGGGTCTCGTCACCCTGTCGGTGTCCGATACCGACGCTGTCCTGGTGGAGTTGCTCGCGGAGATCCGTGCCTGCTCACCGCAGGGTCTGGCCGAATCGAAACGCCTCGTCACGCAGCGGATCCTCGAGGACTTCGATCGTTACGGAGACGACCTGGCAGCACGTTCGGCGCGGATGTTCGGTTCCGAGGAAGCCGCGGAGGGGGTGACGGCGTTCCTACAGAAGCGGCGCCCGTGGTGGGACATTCGGTGAGAGGGTGTCACCCGAGGCCCTGCGTCATTTTGTGCGGAGCGAATACCGATCCTGCCGATCTCGTCACCGGG
Source organism: Rhodococcus sp. DMU2021 (assembly GCF_019641445.1). Classification (NCBI taxonomy): domain Bacteria; kingdom Bacillati; phylum Actinomycetota; class Actinomycetes; order Mycobacteriales; family Nocardiaceae; genus Rhodococcus; species Rhodococcus sp. DMU2021. The sequence goes on from NZ_JAIFKB010000001.1 coordinate 731,958, forward strand.
CGCCCGGTGCGCGAAACGACCGTCTCCACCCTGCTCGGCGACGCGGTGCTGAAAGTTCGTGGCACGCCCGGGCATCGGGTGGTCTCGATCGCATCGGATCTCGCCGGAGAGAACGGGTTCGAAATCGACGGCGACTCGGTGCTGCTGGATCTGCCGCCCGATCGCGGCCCGACGTCGTCCGCGCGCTCGTCGCCGACAGCATGGATGTGTTGTCGGTCGGACCGGCCGAACGCATCCTCGAGGACGTGTTCCTCGAAATGACCACTCGTTCCACACCCACGAAGGGGGCGTGACATGTCCGCCTCGACACTCCGCTCGCACTCCGATTCCACCTCACTTGCCGCACGGCACAACACCGTTGCTCGGAGCTTGCGTGCCGAGTTGTACCGGTTGCGTTCGTGGCCGGCGATGTGGACGACGGTCGGCACGTGGTTCCTGCTCGCGATGGTTTTCGGCTACGTATTCCCGTACGTCTCCTACACGACCGGAACGGCCGGCTTCTCCACGGAAGGGGAGCCGACCGAAGCGTTGCTGCAGAGCGTCCTGCCCGAATCGATCCCTGACGTCCTGGTCCAGGGCACACCGTTGTTCGGTGGTGCGCTCGTGCTCGTCCTGGGTGCTCTCATCGCCGGGAACGGGTACAGCTGGGGAACGTGGAAGACCGTGTTCACTCACGGCCGTCTGCGCCCGACAATCGGTGCCCTGCTCGCTCTTGCGGTGATCGTTGCCGCGATGGTGGTCGTCACCGCTGTGCTGTGCACGGTCGTGTCCGTCTCGCTCGCCACGATCGAAACACAACCGCTCACGATGCCGTCGGCCGGCGCACTTCTTCGCTCCGCGGGTGCGGCGTACCTCGTGTTCATGATGTGGGGAACGATCGGCTTCGCCCTCGGCACCTACGCCCGCAGTGCGGCGCTGTCGGTCGGCCTGGGGCTGGTATGGACGGTTGTCGTCGAGAATCTGCTGCGAGGCGTCGGCTCCGCGCTGCAGCTCGTCGAGGACGTGACGGCCTTCCTGTCGGGAACCGCAGCCGGATCGCTCGTCGGCGCGGTGACCGGGGGAGGGGAGGGCACACCCGGGGTGGTGGATGTGATCTCGGGACCGAGGGCGCTCATCACCGTCGCCGCCTACATTGCCGTCGCAGTGGTCGCCACCGGGATTCTGGTGCGGAGCCGGGACGTGAACTGACCGCAAAGATTCTGCCGGTGGGATAACCGGAACAGGGCCGGGGTACCCGATCGCACATGACGACCAGCTCGAGGGGCCCTGACGATTCGAACCCCGATTTCTCGGCGCCCGCGCGACGTAGCGATACTCCGGTACCCCCATCCGGGGCGACACCGGATCCGGACGCTCCCAGCAGGCTGCATCCCGACGTCGCCCGGGGCAAAGGCATCAGAGGCACCCGCACCGGGGCGTTGTGGACTGCCCTGATCGTCGGTGTGTTGATCCTGCTGTTGCTGTTGGTGTTCATCCTGCAGAACCTGGACAGCGTCACCCTCGAACTGTTCGCGTGGGACTTCTCGTTGCCGCTGGGTGTGGCACTGCTGTTCGCTGCGATCGCCGGAGCGGTGATCGTCGGCCTCGCCGGGGGCCTGCGGATTCTGCAGCTCCGCCACGCCGCCAACCGGCAACGCGCACGCACTGTCCGGTAAGACAGATCTCCGACTGCAGTACACCCACGCCGGCCGCTCTTCCTTCGTAGAGTGAAAGATCTCGAGTGGGGAGAACGCCATGGCCGCCACAGGACCGACCGACACCGCTCCTGTGCGCGGCGGGGCGGCGGCCACGATCGGCGTCGAAGAGGAATTCGTCCTGGTCGATCCCCGTACCGGTCGTCCCCTCCTGCGCAGTCTCTACGTGCTCGCGGCCGGACGCACACTCGGCATCGAGCTCGAGGTCGAGCTCTCCCCGTGTCAGGTCGAGACCGCCACCACGGTATGTACACACCTGCAGGACCTACGCGAAGAGCTGCGCCGCTCCCGCGCGACGGCCGCCGACGCCGCAGCGCGCGCAGGATGCCGGCTCGTAGCGGTCGGCACACCGATCTTCGAACCTCCGAGCGGATCGGTCACCGCCACGCCTCGCTACCAACGCATGGCACAGCACTATCGTGGCGTCGCCGACGGCGTGATCTGCGGATGCCACGTGCATATCGGTGTCGACGATCGTGACCGCGCGGCCCAGCTCATCAACCATCTGCGCCCATGGCTTCCCGCCCTGCTGGCGCTGACCGTCAACTCGCCGATCACCGACGGCCGGGACACCGGATATGCCAGCTGGCGATACCTGCGGTGGGGGCGCTGGCCGAGCGCGGGACTGCCCCCGCAGTGCGCCTCGGCCGCGGAATACGACGCGGCGGTCGAATCGCTGCTCACCACCGGCACGATCCTGGATCCTCGAATGGTCTATTGGGATGTGCGGATCTCCGCGCATCATCCGACCCTCGAAATCCGCATCGCGGACGTGCCCGCGACCGTCGAGGAGACCGTCACGCTGGCCACCTTGGTGTATGCATTGGTCGCCCAGGCGACGGCATCGATCGAACGCGGCGAGCCGACGCCCTCGGTCGATCAGGAGCTGCTGCGCGCGGCGTGCTGGAGAGCGGGGGTTCCTTCACCGATGTGGTTGCCGACGCGGCGCGACGCACTGTGGAGGGCTACGGGCCGGATCTGCGTCCGTCATGACCGACACGACAGCCGGGGTGCCGCGCTTGCGGACCGACGCTCATCGGGGAGCAGATCGTCCTAACCTCGAGCCGAGCTCGCACCGTATCGAAAACCGCTGACCCGACACGATCCCGACAAGATCGTGCTCGATCTCGCGACGGCATTCGCGATCGGTGGGGACTGCCTCGCCGACATCAGCCAACTGCGGGCTCACCCGGAGATCTTCGGTGCGGTGGCCTCCGACCCCACCGTCTCCCGCCTGATCAGCGTGTTGGCCGTCGACGCCGACACCGCGCTCGCCGCGATCGACCGGGCCCGCGCCACAGCCCGTCGCCACGCCTGGACCGCCGCCGGTGCGTCGGCTCCCGAGCACGCCGTCGACGAAGCGCATCCGCTGGTCCTCGACATCGATGTCACCGAAGGTCACCGCGCATTCCGAGAAGGAACAGGCCGCCCCGACGTTCACGCGAGGCTTCGGTTTCCATCTGCTGTGCGCGTTCGCCGACCACGGCGTGGGCGGCACCGGTGAACCCGTCGCGATGCTGCTGCGGCCCGGGCAACTCGGGATCGAACACCGCCGCCGATCCTCCCCCAAGCACTACGTGCAGGGCGGTACCCCCATCACCGTCGTGCAGGACGCACTCGCGCAGCTGCCGCTCTACCCGGGATACCGGGTCGGGAAGAAGGTGCTGGTGCGCATCGACGGTGCCGGCGACACCCACCAACTGATCGAGTATCTGACCAAGCGGCGCCTGTCGTACGCCCCCGCGAGCGGGAGGGACCCCCAGGTCGGATTGGGGTTGACCGACGCCCACGCCGAAGCGATCGACCTGGTTCCTGATCGGGCCTGGACCCCGGCCTACGACGCCGACGGACAGGTCCGCGACGGCGCCTGGGTGACGGAGTTGACCGGCCTGCTCGATCTGTCGTCGTGTCGACAGGCATGCGGGTGATCGTCCGGAAAGAGAGGCCGCATCCGGGTGCGCAGTTGCGGTTCACCGACCGGGACGGCCTACGCCTGACCGCGTTCGTCACCAACCCCCGGCGCGGGCAACTCCCGGACTTGGAGCTGCGGCACCGGCGTCGGGCCCGGTGCGAGGACCGGATCCGAGCAGCGAAAGTCACTGGGCTGCAGAATCTTCCGCTGCACGGTTTCGATCAGAACCGGATCTGGCTCGCGCTCGTGCAGCTCGCATGCGAGCTGACCGCGTGGATGCAGATGCTCGCATTCACCGAGGTTCCGGCACGCAGGTGGGAGCCGAAACGGCTACGACTGAGGCTGCTGTCGATCGCGGGGAGGATCGCCCGACACGTCCGCCGTGTTCGTCTGCCGCTGCCATCACAGCTCCGGATGTCGATGTCCTTCGTGGTCGGCCTGAATCGGCTCGCAGCGCTTCCTGCGCCTGCGTGACCTGCACGTACCTGCTCCATCGAGACGAAGGAACTGTTTCCGGGGCCGTGGACCTCGGCGTCACCCGACCGTGTCGGGCAGTCGACCGTGGATGCACACCGCATCCACGGTCTCCCCACCGAATCCGAAGCTGCTCAGTCCGACACGTGATCCGCGCGAAAGATCGAGGCTAAGCACAATACCGTTTACTTATGGCGATGGGACGGAGTCGCCTGAGAGGACGACAGGGCGGCGTCCGATATAGGGCGCGTTCCGCTGATACGGATGTTTGACGTGAAAGACGGACATCTTGCGT